>JASLOA010000063.1 GCA_030745755.1 Kiritimatiellia bacterium | reverse complement strand
TTATGGAGGCACGCATCCCTTGTTTGATCTGTCATCCCGAGCGAAGTCGAGGGATCTCCAGTGTTTTCGATGATCAGGAGATCCCTCGGCAAGCTCGGGATGACAGAATCGCTTGAACGACTGCCATAATGAGAATCGCTGTGACACCGCTGCTGGACATGGACGGTGGCGGCTTGTAGATTGATGCTCAAAGGAGGAACTGCAATGACACGACCGGTAACACTTTTCACGGGCCAGTGGGCTGACCTGCCGCTGGAGGAACTCGCCAAGATGGCCGCCGACTGGGGCTATGATGGACTCGAACTTGCCTGTTGGGGCGATCACTTTGATCCTGAGCTGGGTGCCAGGAGCAAGCGCTACTGCGATGACCGTCATGCTCTGCTGGCAAAGTATGGCCTCAAGTGCTGGGCGATCTCGCACCATCTCGCGGGACAGCTCGTATGCGACAACATCGATGCGCGTCACTACCAGTTTACGCCTCCAGGCGTGAAGAAGAACCCGCAGGCGGCACGTGCCTGGGCTGTGAAGACGATGAAGCAAACCGCGCGCGCCGCAGCCAACATGAAGATCAAGGTGGTGAACGGTTTCACGGGATCCTCAATCTGGCACTTGCTCTACTCGTTTCCACCGGCGCTGCCGGGGCAGATTGAAGCCGGCTATGCTGGTTTTGCGAAGCGTTGGACGCCGATCCTGGATGTCTTTGCCGACAAGGGCGTGCGGTTTGCACTGGAAGTGCACCCCACCGAGATCGCGTTCGATACCGCTTCAGCCGAACGTGCTCTCAAAGCGGTCAACAACCACAAGGCATTCGGGTTCAACTACGATCCGTCGCACCTGGGCTACCAGGGCGTTGACTACGTCGACTTCATTCGCCGTTTCGGCAACCGGATCTTCCACGTCCATATGAAGGATGCCTGGTGGGATCATGGTGATGGCAGCGTGGGTGTCTTTGGTGGTCACACCGAGTTTGGCGATCCGCGCCGGCAGTGGGATTTCCGGTCGCTGGGCCACGGCGACATCATGTTCGAGGACATCATGGTGGCACTCAACGACATGGGCTACAAGGGGCCGCTTTCGGTCGAGTGGGAAGACTCCCGCATGGATCGTTGCCACGGCGCCAGGGAAGCTTGTGAGTTTGTGAAGAGCGTCGACTTCCCCTCCAGCAACATCGCATTTGACAGTCAGTTCGACCGGTAGAAAGGGTACTGGGCGTTGCGCCGGTCTTGTGTCCTGTCACGCAAATAGGCTCCCAGAATGCGCTAAGGACTGTCATTCCGAGCGAAGCGAGAGCCTGTGCTGAGCTTGCCGAAGCAAATCTCAGCCTCATGATGTGGCAGAGATCCCTCGACTTCGCTCGGGATGACAGACGAGTTATACAAACGCAATTGAGAGACACGACACTAGTAATCCCGCATGGCCAGGCTACGGGCGCCCAGGCGGAGGGGGATGATCGTGGTGATGGCGGTGAGCGTGAGGGTCCACGCGCTGGCGACGGCGACGGAGCGGACCATGCCGGCGGGACTGAGCAGACCGCTGATACGGACGTGAAAGAGCAGGCCGAACGGGACGATCGTCAGCAGCATGAATCCCAGGCTGAGGACGAGGTTCAGCGTGCCCCCGAAGCTGGAGACGATGGCGGCGGGGTTGCGTGAGCGCAGGTCGAGAAAGATCGAGCCTAACCCGATCGAAAGCCCGGCCACCGCCAGCGAGATGCAGGCGGACAGGCCCACCGCCAACAGGCGTACCGTCCAGTCGGCCCGCAACATGGCGCCGGAGAGCAGCATCAGTGCGACGCTGATGGGCAGCAGGGCCATGACGGCCAGGGCAAACTTGGCCCGCACGATGCGTGACATCTTCACCGGCGATAGCCCCAGCACCCAGAAGCCCTGACCCTCCAGGCTCAGTTGCGGATAGGCGAAGCGCGAGCCGAGCGAGCAGACCACCGCGGAAACGCTGAATACGTTCAGAAAGGTGATCGTATTGCGCCAGGCATCCGGCAGGGCGTGGTAACGGAAGTTGCGCAGGTTGGAGAAGTAGAGTGCCAGCAGTCCGAAGAATATCAGGGTCTGGCTCCACTGCGTGGGGTCGCGGAAGAAGATCCGTACGTCTTTAAGTGCCACGGCGCGCACGTCCGCGCCGATCCCGCGCAGCAGCCGCTCCGCAAACGGAAACAGCACCGGCGCATGCCGTCCACGCCGCATGTTGCCCAACACGCGGCGCCATGATGCCACGAATGTGGCGCTCCCGATCCATTCGACGACCATCACCAGCATGGCCGTGGTCGTGGTCAGCACCAACCAGAGCATGCCGCCCCGCACCAGTTCACCGCGCGTCAGCGCGAGAATCCCCGCCGCTACCCACCAGCTTGGGATCAGCTTGTTCGTAGCCGGACGCAGACCGGGCACAATCCTGGAAAGGGTGAACTGAACATTGGCATCGGGATCGTAGGCATCCTGCCAGAGCGACCAGATCAGCAGAGCCCCCACAAGGGGGATGGCGGCACAGAGCCATTTGAGCGCGCGTCCGGTGGGCGACCAGCGAACCAGCAGGAGCACAACGATGGACCCGATGCCGGCGCAGAGCAGGAGAAACGGAATCGAAAAGAGGAAGGTCCAGACTGCGAAGAGCGGTCCGAGGTCAAGGAAGACGCCATAGGCGGCGACGAAGGGGATCACAACAAAACCAAACGACCAGGAGGCGAAGAGGGTCGACTGGTAGTATTTGTAGACAACAATGCGCGATACGGTGAACGGGTGGGTCAGCAGGAAGGGAATCTCGTCGGAACGAAAGATAGTGGAGTAGCCGGTTACGATGCCGGACATGACCAGCATCGCACCCATGCCCATGAAGAAGAGGGCAAAGAGATGATTGAGAATAAGTCGGCCGGCGCCGCCGAGCTGATCCAGGAAGCGAAAGCCGTCGAGGAAGAGAAGATAGAGACCCACCTCAAACCCGAGCGCGAAGAGCGAGACGAAGAACACCTTGAAGGGCGACTGCGCGCGCAGGAGGCGCCCGCTGTTACGGAAGCGCCACCAGCTTTTCCTGATTAGGCCTGTGGTTATCGACATAGAGTTAAATGCAGCCACGAAGGCACGAAGGTACTAAGAGCCAGGGCGTGGACTGTTTCATAGGTTTGCAGGCGATAAGGAGATCCCTCGCTCTCGCTCGGGATGACAGTTGTTCTACATTCGGAACTTCCCCGCAACTGTCATGCTGAGCTTGCCGAAGCATCTCCGCCGAGAGACGTTCTCCGCCTGGACCACACGTCCTATTTGTCCTTTGTGTCTTCGTGTCTTTGTGGCTGCCTTTCCGGCTTGTCGTACTGCTCTGCTGTGAGTTTCAGGAACACGTCTTCGAGATTCTTTTCGCCTGCTTCGTCGGTGAGTTGGGCGAGGGGGCCGAGGGCCACGACTTTGCCCTTCATGATGATGCCGATGCGATCGGCCACATCCTCGGCCAGGGCGAGGATGTGCGTGGTGAGGAAGATGGTCATACCGTTGCGGGTCCGCTCGATAAGCAGGTCCTTGATGAGGCGGATCGTATAGGGATCGAGTCCCACCAACGGCTCATCAATGAAGAGCACCTCGGGGTTGTGCAGGAATGTCGCTGCGTACACGAGACGTTGCCGGAGGCCGTGCGAGAGGTCTTTGACCAGTACGTTGCGGTACTCATCCAGCGAGAAGGTCTTGAACTGCTCGTCGAGCTGCAGCTCGATGTGGTCGTGCGAGAGACTATAGATCTCACCGGTGAACCGGAAGAACTCGGTTGTGGTGAGACGGTCGTAGAGATAGGGCATATCCGGGACATAGCCCATCTTCAGCTTGGCATTGACGGGGTCCTTCTCGATGTTGATGCCACAGATCTCGATACTGCCGGTACGCGGGCGCAAGAGTCCGGTCATGAGCTTGATGGTCGTCGTCTTGCCGGCACCGTTGGGACCAAGGAAACAGAACAGCTCCCCCTTGGGCACCTCCAGCGTGAGATCATCCACCGCGACGAGTGATCCATAGTGTTTAGAAAGGTTCTTAACAGAGATCATGATATTGGATCCTTTGATAGGGAGGAGATAAACCACGAAGAACACGAAGGGGAAGAGAATGAACCACGGAGGCACGGAGGCACGGAGGAGAGAGGGAAACGAGAAGATGTTGCGGGAATCGCCCAGGTCGGAATACCGACCTGAACGGTTCCCGCAACGTTGCTCCAGGGAGAGGGAAGAGTGCACTGAGCACTCGGTGATTTCCTCCCCCTCCCTTGAGGACAACGTTGCGAAAATCGAGGTGCGGGGTATTCCCCGCGCCCGATTCTCGCGACATTCTCTTCTCCTCTTCCTTCTCCTCCGTGCCTCTGTGTCTCCGTGGTTGTCTTCTTCTCCTTCTTCGTGCCCTTCGTGTCCTTCGTGGTTGCATCCTCTTCCTCTTCGAACACCTGGTCGGGGTGGCATTTCTCGAGGGTCCAGCCGATGGGGGTTTCCTGGCGCAGGAGTTGGCCTTCGTCATCTACCCAGGCGTGGGAGCGGCCGCCCATGTACTCAATCTCAAGCTTGGTGGCCTGAACGGGGCCTTCGTCGAGTGTGATGGTTTCACGCAGCAGGGCACGGACGGTCGCGGTTTCCTTCGCTAGCGTGACCGGGTTGAAGGTCTGGACCTTGACGTAGTCACCGACATCCAGGTTCCGCACGGCCAGGGCGGTCATAGGGGAATGGATCACAACGTCATCCGGGATATCGAGGCGCATACGACGGGCTGTCCCGCCGCGTCGATGACCAGGTCGAAAGGGCCCTCCTCACTGCGTGTGCCGGTGACATCGACGTCGATGACCCCGCTCACCATGCTGAACTCAAATTCCTGCATGCGGTAGTTCATGTCGAGGTAGGCCGATGCGACGGCCTGGATGAGCTGCGAGTGGCCCAGCACGTCGAGCCGGACATGGGTCCGGTTTTCAAAGACGATATGGCGGCGTAGCTCGTGATCGTTCACGTCGACGGATGTGCGGGAGTAACCCACGGGCTTACCGTTATTGATGACGCGCATCCAGGTGTCTGAAACCAGGATGTCACGGCCGATGAGGCCATCGTAACCGGCCAGCGAATGGGTAAACCACTCGGGATGCGCCTCAACGCGGACCAGCCAGAACACTGTGGCCATCCACGCGAGGGCGATGCCGCCCCGTATGACGGGTCTCCACTTCACGAATCGAAGTAGGGGGCTAGTGCCTGGGCCGCTTTGTTCACCCGACGCTGGAAGGCGGTCACCTGCGGGTCGGAATCGACGGCGCCCTGGTTGGTGGCTTTCCATGCTTCGTACTCGCGCTTGGTCGTCTCGTAGGCGCTCTGCAGTTCGGGGGCCTGGTTCTTCATCATATGCAGCTCGTCCGAGTAGCGGCTGCGGTCAGCCCCCTCGGCCTGGTCACGGGCGGCTGTGAGACGTTTAACATCGTCAGCAAAGGTCTTGTACGCGGCGGTGGCTGCTTTGTAGGCGGCCGCATGCGGGTTGCGTTGGGCGGCATCCTGACGGGCCCGCTTGAGCTGTGATGAGGCCCGGCCATGCGCGGCGAGCAGATCGGTGACATTCGGTGGGATCTGTGAAAGGCTGCCGTCACGGATAATGAGATCACGCGTGCGCACAAGGAGCGGCGGATCGGAAGCTCCGGCGCCTTCCTTTCGGCATACGGCTATCTCGCCTCCGTTGCTCTTCTTGCCTGGGCTGGTCTTCAGCACTGTCACCAGTGTGCCGGCGCGCAAGTCGCCACAATGCTTGCCCTCCTTGCTGTAGACCCGGATTGAGGCGCCGGCCGCCACGGCAAACCGGCCGGTGCCGAAATCGTGCATTTCGGGGATGCTGTCGGGGACGTCGTAGACGGGCTCTGCTTCGGGGTCCGCTACCGGTACGCTGGGGGGCTTTGTGATCACGGGCGGGGCTACCGCTTCGGGCACGGTCTTAACACGCCCAGCGTCACGGATGGATATCGCGGTTTGCTGCTCCGCTCGCGCGAGGCGCTGGGGATTGCCGGTGGCTTCCAGCGCACGCAACAGGGCTTGGTATCCGGCGTTCGGATCGGGCTGGCGTCCGCCAATGTCCTTGAGCCGGAAGGGGTCAAGCTGTTCGGCCGCAACCTGGTAGAGCGCCTCCCACACGTTGGATGGGCGGGGTGGGGTACGATCGTTCGCCTTCTCGCGCTCGGCCAGTTCTATGGCGGCATCATCGTTGCCGGCCTGCACGTGCCCGCGAATGGCTGCGCAACGGACCTGGGACATGAATGCCGGGTGCTGCCCTGCCCAGGAATCGATGCGTGTGAGCTGGGCAAAGCCCTTTTCTGCCTCCTGCTTCTCGAAGCGTTCATTGGCACGCGCGATGCCGTGTCGCACGATGGCGGTTCGCGCAGCGTAGACCAGTGCGCAGACGACGATCGAGAAGACCACGAGGGTGATGATGAACAGGGGGGCGAATAGCGTTCTACGTTTCATAGGGCATCAGTCTCTGGATGATGGTGATGGAGGATTCCGCAGCGAAGGGATCCTGTAAAGCCTTGCAATGCGTCTGTTGGCCTCTGGCAGAGCAGCCGCATCGAGAGCCAGTTCGATGCCGACGCCCTGCAGACCGATTCGCTCAACCTGGCCGTTGGGTCCGATGATGTTGTAGATGTCGCGCATGTTGCGAATAGGCCGGCCGTTGATGGACGTGACGATCTCGTGCCCGAACATCCCGTAATCCTGATTGATGCGGTCAGGCAGTATCCCGGCCAGGATAACGACGCGATCGCCGGGCTGCTCCGGTGATGTGGCGCGTGTCAGGTAGATGTGGGCCAGGCGCGGATCGGTGCTGTGGGTCCAGCTACTGCCACGGGAGCGCAGGAAGTGGCCGTTCAACTCCATCATCACCAGGCCCCCTTCGATGAGGTAGGGCGCCTGGTCACGCAGTGTGTTCTCCGGAACGAGGGCATCTGAATCACGGTGGCGCGCGAGGAGCAGCTCCAGTCCCATTTCCTTGCCATCCCGGATGACGCGCAACGGGACCCGTTCGCCGGGCGCCCGACGGAACTTGATGAGATGAGGCATGCTTATGCGACCGAGATCAGGATCCGTATAATAGCCCAGGTTGTCGATGCGATAGCCGTCCCATTCCAGGAGCACATCGTTTGGCTTGAGAATCCTATCCGCTCCGGTTCCGGGAATGCAGGCAAGGATCAGGATGCCGTCGGAGGTATGGTCTGCACCCAGATAGGCACGCCTGACTGGATCAACCAGCGACCGCCATTGAAAGCCGGCCATGGCAAACCCGGCATAGGGCGGCTCGCCGGCGTCGTCCAGGAAGCGGGCAATGATCGAGCCGGGCAACACTTCGGCCGTACGTCGGCTGCCGCTGTACTGCAGTACAAGGCCGGCCAGCCGGTCGCCCGACATGAGAATGGCGGATTTCCCGTTGACCGCGATATCGGTGAGCAGCGTGTAGAGCAGGATCGGGTAGGGCGCCGAGGGCAGCGAGGTCATGGCGACAGAGAGCACCTGCGCGCCGCCGGTTTGGAGGGCGAGCGTGCTGTCGAGCTGGACGACCTGGAGCCGGCTGTTGCCGTCCAGTTGCCGGTCGGGCAGAACCTTAACCGCTGAGAACGGGGGCGTATCCGGACCCACCTCGAGGAGAGCCAGGCCGATCTGGTGATCCGACTCGATCACCGTCGCCGCGAGGCGTTCGCCTGACTGCGGACGCTGGACCTCGATAAGCGTGCCGTTGCGTACCAGTGAGTCGGTTGTCAGGAGGCGGCGCGGCCCCACGGCAATGCCGTAGCCGACACGTGAGTGAGGTTTGCGTTTCTGCCACGGCATGTAGGCATCGAATTCCTGCGCCGTGACGGAAATCCTGACGAGTGAGCTGGCGAGTGAGCTGGCGAGCTCGTTGGTCTCTGCCGAAACCGACCATGTCGCGAGCGGGCACACCAGGACGAGAAGAGAGGCGAGGAGGGTGGAGCGCGTCATGGTCGCCCTCCCGCCTCGTCTGAGGGATGATAGTGGCTGGGCGTGGGGACACCGTAGCGTCTCATGATGGTTGGACTGGCTGCGTCGGCTGCGGCGGCATCCAGAACGAGGGTCTGTTTCATGCCTTCAAACTCGACAACGTGGTAGCCCTTACGGGGTGCTCCAAATGCGGCTTCCACGTCCTTCAGGGTCCCGACCGGCTGTCCGTTCACTTGGGAGACGATTCCATTCAGGAAGTCGTCCGTGTAGGTGTTAACCGAGTGGGGCAGGCGGCGGATCATGACCACGAACTGGTCGCGGTCTGTGACCAGGTTGTCGCGCTTGGCATAGCGGGTGTAGTAGAAGAGCTGTTGCGTGTTGGGATCCGACTTGCTCTCCCCCACGGTTCGCAGGAAGTCCCGGCTGAGGGGGGCAAAGACCAGTCCTGCATAGAGGAAGTACTCGGGGCGGTGGTCGTATTCGTTGCGGAAGATGAAGGGATCGACCGGGCTGGCCAGTGGCACGGTGAGGGTGGTTGCCGTCTTATCACGCCAGACACGGAACACGACCTGGTCGCCCCACTGTTTGCGTTCGAGCAGTTCGGCGAACAGAACCTGGCTGCCATTCAGTGCAATGTTGCCGTCATTGGCGATATCGTGGCCATCGATTTCAAGCAGCACGTCGCCGACGCGGAGTATGCCGGCGGCGGCACCGAAAGGGTCGATGGTGTAGAGCACCACGCCCGACTCGTTCTCCGGCAGGCCAAGGCTGCTGCGCAGGGCGTTGTTGCGTGCGGGCATGAAGAAGGCACCCAGTTCCGGATAGCCGTTGTAGGTGCCGTCCTCGATATCTTTGAGAAAGTGCAGGATCACGGGCAGCGGGATGGCATAGCCGATGTTATCCGCCCAGGCAAGCCCCTGGAAGGCAAGCCCGACAACGCGTTCCTTGAAGAGAATGGGGCCACCACTGTTGCCCGGATTGATCGCCGCATCGACCTGTAACACCAGGTGCTGGTCAACGCCGCTATGTGAGTAGCCGCTGTAGTCGATCCGGGAGACCACGCCGTGCGTCACCGAAATGCGGTCGCCACCGGTGGGGTACCCCAGCACGGTGACCTCGTCGTTGAGTGAAGGAATGGCCTTGGCCAGATCGAGCGGGGTGATGCCGTCAAAGAAAGAGGGATCGTCCACGGTGAGCGCCGCCAGATCAGCGTCATGGGCGATAAATACGACCCGGGCCAGGTAGCGCCCCGGGTGTCCGTCCCGCGACACCTCCAGGAAGCGCGCGTTAGAGACGACGTGCGCGTTCGTCAGGATGCGGCGCTTGGCAATGACGAATCCTGTGCCCGTGCCGCTGCCGGCGCGACCGGCCTGCCACGGCATGGCGTAGTCCTCCCGCTGGGCGGTCGCATAGATCTTGATAACCCCGCTGAGCAGGGGCTCAAAGCGGGACCGTGCCGCCGCCGACGGGACGGTCGGCAGGAGCCCTGTCGCCGCGACCAGCAGTAGAAGGATGTTCTTTCGGTTTGAAATCCTCATATGGCGTGGAATAATACCTGCAACCGACTTCAAGGGACAGCAAGAAAGAGGCAGCGCATGGGGCTGAGTGATAGAGATTACATGCAGGCGGACCGTCCGCGCCGCAGGCGACGGTCGCCGTCACCTGGGTGGTGGGCCAGGCTGCGCTTCTTCTTCTGGCGGCTTCTGCACCGGAAGTGAAGCATACGTGGTGTAGTGATCGACAAGTCCGTGCAAGAACTAGCTGTCATTCCGAGCGAAGCGAGAGCCTGTGCTGAGCTTGCCGAAGTAAATCTCATATCCATGTCGGAGCAGAGATCCCTCGACTCCGCTCGGGATGACACACCAGTTAGACAGACGTGATTCTGGGACAGAGCACTAGAACTCGTACATCAGGTAACCAACCCAGTCGAGTTCATCGAAATCGAACTCGTCCAGCTTGTCGAAGTCCTCGAACGCATAGTTGGCCTGGATACTGAGGATGGTTGACCCCAGCGGCATGTCAAAGCCCAGGATGAACTGGTAGTAGACATCCGACCAATCACTCTCGTCATCCACCTTGACGTAGGTGGAGAGCGCGCCGATGCCGCCCCGCCAGGCACCGTCGGTGAGCATCAGGTTGATCTCCGGCGTGAGCACGTAGTCCACATCGACCCCGCCAATCTCCGTGCCGTACTGGAGCCCCAGTTGCCAAAAGGTGCCACGCTCGTGGTACTCGTAGACGATACCATAGGTGGTCACGTCATCAAAGGGCACCTCACGCTCGCTATCGTGCTCAACATGGTAGCGTGCGCCAACACCCCAGCGTTGCTTGGTGCCGTTGCGGGCTTGTGTGGTGGAGAGACAGAGAAGGAGAACGACTGAGGTGGTTATGAGTGTTTTCATGGCGGGACCATAGCAAATCCATGATTGATCCCTCAAGTACGATCCATTAGCCTTTTGCTTTTGTGTTTACGAGGGAGTGGTTCATCATGGGCAGCCGATTCAATGAGGTCTCCAACCGCGCTGATTTTGCCGTGGGCGAGGAAGATATCCTGGCCTACTGGGAGGAGGCCGGCGTCTTCGAGAAGTCGCTTGAGGCACGCCGGGGCGGCAAGGAGTATGTCTTCTATGACGGCCCTCCGTTTGCCACCGGGCTGCCACACTACGGCCACCTGTTGGCCGGCACCATCAAGGATATCATTCCCCGCTACCAGACCATGCGCGGCCACTACGTGGCGCGCCGCTTTGGTTGGGATTGTCATGGACTGCCGATCGAGGCCCTGGCTCAGGAGGCGCTTGGGTTGGCTGGCACGGCGGCGATTCACGAAGCAGGTATCGATGTCTTCAACGAACAGTGCCGCTCCATGGTGCAGACCTATGTGGACGAGTGGCGCAAGATCGTCACGCGCATGGGGCGCTGGGTCGACTTCGACAACGACTACAAGACCATGGATCCATCCTTTATGGAGACGATCTGGTGGGTCTTTCGGCAACTGTGGGACCAGGGGCGTATCTACCGGTCGCACCGGATCATGCCCTATAGCTGGAAACTGACGACCCCGCTCTCCAACTTCGAAGCCGGCAGCAACTACAAGGATGTGCAGGACCCCGCCATCACGGTCCGCGTGAAACTGCTCACCGCCGATCCCGATCTGCCCGCCGGCAAACCGGCCTACGCGCTGCTCTGGACCACCACGCCGTGGACACTTCCCGGGAACCTGGCCGTGTGTGCCGGTCCGGATATTGAGTACGTGGCGGTTGAGGATGTCTCGGATGGTGATGTCTACGTGATGGCCCAGGCCCGGCTGGCCTCGATCTATAAGAACGCGGAACAGTATCGCGTGCTTAAGACCTACACGGGCCAGGATCTCTGCGGATGGAGCTACGAGCCCCTGTTTCCCTACTTCGCCGACCAGCCCAACGCCTTCCGCATTCTGAACGATCCCTTTGTGACCACCGAGGATGGCACCGGCCTGGTGCACATTGCGCCCGCCTACGGTGAGGACGACTTCCGGGTCAGTCGAGAGGCCGGGATCGAACTGGTCGATCCCCTCGACGCCGATTGCCGTTTTACGGAACAGGTTCCGGAGTACGCCGGCCAGTTCGTGAAGGACGCCGACAAGGCGATCATCCGTCGACTCAAGGACGAGGGCAAGATGGTCCACCAGTCGACCATCATGCACAGCTATCCCTTCTGCGAGCGTACGGATACGCCGCTGGTCTACCGGGCGATCGACGCCTGGTATGTGCGCGTGGAAGACATGCGTGACGAGCTGGTCGCCAACAACGAGACGATTCACTGGGTGCCGGACTATGTGGGTGAGCGGAGGTTCGGCAACTGGCTCAAGGAGGCGAAGGACTGGAACATCAGTCGCAATCGTTATTGGGGCTCCTGCGTGCCGGTCTGGATCAACCAGAACGATCCGGAGGATATGATCTGCGTCGGCTCTGTCGACGAGCTGGAAGAACTCTCGGGTGTGCGGGTCGATGACCTGCACAAGCACATTGTCGATGAAGTCGTCATCGAGAAGGACGGTAAGACCTACCGGCGCACGCCGGAAGTGCTGGACTGCTGGTTCGAGTCAGGGTCCATGCCTCTGGCGCAGCAGCACTATCCGTTCGAGCGGGGCGATGAGCTGGAAGAGTTCTATCCGGCCGACTTCATTGCCGAGGGGCTCGACCAGACACGCGGCTGGTTCTATACGCTGCTCGTGCTCTCAACGGCCTTGTTCGGGAAGAGCTGCTATCGCAACGTGATCGTGAACGGACTGGTGTTGGCCGAGGACGGGCGCAAGATGAGCAAGCGTCTCAAGAATTACCCCGACCCATCCACATTGATCCACGCCTATGGTGCGGACGCCGTGCGACTCTACATGATCTACTCGCCCGTGGTGCGCGCCGAGGACCTGCGCTTCTCGGAGGATGGCGTTAAACACCTCATGCGCAACATCATGATCCCACTCTGGAACGCCTATTCGTTCTTCGTGACGTATGCCACGATTGACGGGTGGACGCCTGAAGACGACACAAGTACGCCCGGATCGAACGTGTTGGATCGCTGGATTCGCAGCTCGATGGCGAGCTTGGTGGAGCGCGTGACCTCGGCCATGGATGTCTACGACCTGCAGCGCTCGATCCGTCCGTTCGTTCATTTCATTGAAGACCTGACCAATTGGTACATCCGTCGCAGTCGCCGCCGCTTCTGGAAATCACAGGATGATGCCGATAAGGCCGAGGCCTACCGGACGCTCTACGAGGTGCTGCTGCAGTGGACACGGGTGGCGGCGCCGTTTGTGCCGTTTGTCAGCGAAACGATCTACCGCAATCTGCGCACGGATGACATGCCCGAGTCGGTGCATCTGTGTGATTTCCCGAGCGTGGATGATGCGGCACGTGACCAGGAGCTTGAGGCGGAGATGGACCTTGTGATGACGGTCGTGCGTCTCGGACGCGTGCTCAGGACCGACCACAACCTGAAGGTGCGTCAGCCGCTGTCGGTGCTGCACGTGGTCTCGCGCAACCGCGCGACACTCGACCGCATCGACGTCTTAGCAGACCTGGTGCGCGATGAGTTGAATGTGAAGCAAGTGGACTTGACCGACCAGGAAAGCGAACTGGTTCTGCTGAAGGCCAAGGCCGACTTCAAGGCGCTGGGCCCACGTTTCGGGAAACAGGTGAAACAGGTGGCCCAGGCCATCGCCTTGCTGCCGGAAGCCGACCTCGAAAGTCTGGCGAACGGTGACTCCGTCGCATTGGCGCTTGATGGTGAATCCGTGGACGTTGGCCCGGGTGACGTCGTGATCGAGCGCATCCCGCGCGAGGGCGTGGTGGTGGCGTCCGAAGGCGAGCTGGTGGTGGCCCTGGAGACCGCCCTGACGCCGGAATTGGTTGCCGAAGGGCTGGCCCGCGAGGAGGTCAACAAGGTTCAGAACCTGCGCAAGGGCATGGGGCTGGACGTGTCGCAGCGGATCAGGATTGAGTACGATCCTGCCGAGCTTGACGCCGACGTGCGTACCGCACGTGAGCAACACCGCGCCTACATCGATGCCGAGACGCTCTGTGTAGAGACGTCGTACGTTGATGAACCGGACGGTGAAGGCTGGGAAACCGTTGATCTGAACGGGCACGCCGCCCGCCTGCGGATCACACCGGCTTGAGTTGGGTGTGGGGCTTATCCGCAATGTGTCGTAACTTCTCAACAAGTCCCTGAAAAACAGTCTTTTTGTCAGTAGCGTCCCATAAGGGGAGGGGAAAACCACGGAGGGCACGGAGGCACGGAGGAGAGGTTGCGAGAATCCGTCGGCTCGGGTTACCGAGCCTAGGATTCTCGCAACATTGCTCGGGGAGGGGAAGAGAGGGAGTGGAGGTGAACGTTTGGGCCGAAGGGCAGTCCGTTCGCCCTCCCATCCCGCATCTTTTCTCCCTAGGACAACGTCACGAGAATCGAGGTGCGGGGCATGCCGCGCCGGAGCCTTGGCGAAGGCGGGTATTCCCCGTGCCCGATTCTCGTGACCTCTCCCGTTTCTTTCTCCTCCGTGTCTCCGTGCCCTCCAGCGAAGCGGGTGGTTCATCCCCATCCGTTGGGGGAGGGAAAGTCTCGAATGCAGGTTGGGCAACAAATGCCGAGATTGTTAGCAAAGCCGAGTGTTTGTGGTCCGGTATCAGGGCTTATGGGATGGTAGTCTCTTTTTGTCATCCCGAGCGAAGTCGAGGGATCTCAAGAAGCCAGTGAAAACACTGGAGATTTACTTCGGCAAGCTCAGCACAGGCTCTCGACGAGCTCGGAATGACAAGAAGGACTTATTGAGAAGTCACAATGCATCTTGTGTAAACGACGTGTTGCCGTGGAGGAGATCCCTCGACTTCGCTCGGGATGACAGTTAGGCAATTCCTGGAGTTTTCCAGGGAGCTGTCATGCTGAGCTTGCCGAAGCATCTCGCCGCAGGCGCGTGCAGATTGGGAGTTGACGAATGAATGAAGAGCTAGCGGCCAAGTTCGAGGCCCTTAAGACGCAAATACGAGAAACGGGTGGCTTGGCAGTTGCCTTTTCGGGCGGTGTGGACAGTACGTTTCTGGCTGCGGTCGCGGCCGAGGTGTTGGGCGACCGCGCGTTGGCGGTGACGGCACTGTCGCCGCTTTACTCGCAGCACGAGCAGAGGGAGGCCGCGGAGCTCGCTGAGACGATCGGAATCAAGCACGAGACGGTCGAATCGAACGAGTTGGATGTGCCCGGCTTTGCCGAGAACCCGCCCGATCGCTGTTACAAATGTAAGAGTGAGCTGTTCTGCGTAGTGGCGGAGGTCGCCGCGAAGCACGGGATAGATAAGGTGGCCGATGGCACCAATGTCAGCGACCAGGGCGACTACCGCCCCGGACGGCGTGCGGCAAAGGAGAAGAACGTTCTGAGTCCATTGGCGGAGGCCGGGATGACGAAGGACGACATCCGCGAGCTCTCGCGCGGGCTCAACCTGTCGACGGCCGAAAAGCCCGCTTTTGCCTGCCTGGCATCACGGTTCCCCTACGGAACAACGATCACCGAGGAGAGGCTGAAGTCGATTGAAATGATGGAAGACGCCCTGCGTGAGAACGGGATCCATCAGTTCCGGGTTCGGCATCACGAGGATATCGCGCGGATCGAGGTGGTGGAAGAAGATCTGGCCACGCTCTGCACCGAGCCCATCCGCTCCCGCCTGCTGGAGCGGGCACAGGAGGCCGGCTACCTCTATCTCACGGTCGACCTGAAAGGCTACCGCACGGGTAGTATGAACGAAGCGCTGACGGGAAAGCAGAAGATCGCAGCGCTGGGGTAGGATCGGAGATCAGTGCACCACCGGGCAAGCCCGGTGGTGGCAACGTCTCGGTGGCGGCGTTTCTGCCGATCTTTCTGGGGGTCATCGGGGAGTATCTCAGCCGCGTTTACGAAGACTCCAAGCATTGCCCGCTCTACATCGTCCGCAAGAAGATTGGTCTATGATCGCGTCCGATGTTCCAAAAAAGGCGTTGCGCTGGCATGCGTTTATGGTAACACTGTCCGACTGTTGCTTTTACGGTGATAGGCGCGTGCCGCCGTCAAGAGACGGTGACCATACAGTGGTGATAGAAGGGGTCTGAGCGAAACTGGGGGAGGCAAGATAGAGATGCAACTGAACAGAGCGATGGGTTTCTTTTTGGTGCTGGCACTGCTAAGTGGTCCGGCTCTTCCCTCTGCGCATGCCGGCGTGATCAAGATGCAGGTCACCTGCAGTGTCAGCGACACGAACCTGATGGTCCGGATGACCAATACAGGCGATGAGCCAGCCCAGAACGTTCGCGCGCATGTTACATTCATGGGCAAGGAGATGCATAC
>JASLOA010000062.1 GCA_030745755.1 Kiritimatiellia bacterium | reverse complement strand
TGGTGCCGGTTCAAGCGGATGGATGCGATCACCCACATCAACGACACGATGCCGTTGACTGGTTGGATTCTGCGGATCTTCTACGGGAAGAACGTGGTAATGACGGTCATGGATTTCTTCTGCCGAATCTATACCGAGAAGCATCCGGTGTTGCGCCCCCTGGGCAACTTCATCGAATGGTTGGACATTCAGTCGTGGCGGCGTATTCCCTACATCCTGACCAAGGTCTACTTCATTCACGACTACCTGGTCGCACGCGGAGTACCGGCTGATGCGCTTCTCGTGGAGCGGAATCCCATTGACCCCACCATCTTCTTCCCGCTTGAGGGCGATGCACGAGAAACGGCACGCGAAGATCTTGGCTTCGCAGATGATGACTTCGTGATAACGCATCACGGGGTCATGCACCCGAATAAGGGCAATGACTGGGTCGTCAGGCGCGTGGCGGAGCTGAAGGATGAGATCCCAACGATCCGTTTTCTGCTGATGGGCGACGGTGGGGAGATGGTCAACTTGAAAGCCCTCGTCGAGGAGCTGAGCGTACAGGAGCACGTCTTGCTGCCGGGATGGATGCCGGACGAGGAGTCACTCAACGCGGCGATCGCCTCGGCGGATGTGGGATTGATGATGCGGATCGGTCAGGAGACCGATCATTTCCACATGACCGACACACTCAACCACGAGCTGGCCTGTGCGAAGCCGATCATGTCCGCCAACCTACGCGGCGTAGCCGAAGTGATTACCGACGGCCAGAATGGATTCTTGTTTGAGCCGGATGATCCCGATGAGTTCAAGAGCAAGCTGCTCCAGATCTACCGTGACCCGGACCTCCGCAAGCGCTTCGGCACCGCCGCCCTCGCAACCAGCCGCGAGGTGAGTGATCTGGAAGTCTGTGCGCACCAGGTGGCCGACCCGATCATCGCGCTGGTGGAGAAGAAGAAGTAGCCGACGGGAAGGATCAAGAGACCTTAGCGCCGAGACAAAGTGCCGAGACTTTAGTTAAGGCTCTCCCCGTCGCGACCCAGTAGCAGGCATCTGTACAAGAGATGCGCGAAGCGAACTACATTCTCGGCACTTTGTCTCGGCGCTACAATCTCCCATCGGCTTCCGACCTCTGTCCTCCGACCTCCGATATCCGACCTCCTCCTTTTTTCCGTGCCTTCCGTGCCTTCCGTGGTTACATTCCCTTCACCATGAGTACTGAATCCAAGACCGTATCCGTCGTTATCCCCTACCTCAACGAAGAGGAAGCACTGCCGGTTCTGTATGAACGGACCTGCAAGGCTTTTGAACTGCTGCCGGAGGAAGTGGAGTTTCTGTTCATCGACGACGGCAGCAGGGATGACAGCTTCGAGTGGGTCTTTAAGACGGCACAGACCGACCCTCGCGTAAAGTACATCAGGCTTTCCCGCAATTTCGGACATCAAGCTGCCATCACGGCCGGGATGGCACACGCCTCCGGGGATGCCGTGGTCACGATTGACGCCGACCTACAGGATCCACCTGAGACCATTCCTGACCTGATCACGAAGTGGAAAGAGGGATACGAAGTCGTTCACGCCGTTCGCACATCACGAAAAGGCGAAACGAGGCTCAAAAAATTCTTCGCCTACACCTTCTACCGTATCTTCAAGAAGATTACCGAGGTGGACATGGTCTCGGATAGCGGCGATTTCCGCCTGCTCGACAGGAAAGCCGCCGTAGCAATCTCAAGCCTACGTGAACACCATCGCTACATGCGCGGACTGGCCTCATGGATAGGGTTCAAACAGGGCTCGGTCCTTTACGACCGCGATCCGCGCTATGCTGGCGAGAAAAAGTACACGTTCAAGCAGTCCTTCGTTCTCGCCCTCAATGCCATCGCATCGTTCAGCGGCACACCCCTCCGGCTCATCTTCTACCTCGGCGGCTGGATCTGCGGCCTGTCAGTGATTGGCTGCATCGCCGCCTGGGTCTATCACGGCAATACGGGCCATCCCCGCCATATGGGCACGGTCACCCTCGCCTTCGCCACCCTCTTCATCACGGGCCTCCAGATGTTCTGCATTGGAATTATCGGCCAGTACCTGCGGCGCGTCTTCGACGAGATCAAAGATCGCCCGCTATACCTCGTGCAAAGCCAGAACTTCTGAGCGGCTCGAGAGCGACTCCAGCCACAGCGACACCCGGCCAGGGGCGTCTGACTCAGTGCTCCATCACCTTCTCGGAGAACTTGAACTTCAGAATGGCGAAGATGAAGATATTGGCGACCTGCACGGCCAGAAAGTAGAATCCGCAGACATGTACCAGAACACTGTAGAGGGCCCAATCGGCCACCCGAAACAGCAGGATACCACTGAGAAACTGTCCAAACTGCAAAAAGACATGTTTGTTGTTTCGCTCAACAAAAACAAACCAGCGACACATGAAGAAATTGACGGTGACTTGAACGAACAGCACCAGCGCATAGGCCAGCGGCTCATACCAGCCTGCTTTCGCCACAAGCAACCAGTTCAAAGGCACAGCGACAGAAAAAGAAGGTAACCCCGCCGCGAGAAACTTGAACAGCTTGAACCCTCGTGCCGACAGATGGCTTAAGCTCCTCATATTATGATCGCCCCTTCCATAAATATCTTGGTCCGAATGAGCGCATCCCGGAATTGACCACCCAGCGCTCAGATGACAGTTTGATATGCTGAGCGGTACCCGAACGAAGCCCAACGCACAACGGCCCAACACGGTCGGAGCTGTTCGCCCACGCAAACGATCGTCAGCCTTTCGGTCGACGGGCAATGAGACACTGGTTCACAAAGCCCCAGTTCAGTATTCTGAGTGAACGAACTGACCGATCGATGGATAGCGCGAATCGCGGTGATACCGGCACAGCGATGTAGGGCAGGAATCCCACCGGTGCCCACATAAAGGGCTCAAAGGTCACGACTTCCAGCCCGCTTTTCTCTGCCAATGTCGTCATCTCGGCACGTCCTATGTGTGATTCGTGGCATTCCCCACGCAGGAGGCCAAGTCGAGTGGATAGATCGTCCCAGAATGGGTTTGGGCAAGTCGCAACAAAGATCCCTCCGGGCCGCAACTTCTTTACGGCGGCGGCCATGGCGCCAAGAGGGTCCGGCAGGTGCTCCAGAACGGCCAGGGCAGAGATCAGATCGTATCCTGCATCTTCAACGTCTGCCGGGAGTGCTGTAATGTCTCCCTGACGAATTTCTATGTTGTCGGGAAGCTCTGGCACACACGAAAGGAGTTCGTTGGAGTATTCAATGCCAAGAAAGCGGCTGTTCGGCAGCAGCCTGTCGAGCTCAAGGAGCGTCAGTCCATCGGCTGATCCGAAATCAAGAACGCGCATGTGGCTGGCGTTCTCCAGGTAACGTCCAGCCGCCTGGGCAACAACCGTAGCGCGTACTCTATACCGGAAGATCAGGTGAGGCTTCCGCTTTCGTCCCTCTGCATATGCGCTGTCCATTACGCCGTCACTTTGATCAGATCCAGCCACCTTACTTCCCCCCCGTGATTTCGCGCGTCCAAGATCCGCCTTCCCGCCTGACCTCCTCTACGAGTTCCGGCCCAGCATGCTGCCACGGAATGCGGATGACTGATTCCTGGTACACGTTGCTATTGGCTACGTAGATGGACGTGGCGTCGCTTCCTGCGGACATACGACGGATAGGAACCGCAGCGGGCAGTTCGTCCGTGATGGTTATGCAGTCTTCTTGAAATGATATGGTCCTTTTGAATCCGTACTTGGACCTGCGCTTCCCGGTGATGAGGAGTTTCTGCACGAGCAGTCGGAGCAGGTTTGGGAAGAAACGGCCAGCCGTCATATTGACAGCCCGAAAGATTATCATCCGCATCGGTGAAGATAGCTTGCTTTGACGGTATGCCAAGCTCCCCTCGACCGAGAACGTAGATGTGTCAATGTCTACACTCACACTGTTGGCTTCGTCCATCAGGTGGGAAACAATGGTCTCGCCACTGTCGAGCTCTGCGATAAGGCCGGTGTCACTACCAATGCAGCCCTGCTCGGTGAATACTTTGATCACGCCGCCTTTCCTCAGGTTGGCTACGGCGTAGTAGTTGTCGGCGTTTACAGCTACTGTCTCACATCCGGGCATCCACTTAGTGAACTTGGGACGCGTATTGATATCAGCCGGCCGATCTACGTAGTAATCATCGTACGCTTGAAGCCAGTCGTAGACGGTGTGGGAACACATGCGGTCATCATCGTTGTGGTAGCGCTTGTCTGACGAGAGCCCCCGCAAGAAGGCGTCGTTGATCTGTGCAGCCTTCTCCGTGTGTGGGGCCATGAGCTCGAACCCGTGGGGGTAGAAGTGGTAGGTGTTTCTGCTGCCGTATTCACCTCCGTAAGAACCGTCTGGATGCATGAAGTGCCATGCAAAGTCAACGGCCTTGACCAGTGGAGCCTGCAAAAATTCCCAGCCGCTCTTCTGCCATAGCTTGGCAAGGAAGTCGATCGTGCAAGTATGATAGCCGGGGTCAGCCCCTTCGTATTCCTGAAACCAACCCTCGTTCTTGTTCTGCCATGAAAGTGTCAGCTTCGCTCGCTCTTCCGCCACGTCACGGAAGACTTTGTCGCCTGTGACCAGAAAGATGTTATATGCGGCAAGCGCTGCGAAAGCTTGATGATTGGCGAGCTGACCGGTTTCATTGTGCTTCGCGAGATGAGTCCCCCTCTTGTGGAAGAACGCCGTGATTTCATCGTCATGCAATCCAAGGAGCTGGTATGCCTCTGTGCAGGCATAGGTAGAGAAGACAAGGGCACCCATCGCCTGCTCGAACGGGAAGTAGTCATCACATGAGCCATCCGCATGGGAGGACTTCATGGCGAATCGAATTCCAGCCACAGCAAGTTCACGCATGCGTGACCATTGGAAATACTTGTTCTGAGGGTACTTACGCGTATAGAGCAGTGCGAACACAAGGCACATCTCCTGGCTCATTCCGCAGGGAAAATCCAATGTGCGGTAGTGCCAATACTCCCGGTCAAAGCACCCGTATGTGGGACTGTAAGGGTTCTTGTCAACCAACTGGACAAGATGGGGTACATAGGACAAGGCCAGTTCAACGTATCGCTCTCGCATCAGCACCCCCAATAGTCATCGTGGATCCGTGGATGTTCAGCGGTCATGAGAAAGCTACGCTTGGGGCCGCCCTGTGGCTGTGGCAGGCGCCGTTCGTCGGTTGATCAGGTCTGCCAGCAAGCCGATTGCTCCCAGTTGAATGCCACTGAGAAAGAGGAGCAATGAGCTGGCGTCTGCAAACAGCCCCAACACGACCCATGAAAACAGGCCCCACATCAATGATACTGTGATCAGGGCGAACGAAGCGGGCAGAAACACTCTCAGCGGGTCAAAGTAGAGAACTGTGCGGAGGATCAGCTGGATGAAGTTCAAGGTGTCGTAGATCGGTCTGATCTTTGACTTACCCTCCCGATGATGATAATCGATGGGAACGAAACTGACTGATCGATTGCTTGTCAAAAGCGCAAGCGTGATTGTCGTGGTGAAAGAAAACCCATCCGGCAGAATGCCCAGAAACTCTCTTACCGCATCTTTCCGCATTACTCTGAGCCCCGAGTTCAGATCAGGGATGCGCTTACGCGTCAGGTAGTTGGCCAGTTGGTTCAGTGCCCATTTGGCCGGGCGACGGATGAAGGGAATGTGAACAGCCCCTCCCGTCCTGGCACCCACGACCATATCCAGGTCTTCCTGTACTGCCTTCTCATAGAACTCGACAATACGGTGGTTCGGGTACGTCCCGTCCGCATCTGTGATTGCGACATACCGATGCTGCGCGACATCGAGCCCCGACTTCAGCGAGGCCCCGTAACCTCGATTCTCAGTGTGCCTGATCATTCGAAATCCGACATCAGCGTGCCGTAGAAGCACCTCCTGCGTGCCATCCTCGGAGCCGTCATCTACGAGCACGACTTCGACATCAAACTCTGCGTTCTGCTTGATGGCGATCAGGTCTGCAATCGATCGCTCTATGGCCTGCGCTTCGTTATATACGGGAACAACTATGGTCAGGCCGCTGTCGGGCATTTGGTTTATACCTCGTCTGTCTCGTTTAGTGCGTCGGGTGGAGACTACTTACTCGCCCGAGCAGCGACAAGCCAAAACCACTGTGCAGGCTGTTCCAGATCCTCATCCGCTCCTCTACGGGTCGCGGGTCTGATGCCCTGGCTCTTTTTGTATTTGACCGTAGCCTTTTTCGCGTGACACCCTCCCGACGAATATTCAGGGAGGTGAGAACAGTGAGTAAGTCAAGAAAACACACCCGCAGACGCAATGCCCCGCAGCCGGCCAAGCCTCCAGCGCCTGCCGCCCCCGAGCAACAGGCTGCCTCACGCCTCCCAAAATGGATGAACACCCGCTGGGTGCCTCTCATGGCCCTCCTTTTGCTTGTCGGTACGGTACTTACGGTCACGATGCCATCCATACTCTACCCGGGCGATCGGAACGCTTCTCGAATGCAAGCGATCCACGTGGTCACAAAGGGAGAGCTGGGTATTCCATATACTGATCGGGCGATGCTGGGAGGCTTTCTGGAGAACCGTGGTCAGTACTTCTTCGAGAACGATGAGAAGGAGCGAATCTACAGCAAATATGGGATCGGATACACCCTGCTCCAGATCCCCCCTCTGCTTGTCATTAAGCAACTCTCGCCCGGATTCAGTGTTGCGAACACCCCCTCGACCCTCATGCCGGTTCTTAACATCTATCACATCCTCCTCGCCCTGGGAGCTGCAGCCTACCTTTTTGGAATTGCGGCCATGTTCACGCGACGGGCTTGGGTAGCGGCCGCCTTTGTTGTGGCGTCCTTCTTTTGCTCCTTTACCTGGAGCTACCTCCGTGCGTCGGCTCACGAAATCTTGCAGCTGTTGCCTTTCATCGCGGGCATCTACCATGCCACGCGGTACCTGAGGGCGGTGAGCATGGAGACAACCGTGTATCGCAAGAGAGGGCTGCACATGTTGCTGGCCACAGTCTTCTTCTGTGTTGTCGTCGCAATGAAGCCCTTTCTCGCCATCGCCGCAATGGTCTTTGCGCTCTGCTCACTTGCGGCAGGCAAGAAAGGACAGTCGCTTGCGGCACGAGCGCGGATCAATGTCACGCAGAACCTGCCTTGCTTGCTGCTCAACATGGCCGTGCCGGCTATCGCCGGCATCGGCTTGATCCTGCTGTTCCATCATATTCGATTCGGCTCAGCATTGGAGGCGGGATACTCGCAATGGAAACCCTCCGGGATAGAGGGAACATACTTCACTCTAAAGCGCTTGCCCATAGGACTCAAAGGCTACCTCTGGTCAAGTGACAATCGAAGCCTCTGGCATCACGCGCCCTTGTGCCTCATCGGACTCTCGGGACTCTTCCTCTTCCTGCGCAAGCGGGACATATCAAGCATCTACATCGTACTAACAACAGTAGCAGGGGGGCTAGGCATCTGCTGCTACGGCACATGGGGAGAATGGTGCTACGGCCCCCGTCATCTGATGATCTGGACCATAATCGGGGCATTGCCTGCCGTGTGCACCGTGGATTGGCTTCTGGATCGCGCCCATTCCTTTATACGCTGGTCGCTGCTTCTTGCGATGACGCTCATGCTGGGCTGGTCATTTCGCATGCAGTGCTCCTTCAACGGCATTCACTACTTCACCTACTACTACCTCCAATCAACGTTCAAACAGTTTAAGAATGAGGATATCAACAACTACTTCAGACAATATCGACCGAGAATCCATGCAGATGTCATTGAACACGCCAAGGGAGGTCGACGTATGCCTCCCATCACTATCGCGGAGAAGAGAATTCCTATGCAGCATCTCTCCAATTTTCGTGCCCAGACCGATGCTATGATACAGTCTCTTGGAAAACCCAACTACCTTCTGTTCAAGCGCTCACCAGCGCAGAACAGGCCCCCAGCTCGCTGACACATCACAACGAAACACACCGTGTCATACTTGACTACGATCGTGAGCTCAGATGACACGCCTAGAACCCAGCAAGCCCAGTAGATAGGCTATGCTCACCCCGCTAGCGTGTCATATTTCGCTACGATCGTGGCCAATTATGACACGCCTTCTTGCCTCGCGTATGGGGCAGCAGGTCCATTGAGGGGTATGACGGAGACGGTGAAGACTACTTTTGAACTGGCATGTCGGCCGGCTGCAGGGTAGAAATGGCGCTGTGTTTTTCGAAGGTACAGCGCGGCGAAGGCGATTCGGATCTGCGAGGGTCTGCTGATGTCACCCCTTCCGTTTGGTGAGTATGTCCGTAAACAGCGCCTCGTGCTTCGCGCTGAGGATTCCTCATATTCACTCCGCCAGGTCGCCATGGCAGCCGGACTCGAGCCATCGTTCCTGAGCAAGATCGAGCGCGGCATTGCTCCCCCGCCGTCAGAAGCAAAGATCAAGGCGTTGGCCAACGCGCTTGGTGAAGACCCGGATGTACTCCTCGCCCTGGCCGGAAAGGTCTCCGCCGACCTTCAGGAGGTAATCCGGAAACGCCCCACCCTTTTCGCCGACCTGCTTCGCCAGCTCCGATATGCCCCCGACGAAGCCGTTACCGGCATGGTCAAGGAGGCGAGGGCAAAATACGGAAGAGAATAGTAGGTCGCCTCTCCTTTTTTTCTTGTGGTTGTAGTATAAGTACTACACACTACCCATCATGAAGAACGACGGGGATGACTCCACAGATCGCATGGAGGCGTACTGGCGCATGCGCAAAACCCAGGAGGCGAAACTTCTCCATAACATCAAGTCAGCCATGCCCGGGTTGACTGCGATGCTTGAAAACTGCTCGTCACACTGGGGGTATGAGGATCCCGTCTACAGGTTCTACCACCATTCGTTCAAGGTGTACTGGCTACAGAGTACCACACGCGAGATCGCCGAACTGCTCCGCTCGCTTGCGCCGGACAAACCTGTGCTGGACCCCTTCTTCGAAGAAATACTCCGGGCCGGCGCCGGCGAAAAGGAGTTCGAACGGGATCACAACCGGGACTGGTTGATGCACACGCGTCCCTTCGTGGAGGCATTCTTCCATGCACGCTACTTTCTGGAGATGGCGGTGAAGTACGGGAAGGAGCTCACATCTCCCCCAGCGGTTCTGCCTTCCGGCTGGGCTGCCGTTCTCTGCCTCTACAACTTGAGATGAAGAAACGGGCCATAAGAACAGACCTGCTCCCGCAGCAGTACCAGGCGACAGCCGAAGCATTGCTATCTAAAACACTCCGCGCTTATCCACATACAGTCGCATTCGTTGTCATCGGGAGCGTAGCCGATGACACGTGGAAGCCGGACAGTGACCTGGACGTGGTCTGGATTCACCGCGGCAGGCGTAAACGGCGTTGGTATGAGCATGTTGATTACGATTATGACAGCCCTATCGAACTGGTGGTCTTCGATCTTAAACGCGTGCGTGACCATTTCCGACAACACAGCCCCATGGCGCATGCGCTTCAATCCGGCTTGGTGTTGTACGACCCCGAAGGACTTCACGCCGCCTGGAGAGAAACGCCGCTCGGCCTGCCTACCCGCCACTGGATCGACAATACGTACGCGTTCATGTCGCGGCGCCTGGTGTGGGGAATTGATGCCTACCAGGGAGAATGCCATTTCCATCGTCGCTTCTGCAAACAGTCCAGCGACTGTCACTGCGCCGTCAGCGACGTGCTCTGCCGAGCTGTATGGAATCTTGTCCGGCTGGTCCTTGTGGTACAAGGATGCGTACCCATGAGCAAGGCACATACTCGCAAGCTTTTTGTCGACATCATCCGCGGGTCGCGCCTGCAGCGCGCCCTGGATACTACCGTCATGGTACACCATGAGAAACGGTTCTGCCGAATCGAGGAGGCACGCGAGATGATCTACCTTGGGAAATGGGCCCGCGCTCGGCTTCGCACATCGCTTGGCGAGCCGACCTGTCTGAAATGAGACCTTTGCTGAGTGCTCAGTCCTCCGCAAATGAGTCCTGAACCTGGGACATGCAGGATTGGATGTCGGCAAAACTGAACGGGCGGAAGTCGTTGGTGTCAACACCGACGTCCATGCTCTTGCGGAATCGGCTCAAATTGCCATGGCTGTGCCCATAGAGATGCCAGCCACCACGGAATGCCCCGTGCCATGACCGCTGCGCGAAGTGTGCAAGGACGATCGCTTGTCCTTCGATGCTAACCCGAAGTGCAGTCTGAATCCGTGGATCGGTATCACCAACAAGCGTGAGGCGCCCTGACTCGATCAGCTCGTCGAGCAGTCCACGTTTGTACGCCTGCCGCAATGGCTTGTCGTGATTGCCCA
>JASLOA010000061.1 GCA_030745755.1 Kiritimatiellia bacterium | reverse complement strand
TTCGAGATTCATTCGCGCAAGATTCTGGCGCTCGAGAAAGCTTTCGATACTGAAGTGCCGTTCTACATCATGACGAGCGAGGCGAACGATACGCCTACGCGTGAGTTCTTCGAGTCGAACGATTACTTTGGCTTGGCTCCGGACCGGGTCATCTTCTTCACCCAGGGCATGTGGCCGGGGCTGATGCCGGATGGGAACCTGCTCCTTGATCGCCCGGATCATGTGTTCGTGAGTCCGGACGGCCACGGCGGAATTCTGGCGGCACTGCGCAAACGCGGCGTGCTCCAGGATATGTCCGATCGCGGTCTCAGTACGCTGTTCTACTTTCAAGTGGACAATCCCCTGATCGAGATTGCCGACCCTGATTTCATTGGGCTGCATCTGGCCAATGAGGCAGAGATATCGGTGAAGGTATGCGCCAAACGCGATGCCTCGGAAGGGCTGGGTGTCGTGGTTAGTCGAGGTGACTGTTCCGAGATTATCGAGTACAGCGACCTGACGGATGCCCAAAAGGAGGAGCGGACTCCTGATGGACAACTGAAACTCCTCTACGGCAGCGTCGCTATCCACATCTTCACACTGGGATTCCTCCAGCGTGAGTCCGACCAGGCATTGCCGCTGCACGTGGCACACAAGAAGGTGCCTTGCTGTGATGAGTCGGGCAACATCATCTCGCCGGACAACCCCAACGCCTACAAGTTCGAGAAGTTCATCTTCGATGTGCTGCCTGATGCGGAACGTGCATTGAATGTTGAGTTCGCGCGCGAAGAAGAATTCTCGCCCGTGAAGAATGCCGAGGGCAACGACTCACCCGCCACCACCACACGCGACATGATCGCCAAGTGGGCCCGCTGGTTCGACGCATGCGGTGTGGCTGTGCCCCGTGATGCGGATGGCACACCGACGGTGAACATAGAAATCGACCCCTGCTACGCGCTCAACGCCGAAGATCTGAAGGCCAAGCTCCCTGCAGATTTCAAGATCGACGGTGATGTTTTGCTCCGCGGATAGGGATTGAACCACGGAGGCACAGAGGCACGGAGGAGAAAAGGAGAGGAGAGAATGTCGCGAGAATCGGGCGTGGAGGAATACCTCCGCACTCCGATTCTCGCGACGTTGTCTTCGGGGAGGGGGAGGAGTCCTTGGAGCAGGATCTCTCCTCCGTGCCCCCTGTGCCTCCGTGGTTCAGTCCTCCCTACTCCACAGGGGCGAGGACGACTCGGAAGCCGATCGTGTCGTAGCGTGCGTCGGGGGTGTCGAAGCCTTTGGTCTCGATCTCGAGACTGACGGGGTCTTCGTAGTCCCAGCTGCCGCCTTTTCTGATCTTGAGCTGGCGCGTCTCTGCGTCGTACCAGTCGCTGCACCACTCCCAGGCATTGCCGGACAGACCGTGAATGCCCCATTCATTAACGCCGCCAGCGGTCACATCGCAGGAGACGGGGAAGCCATCATCGTAGTCTTCAATGCCCTTCCACTCGGGCAGAGCACTGCGTGCGGAACTATCGGAGTGATTGCCACGCAAGGGGGGCCAGTCATTGCCCCATGGGTAGCGGCGTTGGCTCCCGCAGCGCGCCACGGCGATCCATTCTTCGTTACTGGGAAGTCGACACCGCATCCCTGAAGGCATGCTGTGGCGAAAGTAGGTGTTGATCCACTCACAGAATGCCTGCGCGTCGAACCAGCTCACCAGCACGGCGGGCTGCTCGCCATCGTTCAGTGAGAACGTCTCCCTGGCCCCGCTGTCATGCGAGGGCCGGAACTGGCGGAACTGGCCGTTGCTGATCTCGTAAGCCCCCATCCAGAGCTCAACATCCGGTACCCACACGAAAGTCAGCAACTGGTCACGCCCCAGTGCGATCATGCGGGTGTCGCCACTGCGCGGCGGCGGATCATCACGCAGCACTATCGGGGGGCGGTGCGTGATGCCGATGTTGGGAGGTGGTTCGGGTTGGGGCGCAGCAACGGTTGAGGGGAGGTTCGTGTTGGGTCGCGGTGCTGTCATGCGGAAAGGGATCTGGTTGGAGATGGCCTTGTCTATACCCTCGCTCACTGCCTGGAAAGCAAGCAGCACCGCACTGTCCTCGGCTTCGCTTGCCACGGCCCAGTGCAAGGGCGTCTGCCCCGACTCGGTCTGAGCGGCCACAGCCAGTCCGGCACGTATCAACATGCGCACGCTATTGGTGGCGTTGCGACTGGCCGCCCAGTGGAGCGGTGTAATGCCATTATCGGTCACCGCGGCCATGTCGGCCCCGCTCTCGATGAGTCGCTGGATCGCACTGCTGGCATCTTCGGCTGCGGCCCAGTGCAGGGGGGTAAAGCCGCCCGCGCTGGGCGCATCCACCCAGGCACCGTTTGAAAGCAACAGCGAGATGATCTCGCCCTGATCAAGAGCCGCAGCAAGATGCAATGGTGTGACGCCACCCGCAGCAGCCGTGTTGGCCAGTGTAGCGCCATCCTCATCCAGGCAGCGCGCCACTTCATCCACGTTGGCCTCGCGAATCAGTGTGAACAGGTTGCAGGGCGCAGCGGCAGCAATGGAGCCAGAAGGGAACCACAGGTAAACGCAGAGGGACACAGACAGATGGAGAAGAGATCTCATAGCTGGTGATTCAAGCCTATCTCAAGGGCCTCAATGTTCAGGTCAATAATGGCGTCCGGTTTTCCGGCCAGTTCCTTACGGATGCACGCTTCCAGGGACTCAGCCGGAATGCACGGGTTGGTCGCGAGATAGGCGCCCATCATGATAAAATTGGTGGCACGAATCTCGCCGAGATCGGTGGCAATGTCAGTGGCCTTGATCCCCGTGACGGGGCCAAGATCCGGAGCCTGGCAGAGCGACGTGTTGAGTATGACCTTTGTGCTGTCAGTGCGACGGGGAATGAAGCGTTGGGCACTTTCCTGGTTCAGAATCAGCATGGCCTCGAACTGGCTCGGAACAGGACTGTGGATCTCTTCATCTGACAGGACAATCTGACAGTTGGAGGTGCCGCCGCGTACTTCGGCTCCGTAGGCAGGGAAGTAGGTGACATGCGGTACGCAGAGCATGCCGGCGCGTGCAAGAATACGGCCGATCAACAGGATGCCCTGGCCTCCGGATCCGGCGATCAGTACGCGCTCAAGCATCGATCACTTCTCCGTTCTTGCGAAATGCCCTGGTAGGGAACACGCCCTTCATGTTCTCGCCGACGAAACTGAGTGAATCAACGGGGGAAAGACGCTGATACGTGGGGCAGGGCGATAGAATCTCCACAAAGCAGTAGCCCTTCCTTTCTACCTGGCACTGCAGCGCGGTATGGATGGCCTTGCGTGCCTTGCGAACACCTGCAGCTCCGTCGATCGCGACTCGCTCGATGTAGTAGGGACGGTCCAGGGTATTGAGCAGTTCGCATATGCGAATGGGTGGTCCCATCGTTTCAACATCTCGTCCATCAGGTGATGTGGATGTGCGCTGGCCTTCCATAGTGGTGGGTGCCATTTGACCGCCGGTCATGCCATACACGGCGTTGTTGACAAAGAAGACGGCTATGTGCTCGCCGCGGTTGGCGGCATGGATCGTTTCGGCTGTGCCGATGGCCGCCAGGTCCCCATCGCCCTGGTACGCGAACACGATCTTATCGGGATCGGCGCGTTTGATGCCGGTTGCCACGGCAGGCGTACGTCCATGGGCGGCCTCAACGACATCGAAATTCATGTAGAAGTAGGCCAATACAGCACAACCGACCGGTGCGATACCCACCACGCGTTCACGGACCTCGAGCTTGTCAATGGCCTCTGCAATCAGCCTGTGAGCGATGCCGTGGCCGCAGCCGGGGCAGTAGTGCGTCGGAGCGTCTGTCAAGGCATCCGGGGGGCGACTATGTGGGGTTAGAGCCATCAGATTGCCTCCACCCGTTTCAGAATATCCCGCTGCTCCGGCACGAATCCCCCCAGAGCATTCTCAAGCAGCACTTCGGTTTGGTTGCGTGCCGCCAGCTGTACATCTTCGATCAGTTGGCCGGAACTCATCTCGACTACGACGATGGCCCTGACCTGGGATGCCAGCTCGCGGATACGGTCCTTTGGAAAAGGCCACAGTGTGATCGGACGTAGGAGACCCACCTTGTGGCCGTTGGCGCGGGCCTCAATGAGTGCTCCTTTGCAGGCGCGGGCGCTGCTGCCGTAAGCGACGAGCAGGATCTCGCAGTCTTCGGTCAGCCGTTCTTCAACGCGGACTTCCTTGCTTTCAATCTCGCGGTATTTCTCTTGAAGACGTTGGTTGAGCGCCTCGAGTTCCTCCACGACAAGGTAGAGTGAGCGCACCATGTTGGGCTCACGGCCTGCAGCACCGGTGATAGCCCATGGCTTGTCCATTTCCGGCTTGAGGCGGGGGCGCAGGTCAAAGGGCTCCATCATCTGTCCCAGCCGCCCATCAGTCAGAATCATAACTGGACCACGATAGGTATCGGCCAGATCGAAAGCAGTGAACGTCAGATCGTGCATTTCCTGGACCGAGTCCGGCGCCAGGACAATCTGGCGATAGTCGCCATGGCCACCGCCCTTAACGGCCTGGAAGTAGTCCGCCTGGGCAGGAGCAATGTTGCCGAGGCCGGGGCCGCCGCGTTGCACATTCACAATCACGGATGGAAGCTCTGCGCCCGCCAGGGTTGAGATACCCTCCTGCTTCAGGCTGATTCCCGGGGAGGAAGAACTGGTCATGGCGCGTTTGCCGGCGGCACTGGCGCCGTACACCATGTTGATGGCTGCCAACTCGCTCTCGGCCTGCACAAAAACACGGTCGTGCGGCGGCATGTGAATAGCCATGTAGGATGTCAGCTCGTTCTGGGGCGTGATGGGGTATCCGAAGTAGCAGTCGCAACCGGCCCGAATGGCGGCCTCGCCCAGCGCGGTGTTGCCGTTCATGAGGACGCGATCAGCCATCGATCTTGTCCTCCTTATCGATTTCAATGGCGGCTTCGGGGCACATATCAACGCACTGGCGACACCCGACACACTGCTCGTCAGCATGGTTGTCCGGCACGCGGTATCCCTTGGAATTGATGCGCTTGGACATGACGAGGAGATCGTGTGGGCAGGCGTCAATGCACAGTTCACACCCCTTGCATCGCTCCAAGTCTACCCGGACGTGAAATTGCTTCTCCACAGTGTCTCGACTCCTTACCAACGTCTGCCGTAATAGCAGTGATAGAGAATAGGGGACCCTACGCCATTAGGCCAAGTCCGAAAGAAGGGAGTGATCAGTGCCGCATCACCGCATCGACTGGTATCCAGCCCATATCCCGGCTTCGCTGAACGCTGATCCATCCCTTGGATTCTTCGTTGACGGTCACGATCTCGCCGGGCTTACAGCTGAACAGGGGCCGGGCAACGCTTGCGGGCGCCAGCCTGGCGGTGACCGGTTCGATCACGATCACTGTCTCCTTGCCGCGTGGTGGGCTCTGCTGTTTCCACTGGTCGATCTGATCGGCCAGCATCAGGACCGGTTCGCGTGTGCCATTGGTTGGGTTGGCAGAGCGGTAGGGTTGCGATTGGTCGACCTCACGCTGAGCATGGAAGGTGACGCGAAAGGGTCCCTGCGTCTGTGTCTGGTAGTTGCCGGCACGGGGGTCAAAACTCGTGAAAGCGAGGGGGGGGATCGCCACTGCATTCGTGCTCAATGGAATCAGGATCTGTTCGAACTCGACGGCACTGTTCCGCTCCTCGATCAGCCGGGGTGGATACACCTTGAATGCTCGATCCGGCGAGGCAGCGGGGCAGATCACGTTGTCGAGGTAGCCTTCGCCCGATAGGCGTGTGCGCAGCTTAATCAGGTCGCCCACAGCTACGTCAAGTGGTTCGGGTGTGACGGTGTAGGTGAACCTGCCGACCGTCCCGGAGGGGAATGTGCCTTCAGGAGGTGCGGGCACTGCGGAAACCGGAATAGTGATGGGGCTCACAGGCAGGTGGATGGGTTGCTCGACCCATTGCCGGCCGAAGAACGAACGCCGCTGTACGATCTGTGTGGCTCTAGCGGCAGGAGTCAGTCGGAGGACCCCGGGCTTGAGTGCACGACAGCGTGCCCGGTACTGCCGTGTCTCCAGTACCGTCCGGCCCTGCAGGCTACGCTGAATAGGCAGCGCTTCAATGGGGTCCATGACCAGAGCATCGGCATCAGGCATGCCTTCGAGGGACAGGTTCTTGCCGAGGCGCACCCCGGATGACACCAGCTTGACGGTGAGTGTAAACGTCTCGTACTGGTAGATGTTCTGGCGATCGACTCCAAGTTCGATGCTAACTGTTGGCTGGGCGTTCTGTGCAAGAGCACTGTTCCCGATCAGAAGCAGGCTGAGCATGAGTGCGGATGCGGATCTCATGGCGCCACCTCCACAGTGTCGGACTCCTGGAAGCTTAGCATGACCAGATCTGAACGCACATCCTGCAGCTCGTGCAGGGATATCAGAACGCTTGACCCCAGGATCACTACGAGTGCGATCACCAGTCCCAGTGCCCCTCGCCATCCGCGTCGCCATCCGAGCAGTCGCAGGATGGCGAGCAGCCAGGCTGTGCTAACGGCCAGTACGGCCAGCGCAATGCGCTGCCGCAGGGGTGCCTTGAAATGCCAGAACATGGGAAGCCGGTACCAGGGCAGTGCGGCGTCGACATTGAGCTCGCCAGCCATGAGGGCCAATATCATGTTACGCTCAATGGCCGGCGTGGTGCCGGTGAAGACCTCGGCCGCGCTGAAGGCACGCCGAGCGGCCTCGTACCGTTCGGCCATCAGAAATGCCGTGCCCATATTGTAGAGAAGCGCACCGTTATGTATTCCCGCAGCGTAGAGCTCGCGGTAGGTGTCCGCGGCTTCAAGGAAATCCAGTGGCTGCACTGCCGTAGCCATCTGCATATTGGCCTGTTCCCACAGAAAGCGGTTCCGCATCTCGTCGGCCCTTACGGTGCAGGTGAGGCCAAGCAGCAGGCCGACCATGAGCGCGATCTTCTCAAGACGTTTCAGGGCGGACCGCACGTTGCCGGCATCAGTCTGTACGTCCTGGTCTGATGCGACGGATTGGTCGTACTGCGCATGAAAGTTGCGATCAATGACGTCAACCAGCGTGTGCGATAGATCGGCATCAACACCATGCTCTCTCAGCAAGCGTGCCGCGTCGCGTGGCGTGATGCCGCCCTCCGTACCCCCAAGGCGATTCGCAAGGTACTTCTTCAGGCCTGCCATAAGAAGTGTCCTGCTCTCTGCCGGCGACCGCGCTGCTTTGCGAGCCGCCCGATCCACGAGGCGCAGGGCTTCTGCAATAGCGGCCTTGCGTCGCCGACTCTCGGCGGTGGTTATCAGTCGCAAGCGCGCAAAGACAATCGCCCCGACGAGGAGGAAAAGAGCGGGTCCGAGGGCCAGGGCTGCTCGTTGCCAGAGGGTTAACCAAGGGCGACCGGCTCTGAATCCGGTCGGCGAGGCCGTGATGGGGGCGGGGATCAATGCGCCTGTCAGCTCATCCGTGGCAGTGCCGGGGATCTCGTTCGTGGCTGCCAGGACGAAATCAGCTTGTACTTCAGTGGCCTGGTGAGCGACCAAGGGGATGGGGGCGGTTCTGATGACCCGGTACTCTCGCGTTTGGCTGTCGTAGTAGGCCAGTTCGATAGGGGGGAACTCCAGTGTTCCGGCACGAATGGGGCGTACGGTGTAGGCGAACGTCTTGCCGTCGGGAAGTGTTTCGCTTGCCGCGGTATCATCGTAGACACGAAATGCTTCGCCCAAGGTCTTCTGTTTGGTCAGTTCAGGGGGTCTCAGATTATCGACACTCATCGTGCCACGCACGGTCAAGGTGAGTTGGAGTGGGTCGCCCACGTTGCAGGTCTGTGTGTCCAGCGTGGCATCCGCCACGAGGTTGGAGCCGATCGCCCCGATGTAGCTCGTCGGCCGACCTTCGGACGGGGGTGGAACCACGCGCACGGTCGAGACCGGGGCGGTCGCAAAGATCCGGCGCGGCGCGGCCTGGCCGGCCGCATTGACGGAGGTGAATACGCTGCCCTTGAAGACGATGGGGCCGAACACGTGCGAACCCTCCCGGGTTGGGAGGTAGCGTGTCTGGAGTCGGTAGGTCAGGTATGCCTTGTCGTCGATGGTCTCCTGGGAACGGTCAAAGCGAAAAATGGCGCGCGAGCTGCCTATGGGGGAGTCAAAGCTGAAGAAGCTGTTGAACGGATCGCGGGCCAGGTTGATCCCGTTGATTCCAAACCCCGGCGTATTGCGTTTGGAGGTGACCAGGCTCTGCAGATACTTCTGCGGGTCTTCGCCTGCCAGGCCCGGAATCTCCTTGAACTGAAGGTGCGGCATAGCCAGGTCGGGTGGGTTGCCCACGTCGAAAGGGTCTATACCGGCATAGCTGCCGGTCAGCCGTTGGATAGAAACGGCGACGGTGACGTCGAAAGGCTCGTTGACGATGACGGTATCACGCGAGGACTCAAGTCGGACGACCACAAGATCCTGCTTCTCGGCCCCGACGACTGTGATAGTGGGGCCGGTAGCCTGGTAAACCCTCTTCTTGTGCGACAGTCTCACAGGGCCGAGTGAGACCCGGCCCGTCCGGGTTGGCGTAACGGCGTAGGTGAAGGTGCGCCCCCGGAAACCGGTCCGCTCCATCTTCCCGTTAACAATGGTGACATGCTGGTAGTTTTGGTCCTGGCTACCTTGAAAGGAAACGGTGCATCCCTTAATGGAGGACAGGTCCGGCTCGGGTGCATCTCCGATGCCCGAGACTTTCACCGTGAGAGCGACAGTGTCACCGAGATAGATCTGCTTCTGATCAACATCAACGGCCAACTGAACGTCCGCGGCCCAGGAAAGTCCTGCACAGAGAGAGACCAAGCCTGTCGCTGCCAGTCTTGCTAATTTCCGACTTCCGACATCTGACATCCGGCCTCCGGCTACCAGTCCCGTTCCCGTGGTGAGAGCGGCATGGAGCGGTTGCGTTCACGCTGCCGCTCTTCGAACTCCTTTTCGCGCTCCAGGGCCCGCTCCATCAGTTGCTCAAGCTCCTCCTTGGAAATGTCCTGCGGCTGCGGCTGCTCCTGCTCCTGCTCCTGCTCTTGCTCCTGCTCTTCGGGCTGTTGCGGCTGCGGCTGCTCTTGCTGCTGATCCTGTTCCTGCTGCTGATCTTGCGGTTGCTCCTGACTCGGGGGCTCGGGTAGTAGCTCTTCGATCTGCTTCAGTAGGTCATAGCTCAGCTGCTCCTCTTCGAGGGCCTCGGGCTGGCGGTTTGCTTGCAGATGCCCCAGGGCAAGTTGCTGAGCGGCAATGGCCTCTTCTGCCAGCACGACGATATTACTACGCACCTCGGCCGTCAACCCGGCGTCTGGCGTTGTGGCGCCAGTGGGGTCGGGCTGTTCTATCGGTCCGGGGTGTTGCGTTTGGCCTTCGGGCTCTGGCTGCGCCTCGGGCAGACGCTCCAGGAAGAGCGGCGTGAGTGACAGGGCTTCGGCCTGGTCGGACACTGTCTTCTGGGGGATGGACTCCGAGGCCGTGATGGCCTGTTCGGTCTTCATTATAGCATTAGTCTGACGACGCAGGTCTTCCTGCAGGATCCGTGTGTGGTCTGCCATCTGCTTCCAGATGGCATAGAGATTGGACTCCGCATCGCTGGCCGGACCGTAGCCGGCCTGGTCGAGATCGCGCAGCGTGTCGCTCGCGTCCATCATGCTGTCCTGGATGCTGTCCATGGCGCCGTTCATCATGGCGAGCTGTTCCTGGTCTGCCTGCTGTTGCAGCATGCCGAGCAACTTGCCCTTAAGGGGGATCCAGAGGTGGGCGTTGGCCTTCTGGCGTGCGGCGAGTGATTCGAACAGTGCAATCTGGGCGGGTGTGTCGTTCGTAAAGACCTGCGGGCAGGTGTCGAGGAGTGTGCGTTGCTCGCCCAGCATGGTCTCCAACAACGCAAAGGGCTCTGTCTGACCATGCTCCTGCATGAGCCGAGCCACCAATGCCTTCTCTTCTGCCTCCGGAATCGACCCCAGTACAAGAGACAGGTTGGCGCGATCGTCGTCATCACCTGGTTCGGCGCGCAGGGCCTCCTGGTAGGCGGCGGCCGACTGCTTCAACGTAGCTTCCCTACTCTTAAGTGTCGCTGCATCGACAGCACCATCCATGATCTCAGCCTGCCGGTAGAGAGAAGATCCGAGTCCGCTGGCGGCCGGGGCGTCGATATCGTGACGCGACTGCACAAGTCGCTGCAGGATGGCAGTGGCTTTCATGTACTCGCCGGCCTTATACCAGGCCACGGCCGCGTTATACATGAAGTCGCGCTGCGACTCGCGGGTCGATCCTTTGGCCGCCTCTTCGTAGGTCGCGGCAGCTTCAGCGTACTTGCCCTTGCGGTATAGCCGTTGCGCCATGCGTGCGCCAGACCGACCCGGCGGGATGTCGGAGATCGGAGGTCGGACATCGGAAGTCGGAAGCTCGGGTTCAGAGACGTGGTTAGTGGAAGAGGCGGGTAATGCGGGGCCGAGAGGGATTGCATTTGTGGTCTGTGCCGCTGCCGTGGCAGCGGTCCAGAGAACAACGGCTATTGCAAAAACCGTTGCCGCCCCCGATATATCCTTAAGTGGGACTTTCGGCGGTGACACATTCTTGATTTTCGCTTTCTGACCTCCGACCTCCGACCTCCGACTTCCGGCACTCAGTCGGCCCCTACTCAAACACGCGCCTGCCAGGAAGAGAACGAAAGCCGGGAGCAGGAATATCTGGTAGCGCTCGATGTGTCGGCGCTGCAGTGTTTCCTCAAGGTCTTGCGCGAGTATCTGGCTCAGGCGTTTGCGGTACAACTCGCCCAGGGTCGTGGTCGCCGTGCTGGCCGTTCCCACCGGCACATAGGCGCCGCCTGAGATCTGGGCAATGCGGTCAAGGGTCTCGTTGTCCAGCTTGGTGACAATGTCCGTGCCCTTGTGCTGAGCGAAGGCGCCGTTCTGGTCGGCATCAGGAATGCGCGAACCACGCTGATCGCCCAAGCCCACCGTAAAGATCGGGATGCCGCCTTCAGAGGCCTGTTCGGCGAGCTCGATGGCGCGCCCCGACAGGTCTTCACCATCGGAGATGAGAATGATGGCCTTGTGGCTGCTTTCCTGTGTTTCGAAAGCCGAGAGCGCTTTGGCGATGGCATCCCCGATGTCGGTCTCTCCGCGCGGGGCTGAGTCGACGTTGATTCCGTCCAGTGTCTGCCTGAGATAGGCGTAATCGGTGGTCAGCGGGCACATCAGGACGGCCGTGTGACGGAAAGCGATCAGTGCGGCCCGGTCGCCGTCCAGCTCCCTGATCAGGTCAATCAAGTCGACCTTGGCCCGCTCGAGTCGGTTGGGATAGACGTCTGTGGCCAGCATGGAGCGGGAGACATCCAGGGCAATGACCAGGTCGCGACCACGCTTGAAGACCATCTGTTCGCGCATACCCCAGCGCGGGCGCGAGGCGGCAAGAAACATGAGCAGCAATCCCAGCGAGAGCAGGATGCTCTGCCATACCGTTCGAGAACCCGAATGGCGCGGTTGCAGGCGATCTTGCATCGCCGGAGATACAAAGATGGCCAGGTTGCGCTCACGCCGCCGCGCGGCAGCATACCACCAGAATCCCAGCAGCGGCACGAGCCACAACAGCATCAGCATCCAGGGATGTGCAAACGACAAACTCACGGCTTCAGTCCAATTCTCCATTCTTTGTCCCCAGCGACGCAAGGTCGGGGGGCACTAGATCAACCTCTTTGCAGCTAACATGTTCAGGCTGGTTGCGGCAGCAAGCAGTACCAGAGCCGGATAGAGGAAGCGAGGGAACAGCTCGTTGTACTGCGTGTATATGTCACGCTCGACCTTTGTCGTCTCAAGCTCGTCAATGTCTTCAAGCGCGTCCTCAAGCCCACGCGGATCGCGAACATTGAAGTACTTACCGCCCGTCTCGTCGGCAATGCGGCGCAACAGTTCCTCATCGAGCGATACATTGGCCCGCCGGATCGTCTTGCGGCCAAATATATCCTTGGCCATGAACGGGGCGGTAGAGACACCGGGCGCTCCAATTCCGATGGTGTACACCTTGATGCCCAGCTCGGAGGCCAGCTTGGTGCCGGCCTCAGGGGTGACGGCGCCGGTGTTTGATTCGCCATCGCTCAACAGCACAATGATGCGCGAAACGGGCTCGGCATCCCGCAGGCGGGCGCATCCCATGGCCAGTGCGTCGCCGATGGCGGTCAGCAACTCCTCCTGGTTGACCACTTTTCCCTCTATGTACACCTCGCGCGGGATCTCAATACCGCTCAGGACATGTTGCAGGGCTTCGAGATCGGCGGTTAGCGGTACGCGCGTAACGGCGTAGCCACCAAAAGTAACGAGGCCGATCAGGTCATCAGGACGCTTCTCGACAAAATCGGAGAAGGTCTCCTTTACGGCATCCAGACGGGTACGGTGCTTGACGCCGGTGGGGGTTCGGATGGAGAGGTCGAGCGCGTTCATGGATCCCGAGATATCAACCACCATCTCCATGGCAATCACGTCGGCTGAACGGTGACTGCGTGACAGGACCGTCTGCGGCCGGGCCAGCGCGATGATGACAAGAAAGAGTGCGAGCAGATACAGGGCCGGCAGAAAACGGGCCACAACCACACGCCAGGTGGTCCCGTGCGCCGGTAGAGCGCTAACGGCAGAGAAAGCCAGTCCGGTTCGTATGCGGCGACGCAGCACCAGCCATCCTGCCAGCCCGAGGGTCGGCAGCAGGAAGAAGTAGTATGGATTGGCAAAGTGGAACATTACTCCTCCACCTCGGCGGCGTCCTGCTCAATATAGGAGCGGGCCGTTTTTGTGGCGCGGTCGATGTCGTCTTGAGTGGGATCATAGGCCGCGAACTTGACCAGGTCGGCCGCTTGCAGGAACTCTCTGAGACGGGTCACCACCTCCGGGCTGAACTGCGGGCCTGCGGCGTCGGAGCCGCCAGGCGAAGACGGGTCGCTGCTGACGGCGGCAAGGAACTCCTCGGTGGTCTGTTCAGGCGCGCGTACCTTGTGTGCGCGTTCGATATAGCGGCGGACGATCATGGTGAGCTGCAGGTAGAACTCCTTAACCTTGTGTTTGGCGATCAGGTCCTTGGCGAGAAGAATGGCCAGTTCCTTGAGGGCACGTTCATGCGGTGACATCCGCATCAGCTTGACCTGTCGATGGAGGCGGCCCGCCAGCTTCCCTAGAAGGAAGACCACAGCCAGGGCAACCAACAGCAGCACGGCGTAACCGGCCACTTCTCGAAACGGGGGACGTACCCATACGGGGTCCATCTCGTCACGAATCTCCATGCCGGGGTCTTCATCCATGGGGGGGGTGACATCGAGTACGATGGGGCGCGTTGGGAACCAGGTTGCCCCTGGGGCCGCCGCGCCGCCGTCACTGACGAGAATGGGCATGGGTGCGATGCGATGCTCTCGACCCGGCAAGGGGGTCAGGCGGGCGTTAAGCCGACGGGTGACGCGATCGCCTTCGCTGATGGCTGGATCCTCGAACGTTCCGTTAAGGATGAACCCCTCAAGTCGGTCGGTCAGCTCCGGCAGCCCCACGCGCACAGTGGCCGGCGCCGTTATGGTAATGGTGAGCAGTGTATCTCGCTCATACTGAATGGCAGCAGGGTCGATGCTGAAGACGACCTCCACCTCTCCGTGAACCATCTCTTCAACCAGCGGACCGGCCTGTACGGCTGGTTCGGGCTTCTCGTCTTCCTGGCGGCAACCGATCAGTGCTGCGGAGCAGAGGAGAAGCAGAAGGCAGAATCTCTGCGCGGTTCTGTTCCCCCACGACCTCGTGCCGTGGGAAACGGAGATCTTCGCTTCCCGCGACTCCAGGTCGCGGGGGAGCAGAAATCCTGATCGCTTTCTCATGGCTATTCCTACTTGTCTCACCTATGCCCGTCCCACGCGGCTCTGACGCTGTTTGAACAGTTTTCGCACGTCATCAATGAATGGACGGTCGGTTGAGGCCCAAATTGTATCGATCTTCAGTCGTCTGAACTGTTGGGTGAGGTCGTGAAACCGCGCTTCGCCCTGTTCTCTGAAACTCTTGCGCACCTGCCGGGACGAGGTGTCGAGAAGACACAGGTCACCGGTTTCGGGATCTTGCACCTCAATCAGTCCCGCGTTGACCAGTTCCAGTTCGCGCGGGTCTGTAATGGGGCAGCAGATGACATCATGTTTGCGCGAAATGACGCGCAGCTCCCTGTCGTATCCGCTGTCCATGAAGTCCGAGATGATGAACACGACCGCGCGTCGTTTCTGGACATTGCTCAGGAACCGTAAAGCCGCGGTGATGTCTGTACCGCGCTGCGTCTCCTCGGCGGCGAGTACTTCGCGGACCAGGCGCATGACGGCGGTTCGACCCTTACGCGGCGGGATCGACTTCTCTATACGGTCGCTGAAGAGTATGAGTCCGACGTTATCCTGATTCTTTATGGCCGACAGGGCCAGGAGACAGGTGATCTCGGCAGCCAACTCGGACTTCGTGCGCGAGCCGGACCCGAAGCCCTGTGACCCGGAAATATCCACCAGGAACATCACCGTCATCTCACGCTCTTCGGAGAAGCGCTTGATAAAGGGATGTCCCATGCGTGCGGTCACGTTCCAGTCGATCGTGCGAACATCATCACCGGCGACATATTCGCGCACTTCGTCAAACTCGATGCCCTGGCCGCGGAATACGGAGTGGTAAGCTCCGGAGAGATGGTCGTCGACCAGTCGGTTCGTGATAACACGAATCTTGCCAACCTGCTTCATCAACTCTTTGGTGTCAATCGCCATGGAGAAGTCCGTAGGCTATAGGCTGTAGGCCGTAGGCCACTCGCCCAGGCGCGTCTTCGTTGTCGTCTCTTTGTGTTCTCATCGTAGGACCTGCATAGCTCTCCCTATAGCCTATAGTCTATAGCCTACAGGCTGGCATCCCGTGGGATGCCTCTATGGTACCGGAATTTCGCTCAGAAGCGTGGTCACGAGGTCGTCGCTGGTCACTTCCTCAGCCTCGGCCTCGTAAGTCAGAATAACGCGGTGACGCAGGACGTCGTGAGCGATCTCCTTCACATCCTGGGGCGTTGCGTAGGCGCGCCCATTCAGCATGGCGTTGGCCCGCGCGGCCAGGTTGAGATAGAGCGTTGCACGTGGCGATGCGCCGTACTCGATCTGGTGCGCAATATCCAGATTGAAGAGGGCCGGGTCGCGTGTGGCAAACACGATGTCGAGAATGTAGTCTCCCACCTTCTCGTCGCAGTAGACCTGGTCCAGCGTCTTGCGCAGCGCGGATATCTGGTCCGCACTCATAACCGTTTGCACGTCGAAGGTCTGGTTCTTCGTGAAGCGGTTCATGATGCGTCGCTCATCATCTCGTGACGGATGTGTGATGACGCACTTGAGCATGAAGCGGTCGATCTGCGCTTCGGGGAGGGGATAGGTTCCTTCTTGCTCGATCGGGTTCTGGGTCGCCATCACGAGGAAGGGGTCCGGCAGGTCGTAGGTGTTCTCTCCCAGCGTAACCCGATGCTCCTGCATAGCCTCCAGAAGCGCCGACTGCACCTTGGCCGGCGCGCGGTTAATCTCGTCGGCCAGGAGCAGGTTTGTAAAGACCGGTCCTTGCTTTGAACTGAACGTGCCTTCCTTGGGATTGTAGATCATCGTGCCGACAACGTCAGCCGGCAGGAGGTCCGGCGTGAACGAGATGCGCTGGAACTGGAGGCCCAGCGCTTGGGCGAGCGTCTGCACGGCCGTGGTCTTCGCAAGTCCGGGCACACCTTCAAGCAGGATGTGGCCGCCGGTTACAAGGGCAATCAGCATGCGGTCGAGCAGCTTCTCCTGGCCGACCAGTACCTTGTTTACTTCCTGGCGTAAGGCTTCGATCGCCTCAGCCTGCTGCTTGATCAGATCTGTGGTCTGTTCGATGTCAGGGCTCATGGTGTTCTTACTCCTCTTCCTTCTTGTCGTCGGATTTGTCCTCAATGGCTTGCACCACCTGGTCACGCGTCGAGCGCATGGCGTCGGTCTTGTAGGATGCAATCACATAGGTCCAGGGCCCCAGTGTGGCGTTCAGGTCAGCGACGGTCTGCTCAAGTGCGGCGCGTGCTTCTGACTTGCGTGTCTTCTCGGCCTCGGCGGCCTGTTTCTCCTCCCCGGTTTGCTCGGCATCGTCTGCGGGCGACGCCTCGGGTGCGGCCGGTTCAAGCGCGACACTCACACGGGCGTAGCGGTTGTCCGAGTCCGGGGTCTTTGCGCCGATCTGTACCGTATAGATCTCACCACGCTTCGTCCTGACCACAAAGGTGTCGGGGGTGTCCAGGGCCAGTGTGTCGTCTGCCAGGGTCGGATCGGCCACGGACTCAAAACGAAGATAGCTCAGGGCTGACTTGATGCTGTTGGCCTGGGTGGCGTTCATCTCCTCCTGCTTGCCAAGTTCTGGCACGACCAGGTCGGACCCGCCTTCGGACGGGGCCAGTTCAAGCGTGTCGCGATCCGGACCGGCAATGCTGACGGATGTCACATCGGTGCCCTGCACACTGACGAGCTCTTTGTCGAGCCAGCCGGATGCCTGGTTGAACTCATAGAGGGTGTCCGTTACGAGGTAGACCGTCTCACCGCTATCCGGCGACACGAACTGACCGTCCGGGTAGGCACCGAAACGACTCTGGGCGTCGCCCGAGCGCTTGCGGGTCTCGCCAACGAGGAGCGATGCGAGCTGTTTGCCGGAGGCGTCCAGCAGGTCAACCTGCGTGCCGCCATCAGGGCTGTCGATCGGCGATACCATCTTCATGGCGGCCTTATCGGCCGCCTCGGCTTCGACCACCTGGCCGACCTTCAGTTCGGATACCTTCAACACCGCGGCCTTGATCCGATTGAAATCGGCCGGGTAGTTGAAGTCGCTTTCCGACACCCATACATCCGCAGACCTTGCCAGGCGCGAGGTGCTGTCGGGCGTGGTGATGACCAGTGCGGCGACATCATTCAGGGGCAGCTCGCCGACTACGAGTTCACCAATCAGGTCCGACGGTTCCTCATCCGAGCGCTGCGTCCAAATGGCCACACCGCCCAGCACAACCGCAATCACAAGCAAAACAATCAGGTTCTTGGCTTTCATATTCTTTCTCTCCTCTCAACTGCCATTACAAGACACGTACGTCGTTGTCATTCCGAGCGTAGCGAAGCGGAGTCGAGGAATCTCCTTATCGGCGAGGACTGAGATCCCTCGACTTCGCTCGGGATGACCGACAATGTGAACGGGTTTCTGTGACACGACACTAGTGCTTCCTCCTGCGCCCCAATCCATAGCCCACACCGCCCAGTGCCACCAGCAGGGGCATGAGGGCAATGTTGATGGCCTTGACCTTGATTCCGAGCATCTCGATGTCGCGGCGCAGGTTCTTGCGCACCTCTTTCAGCTCCTTCTTGATCTCCAGTTCGCGTTCACGGAACTGTGCGATAGCTGCCTGCTGCTGCGGGCTCAGAATGAAACGCTGGCTGCTCTCCTTCTGGTTCTGCATCTCGCGTAGCTGCTGTTGCGTCTCCTGCAGGCTGCGCGTGAGTTCCTGCTCGCGGGTCTGCCAGGCATCGCGAGCTTTCTGCTCGAGTGCCTGGACGCGATCGAAAGGACGGCTGAATGTGCCGCGTGAACGGATGCCGATCAGGTCGGAACTGCCGCCCACTTGCTCGACCGCGTTGGCCAGCAAGTTCAGGTTGTCATTGATCGGCTGCTGACCCCGCATACCGAGGAAATTGACTTCCTGCACGCAGAACCGGTCGACCAGCAGGTCCGTGTCAGCCACGAGAATGATGGCGCTCTCGCCAGATTGCAGGCCGGTGCTACTCTCTCCCGCACTCTCGCCATCATCACTCTCGTCGTCATCCGCAACCGGGGACTCCGGAGCACCCTCGGGGAAGGCGGTCTTGAACGTCCCGCTGAGGCGCACGGCAAGCGGGAGGGCCGTGCCGCCCTTCCGGAACTGTCTGCGCAGGGCATCACCGCCATATTGCGCGCTCATGGCGTTGATGGAGCCTGATTTCGTCGAGGAGCTTAGGAGCGGTGTAAACGTCATGTCCTCACCCGTCAGATCGCTGAACGATCCGGCGAACGGAAGCAGCACGTTTTCAAGCTGCGTGGTGAGGATGTCGTCCCGGTTGATGTGAGGGCGGCCCAGGCTGAGCCATACCAGGCTGTCTTCGACCCGGTTGCCGGCGCCGCGGACGCGCGTCGCGGCGCTCATGTCGGCGACCACCTCGCTCGCGTTATAGCCGACGCCCCATGCGCGGAAGAGCTCGGGGAGGTCCGACGATGCGGATGGCCGCTGGTAGGGGGATGCCTGTGGCTGGCTCTCGAGGTCCGCAATGCAGAGCGGATCCACAAACGCCATCAGCCGCCCGCCCTTGAGAACGAACTGGTCGATGGCGAAGAGCGTCTTCGGTGAGAGCTGCTTCGGGTGAACCAGAACCAGTGCGCTGATCTCGTCGCTGATGCTCTCAACGTTCACGTCTACCTCACGCAGATCGTAATCACGTCGCAGGTCGGCAAATGAGGTCCACGGCTGAGACTGCGCGGGAGGCTGCCCCGGCATCATCGGCTGTTGCGGCCGGCCCAGCACCGGCAGCGAGCTCATCACGCCGATGACCGGCTTCTGCGGATGCGTCACGCGGTAGATGGTGCGCGTCAGGTTGTACTCGAGCATCTGCTGCGTACGCGGGTCGAGCGAAGGAACCAGTTGCTCCGCGTCACCTGCAACCACCACGAGGCCGAAATAGATCATCGGCCCCATCAGTCCGAGCTGTTGTCCCTGGATGCCGTACTTCTGCGCCCATTCCTCGGCGTCGCTGTCCGGCCTGGGGTCATACTGCTCGACCTTGACCTTGCTGCCTGCGGCCTTGCGGTACTCATGGAGCAGGTCGGTGACCTGGTCCGCGTAGCTCTTGAGTTGCATCGGGACGGCCGGGTCGCTGCTGCTGAAGAACAGCTTCAGTGTCACCTTGCGCTCAAGTTGTTTGAGCACGTTACGCGTTCCGTCGGAGAGCGTGTAAAGGTTCTCCTCGGTCAGGTCGACTCGTGCCCGCATGTTGGACACGATCACGTTCACGGCAATCAGGATGGCCAGCAGGATCAGGATGCCTGCTACGCCTCCGCTCGCCTTCCAAAAACTCTTTGATCCAGTAAAGTTCATACTCGTCACCCCTGGTTAAGCTGATTTGCGATTATCCAGCACGATGTGCGTGGCAAAGATCATGAGGCCCATCACGCTGACGTAGTAGGCGATGTCCTGCAGGTCAATCACCCCGCGCTGCATGGCGTCATAGTGCGGCATGAAGCTGAAGCTCGCGATGGCCCGCACCAGCCAGTCCGGCGCCCAGCGCACGAAGAACCCCGTGATGGGCTCCCATCCCGCAAGCAGCAGGAGCAGACAGCCCAGCAGCCCGAGCACAAACCCGATCACCTGGCTGCGGCTCATCGACGAAGTCAACATACCGACTGCGACATAGGCACCGGCCAGTAGGATGGACCCGAAGTAGGCCGACAGCACCACACCCATATCCGGGCTGCCCAGGTAGGCCGCGGTAATGACGATCGGGAAGGTCAGCACCACGCCGATCGTGATGAACAGCCAGGCGGCGAAGAACTTGCCCAGGATGGCCTCTGTCATGGTGATGGGCATCGTGAGCAAGAGTTCCACCGTGCCGGAGCGTCTCTCTTCGGCCCATAGACTCATGGTCGCCGCAGGGACGAGCAGGAGGTAGACCCATGGATGCCAGAAGAAGAACGGGGCCAAATCGGCCACGCCGCGCTCATAGAATCGCGCTACAGAGAAGGTCAGAAATCCTGTCAGCACAAGGAATACGACCATAAACACATACGCAACCGCCGACTGGAAGTAGGCCTTCAGTTCACGACGGAAGATAGCTCCAATGTTGTGAATGCTAGCCATTGTTCTCTTCCTCCTTGTCCAGCGTCAGCATGCGGAATGTTTCGGCCAGCGTGCCGCTTGGGCTCTTGGCTTTCAATTCGTCCGGCGACCCGTTGGCAACAATCTCACCGTTGCTGATGATCACGCACCGGTCGCATACGGCTTCCACTTCCTCAAGGATGTGCGTGGAGATGATGATGGTCTTCTCGGAAGCCATTTCGCGGATCATCTCGCGTACCAGGTGCTTCTGGTTGGGATCCAGCCCGTCGGTCGGTTCGTCCATGATCAGGACGGGGGGATCGTGCAGGACGGCCTGCGCGAAACAGGTGCGCTGCCGGTACCCCTTGGAGAGTGTCCCGATGGCCTGGTGGCGTACCTTCTCAAGGCGGCAGGTCACAATGGTTTCATCGACGCGATCACGCCCGGCCTTTCCGCGGAAGCCGCGAATCCCGGCTCCGAAGCGAAGAAAATCCGTCACGGTCATTGAATCATACGCCGGAGCATTCTCAGGCAGATAGCCCAGGCAGCGCTTCACGGCGACCGGATCGGCCCCGACATCATGTCCGCAGACGCGAGCCGTACCCGCGGATGGGGGAAGGAACCCCGTGATCATTCGCATGGTGGTGGTTTTGCCTGCTCCGTTCGGACCAAGGAATCCCAACACCTCGCCCTTGTCGGCCTGAAACGAAACGCCGCGGACGGCTTCGATCGGCCCGAAGTGTTTTGTGAGGCCATCGACCTCGAGCATAGTTACCTCCTGTGTCTCTTCCTTTTTCTGCTGCAAAACAATCCACGTTGCAGCATTTTCGAATTCCATTCTGTAACCAAAAAGAACGGCACAGAAGGGCCTGTTGTCTTCTCTCCGTAGTATACGGAGAGAAAGGCGCGTTTATTAGCAAAACCCGGCGTTTCGATCAAGCAGGATTACGCTCACAGGACCGAGCAGCGCACCACAGTTCCCGCCCCATATACCTCCTCCCAATAGAGCATTCCGCACCGAGCGTGTCATCCTGAGCTACGATCGTGGTGAAATATGACACGCTCTGATGCGGGGGCTTTGAGATGAACAGAGACATTATGGCTCATAGGTTGTGGTCGTATGGACGACTGGGTGTGTCTATATGACTCTGTATGTGTACGGGTATGGAATTGGTAAGAGGTTGGTTGTTAATGTGTTGCATGGATATCTGCGGCTTTGGTGTTCTGTTGGCATGCAAAATGCAGATCATTCAGGTGAAGTATAGCTCCTTGCTTTTCAGCCGTTTGACTACATGCCTCAAACAACCAAAAACGCAAGGAGCGGTTCAAGGTTCAAAGGTTCAAGGGTTGGGAACACGCCGGTCTTGTCCGGCAACCTTGAACCTCTGAACCCTTTCAGCGGAGTTGGCTAGATTCTTTAGGCATTTGTAGGGAGCAGAAGTCATGGATTTGAGCAAATTGACCCAGAAGGCACAGGAAGCACTGCAAATAGCGCAGAGTCTGGCCGTGCGGCACAGTCATCAGCAGGTAGATGGAGGGCATATGCTGACAGCGCTGGTGACCCAGGAGGGGGGGCTTGTGCCCCGGCTTTTGGAGCGTGTTGGGGCACCGCTGCCGACATTGCAGGCACGTCTGGAGCAGGAGTTGGAGAAGATGCCGTCTGTCAACGGTGGAGGTACGGAAGCGGGCAAGGTCTATGTTACGCAGCGCTTCAGCAAGCTATTGGTGAAAGCGGGAGACGAGGCAACGCGGTTACGTGACGAGTATATTTCGGTTGAGCACCTTCTGTTGGCATTCACTGACGAGGGCAATGAGACCCCCGCCGGGCGTCTGTTGTCCGAGTTCGGAATCAGACGCAAGGCGTTGCTGGAAGAGATGAAGTCGGTCCGCGGCAACCAGCGCATCACTACCGACAATCCGGAGGGGGCTTACGAGGCGTTGGAGAAGTACGGTGTGGATCTCGTGGCCCTGGCCCGTGACGGTAAGTTGGATCCCGTGATCGGGCGCGACACGGAGATTCGCAGCGTGGTTCGCATTCTCTCGCGTAAGACCAAGAACAACCCGGTGCTGATCGGTGAACCCGGTGTGGGCAAGACGGCGATTGTGGAGGGATTGGCCCACCGCATCGTGCGAGGCGACGTGCCTGAGGGGCTCAAGGACCGCACCATCTTTGCGCTCGATATGACCGCGCTCATGGCGGGTGCCAAGTATCGCGGCGAGTTCGAGGAGCGGTTGAAGGCTGTCCTCACAGAGATCAAGGCGGCAGAAGGACAGATCATTCTCTTCATCGACGAGGTGCACACCATCGTCGGCGCAGGCAAGACTGAAGGGTCGGCCGATGCCGGCAACATGCTCAAGCCGATGCTCGCCCGCGGTGAGTTGCACTGTATTGGGGCAACGACGCTGGACGAATACCGCAAGTACGTCGAAAAAGACGCGGCCCTCGAGCGGCGCTTCCAGCCGATTGTGGTGGATGCGCCTACGGTGGAGGATACCATTTCGATCCTGCGCGGACTGCGCGAGCGATTCGAGGTGCATCACGGCGTCCGCATCCAGGATGCGGCCCTAGTCTCGTCGGCCGTTCTCTCGGACCGCTACATCAGCGACCGATTCCTTCCGGACAAAGCGATCGACCTGATGGACGAGGCCTGCGCCTCGATTCGCACGGAGATCGATTCCATGCCTGCTGAGCTGGATGCGATCACCCGCAAGGTGATGCGTCTTGAGATCGAGGAGACGGCCCTCAAGAAGGAGAAAGACAAGGCCAGCAAGGAGCGGCTCGCGGCTCTGAGGAAGGAGTTGGCCGATGCCAAGGCCGAAGCCGACGCGATGCGCGCCCAGTGGGAGCAGGAGAAGAAGGATATCGATGCCGTTCGTGTGATCCGCGAGAAGCTGGAACAGGCCCGCCAGGAGAGTGAGGAAGCTGAACGAGCCTATGATCTCGACCGTGTCGCGAAGCTACGGCACGGCGTGATTCCCCAGCTCGAGCAGGAGTTGGCTGCGAAGGAAGCACACGAAGAGGAGGGGAGCGGAGCTACACTGGTACGCGAGGAGGTGTCGGAGGAGGAGATCGCCGAGGTGGTCTCCCGTTGGTCCGGTGTGCCTCTGACCAAGTTGCTTGAGGGCGAGCGTGAGAAGCTCCTCCAGCTTGATGGTGTGCTTCACCATCGCGTAGTGGGACAGGACGAAGCCGTGCAAGCCGTGGCGGATGCCGTGCTGCGGGCGCGGGCCGGGATCAAGACGCCCAATCGCCCGATCGGCAGCTTCCTGTTTCTGGGTCCGACCGGTGTCGGCAAGACCGAGCTGGCCCGCACACTGGCCGAGGCGTTGTTCGACTCGGAGGAGAACATTGTCCGTATCGACATGTCCGAGTACATGGAGAAACATGCCGTATCGCGGCTGATGGGTGCGCCTCCCGGATATGTGGGGTACGAGGAGGGGGGGCAACTGACAGAGGCGGTGCGGCGCAAGCCCTATGCGGTGGTGCTGTTCGACGAGATCGAAAAGGCTCACGCCGACGTCTTCCATTCGTTGCTGCAATTGCTCGACGATGGCCGCCTTACCGATGCCCAGGGACGCACGGTGGACTTCAAGAATACGGTCATCATCATGACT
>JASLOA010000060.1 GCA_030745755.1 Kiritimatiellia bacterium | reverse complement strand
TGTCATCCCGAGCTTGCCGAGGGATCTCCTGATCATCGAAAACACTGGAGATTTACTTCGGCAAGCTCAGCACAGGCTCTCGACTTCGCTCGGAATGACAGATCAGACAAGGGAGGAGTGCCTCCATAATGAGAACTGCTGCCCGGTGGTGGTCAGGAGAACACTAAAATCCTACCCCACCCAATTGCCGGAAGCCCGAAGCTTGTCTTCGGTGACGGTGCCGCCAGCAGATGCAGCCAGGTGCCGCTGGACATACTTGCCGATGATGTCGGTCTCGATATTGATGGCATCGCCAGTAGTCAAATCGGCAAGGGCCGTATTCGCCCAGGTATGCGGGATGATGTGTACCTCAAACCAATCATCGCCACACCCCACCACGGTCAGGCTGATCCCGTCCAGGGCAACCGACCCCTTCTCCACGATGCCGGACATCAACTCTTTGGGACACCCGATGCGGACCACCCGATCGCCACCGCTCTGCCGGATATCGTGCACATGGCCGATGGCGTCGACGTGGCCTTGAACCATGTGCCCTCCGAAACGGGCCGTGGCGGCCATGGCGCGTTCCAGGTTCACGTGCGCGCCAGCGCTCTTCCCGGCCAGCGAGGTACGCGCCACGGTCTCGTCCAGAACCGAGCAGACAAAATGGTCCTCCGCAACAGTCTCGGCCGTGAGGCAGGCTCCGTTGACGGCCACACTATCGCCCACGCACAGGCCATTATCACCCCAAGCTTCATGCTTAATGGTCAGACGACGCGCAGGCCCCGATTGCTCCCATCCCCCGATCTCACCAACCTGTTCAATCAGCCCCGTAAACATCACGTAGTCTCCGGTCTGAGGCGCAGAAGCATGTCCTGGCCCAGTTCACACTGTTCGATTCTCTTGAACCGGGGTGCCTGGTTCAGCAGCCAACCCGGCTCACCAAAGGCCGGCAAAGCGGAGCCTCCGCCCATCACCACCGGCGCAACAATCATGACCAGTTCGTCTACCAGCTTCTCCCGCAGCAGCGACGCCGCCAGGCCTCCACCGCCCTCACACAACACATGCAGCCAGCCCTCTTTCCCCATGCGCCTGGCCAAGGCCTTGAGCGACAGGTGGCCGCCCTTTGCGGGCAACGGCCAGACCGCGGCGCCATGGCGTTGCCAGGCAGCCTGTTTGCGCCGTGACGTGGATTCACCCGTGGCCACAACGGATAGTTCGCTCCAGGTATCGTTGAGCAGCTTCGCCGAAGTCGAAAGCCGGCCGCGCGAATCGAGCACAAGGCGATGCGCTGTCGGTCGCCGCCTGTTGCGCGGCAGAAGGCCCGGATCATCCTGCAGGGCTGTCCCGGAACCGACCATGATCACGTCGACCTCGCTCCGCATCCGGTCTACCCAGCGTCCGGCCGCCGGCCCCGAAATCCAGCGCGACCGACCTGTCCGGTCGGCGATAGCCCCATCCAAAGATGTGGCCAGCTTCAGTGTAATCCAAGGCCTTCCCCGGGTAACCCACGACGCAAATGGCTCGATCAGGGCGCCGGCCTCAGGGCGACACGCGCCGCATTGCACCTCGATCCCGGCAGCCCGCAGTTTGCGAAGCCCACGGCCCGCATGGGCAGGATTCGGGTCGCGAACCGCGACGACAACGCGCCGCACACCGGCACTGATGAGGGCCTCCGTGCAGGGCCCGGTTCGGCCGGTCGTGGAACAGGGCTCGAGGGTGACGTAAACATCTGCACCAGCGGCCTGCTCCCCGGCCACGCGCAGCGCCTCCACCTCGGCATGGGGTTTACCGGCTGCGCGATGGTACCCGTGGCCCACCCGCCTTCCGCGCTTCACTATCACGCAGCCTACGGGTGGATTCGGGCGCGTATGCCCCACCCCGCGCCGTGCCAGCGCCAGGGCATCCCCCATCCACTGTTCATCAGTGCGCATCGCTTAGTCCGCCGTACGACTGGGGCGATCGAGGCCCTTGCGGATGCGGTCAAGAACGCCGTTCACAAAGCCGCCCGACTCCGCCGTACCAAAGTACTTGACAATATCGACGGCCTCGTTGATCGAGACCACCGGCGGTACATCCGTGCAATGCAGCATCTCGTACACCGCGAGCCGAATCACGTTGCGATCGATTACCGCCAGGCGCTTGACGTCCCAATGCTCAACTGCCGTGTCAATGGTCTCGTCCAGCTCGCCACGGCGACTCATAACGCCACGCACCATGCGCTCGGCATAGTCACGCGCCTTGTCATCCGCATCAACGTCTTCCCAGAAATGGGCAAAGACCGGGCGCATGTCCTTGGGGTTGTTCAGATCCATCTGAAAGAGAAGCTGAACAGCCCATTCCCGCGCATCACGTCGTGTCGATCCCACAATATGCCCCGCTAGAGTTGTTTGCAGACGTTCGCCATCTCAATGGCGCCCTGCGCCACGGCCCAGCCCTTGTTGCCGGCCTTGGTTCCGCAGCGTTCGATCGCCTGTTCAAGGTTGCCGGCACACACGACGCCATTCAGAACAGGAATGCCGTGATCGATTCCCGATCGTGCCAGCGAGCGCGAGACCTGCGCATTGATAAGGTCCGCGTGCGGCGTCGCGCCCTGCACTACGGCACCCAACGCTATGATGGCGTCCGTATTCTTCGCCGCGGCCACGCGATCGGCCACCATCGGCAGCTCGTTGGCACCGGGCACCCAGACCACCGTAATCGACTCTTCCGCCGCCCCATGGCGCACGAGACAGTCAATCGCCCCACCCAACAGCTCCTTCGTCAGGAAGTCGTTGAACCGGCTGATGACGATCGTGAACCGAAGTCCATCCGCCAACAGTTTTGCTGATACTTCTTTCACAGGCATGTCTACCCTCCTTCTTCTCTGTTACCTACAACAGATGCCCCATCTTCTCTTTCTTCGTATTCAGATACCGCTCGTTATGCTCGTGGTGCCCCACAATGATGGGGACGCGCTCCACGACCTCCAGGCCATACCCCTCCAGTCCGACAATCTTACAGGGATTGTTCGTGATCAGGCGTAGACGACGCGCACCCAGCTCGGTCAGGATCTGGGCGCCGATGCCGTATTCGCGCAAGTCGGCGTGGAAGCCGAGCTTCTCATTCGCCTCCACCGTATCCATGCCTGTTTCCTGAAGTGCATAGGCATGAATCTTGTTGGCCAGGCCGATGCCGCGGCCTTCCTGGCGCATGTAGAGGATGATGCCGCGTCCCTCCTCTTCCACCATGCACATCGCCTCCTCAAGCTGGCTGCCACAGTCGCAGCGCTGCGAATGGAAAACATCGCCGGTCAGACATTCGCTGTGGACACGCACCAGGACCGGCTCCTCGGGCGTGATGTCCCCCATCACGAGCGCCACGTGGTGATCGTCGTCGACCTGTGAATGGAACAGCTTCAACTGGAACTCCCCGTGCCGCGTCGGCATGCCCACTTCGCGAACGAAATCGACCATCCGCTCGGTTCGCCTGCGGTAGGAAATTAGATCAGCCACGGAGGTCAGCTTCAAGCCGTGCCTTTGGGCAAACTTACGCAATTCCGGCAGTCGCGCCATCTTGCCGTCCTCACGAAGAATCTCGCAGATTACACCGGCCGGCTTGAGCCCCGCCAGGCGTGCAAGGTCGACGGCGGCCTCGGTGTGGCCGGCCCGGTTCAGCACACCGCCATCCATCGCCTGCAGCGGAAACGTGTGCCCGGGACTCACCAGGTCGCCGCTGCTGCTTTCCTCGCGTACGAGCACGCGTACGGTCTCAGCCCGGTCATGCGCGCTGATTCCGGTCGTGATGTTGTGGGCCGCATCGACCGATTCCATGAAAGCCGTATTGAACGCGTCACCCCGGCCACGCATTGCCATGCGGGAAAGACCAAGCTCGTGGATTCGCCCGGATGTCAGGGCCACGCAGATCAGACCCCGCCCGTGCGTCGCCATGAAGTTGATCGTTTCATCACCGATCCCATCCGCCGCACAGATCAGGTCACCTTCGTTCTCCCGATTCGCGTCGTCGGTCACTACCACCATCCGGCCCGCACGGAACTCCGCCAACACCTCTTCAATGGGGTCAAAACTCTTCTCGTTATCACTCATCATTGAACCACTCTCAGCACACGTGTATTCCAATTGGCCGCGAAAGAACACAAGGACCGCAAAGGAAGAGGCCTATGAATGCGGGCTGTCGCCCGCCTGCTTTCCTCCTTGCGCTCTTTGCGCTCTTTCGTGGCTATGCTCTCTTCACGCCACACAAAAAAACGCCCGGGGAGAAAGAGATCACCCCGGGCGTACCGTGTACGTCGCGTCGATCGTCTTCTCCCATCCAGACTCTACTGTCGGCCACAGAATTGCACTGTGTCTGTCTCTCGCCAACCTGGCGCAAGACTCGCGGGCTGTTACCGCCGGTCGGGAATCTCCCGCTTACGCGAGATCACCCTGCCCTGAAGATCCGTTAATATGTGTAGCGATATACGCCTTTTTTCTCAGCAACGCACTTAATAAATTCCTTTACATGCCGGCGAGACGCGGCTCGCCGGGGACGGCTCGCCCTACCTAACCCACGATATCGACACGCTCCTAGAATGCCCACTCAGAGCCGAGGTAGGCTTCGACCGAGTCGTAATGGTCGAGTCCCAGGACGGCCCGTCCACCAATCTGAACGGCCCACGTCTCGCCCATCATCAGGGCCAGCTCGGCGCCTGCATCCAGGAAGTTGTAGTCCGACAGCTCAGAATCGGTGTGGTAGTAGTACATGCCATAGATGTTGATGCCCATCGATTCTCCGAGCGGCATCCCGAAGTTGGCGGCACCAACGGCCACGGTCGTCTCGTCGCCGTCCTCAACATCGTCATCAGGCACGCTGTATTCAAATGCCGCACCCAACGTCAGACTCCCTCCACCCAGCGGGATCAACACCGACACATACGGGCCGCCGTTGAGAGTGCCGGTGTCATCGGAGAAATCGGCTTCTTCAAGATGATCACGCGTATAGGCCCCGTGTATGCCCAGGGAGAAGTTATCGCTCATGTTCATCGTCAGCGACACGTCCACGCCGTAGTGATACAGGCTCAGATCCGCACCTTCGAACTCAGTCATGTACAGAGGCACGCGGATGGCGAACTCGACGTCATCACCGAAAATGATCGATGGGTTCGCACCAATCATGGTTCCTTCTGCGGTCTCTGCCTCCCAGCTGTTGTAGAATATGTCTGCCCGGAACGCGCCGTCACGCCCTCTCCCGGCGCCACCCTCGCCATGCGCGGTCGTGCTCTGACGGAGCACTTTGCTGCGAATGAAACTCGACACGCCCACAGCGGCAGCGGTCTGAGGTTCTGTCGGCGAGGACACGCCCACGTAGCGCCAGTCCAGTCGGCCAGACGCCCAGATGCCCACCGAATCAACACGACGCCCACCCGCAGCCACACACGCGGCCGGCGTTGCGAGCGAACAGCTGACGCGCTCCATATCCCTGCCCAGGTAGGACTGGACCTCGGCGTTGGCCTCGGACCACGGGATCAGGAACACGATGGCTCCCAACAGGATTGCTGCACATACCTTCATAACGAACCTTCCTCTCTTTGTTTGGAGCCGGTCGGGCCGACTCCGGTTTACCCACTGATTACAGACGCTTCTATCGTTTCGGCAGTCGCGCACGGGACCGCAGCATCTTGTCGATCACATCCCGCTTCAGCTTCCGCACATCACGGTGCAGATCGGCCGCAATATCGCTCACACACTCCTCCAGCGCCCGGGATGCCGCCAGTCCGATGCCACTGCCATCCAGGTCCCAGACCCCGCCCTTCTTCCTCATGGCGTCCCGCTGCACCATGGCCACCACGCCAAATGCGCCCTTGGTGCTTGCACCCTTGGCCTTCGAGGAGTAAGTCTCTCCGTTCTGGAGCCGCAAGGTTGCCGTCACACTGACCATGGCCTTCTTGCTCTGTTTCGAGACAAAGCCAACCTTCACGGTAGCGCCCTTGCGCTCCTTCACTTCACGCACCACGAGTTCCAGCTCTCCATCGATATCAGCTGAACCTCTCTGCGGCGCATCCGTCTCCATGAACTGGGAAAGCAGGTCGCTCTCGGCCGCCTTTGCGCCAACGACTTCAAAAAGGTCATGTCGCCCGAGCTCCGCCTGGCCCTGGTCAACGAGATAGCGTCCCACAGCGCCGCGCAGCTCGGGCGACAGCTTGGCCGGCGACGTATCAACGCGCCCCATCTTGACGCGGATCGGCCGGTCAGAACGCATGCGGTAATGCTCACGCTTCGAAGCGCCGCCGTCCACGCGTTCGTGCTGCATGGTGCCGCAGCCCCCGCAAAACACGGCGAGCGCCGTCGCCATCACAACACGTCGTACGAGTGGGCCTGCCGTCATCAGCCTTCCTCCTCCTTGATCCGGTGCATGAGCTTATCAATCGCCATGGCCGTAGCCTCGCTGGTGGCCTCAAGCAGGTCACGGTCCTTCGCCTCACCCTTGGCCGGGATCTTCACGTTGCTGTACTCATCCTCAAGGTTGTAATACTCCAACATCAGCTCGGCATGATACTCCGTGCGCTTGGAGACCGCCGCGAAGCGAAGCGACTCGGTCTTCACTTCAAAGAAGTTCATATTGCAGAGCAGGATGCGCTGCGGGAGCTTCTGCTTCGCCTGCGGCGACCGCCCCAGGATGTCCGACAGCATGGACCGCATCTGCTTCTCGGGCGGTGTCACGAGCGTGAAGCGCTTTGTGTCGTAGAGCTTGTCTTCAACCGTCTGCCAGATCGCGTTGCCGTAGCCCTTCTGTTTGAAACGAGCGACCACCTCGGGAAACTGCTCCGCCGACTTCTCGCCGAACGCTACCGGGCAGACCAGCAGCGGCACCCGAAGCTCGCTCGGCCTGATGCGCTCGGCTTTGTCCATCTTCTGGCGCTCGGCGACCAATTCCGGCACGCGAGCCAGGGCCTTCTTGTACTGGGCGGTAGGATAGGATGCCACGATCCAGGCTTTCCACTTCCCCCGTCGTTCGGCCACTTCATCGTGGACCACATCCGTGCCAATGAGTTGCTGGTTGGAGATGGCACGCATGTCGCGTGTGTAAGACTCTTCCTGGTTGATCTCGCTCTTGCCGCCTCTACCCCGACGCGTGGTTTCAGTTACGCGCTGCCTCACATCGTCCTCGATCGTCACACATATCCGGCGGGAGAAACGACTGAGGGCTTCCTGTAGTGCCGCATCGATGGCCGCGAGCCGGCTCTCTTTCTTCTCGGCATAGCCGCGGGCGTACATGAATCCGGAAGTGTCGGAGGGAGGCTTTTTGTACCACTTAGGCTCGGCAGACGCACAAAGCGCACTGCTCACCATGATTACGCTCGTAATCAGCCCAAGAGGTCGCCGCATGAATGAACCCACCTCTCCTGTGACTGTCGACCGGACAGATGCAGACAGCCAATGCGTGTACCATAGAAAGAGCGCTACAGTCGGTCAAGCAGAGTTGAAACGAAATGACGTCGGCTCGCTGGGGACAGCTCGCCCTACCTTTCCTTTGGAATAGATAGACCGTGGGTAAGGTAGGGCGAGCCGTCCCGGCGAGCCGAAAGGCAGCATGCCCGATCCGATCACGGCAGACTCACACCCACATCGTAGAAACGCTGCGGGGTGTTGGTCGGATGCGGCGTAGTGGTGGTGCCGT
>JASLOA010000059.1 GCA_030745755.1 Kiritimatiellia bacterium | reverse complement strand
CGCGATATGATGGCGACGTGGACGAACCTGATCGTGGTGCAGATCGAAGCCTATCCGGAAGATATTCCTATTGACCTGATGGCCTGGTGGGAAGATATGGCCGGGAAGAACGGGCCGCTAGTCTCGCCCTCGACGTTCCGCGAGGTAATGCTACCCGGATATCAACGGATTATGGACGCCGCCCGCAGACGCGGATGCGCGCTGGGAATCGTCGATAGCGATGGCGATCCGTCGGTGCTGGTCGACGATTGGATGAGCGTGGGGGTGAACATTATGTTCCCGCTGGAAGTCGCCGCCGGATGTGATGCAGTGGAATGGCGCGAACGATTTGGGCCGGACATGTGTATCCGCGGCGGCTTGGACAAACGCGCCGTGCCGCTGGGCAAGGAAGCCATTCTAAAGGAGTTCGAGCGAATCCGTCCCGCCTTCGAACAAGGCAAGTTTATCCCACATCTGGACCACCTTGTGCCGCCGGAGATCTCACTGGATCAATACCGACGATACCTCGACATTAAACGCGGGTTCATTGGTAAGTAGACCCACACAAAGGACACTGTGATGACAAGATTGTTTGAGCAACACCGGGTGCGTCACTGCATCAGTCTCAACGGCGAGTGGGAGTATGCGTTCCCTGCATCGGGAACCCACATTGCGGCCGACCAGTGGGGCGCTGGCGATATCGAACGCGTGCCCGTGCCCGGCGTTTGGGAGATGTTGCCGTCACGCGTCAACTACCGCGGTCAGGCACTGGCCCGTACCACATTCGTCGCGTCTCAGTCGGGCCCGGCCCGGCTCGTGTTCAAGGGCGTCAGCCATACCGTGACGGTCTGCCTTGATGGCGTCGAGGTGGGGCACCATCACAACGCCTTCACACCGTTCGCGATCGAGATCCCCGAGCTATCGGAAGGCACGCATGAACTTCTCCTGTGTATCAGCAATGAACATGGCGATGTTTCCGCGCTCCACGTTCCCAACGACTACTACAACTACGGTGGCGTCAGCCGCCCCGTTGAAATTCAGTTTCTGAAGCGCCCGCTCTTTATCCGTCATGTGCACGTGACTACGACCGAAACGGAAGGGCAGTGGCAAGCTGAGCTGGTAGCGGTGGTCCGCAACCTGGCAGACGCGGCGACGGTTGATCTTACCATTCAGCTGGCAGGAGCCACGGTTGAGTCGAAACAGGTCGCCTGCAGCCAAGGTGATACGGTGATACCGCTGCAGGTGATGCCCCCGTCGGTCACCCCCTGGTCCCCGGAAACGCCGCAGCTCTACCCGCTCATGGCTTCGCTTGCAGACGATGACGCGGTGGTCGACGACTGGAACGACCGCATTGGGTTCCGTACCGTTACGACCGACGGCGAAACTGTGCTACTCAATGGAAAGCCGCTCTTCATGGTTGGCTTCAATCGACATGAGGATCATCCTGACTTCGGTTGCGCCATCCCCGTTGAGGTGATGCGGCAGGATCTGCGCCTATTCCGTGAGATGAACTGCAACGCCGTGCGCACCTGCCACTATCCCAATGATGAACGCTTTCTCGATCTATGCGACGAGATGGGCTTCGTGGTCTGGGAGGAGAACCACGCCCGAGGTTTCGATATCGAGAAGATGCTGCACCCCCGTTTTCACGATCAGTGTGAGAGCTGCAACGAAGAGATGGTCCGCGAGCATTTCAACCACCCCTCCATCGTTATGTGGGGCCTGCTCAATGAGTGCGAAAGTGGCACTGAGGAAGGGGCCGCCATGTACCAGGAGCAGATCGATCAGCTACGGGCGCTCGACAGCTCGCGCCCCATCACGTTTGCCTCCTGTCGGCATGCCAAGGATCTCTGTCAGGGCATGGTGGACATCTGCGGCTGGAATGTCTACTCCCGCTGGTATACCGATAAGCACCCCAAGGAAGACTTGGATGCATTGATTGGTCGAATGGACCCCGACGGTATGGCTGGAAAGCCGCTCATTATCAGTGAGTTCGGGGCGGGGGCCATTCCCGGATTCCATGATCCGATTCGCCGCGGCAAATGGTCTGAAGAGCGTCAGGCTGACATTATGGAAGAACTGTTGGAAACCTATCAGGCGCACCCCCGTGTGGGTGGCCTCTTTATATGGCAGTTCTGCGACGTCCGCGTAGACGACGCCTGGTCCAATGCTCGGCCTCGCACCATGAACAACAAGGGCATCGTTGACGAGCATCGGCGCCCCAAGCTCGCCTACGAAGTCGTCAAGGAGTGGTTTGGCAAGCTCGGTCGCCAAGGCTATGTAGCCCAGTTGCACGGCAACTGAGGCTCTGGCTCTCACGCACCCTCAACGTTGGCCTCCACCGACACAGCGCCAAAAAGTGCATCACAAAAACCATTGTGTACATCGTTGGCTGGCTTGTCATCGGCTATCGTTGACTGTCGCAATGAATCGGTGAAAACAAGAGGGAACACAATGATGCGAAAAGTGATGACGATAATGGCTCTGGCGGGGCTGTTTTGTGGGATGAGTGGCTTCGCTGTGGAAGCGGAGAATCCTCCGATCCGCAGCAAGAAGATCAAGCTGCCGCAGGTGGAAGAGCAGCCGATGTGGCAAACTCGGAACCCGTTTGGGCAGATTCACGCAACCTACCTTGAATCCACGCCCACGCGCGTGAAGCTCAAGCTGCCGCGTGGCGACGTTCAGGAAATCCCCATGTTCTTCTTCGGAGCGCCGCCGATTCACTACTTCCTGAGCAAGATGGCAAAAATCCCTGAAACCGTCACGGACCACCAGATGGAACCCGGCCGACGGAAACTGATCAGCCTTGACGCCTCGAAGATGAAGCTGGGGAAAGTGAAAGAGTGGAAGAACACTGGTGTGCTGAAGGGCGGATTCATCCCGATGAATATCGCGCCGACCGTGGTCGATTTTGAAGGCCAGCGCGGCATCAAATTCGACAGACCCACCCAGGGCGCCTACGCCGAACCCTCATTTGAAGCCCTGACGTCCACGTTCACTCTGACCGACTACCTCGGATACGGAGCGCCGTTCACGATGTCGGCCTTGATCCATTGCCCCGAGGTGGAATGGCTTGATACCACGCCGATCATGACATGGGGTGCGCTTTGCGGCGACCAACAGACGACGCTGAACCTGGGCACCTCGGAAATCGCCGGACTCGCCGCGATGGACGGCAAGGGCCCGAATGGAGCCGAAGGCTGGTATTACATGACCTACGTCTACACCGGCGGGCCTGACGGCAAGTTGAGCATCTACCGCAATGGTGACCTACTCAGCGAGCATCAGTACGATGTGAAGATCGAACGCCGGCCCACGACGGATATCACCGCCACCAGCGCCACCCTCAATGCCGAGCTGCTCAGCAAATCGGGAACCGGTTCGGTTCGAGTCTACTATGGCGAGGAAGACCACTTTCAATGGTATCAGCTACGACACGTCTGGTGGGACGGAAGCCAGGTGCTGGATGGGATTCGCGCCGGTGATGCCACCTTCGAACTCAAGGATCTGAAGCCCGGCACGAAATACTTCTACCGTTACGCTGCCTACGACATGCCCAAGGATAACATGGGGTATGATGTGTTTGATAAACGCCGTTGGTCGTATGGGCCGGGAATGTTTGTGACCGCCAGCGAAGAGGGGAAGACGCCCGGGCACGATATCAAGAACGACACGCGCCAGCACTTCTTTATCGGCGCCAACCGCGGCGTACGCTGGTTCATGAAGACCCCCGGTCCGAGCGTCTTCTTCAAAGGGGTCATCAGCAAGATCAACGTATACGATTACGCGATGGGCGCCTTTGAGGTCCGTGGTGAATTGGGGATGAACGCCGCATTCAATCCGACTCCAGCCGAGGGTGCCGACTTTGCTGGCGATGACGTGAACCTTGCCTGGAAGGCTGGCAAGGCGAATGCTGCCTTTTTCCGCGTCTGGATCGGTGACGACAAGGACGCCGTCGAGGCCGGCACGGCCAAGAGCTACGACACGAAAGAGCCGAAACTCTTCGTCAAGGGCACCCTCAGCGGTGCTAAACAGTATTGGCGTGTCGCGCAGCTCGACAAGGATGGGAAGCTGCTGGACAAGGGAGACGTCTGGTCCTACCAGAACAGCTATGGCCGGGCGCATAGCCCGCGTCCGACCGTCGACGAGCTGGTCAACCCAACGCATGTATTGCACTGGGAAGGACCCATCCAGAGCGTCAAGCAGCAGCGTGTGCTCTTCGCGAAGAGCCCCGAGGAACTGGAGGCTAAAGCGGCCAAGGGCGACTACCTCTACAAGGGACTGACGAAAATAAATGGGGACAACCCCCGCAACTACACGATATGGGTCGGTCCGACGATGGACACGCTGAACCCGGGCAATACCTTCTACTGGCGGGTCGATTTTGTGTACGACGACGGTCGTCTCGTGACGGGTCCGCTGTGGAACTTCACGGTGCGTGATTACTTTACTCCCGAGATCGACACGGTTTGGACCAAGCCCTCATTCGACCACGACCCCCGCAGTGGAACCGGTTGCAAGCAATCCGAAGAACGCGTCGGGTTCCCCGCACGCTCGTCGGCGAGCTCTCCGGGCCAGGTGATGATTGACGATGAAACCACTGGGTTCAGCCGGTTCCTGTACAAGAGCCGCAAGCTGCGTGATTACCAGGAATTCAAGAATGGTTGCGCGAAGCTGGGGTACGTTTTCGATGGTCCGAGCTTCGGCAGAGGATTCTCGATGGCCTACGGTGGACTCGGCGGCGACCGGGAGAAGGGCGAGGAGATCTACGGCTGGAATGCGGTCATGCACGAGTTTGGACACCATCTGGACTGTTCGCCACCCGCGTATGCAAGAGATCATGGCCGGACGAAGAGGCGGATCTATGAGAAGTGCATCGACACCAATAAGGGGCTCGGCGGCTATGGTGGTTCGAACCAGGGCGAAGAGATGGCGATGGCCTTCCACCAGATGACCTTTGCCGACCTGCGGGAGGGTTTCTACAAGGGGAATCCCGAGTTGTATAACCTGATTCGCCGGTATATCGGCGGGGATCGATACATCGACCTCGACCCGCGCAAGAACATGGCCGCCGATGCCGACGCGAAGCTCCTGTCCTGGGGCAACGCCGGTGGGCTGATCAAGTTCTACGGTGATAAGAGGGGCAAAGACGGCCGACGTGGTTACGGCTATGTCGATAACACCCAGGGCACATTCACGCCGGTGGGCGATTCCGTCAAATCCGTTCAGGTTGGCGGCGTGGCGGGCGTCAAGCTCGACGGCAAGAGCGCCCTGCTGTGGAACGAACGGACGAAGATGGGCCTCTATGGGAATCGCGATTTTGGTGCTGATTTCTGGGTTCGCAAACAGGCGGGAACCGGCGACGCAGTGATCGCGGCGCTGACCGGTAAGGACGGAAAATCGTTCCAGTTCAAGTGGAGCGATTTCCCCGGCGCCAAAGAGGGCGTCTGGCAGCATCTTGCCTATACCTACGAAGGCGGCGGCGACACCCATGAAGAAGCCGGATTGCTGCGAATCTTCGTCAACGAAAAGGAAGTGGCCTCCAGGCAGCAGAGGTTCGACCTGCCGCATGACGCGAGACTCTCCGTTGGCGGCTGGGTGCAAAATGCTGAAACACCGGCGGTCACCGAAGGTTTCGCCGGTGAGCTCGGGCAGGTTCGTCTCTACAACTACGACATCAGCATCGACGAGGTCGAAGAACATTTTCGTGAAGAATCGCCGCATTACTTCCGGACGCCCGCCGCGGTGGCCGAGAAGCTCTATGTCGATATCGACTGCCGCCGGTATGAGGACATGCCACAGCACACCCACGAACCGTTCCATCCCGAGAACATCCGCAAGCCGTGGCTGCGCAGTTGGGCGAACTTCGGGACGCTGGGCGGCCGGATTCACAACGATGTGGACACGTTTATGTGGGAATATGCCGGCAGTACGCCGCTGATGCGTAGGGTCGACGGTGCGACAGTGCCGGTCTTCATGGGCAAGGATCGCATGGTCTCCGGGTTCAAGCCCAATGCCGAAGCGGTCAAGAATGCGCCGCGAACATTGGAACTGTGGGTCAAACGCGACGAAGGTGCAAACTTCGCCAACGACGTGAAGGAAGTCGCCCTGGAATGGGGTACGTTCCAGCTGACCGGCAAGATGCTTGACGAGGCCGGCGTGAAAACCGACGGCAAGTGGCGCCACGTCGTGGTCGTCTTCCCCAAACCGACCGCACCTGCCGCGCCGCGATACTTCAATTGGGGTCGTTACAAGAAGGCCTGGCTGGCGGGGCAGACTGTTCAAGGAACAGACCGCGATGCACGGAAGAAGGCAGAGCAGGAGTTGCTTCGCGAAATGGACAAAAAGATCGCTGACGGCGCGAAGGCCGACGCTGAGTCCGAAGCGAAAATCTTCGTCGACGGCAAGCCTGCAGGCAAGGTCAACGGCTTGATGCGTCTGATTGAGCGTGACCGTTTGAACTTGGGCGGCCACTATGACTTCGCTTTCTGGAACTGGAAGCACTACTTCAACGGAGCGTTCTCCTCGATTCGCGTTCACAAGGGCGCGTTGACAGCGGCGCAAATCCAAGTCAATGCCGCCAAGAAACCGCAAGACGAAGACAAAAGCGTTCCGGTGGAATTGGTCTTCGACATCACCGCCGAAAACCTGCCCGAAGGTAAGCTCAGCGAATGGACATACACCGGTAGCGGCGGCGGGACATTCAAGCCCGGCGAGCCCGTCCTGAATAATCAGCCGAAGGTGATGGAGTTTAACAAGAACGTCGGACTCCAGCTCGGTGCGAAGATCGGCTTGGTGAGCAGTTTCAAGCTTCCCGAAGCGATGAAGAAAGGCCCCTTTACCATCCTCACCTATACCGCCAAACCGGTGATCGCCCACGGAGCAGAGGGTGCCATCCTGAAATGGGGCAGCAACGCATACACGCTAACAAGGACCGCTTGGAATCCGCACGGGAATATCTTCACCTGGCGGCAGATGGAAGCGCCGGAAAAAGAAGGACAGAAACCCCGTCCGGTAAACAAGCAGATGAACTACTGGCCCGGCGGGGGATCCCATCTTCGCGCTGGTGGAGAATGGATCCAGTATTTCAAGGAGCCGACCACCCACAACAACAATGCCCATATGGGATGGGTCTGGAAGACCAAGTGCCTGACCTACGATGGCAAGACGCTACGTTGGATTGTGGACGGTCAGGTGGAACGGGAAGAACCCGCGACGCTCTATTCAGACCCGAAGAAAGAGGCCCTTCTCACCATCGGTGGTGGAGGCCGGGGCAAAGAGGCCGCCGTCCTTAACTACGTGACGATCTATGACAAGGCGTTCAGCGTGGCAGAACTGGAAAAGGCGACCACGGTCGTCAAACGCAAGCCGCTGAAAGGCAAGCCGATCATTCACGTGGACTTTGGCAAACTGAAACCCGACAGTTTCGTCTACAGCATCAAGAACACCGGCACATTGGGCGGCGAGTTTCGCAGCCCCGACGCAGTGGCCGCCGCTGCCAGGAAAGAGCCCGCAGACTATGCCCCCACGGTCAAAACCGAAGACGGCGTGCGTGTCGTGGCGTTCGACGGCAAGGACGACTTCCTCGAGTCGATTGAAACCAACCAGCGGACGATGACCGACAACGAACCCTTTACGTTCGCGGCGTTTGTCAAAGGCGGCCGCGATGGCGAACTGCTGACGCTGGATGACAAACAGAGCTTCAGCTACAAAGGCGGAAGCCTGAGCACCCCGCTACGACGTCAAGCGCGTAGCGGCGAGCAACGCGGACCGGGCCGGGCGAAGGTTGGCCCGTGGGTGCATGTCGCCGCCGTGTACGAAGGCTCGCGCAAACCGTCACACATCTATGTGGATGGCAAGCGGGTCAGCTCGGTCTACTGGTCGGCGTTCTTCGCCAGGCCCGATTTCCAGATGAAGATCGGCAACGAGTTTGGCGGCGGCATTGCCCGGATGCAAATGTGGCGTGGCGTGAAGAGCGCCGAAGAGGTCGCCGAGATGGCCAAAGCCGCGCATGCGCAGGTGAAAGCCGAAACCGCGAAGAAGTAGGGGGAGGGGCAGGAGTCAGGTGTCAGGAGACAGCCGACTAAGTGTAACCGACTAGGTGTAAACGACGAAGTGTAGGGACGAAGTGTGGAGCGCGGCGGGCCTCCGCCGCGAAGAGGCCGTCGAGGCCGACGGCGCTCCAGCATAGAGGGAATCCATTATGAGTCAGAGGGAATCGAGCGCGGAGTATCAGAAGGTCGTGCAACTCTTTGAAGACTGGCGGGTGTTTGAAGAACCGGTCAAAACCAACGATGCACCAGACTACAGCACCGCGGCCCGGGACGCACAGTTCGCGAAACTCGGGGCCTATCGTGACCGGGCCGACGCCATCGACATCGAGGCGTTGACGCGCTCCGAGCGAGTGGACCTCGAGATTATCCGATGCGAAATGAACGGATACGAATACTACCACCGCTTCTTCAGGCCGTGGGAACGCGATCCGGGCTACTACCAACTCGTGCGATACGGAGGCAATGACATTCCCGGCTGGCACGTGGCACACTTGCACAACGTGCTGATCCCGAGTTGGCTGGAGTTCCCCCTCGACAGCGAAGCCTACGCCAAGCTCTCCCAGCAACTGTCGGGCATCCCGCACCTGGTGGCCCAGGCAAAAGAAAACCTCGTCGGCGACCACAAGGACTTGTACGCCATCGCCCAGTCCGCACACGAGTGGAGCATTGGCGAATTGACCACACTGGCCGATGCCCTGAAGGAACACCATCCAGAGCTCGTCGAGAAGGCGGACGCCTGTGTGGTCGCTGCGAAGGATCTGCTGGCGTGGACGAAGAAACGCCACGATGAAATGGACGACTGCGGGTCGGGCATCGGCATCGAAGCCTTCAACTGGTCCATGAAGCATCACCACCGCGTTCCCTATGATTGGCATCAGCAGGAAGAGTTGCTCCAGCGAGAACTGGACCGGGCGTGGGCGACGCTGGCGTTGGAAGAGCATCGCAACCGAAACGTCGAACCGTTGGCCGCACCGGTGACTCCGAAGGAAGGTGCCCGGCGCAGGGTTGCGGCCGAGGCGGAGCTCATTCGCGTGCTGCGAGACATGGGCGTA
>JASLOA010000058.1 GCA_030745755.1 Kiritimatiellia bacterium | reverse complement strand
TTATGGCAGTCGTTCAAGCGATTCTGTCATCCCGAGCTTGCCGAGGGATCTCCTGATCATCGAAAACACTGGAGATCCCTCGACTTCGCTCGGGATGACAGATCAAACAAGGGATGCGTGCCTCCATAATGAGAACTGCTGTCTTTGGAGTGCGGCGGCTTGACGCCGCTTTTGGAATGGGTTACGCTGAAACGGCACTTAGATAAGCCTTTTCTCGGGCACACGGTTCCCAGGGGTTTCACCCCTGGCTATGATGTCAGACCCCTTTGGGGTCCTTTCGAAACACCCCAAAGGGGTGTCCCATCATAGCCCAGCGAAAATCGCTGGGACTAAATCGTATGCATCCCAAACCCGCCTTATCTAATTACCATTCGGGGTTACGATGGACGTCTCAACAATCACCAACTATCTCGACAGAGAACTCAAGATCGACGCGTTTGAGGACAGCTCACACAACGGGCTGCAGGTTGCCAACTCAGGCAGCGTGACGAAGATCTGCTGCGGTGTGGATGCATCGCTGGAGTTCTTTCAAGAGGCGCACGCTCGGGGCGCGGACATGGCGATCTGTCATCACGGCATTAGCTGGGGGGAATCACTGGCGAAGATCACGGGGCTGAATTACCAGCGCATATCGAAACTGCTCAGGTATGACATGGCGCTCTATGCCTGCCACCTTCCTCTGGATGCCCACCCCACGCTGGGCAACAACGCCCGGATCTGCCGTACACTGGGATTGAAAAAGCTCAAGCCCTTCGGAATGTACAACGGCAAGCTGATTGGATTCGAAGGCACACTGCCCAAGCCGCGTCGCTTCTCCACGGTTGAACGGATGGTCTCAGAGAGGATCGGCACACCGCTGCACACATGGGATTGCGGCAAGAAGACGGTCCAGACCGTTGCGGTAGTCTCCGGCGGGGCTGCAGGCGAGATCGCCGAAGCCGGCGAGAAGGGGATCGACGTATACCTCTCGGGAGAGCAGTCCCTGGCCGCATACAACCTGGCGCGCGAATACGGGGTCAACGCAATCTTCGCAGGCCACTACGCGACGGAGCGCTTCGGCGTGATCGCCGTGGGGGATCGCCTCAAGAAGCGGTTCGGCGTGGAGGTGGAGTTTGTGGATATGGGTATTGCGGTGTAAGGGATACAAGTCCCAGCGATTCTCGCTGGGCTATGATGGGACACCCCTTTGGGGTGTTTTGGAGCGACCCCAACGGGGTCGAACATCATAGCCGGGGGTGAAACCCCTGGGCCTTGGTGTACAGGAAGACGGTTTCAGAATGGCCAAGAGAATTGCACTCTTAATCTTCATTCTCGCGCTCGCCCTTGCCGCCACCTACCTCCACCGCGCTGCGAACGATGTCGGCGAGCTTGCCGATCAAACCGAGTTTGCCCCGGCACGGTCCCGCTCCGGCGGTTCGGGAGAGTCATCCCGTTTCAGCCTCTCCCGTGAAGGCTTCAGCCCATCGGTCATGCCTCCAGCCGACCCGCCCGCATCCGCCGATGAACCGGAAGGCCTGCCGCCCGATGCCATTCCGGGCGAAGAGGTGCTGATGTTCTACGATGACACGCACCTGCGCGCGTTCCTCGATATCGCCGCCGAGGAGGGGGTGGATATCGTGGGCAAGATTGATTCGCTCCGTGCGGTGCGCGTGCGCCTCAGCGACGCATCCGCGCTTCGCCGCGCCCTGACCCGTTCGCCGGCCCCCATCGCGCGCGGCCCCAACCACTTCGTTCGGCGGCCGGAACCGCCTGCGGACCCGCCTGAGGGTGTCAGCTACAGTCCGTTCGGTGACGGAGCAGCTGCCTGGCTGGGCGCGGCAGCGGATCGTGCCCGGTGGGGGGAGGGGATCACCGTGGCGGTGTTGGACACGGCCGTGGTGCCCGAAGCCACCGATGGAGGTGTCCAGGTGATCGACCTCGTGAACGAGGTCACAGGCGACACCCCGGCCACACACGGGACGGCCGTGGCATCCATCATTACCGGCGGCGACGACGTGTCCGGCGTTGCCCCCGCGGCCGATATCCTGGCGGTGCGCGTGATGAGCGACAATGGTGTGGGCAACACGTTCACGCTGGCCCAGGGGGTGCTGGATGCCGTCGACCGGGGTGCGCGGGTGATCAATATGTCTCTGGGCTCAAGAGCAGACGCTCCGGTGCTGGGGCAGGCGATTGCCTATGCGCAGCAGCAGGGCGCGGTGGTTGTGGCGGCGGCCGGCAACAATGGGCGTGAGGGCGTGCTCTATCCTGCCCGCTACGCCGGCGTGCTGAGCGTTGGCGCTGTGGATGCGGATGGCCGACAGATGTACTTTTCAAACCGGGGGAAGCAGCTGGATCTTGTTGCGCCCGGGCTGGGGGTGACCGCCGCAGGGATTGACGGCGAGCCGATTGCCTTCAGCGGTACGTCAGCGGCCACACCTATTGTGGCGGGCGCGTTGGCCGGCATATGGTCCGAATCGCCCGAGCTGAGCGGCGAAGAGGTGTCCGAACTGATCGTGCGTTATGCCGACGATGCGGGTGCACCCGGGCATGACACACGCTACGGGTCTGGCGTGCTGAACGTGGGACGCGTGCTGGAACGCGATACGCCCGGGATTGTGGATATGGTTGTGGCGCGGCCTTGCATCAAGCAACACCCCATCTACGATGACGAGCTGGTCGTGACGCTGTTCGCTCAGAATCGCGGCACCGAAACACTTGACCGGGTGGTGTTGACCGCCAACGTGGATGGCGCGCCGATCGACCTGACCTTCTATGACGTGGCCGTGGGTGAACGGGTCCGCCACGACTATCGACTCACCAGTGCCGGTGTCGGCGAACGCGCCATCACCATCGAGCAGGAAGTCATCAGTAGGGACCGGGAAGATCGCTCCCCGCTCGACAATCGAATGATCTCAACACTGCGGGTGCAGTCGGGACGCTGAGAAGTGCGGACATTCGAACCGCCGTATCGTTCCCCGTTCGTAGTTCGGCTGTTCGTATTTCTCTACCGCTCCCAGGGCGGGCCCTCGGGAAGGAGCGCGTCGAACCGTTCGATGAGGTGCCGCTCGTAATCGCCTCCGTAGGCGCCTGTAATGAAGGTGTCAAAGGCTTCCTCATAGAGCAACTGCCATGACGCTTCCTCGTGTGCGGGGTTGATCGGAAAGAAGAAGGCACCGTTGGCTTTGGCGGCGTGGCAGTCCCCTGGTGCATCACCGATCATCAGAATATGTGAGGGGGGGTAACGGTCACGTGTGGCCATGGCAATGTGTTCGGTCTTGGTGCCCAGCTCCTGGCCGGCGATAAAGGCGGTTGAGTCCATCATGTCGTTCACCTTCCATTCCCGTACCAGGGCGTCGGTTGGCGTCTGCGAAACCACCACGATGTCGGCCAGGGCGCCCATCTTGTGGAGGCACTCGCGCACCCATTTAAAGGGCGGTACTTGCTTCACCGTGGTTTCTACCTCACGGTTGACGGCATGGCTCCAGTCCAGAACCTTGGCCAGATCGGCGTCGCCGGCTGAGTGGACCTTGGCCTCAAGTGCGGGCATGCCGAGTTGGGATTCTTCAGCGATCCAGCTGCGCAGTCCGTTCATCTCCGGGACGACAGTCTCGGAGGCCCTCACTTCGGACCGCGTGCGCAGCAGATCCATGGTCTTGAGTAGGGCGGGAAAGCGGTTGCTTCCGCGTGATTGGGAGTAGAGATTCACAAACTCGGCCGTTTCACGCAGCAAGGGCTCGATCGAAATGAGATCCCACATCTTGGCGATCAGGCCGTGGAAGCATTGCTTCTGTTTGATCTCCATCGTGTCGAAAACACAACCATCCGAATCAACGCCGACAAAGAAATCGTGTTGCGGCCGGAATCCGATCAGGGCTTCTTTGGTGTATGTTGTGGTACTCATGGATCGGACCATACTCCCCCGACATTCGTTCTGTCGAGGATGGAGCCATTCAAAGTCCTCGACAAGCCAACCCGTTTTGCTACCTTTCCCCACATTAGCGGCAGGTCCGTAGTGGCCGCCCAGGGAGTCGAACTCAGCGGAAGGCGAGGGCAGATCGGTGGACAGGGAGTTGTTCAGTGAACAGGTACAGGTGGAGCGCAAGCTCTTCACGTTTGAGCTGAGAGAGAACCCCCGTGGACGGTTTCTACGTGTAACGGAGGACGTAGGGGGGCGCCGCGATACCATTATTATTCCCGCTGTGGGACTCGAAGGCATCGCTGAAGCCATAGCGCGGGCGCATACCGCAAGCAAAGTGGCCGGCTCCCCCGAGGCTGAATGAGAGTTGATAGGAGCACGTTCTTGAACCGGGCGTCCCATTCCCGTATGGCTATGGCCCTAGTTGTGTTGGCTGCGCAAACCGTGGCAACCGTACCGGCCTTGTCCAATGCGGCCGAAGCCGATCTGGATCCCGACGAACCTCCTATAACCGCGGACGGTCTGTTGGATGACGTCCTGCTCCGCTTTCCCCGCGATCCGCTTGACATCCGCGGTGAGATGATCGTCCGCAAACGACGTGGTGTGGAACTGGCGCGCGTGCCCTTTGAAATGGCGGTCGACTGGGGCGCTGATCCGGCTCGCTTTCATTATCGCGTGCTGGATGCGGAGGGCGGTGTGCAACGCGAGTTGGCGTTGCGCATGCGGCCAGGGGGGCGTCCCGAGCCAATGGGCGAGAGCGGCGACCCGATTGACCTGGATAGCGCAATCGTACCCACCGACCTGACGTGGGCAGACCTGAGTCTCTCTTTTCTCTGGTGGCGCGGCGGGCGGATTGTGGGGACGGATCGCGTCAAGGGGCGTGACTGCTATCTTGTGGATGTTCCTGCTCCTGAATGGGGCGTCGACTCAACGGGCTACAGTCGGGTTCGCCTGTGGGTTGATCAATCGCTGCACATGCTGTTGCGGGCCGATGGCTTTGATGCCGCCGACAAGCAGGTGCGCAGCCTGTGGGTTCGCAGTTTGAAGAAGACCGATGGCCGTTGGATGATCAAGGACATGGAAGTGCAGGGCTATCCCTCCGTGCATCGCACACGTCTGCGTATCCATTCTGTCCGGGCTCACGAACCCCAGGCATCCTGCCTGGGCTATGATGGTGCACCCCCTTGGGGTGCGGGAAGAACGACCCCAACGGGGTCGAACAACATAGCCCAGCGAGTATCGCTGGGATCTGTTAAGGCATCATGAACCTGGCAGTAATAGTCGAGTGTATCGGGCTGGTGGTTCTCTTGGGCTGCTCTGCCTTCTTCTCGAGTGCCGAAACCGCGCTCTTCTCACTCAATCCGATTCACATCCATCGGATTGGCCGGCGCCATGCCGCTGTCGCGGCGCGACTGCGCGACCTGCTGGCTCGCCCCTCCAGCCTGCTTTCGACCATCCTGATCGGGAACACAATCGTGAATGTGGCCGTATCTTCGCTGGGCTACGTCGTGGCGGAGTCGTTCCTGCCATCGCGTGGCGAGATGGTGGCCATTCCGGCGATGACCGTTCTGCTCCTGATATTCGGTGAGGTGGCACCCAAGCGCCTGGCCATGATTCGAAGCGAACAGTTGGCGGTCTACTACACCCCCGTGCTCGCCGCGCTTATCCGCTTGGTCACGCCCTTACGCTGGATACTGGAGCAGATCTCCGGGCTGTTCAGCGAGCATCTCCGGGAGGCGGGTAAAGCACTGACAGAAGATGAATTCCTGACCGTGGTTGAGGTGGGCGAGGAAGAAGGCGTACTGGATGAAGAAGAGCGAACCATGGTGGATGGCATCATCCGTCTTGAGGAAACGCAGGCCAAGGATGTCATGACGCCGCGCGTGGACCTCATGGGAATTGACCTGGACGATCCAGTGACCGAGCAAGAGGAGGTCGCACGAAGCGTGCGTTTCCGTTACGTCCCCGTGTACCGTGACTCCTTGGACCAGGTGGAGGGCTTCCTGGATGTACCACGGTTCATTCTGTCCGAGAATCCCTCGTTGGCCGCCTGTATCATTCCTCCCTTTTTCGTTCCTGAAACCGTACCACTCGATACGTTGCTGGGCACGTTTCAGCGTGAAGGTCGTCGCGTGGCCTTTGTGGCTGACGAGTATGGCGGCACGGCCGGCCTGGTGACACGGGGCGACATCCTTGAGGAGATCGCCGACGATGCGACCAATGAGTATGGTCAGGAGAAGCCGGAGATCCAGAAGACCGAGGATGACCGCTGGGTCGTAGATGGGCGGGCCAGCCTGGAAGAGATCAACTATGAGCTGGACCGCGAGCTGGAGGCCGAGGGCGCCGACCGTATTGCGGGATGGGTGAGTGCACACCTTGAACGGATGCCGCACGCCGGCGATACGGTTGAAGAGCAGGGATGTCGTGCCACCGTGATGAAGGTGCGCAAACAGCGGGTGCTGGTGGTGGAGCTGGTCCGTGTGGACCTGCCGGAACCGGACGAAGATGAGGACAATGACGCATGAGTGCCTCCGCTGAAATCGTCGTGATCTTCATCTGTCTTTTTGGGCAGGCTTTCTTTGCCGGCATTGAGACGGGCGTGATCTCTATCTCGCGCATGAGGCTGCGCCATTTCGTGCGCCAGGGCGATCCCGGTGCGCGCACGTTGCAGGTCTACCTGGAGCATTTCGACCGCCTGCTCGGTACCACGCTGGTGGGAACCAACCTTAGCGTGGTCATCCTGTCGGTTATCAGTGCCAGCATCGCGGCGAGGTACCTGGGCCATTGGGGTGAGCCAGTGTCTGCCGTGATCGTGGCGCTGGTGGTGCTGGTCTTCTGCGAGTATCTCCCCAAGGCGTGGTTTCACAGTCGACCGATCGAACGCTGCCGACGCTTTGCCGGTCTGCTTCGCATTACGGAAATACTGTTCAAGCCGTTCTCGATGACCATTATAGCCCTGAGCCGCCTGCTGGTGCGTGGAGGTGAGGACTCGCTGTCGTCACCGGCACCGTTTGTAACGCGCGAGGACCTGAAGGTGCTGGCGCAGGAGGGCGAGAAGGACGGTGTCCTGTCGCCGCGTGAACGCTTCATGATCCATCGCGTGATGGAACTCTCGCACAAGACCGCAGGTCAGATCATGGTGCCCGCCGCGCGCATGACTACGGTTACGTCGGAGACCTCGGTTGAAGCGTTCAGGACCATAGCACGTACGTCCGCATTCACGCGCATGCCGGTCTACGATTCTGATGAGGATCGCTACATGGGGGTGGTGAACATCTTCTCCATTCTATCTGGTCGCAAGGTGGCGATGGATCGCAAGGTGGGAAGTTTTGCACGCGCGAGTCTCTATGTTGACGAAGACATGCCTGCCGACGATATCCTGCCCCTCATGCGACGTGCGCGCCAGCCCCTGTGCCTGGTCCGCAACAGCGCCAAGACAGTCGTGGGGCTTCTGACCACAGAAGACGTCCTGAAAGAGATCGTCGGGAAGCTCTAGTGCCCTGTCACGCCAACACGGTGTCAGAATACGCAACGGCGTGTTTCACAAGCCGTTCGGGTCGGCCGGAGGAGATGCTTCGGCAAGCTCAGCATGACAATTCCTTAGCAAACTCGCTGATTCCGAAGTTGTCATCCCGAGCGAAGTCGAGGGATCTCCTTTTGGGTAACAGCCCCGTAAGTTCTTGTCGTTCCGAGCAAAGCGGGGCGACAACCAACGGGAGGACTGTCAGATGCGTAGCATCTGGAGCAAAGCGGCAATCTCATATCCATGTCGAGGCAGAGATCCCTCGACTTCGCTCGGGATGACACACCAGTTATGCAAACGTAATTCTGAGACAGGCCCCCAGTTTAGCCCTTGCCGCATGGCGATTCCCCTGTCATTCTGTTACACGTAACAGGAGCATGACATGACGGATGACCCTGTGCCAGAAGTGGAACCCACCGCGGCCGTATGCCCAAGCTGCAATCGTTACATCGGCCCGGCGGGGCGATGTCCCTATTGCCATTCGGATGCTCCCAAACCCCTGATGCTGCGCGTCCTGCGTATCGGTTCCGTGGTGTTGGCCGTGGCGGGGCTGGTGCTGCTCTACCTGGCTGTAACACATCGCGAATTGCCGGTACAGGAGATCGGTGAGATTACGCCGCTCATGAACTACGCCTATGTGCGGCTTGTCGGGACCGTGCCGCGTGACTGCTACGTGGGCGATGATGACGGTGTAGTCGACTACGTCTCTTTCATGGTCAAGGACGCCACGGGATCGATCCGCGTCAAAGCTCAAGGTGATGTGGCGCTGAAACTGGCTGAGAGTGAACGGTTGCCCAAGCGGGGTATGAGCATCGATGTCTCAGGCAGCCTGAATGTGTCTCAGGGCAGGAAGCCTGAGATGCGGCTGCAGGCGGCGCGCCAGCTTGTCATCGGAGACACGAAGCCGTGATTGCGCTGCTGGTAGTTTTGTCGACTGTGTGCGGCACACTCCTCGCTTCGGTGCTGGCATGTGTGCCCAGTCTGCATATCTACAATGTCATGGGACTCCTGGTCATGCTGGGACATTTCCTCGCCGCACAGGGCATGGAACTTCAGCCGGAGATTGTCATTCCATTCGCGGGCGGCCTGATGGTCGGCTATTCCATGCTCAATACGCTGCCCTCCGTTCTGCTTGCCGCGCCCGATGAAAGCGCGATGTTCACCGTGTTGCCGGGACAGAAGTTCCTGATGCAGGGACGTGGGTACGAGGCCGTGATCATGACCACGATCGGCGGGATGGTCGGGCTCATGGCGTTGCTCTTCATTGTTGCTCCCATAGCCCCACGCTTGCTCCCGCTGACCCGCACCGTGTTTCGTGGCCATACGCATTGGATCCTCTGGACCGTGATTGCCTTCATGTTGATGTCCGAGTGGCCCAAGGGCGGCCGCCTGGGACGGTCGGGCTGGACGAAGTTTCTGGATAGCTGGAAGACGACGGGGGCTGGACTCCTGGTGTTCCTGCTGTCCGGGCTGTTGGGGTTCGTGCTCATCTTCCGGACGCCGATTGCCGCGGACGTGGCGTTTCAGAACCTGATGCCGGCCTTTGTTGGATTGTTTGCCGTGCCGTGGCTGCTGCTGAACATCTGCACCAATGTGCTGGTGCCGCCGCAGGAGTTGAAGATCGAAACCCGCTTGCAGCTTGATGACGTGCTGCGCGGCGGATTCGCGGGCACTCTTGGCGGCGGATTTGCGGCCTATTTTCCCGTGGTTACGGGCGGGGTAGGGGGACTGCTGGCCGGTCATGCGACGGCACTTCGGAACGACCGCGTGTTTCTTATTTCGCAAGGGGCCTCCAAGTTGGTCTACTACGTGGGCGGCCTGATGCTGTTCTTTGTGCCCGGTGTCCACCTCCGGCGAGGCGGCGGAGCCGCGCTGATGCGCAGCCTGATCTCGCCGCAGACTCATTTCGAGTACTACCTGATGCTGGCCGCAATGGCGATCGCCGGCCTGATGACATTGCTCCTGGTGGGGCCGTTGACCCGGGGCATGCTCTGGCTGATCGGCAAGGTGGGCTATCGCCTCCTCTCGACATTGGCGTTTCTGCTGGTCGTGGGGCTGGTGGTCGGCATCACGGGGATCACCGGCCTGGCCGTGATGGTGGTGGGCACGGGCATTGGCCTGATGCCTGTGCTGTACGGGTCGCGTCGCATGAATTGCCTGGGTGTTATCATGCTTCCGATGGCCTGCAATATGTCGGGTGTCGGCAGTACGATTGCCGGATGGTTGGGACTGTTATGAAGGGCATTGCACATTTCGTGGCGGGTGTAGCGGCGGCGTCTTGCGTGCCGGCGGCGGTACAGGCCGGGGCCGAAGGCGATCCGACGTATTTCATTCTTGGTGGCGTATTCGGCCTGATGCCTGACACCGTCGACTTCAAGTTCTCGCGCTACTTCTACCACCATGACATCGAAGTGACACCGGACCCGATTGCGCCGGATGCCCAGGCCATTGCGGACAACGTGGCCGAGGCGATCAACCGGGCTCATGCCTCGGGTGAAAGCGTGCGCGTTAAGCTCAATACCGTTCCTATTGGTCTCGACCAATGGCAGCAGTACGAGGTGGCGTTTGACGTGGCCGCCCGAACCGTGGCCGTGCGCTATGGTCCGGTGGTCGATACGGGGCAGAACCTTATTCCGGGAAGCACGCCGCCCCCGAACGCGGAGGCGGTTGCGCCGGTCGACTGCGAAGTGAAGATCGAGTATCTCTCGTCCACGCAGGTCGACATATTCGATGGTCCTGTCTTCAGCATGGACCCCACAGACGACGGGCGGGTCAGTCCGGGTTTCATTCCCTGGCACCGCGCATGGAGTCACAGCCTGGTGATTGGTGTCCTGTGCGGGTTGATCGGCGGCGTTATCTGGGATATCTGGGCCACGGCGGTGATTTTCGGAGCGTCGGCCATGCACGCCCTGTTTGACCAGTTGGGCTATATGGGGAGCGCCCTGTTCTATCCGTTCCAAACCCGCCGCATGAGTGGCATGAAACTGATGCATTCGGGTGAAGCGCTGGCCAACCTGACAGCGGTGTGGTTCTGCTGCCTGTTGATTTTCTGGAACCTGTGGCGTGCGGTGCCGGGTGGCATTCCACCGAACGGAACGAAGATGCTGATCCTCTACGGCATGCTTCTGCCGGGGGTTGTGATAGGCGTCTATCGGCGTCTGAGGAAGCGCTTCGCGGCTTCAGCACTCAGCCCGCAATAACCTTGTTCTTGCCGGCGCGCTTGGCGTCATACAGGCGGGTATCAGCCAGCGAGATCAGGTCACTGTCGGTCACGGGCGCACCCTCGTAGGCTGACACACCGATGCTTACTGTGATGCTCGCCTTGCGGCTGCCGCGTCCGGTGTCGAACGCATGGTCTTCTATGGCCTGCCGCACGCGCTCGGCTACCAGCACACCACCATCGATGGTGGCTTCGGGAAGAATAATCAGGAACTCCTCCCCCCCGTAGCGGGCCGGTACATCGACCGTGCGGACGCTGTTGCGAATGGTACGGCTGACATCGCGCAGGGCCCGGTCGCCGACAAGGTGGCCGTGGGCATCGTTGAATTTCTTAAAGTCGTCGATGTCGACCATCATGATGGCCAGCGGATGTGAGAAGCGTTCGGCGCGTCGCAGCTCGGCGACCAGCAGGTGACGGATGTGCTTGTGGTTGTAGAGCTGGGTCATGCCGTCTACCACGGCCACTTCCATCAGCTTGCGGTTAGCCTGGTCCAGGTCCTGGGCATATTGGTCCACGTCGTTGATCTTGCGCCGCAGCTCACCAATCATGTCCGTGACATAGTGCGAAATACGCTGCACTTCGTCGCTTTCCTCCGTGATCTCACGCGGGACGGCTGCTGCACCGTGCAGCTCCTTGTAGAAGGAGTCGGCCTCCTCGGTGACCGTATGTATTTTCCGCATGGAGCGATACATCAGCACAAAGGCGGCGCATGACATCAGAATGGCGGCCGGTACGCCGAGATGCAGGCTGATACCGGTGAGAATCATAGTGGTCTCGGGGTTGAGCACGGCGTTGCGCAGATCCCATATCACGTAGAGCAGGAATCCACCCGGCAAGATGAACATCAGAGCATAGAGGATCATCAGCTTCTGGCTGAGCGGTCGGCTGTTGATGGATGTCACTGTTTTGGGCATAGCCTTCGTGTCCTCGTATAGGCGGCGTTACAGTGCAGTCCGAGTATAGGCGACAGCATTTCCCCTTCACAAGCGCGAAAACGCACCTGTGCCCAACACGGGCGCATTCCACTTCTGCGGGGATCCATTCTGTGAAGCGAGCAGAAGGGGTCAAGAGACGCGATGTGCCCTGAAATCCAAATGACGAAAGACCCAAGCTCGAAGGAAATCCGAAGCCCGAAATCCGAAAGCTACGTTCGGAAGAAGTTGTTCGGGCTTCGTCATTCGTGCTTCATTCGGGTTTGGGTATTTCGTCATTCGTCATTGGAACCTACACTGTGTTGCTCTCATCAAGTAAGCTCTGCATTGAACTGCCCCCCGCAGAGGTGACATGCGCCCGCCCAACACATATCAGTTTATGACGTACGCACTGCGATGCCGCTCACCAATGCCTAGTGAGACCCCATCCGAAAAGGGGTGTGGTATCAGGAGACACTGTAAACGGAGGGTAGGGCGAGCCGTCCCCGGCGAGCCGCGAGCAAGGAATGCGCATGTCTTGAGCATGAGATGCCGAAAGTCTCAAACATCCTCATGTCATGCACCTGCTCTTGCGCCCGGCTCGGCGGGACGCCTCGCCCTACCAACCCTTTTCGGACCGGGTCTAGTGAGCTCCGCTGACAGGGCTCAGGGCTCACGGTTCAGAGGTCCACGGTTGTCGGACGACACCGGTTCCGATCCGTTCCCAACCTCTGAACCTTGAACCTTAACCATGGCTATCACACAGTATCCAGGCGACATTGATCGATTCAGCTACTCAAACAATCCATGAAGAAGGAGCTAGACAACCCAGCGGGCGCGTCGGCGCAGTTCGGTGGGGGCGTGGCCGGTCTTGGACTTGATGAAGCGTGTGAAGGAGGGCAGGTCGGGGTAGCCCACCGCGCGTGCGATCTCCGTGATGCTGTGATCGGTCTGTTCCAGGGCGTGACGGGCACGCTCAAGGCGCTTGGCGGCGAGCAGGCGCATGGGCGACTGTCCGAGCTGCTTGCGGAAGCGATTGAGGATGGTGGACCGGCTGCAGCCGAACTGATGGGCCAGGGCATCCAGCGTCAGCGACTCATCCATATGCTCCATCAGCCACGCCGACATCTCGTCGACGTCGGTCGGCTCCTCCCGTGTTGCGCTTGCCGGTTCTGCGGCGACGAGCTGGTAACACAACAGCCGAATCGCGGCTTGCTGATGATCTGGCGTGCAGTCGCCGCCCATCAACACGGTGGCGATCAGGTCCCGGGCCAGCGAATCCAGCGTCAGCGGCAGATCCTGCAATGTACCAAGTGCAGCCAGCTCAGCGGCGTGGAAGATGACGCCTTCGCCTTCATGCAGAACAGCATCCAGTCCGGCATCCGTGAATACCAGGGCCTGTCCGGCAGCGACCGTCTCCTGGCTATCACCCATCAGCACGCGGGCAAGGCCGGACAGCACAGCCACAACCGACAGTTCACCATGCCCCCATTCGGAACGTGGCGTCCACCGCTCGTTCCCCGAGAACACGTATAGATCATCCCTTTTCACTGGCTATTCCTTTCGCGCCTGTCTGTATTGACAAATATACTTGTCATTTACAACACAAAATGGCATCAATGGGTTTTCAGTAACCAAAGGAGACTCCCATGGCCGATGTGAAACTCAACAGTGTCTACAAGATCTACCCCGGTGACGTGACCGCCGTCAGCGACTTCACGCTTGCGGTCGAGCACGGCGAGTTCCTTGTGCTGGTGGGGCCGTCGGGCTGTGGCAAGTCCACCACGCTGCGCATGGTGGCCGGTCTTGAAGAGATATCCAAAGGCACTATCCATATTGGGGACCGCCTGGTAAACGATGTGCCGCCGAAAGATCGTGATATCGCCATGGTCTTCCAGAACTACGCGCTCTACCCGCACATGAGCGTTTACGACAACATGGCGTTCGGTCTCAAGTTGCGTAAGTTCAAGAAGGACGAGATCAGTCGACGCGTCAACGAGGCGGCGACCATTCTTGGCCTGGATGAGTACTTGGAACGACGTCCCAAGGCGCTATCCGGCGGGCAGCGCCAGCGCGTGGCTATGGGCCGCGCGATTGTACGTGAACCGGCCGTATACCTGTTCGACGAACCGCTCTCAAACCTGGATGCCAAGATGCGTGTTGAGATGCGTAAAGAGATCCTGCAGCTCCACCGCCGTATCGAAACGACCATGCTCTACGTGACGCATGACCAGATCGAGGCCATGACGCTGGGTGACCGCATCTGCGTGATGAATGACGGTCTGATCGAGCAGGTAGGCCCCCCGACCGTGATCTTTGACCATCCTGCCTCGCTCTTCGTCGCGCGCTTTATCGGCACGCCGCCCATGAACATCTTTGAAGGCACACTGCAGAATGAGGGCGGCAAGGTTGTCTTCGATGGCGGTAGCATCAGGTGTCCGCTGCCCGCTGACAAGGCGGCGAACCTGGGTAATACCATCGGCAAGAAGGTCTGCCTGGGCATACGGCCCCGTGCCCTCAACCTGGTGCACGAGGGGGAGAACCCCGAGGTCGTCTTTGAAGGCAAGGTAGAGATCTCCGAGATGCTCGGTGAAGAAGTGCTGGTCCACGTGGAGTCGGCCGAGCACAAGTACATCACCAGCATCAACCCGCATCAAGCCAGCGAGATAGGGAAGGGCGCCATCCGTCTGACTCCCGATTTCCAGCTTGCACACATCTTTGACGCGGAGTCGGGCACGAACCTCACGCTCCCCGAAGACGTGAAGCGCGAGACGCTGAGCCCGTCGGCCCAGGGCTGATACCTCGTTGTTCTACACATCTTTCCTGGGCTGTACGACTTGCTCTAAAGACAAGCCGGAGGCTTGTGAGCTGGTAGCCGGTGGTTGAGCGCAGCGATACCACCGGTTAGAGTACAGTTAATCAATTGCATCCCGGAGGGATACCAGCGTTGAATTAAGGAGCTCTGCCATCCCTCCGGGATGGAATCTTCGGGCGCCACCGTTCCGGTGGTATCTCCCGCTTCGCGGGATCAACCACCGGCTAATGGCTGGAAAGCCTCCGGCTTTGCGGGACGACAGAAGGGCTCGCCGAAGATGTGTAGAACGACGGGGGCTGATACCTCCAGCACTTCTCATTATGGAGGCACGCATCCCTTGTTTGATCTGTCATCCCGAGCGAAGTCGAGGGATCTCCAGTGTTTTCGATGATCAGGAGATCCCTCGGCAAGCTCGGGATGACAGAATCGCTTGAACGACTGCCATAATGAGAATCGCTG
>JASLOA010000057.1 GCA_030745755.1 Kiritimatiellia bacterium | reverse complement strand
TGTCATCCCGAGCTTGCCGAGGGATCTCCTGATCATCGAAAACACTGGAGATTTACTTCGGCAAGCTCAGCACAGGCTCTCGACTTCGCTCGGAATGACAGATCAGACAAGGGAGGAGTGCCTCCATAATGAGAACTGCTGATCGCAAAACGGAAAAAGGCAAAGCCGACGCACACTTCAGACCTGACCCGCAAGATAGCGCTTGCGCAGGGGCTCAGGGAAACGCTCGATGGCATAGCGGAGCGTGGTGCGCGGGAGCGCGGCGTAGTGTGTGCGAAGGAAGGCCTCTTCGGTCGCCCGGTCACGGTTGCCGACCTCGCGCAGCATCCAGCCCAGCGCCTTGTGAATCAGGTCATGCCGGTCGCCGAGCAGAAGCTCCGCAATGGCGAGCGTATCGCCGAAATCGTCCCGCTTGATGAAGTGGAACGTAGCGAGAATAGCAATGCGTCGCTCCCACAACGAAGCGGACCGCGCCAGTCGATAGAGCGGTTTGCGACTTCGCTCACGCAGCCAGCCCCCGACGATGTGCTCGGCCGACAAATCAACCAGATCCCAGTTGTTGATCCGGTCAGTGCTATCCAGGTAAAGCGTGTAGAGCACGCGCTGTTTCGCATCGTCGCCGCGCTGGAACTGTCGCACCATGATCAGCAACCCCAGCATCCGCTCCTCGTGCCAGGACGATTTCAACAGCGCCTCTACCCCACGAAGCGAGAGGCCTTCGTATTCCCGCACGCACCGACGCACAACCGGCATACGAATCCCGAGGAAGCGATCCCCTTCCCCATAGTCCCCCGGCCCCGTCTTAAAGAACCGCGCCAGGTTCCGCGCATCCTCCGCATCCCCCAACCCCCGAAACACCCTCTGTACCTCACGCACATTCATTCATCACCCCAACAACCATCTCACGCCAAATCTCTCGCCTACACTATACACCGATTTCGGTATTTGGGCATTTCGGTATTTCTCCCGGCCTCCCTCACAGCCCACCATAACCCAAGCGAAGAGCAGACCCCCTACAGGCCCTTCCCCCCCTAACCCAAGCGAAGAGATGGGGAGCCCCTCCGCCGGCCTTTGGACGCCGAAGGCGGACTCGAGCCAAGGAGGGGCTCCCCATCTCGTAGCGCCCTCCTGTCGAGGAAGCCCCCTACAGACCCTTCCCCCCCTTAACCCAAGCGGAGAGGAGGGGAGACCTTCTGCAGGCCTTTCGCTTCCGAAGGAAGCGTCGAGCCAAAGAAGGTCTCCCCTCCTCGGAGCGCCCTTTGGCACACATCATGCTCTGTAATCCCCCCGCTGGAGTGCGCTGAGAAGGGAATGAGTATGAAAATGCTGGTCGTTGATGATGATCTCGCGTCGCTGGGGACACTATGCACTATGTTGCGCACGAAGGGGTACACCGTGGATACGGCCAACAGCGCCGAAATCGGGATAAGAATGATGAGACAGACGCCCTATGACGTCATCTTTCTCGACTACAACATGCCCGGACACAACGGCGAATGGTTCATACGCAATGCCCCGGTTCCGCCAGAGACTTCCGTTATCCTGGTCTCAGGCTTCCTCACTCCAATGGCCATGGCCAACTTCAGGCAACTCGGCATCGAGGTCATGATCAAGAAGCCCTTCACCCTCGTCGCCCTCCAGGGCTGCCTCAACAACATCCTCGACGCGGCGTAGGCCGGTAGTCGGAGGTCGGAGGTCACAGCCAAAGCGACATCCGGCCCGGTGATTCCTGGTCCAGCCTGCCGGAAGCCAACAGCTCATCAAGCGAGGCAAGCACAGCATCCCGATCGCGCGGCAACCGCGCCTCGATCGGAACGATGTTGGAGCTATGGTTCGCACGAAACACCGTGTGCTCAAGTGCCAACGCGGCAATCATCTCGCGCAGCTCGACAATCACCTCGTGCTCCGTCAATAGCCGGAACGTCCCGGCCTCGACCGCCTTATACAGCTCTGTACCCGGGATAGGCGTCACGCGCAGCGCCGAGAGCAGGCGCGGCTGCATCCGGTTGAGCGCAGCCGCCGTGTTGACCGCATGCGCATGCGTGCGCTCAACACCCCCCAGCCCCAGCAGCACCATCACCGACATCCGCAGACCCGCCGCCTGGGCACGAACCCCCGCCTCCACCATCTGCTCAGCCGTCTCGCCCTTGCGGCACGCCGTGAGGACCTCCTCATCGCCGCTCTCCATCCCCAGGTAAAGCGTGTGGAGCTTCAGCGCCCGCAGCCGCGCCAACTCGCGCTCCGACTTCGCCGCAATAGAGCTGCCATTGGCATACAGACCCACCCGCGCCAGCCGCGGGAACCGATCATTAAGACGCTCAAGTATCCACTCAAGCTGGTCAAACGGCCGCCGCATCACATCGCCGTCCGCCAGAAAGATCCGCGTCGCGCCACGCCACTCCTGCGCCGACCGGTCAATCAACGCCCCGACCCGCTCCAAGTCCAACCGACGATAAGCAACATCCCGATACATCCCACAGAACGTGCACCGGTTATAAGGACACCCCTCATCAACCTGCAGAATCAAACTGTTCGCCTCAGCCGGCGGCCGAAATCGCGGATTATTCATGGCAGGGGATACTAACCACGAAGGACACGAAGATCAAGAAGGGCGTCCATTCGCGGCTAATCCCCCCATACTCGTACACATGCTCCTGCACTTAGATCCTCCCCATTCCCATCCCTCTCCCTCCCCTTCCCCATCCAACAAGTTTCCGTGCCTTCCGTGCCTTCCGTGGTTATAATTCCCCTCATGAAAACGCCCATCCTCCTCATCGCCCTGCTCCTCCTCGCCGCCGGCTGCGCCACACCCGCCCACCGCATCAAGAAGAACCCCGACCTCTTCGCCACCTTCCCGCCCGATGTACAGGAAACCGTCAGGGCCGGACGGGTTGAAGTCGGCTACACCCCCGACATGGTCTACATCGCCCTCGGCCGTCCCAGCCGCGTCTACGCCCGCGAAACCGAAGCCGGACGCACCCTCATCTGGTCCTACGCCTCGCGCTACCACACCAGCAGCTGGCGGCCCGTCGAAACCCTCCAGGTCTACCGCGATTCAAAAGGCCGCCGCCGCACCACCACCGATACCACCTGGGTCGACGTTGGCGGCTATGCCGAATACGAAGCCGTCCGCATCGAATTCGTCGACAGCACCGTCAAAGCCATCGAAGTCCTGCAGCGCTAGACGACCCGCCCATCCGCAACCCGCTTGGCATAAACCAACCCCACCGTTCCTGACACGAGGATAAGTCCACCCACGAGCTGTGCTGGACTCATCTGCTCACCAAGAATGAGCGCGGCGCCACTCCATGTGATGAACGGACCGATCAGCCCCACGCCGTAACAGAAGATCGGCCCCAGCGCATGAATGGCCGTGAAGAGCATGACGTGCGCAAAAGCAATCCCGATGAAAGCCGACAACACCAGCAGCCCCATGTTCGCCCCGCCGATATCGCCAAGCGCCGACACGTCGCCCCGCAGCAGCATCGCAACAGCCAGTGCACTAGCCGTGTAGAGACTCACCACGCCAAAGCCCTGTCGCGACGAGTAGCCGCCCAGGAACCGACGAATTGCGACCGCATACAGCCCCCACAGCATCGCGGTAAAGACAATCAGCCCGAGCCCGAAGACAGACGTACCCGTGCCCGAGCGTATCGCCCCGATGTACATCGTCAGCAAGCCCGCGGCTGAGAACAGCGCGGCCAACCAGAAGGCCGGAATGCACGCAAGCAGACGCTCAGACGGCACCCAGAGCATTCCGAACGCAATCGTAAACAGGAACGAACTGCGGATCGCAAACCCGATCACCGCCGCATCGCTATGATAAGGCGTCAGAGCCCAACAGGTCTGGCCCAGGATGTTGGCCATGGCCGGCACAAGGGCCGCACGCCAGACACCGCGACTTTCCGGAACAGTAACATGCCGCCAGAGCACCAGCGGAAGCCAGAACAGCGCGGCGATGGAATACCTCACGCCATTCACCGTCCACATATCAAGATGGACCGAGAAATGTTTCAGAAAGAGCGGAATGGAAGAAAAGAAGCAGATCGCCCCCAGCAGGCAGAACAAAGCCGGTGTACGGCTACGGTGTTGATGTCCCTCATCACTCATGGCCGGGCACTATAGACCAGAGCCGCACCCAACCAAAGCGGGAAGATCAGAAGGCTGCCCGCAGATCACGCAGATGGGCGCAGATCTGGGAGAATCGAGAGAAAGAAGAAGACCCGTTCCGCAAAAGGTGGTAGGGCGTGGCGTCCCCGCCGCGCCTTGTGCCCCCACCGGCTGCGATCAGCAGCCGGGGAGCAACGTGGCGAGAGTCGTTCAGCGGGTATTCCCGCTGGGCGATTCTCGCCACATTTCCCCTCCCTCTTCTTTCTCATCTGCGTCCATCTGCGTAATCTGCGGGCAGTCCCCTTCTTCGTGCCCTTCGCATCGTCGCCACTTAAACCCGACACCCGACACCTGACACCTTGTTCGAAGCGCGACCACGCAAATCGTTCCGAGCGGATTGACACAGCGTAGATATCAAGTAGTATGCAGACCGGTCGGGCACGTGGTGTGTTCCGGTCTTGAGGAGAAGGGAAGCAGAAGATGCTGAAAAAGATCAGTCTGGTGTTGGCGATGGTTGCGGCCGTGGCCCTGGTGGCGGTGGGGTGCATTACTCCGAAGAACGCTTCGGATAAGTGCTGCGGCACATGCAAAACAGAAGTTAAGAAGAGCTGCTGCGGCACATGCAAGGCCCCGGCCAAGAAAGCCTGCGCCGCCGGCTGCAAGAAGCCGTGCTGTGCCAAGAAGGCTTGTGCTGCGGACTGCAAGAAGCCGTGCTGCGCAAAGTAGAGGACCGCAAACAGATCGGTAAAAGAAGAGGCCACACCAGAACGGTGTGGCCTTTTCACAAAATATCAGAAGTACTTCGCGATGGCCTGACGGAACTGGTCCAAGAAGATCGTCTTGAAGTAAGACAAGTTGTTCTGCTCGTAGAAGAGCAGCACACCCTTCTTGTACTCTACTTCATCTATATAACCCAGAATCAACTCTTGCCGGTCTATTGTACATGGCAGACACCTTCTTCGTATCATTAATCGAGGTGAATCGTATCAGTTTTGATACGATAATGTACGACCTATGTCATTTGCTCCCCCCTCCGCCTCGCCTTCCGCGTGTTGTCGCACGCACCGTCCGCATGCTCACGGACTCGCCGCTGCAGATCATCCGTCGACCCGATGTACATATCGTCATCAGCGCACTTGAGCACATATGTATAGGCGAAGTTCATCCAGAATGAATAACGAATCCGCAGATGGCCCGCCATCCTGAATATGGCCTCCCATCCGTAACTGGCGTTGATCCCGCTGATCCCCGACGGATGGCCACCGGAATGGCCACCAAGATCCAGGAGATTTCGTCGACACTTAGGCGCTACGATGGTGTCTGTTCGTTGAAGCGATGCTCGAAATCCCCAACCACGCGAATGATCTCATCGAAGGGCGGTGCCTCGCCAAAGAACATGGTTTCCTTCATGCTGTCATAGTCCCTCCGCCAGTCCTCGATCTGTTTCGATTCCGGCACAAGACGCAGGGAGCCCGGACAAAGCGTGCTATAGTCTACCCACGACCAACGAAAATAGACTTCGCGGTGTGATGCAATGCGGGCAAAAAGACCCATGTCTGCTAAGGCATCTTCTGATACGCCCTTCTTGATCAGGCACCAGAGATCATAGTAGTGGCGTGCGAGGCGAGCCCTTCTCGTCTTTTCCGGTGGACGGAACGACTCTTCATGCAAGAGCATTGATTTCTCCCAGAATGTCCGCCTGGGCGCAACTGCTCGCACAGAGAAGCGGGCAGCCGAGAGAAGATCCGGGAACGCATCCGCAACGTACGGCTGCAACGTTGGAGACTCCGTCGGTTCTGTGTCCGAACGAGCACCCAGCTCAATCTTCACGACTGGCCGAACATACGGGGAGCCCCCGTCTATCACTGTTGAATATGCAAGAAGAAGCGTCTGGTCATCTGGATCGCTCTGGTCGGGCTCAAGAGTCCATTCTACATCCGCGGGCATCCCTGTGGATACACGCTCACGAAGCGCCGGTTCAAGGGATTCCCGGATGCGCGTCTGGCAAGCTGCTTTGAGTTCCTCTAAGCACCGCCTTCGCTTCTTCTTCGACGGCATGTTCTCGGGACTGTGATCTCCTGAGAAACCCAGGAACGCACGGCTAATAACGATGTCAATATCTTCTGAAAAACGTTCTATCAGACCCCACGCCTTCGACAATGATGTCCCACCCTTGAACGTGAGATGTGCACTCCACTCCGGCATGCGGAATAGCTCACGCAAAGTCCAGCAGACCCAGAAATCCTTCTCGATACTTGCGCGAGGCAGGCCCAAGCGCTGTTCAGCTTCCACATAGTAGCCAGCGCGTTCGGTGGGGGTCATAGAAAGGATGGCATCCATCAAACCGCTCCTTTCGTCGTGGCGACCTTCCGCAGGATTGCCGCAATCCAGGCAGGAGCATACCGCAGGTCTTCCAGAAGCTGCTGCTTCACGTCGTCGGGTAATCGCCGTTGAAGACTCCGCACGATAGCATCATCCACGTGACGCTGCCCGAGCCACCGTAAGGCTTGGATAACCGTCCCGCTTATCCGACCGGCCGTCGCCATGTTCCGCGGAGTTGTGTGCTTCAAGATAATCTCCCGTCGACCAACCTTCGCGCGACGGGAACGCCCGTCGGTCAGGTAGACGATTCTCATGGGAACTTGATCGCAAAGGCCAAGCATATTGGCTGCGTTGGCGCCTGTCGGCTGAAGTCGCGCTGCATCTCGCCGTGCGATCGCCTCCGCGATGGCATCGGACGATGCTGCGATGTCACCAATCCTGGAGTCATGCTGTGGTAGATCGTAAATGCCACGAGCAACCTTCCGAACATTTCCTGCGCGGCAGTTGCGCGAGAGAGTTTGATCAACCGCGTCACGGCCGCCAAGATCCAAGAGGTCCGAAGCCGTGAAGACGTAGCCTGGGCCCTTAGCGCGAATCCTCTCAAGAACCTGCGTGTCAATAGACTGTGTATGCTTGCCCATTTGTGTCAGCAATATGTATATGTTTTTCTGACAAAACACAAGCTCTTCTTTCACGACAGCTTTTCCTTCCGGCATGCTTCCTGCAGCACCTGCCCGCATCCTACGATCTTAGTGGCATGGCACCGCCATCCAGCCCAAGAGACGACTGGCCCGCATGGTCGAACACGTCATTCTCGTCCTGAATCGCATACCCAATTGCCGCATATCCCTTCTTTCGCCGCTCGAACATCCGCCCCAACACGGGCACCGAATCATCAAGGAAGTCATAGATCGTGACTGTCCGCTTGTCCGCAAATAGACGGTGCAACCGGCCCGCATACTGCGCAACAGTGCCCTTCCACGAAACAGGCATTGCCAGAAGCAGCGTATCCAACCGGGCATCGTCAAAGCCTTCGCCGAGGTATTTGCCCGTTGCCAGGACAAGTCGTGGAGCTCCAGATTTCGATGTTTCCTTCAGGGCCTCCCACGCGGCACGTCGTTGCTTCACACCCATGCCGCCATGTAACACGATCAGGCAGTCAACCTTCTCGGAAAGGTAATCGCGAAACCATTCCAGATGTTTCTTACGCTCCGTCAGCAAGACCGGGCTTCGTCCGTCCGCCATTGCAGATAGCGCCTTCTCAGCGATCAGAAGGTTTCGGCCTTCATCCTCTATCAGACACCGGAAGACCTCCTGAATACCCATGCCCTCTACCTCAGACTCATTAACAGTCAAGCGATAGCCGGTGCGAACCACCTCGACGGCATGGCTGAATGGACGTCGAGCGGCTTCATCCTTATCGCTCGTCCGAAAGCGCACGGGCCCACACTGCATGAAGATGATGGGGTGATGCCCATCTTTGCGCGTCACCGTTGCCGACAGCCCCAGCACATAGCGAGGACGGCAGCGACGGGCGATCAACTCAAAGCTGCGCGCAGAAACATGATGGCATTCATCCACAATCACCTGCCCGTAATCAGCGACAAGATCGTCCACTTCGCCCTTTCTGCAAAGGCTCTGCATTACGGCCACGTCGACAATTCCCGTCGCCTTCCTCTTGCCGCCACCAATGCAGCCGATCTGCTTGCGATCGACATCCAGAAACATGGCGAGACGTTCGATCCATTGATCCATGAGCTGACGTCGATGAACCAAGATGAGTGTATTGACACCCCGACAGGCAAGCATATGAATGGCGACGACCGTCTTGCCGAAGGCGGTTGAGGCCGCAAGAACTCCAAAATCGTGTTTGCGTAACGCCTTTGCTGCCAATGTTTGGCTCGGACGTAGTTCGCCCTCGAAGCAGACATCAATGTTGTCGCCAACAAAACGCCGGTCTTCAACAGACAGCTCAACACCCCAGGCAGACATGAGTGACTCAAGATCATCGAGGCACCCACGCGGCAGACCAATATGTTCTCCGGTATCTGAGGCGCAACCGACAACGCGCGGCTTCCCATAGACAGGTAGTCGCATGCCCTGTGCACGATAGAACTCCGGGTTCTGAAAGGCTGCCACTCGAACGACTTCGTTGAGGAGCGAGGGCGGCAGTCCTGCCTTGGGCACGTAGATCTCATCACTCAGAACAACACGAATCGCAGATGGGACACCATCGTTGGCTTCTCGCACGACACGCGTCTTACGAGACGGAGGTAAGGTCCAAGGATCCTCTTCGACCTCATTGAGTGCCACCGGACGGACACCAATGATCCTGCCGCCATCGCGCGCTTCCTGAGCCAATTGTTGCACGCGGTCAATCGGCATCCGTTGCAGAGTAGACAGAAACGCCCACTGGTCCGAATAGACTCGCAGTCCGTCGTCCACAAAGAGGCTGTTTCCGTTCTGCGCCGGTCCCCGTTGAAGGGGTATGGCGATCAGGTTTCCAAAACCGCCCTTTGGCATGTTGTCCTGGTTTGGGAAGAGACGGTCGTAGGAGTCGAGGCCCATCGATGGTCGAGTGGCCATTGTTTCTGTGATAAGTGCCGCACCCATCTGGCGTGCCGTGCGTGCCGCGACTTCTCTACCGAAAAACACCCATACATGGCCGCCCTTTCCGGAGCGGGAACGCTCCAGAGCCGCAGGGACACCGCGACTTCGGCATACTGCAAGGAAGGCCAACACATCTTCCTGCCAGCTACCCTTATCGAAATCAACCGCGAGCAAACGACACGTCTCAGCAGGAAGCATCGGATACATGCCGACCGTTGTGTCGCCCGCAAGATGCCGTCGGATTACATTTTCGGAGAGTGGGACGAGAATGCGATGCGGGCACTGGTGGCACTTGGTCTTCGGTTTCTGGCACAGTGGGCGCTTCCAGAGATTGGCGCACACAGGCTGGAAGCCGCTCTTTCCTGTCCGTTGGCTCTCGAAACGCTCCGCGTATACATCCCGGCGACCGTGGAACAGGTCGAGGAAGAACGCGATTCTGTCCTCCTCGGGGCTCTTCTTGCAGAGCGGGGCCTCAGGAAATGTGGACAGTGAGAGGCTGAGGCCTGATTCGGCAAAGGGGTCTGGCCGGGGAGCTATCTCTGGTCGTGCCGACACGGAATAGGTCGCTCGAAGCTCCCGGACTTGTTGGCTGAGAGAATCCCGTTCTGAGTCCAACACGGCGATCCGAGCTTCAAGATTCTGAATCTCACTGGCCCTATCCTCATACGTATCCATTCTCACCCCCAACTGATGAGTCCCTCGCTATCTTCCCCGCCACTTCGTCAGCACGTCATCAATCCGAGAGGCAATCTGGCGGCGCGCGTCCTCTCTCGCCGCCCCCATCATCAGCAATTCGTCATAGCTCGTGTGCTCATGCCGGATATGGGCGATGACGGCACGCCGGATCGCCTCTTCGTGCAGTTTGCGGCCCGCTGCTGAACGCCCCACGCGGCCGCTGCCCCGCCTGGCCGTGTGCGATGCAATATGGCGGGCCTCCCGGGACGGACAGCCCGGATACTGCGCGCAAATGGACTCCGCCATCTCTGCCACCAGCTTCTTGTCCTCGCGTTCACGCTGTGCCGCGCCCCGCTCACGCTGCGCCGCCCGCTGATCCGCATCCGACAAGCACTCCTTTTCGGCCTGCTCTATGGCCGGGGATGTGACCAGGATTCCGCGTCGCTCATAGCGCTTGGCGCGACGATTGAACTGCACCACGACGGCTGACAACGGACTGTGTTTCCTGGCGCGCCGGGACATCGCGGCGTCCCCGCTCGGAAGGAACTCAAGATGATCCAGATCCGCGCATTGCAGGCACGTGACCCCATTCCTCTCCTGGAACAAGAAGTCTCCCCGCGGCACATCAGTGCCGCACTCCTGACAGGCAGCAAATTCACTGATCGTCATGAACACCACGAGATCCGGCGGCTTGTTCAGCTTCTTCGTGAGTGCATCCAGCTTGCGCGGCGTGATGTCGGCCGGCGCATAGCAGGTCCGGAAGAACGCCTCCATTTCGGGGTCGGCATCCGCCGTGACGTGCAGTTCATGCGACTGGTCACGGCCCGCCCGCCTGCTTGCGGAGCTTGCGGCGCGGCCCGACATTCGGTACGTCGCCTTGACAGGCACAAGGCGCTGCTCCCGTGCCCATTCCTCGAACATCTCGAGCGACCCCACCAGTTTCTTCTCGCCGACCTGGATATGCGGCATCAGGCAGTCGTGCACCCCCTTCTCCCACAACCGCACATGCGCCGACGCCAGAAACCCCATCTGCTTGAGCAGCTCAAGAGGAGAGACATACCCGTTCACCTCCAGCACACACTCTGAGGCATCCACGACGCGTTGCTGCAACTGTCCTACCTTGATGCTCATTGCTCATCAAATCCTGGGCACTCTGTTTCTTCCGCATGGGCGCGCGATTCCGGATAGTCCCTGCAAAGCTCCGGCTTTGTGTCCTGGATACAGCAGATGTATCTATCCACGTTGGGCAGCTTTCGTAACCAGGGACAGCGTGAGACATCCTCTCCCGTTTCCGGGTCCATCCAGATGTCATACGCAAAAACAATATCCCCAAGCGCCACAGGCACGACCCATTCGAGGATGTCATCTCGTCCCTCACGCATCCAGCGCTCAACATCGGCCGCCGACGCGCACGACTGACAGCCATCAAGGTCGAGGCAGCAATGCCCACACTGTTTGCACTTGAACCCATCCGGCGGTATACGCTCACCCCCAATGGAACTGATCAAGAAATCACAGGGAAAAGCTAACCAGAATAGGGACCACGATGCTAGGTCATTTGCAGTGGTGATCCATAGGGCTGCCGTGTAGGCTAGAGGAACCATGAACGAGAAAGATCGTTTTCTGAGAGAGCTTGGCCAGCGCCTTGCCGCCGCTCGTAAAGCTGAAGGACTATCCCAGACCGAGTTGGGGCGGATGGTCCAGGTCAGTCAGCAGGTCATCGCTGACTACGAGAAGGGCCATCGCCATATTCCCACTTGGCGTGTCTGCCGTGTGGCAGAGGCCTTGGGCGTCGATGTAGCGGAGTTGCTTGGAGGAAGAAGAAGGATCCCACGCAAACGAGGTCCAACGCCAAAGATCCAGGAACAACTCGAGGCGATTGCCGCTCTGCCGAAGACAAAGCGACGGTTCGTGGCGGACGTTCTGGCGAACATCCTGAAGGAGACTGAAGACGTCCCGTATCAGAAGGTACTCCAGGGATGAGCTCGCGCACCCCGAAAACGAAGGTGGGCCGCCGCTATCAGACGCCTGCAACTCAGGAGAGCGACTTTCAGCCCGGATCACATCGACGTGTCCTTCAGAACCTAAAAGGTATTAAGCAGAAGAGCGAAATGGACAGGGCTGAATACGATGCGTTGGTGCGAGTGCAGAGCGCGTATCTTGAGAGGACGGAGCAGGACACTCGCTTCACGGCGGCATTGATCCGTCAGATGCAACAAGGACTGGCTCGGGGCGCTCTATCCGTGGGCAGGCAATTACCGCACGGTCGAACTCTCCAAGGCTGGGTTCTCATGGCCTCCCGCCTATCTGATCGATAAGAACATGAGGGATTTCGAGGCAGGGCTTCTTGCGGACAAGACGCCTTGCCTGCAAGGGAGGCCTGATCGTGTCTTCAACGACGCTGCGGAAGTGCACGCTGAGATACTGTTGATTCATCCGTTCCGGGAGGGGAACGGACGCTTGGCACGCTGGCTGGCCGAACTCATGATCCTACAGGCCGGACTGCCGTTGCCTGTATATCATTTCACGGGGCGGGGTTCAGTGAAAGAGCGAGAGCGGTATCTGAATGCTGTTAAGAGAGGCTACGTGAAGGACTATCAGCCCCTGGTTGATTTCTTTGCCGACGCCGTTGAGCGGGGCCGCTTGGCTGAGGCTAACCGAACATGAACCCCCTCGAATGCGGACGACTCACGAGCATTGAACCCAATCAACTGACATGCAGTTTTACGGTCTCGAAGATGCACATTCGTTTTCAATAACGTACCCATAGTTGAATAGTAGCTGATTGAGTGATGAAAAGAAACTGTGGATTTCACAATACAGAGCGCTTAGAGACGCACCTTTACGCGACAGATATTGTACTGTGGTCGTAAGCGCTCATGCTAACGCCTAGCTGCTCCTAGCCTCCTAGCGACTAGAATTTGCGTACAACGCAAATTCCTCTGTTGGCCTTCTCTTCTCCTCTGCGCTTGACCCCCCCTTGACGCCTGGTCTAGCGTTTGCCCCTAACTTGTAATGCATGCACCCGTAGCTCAATTGGATAGAGCATCTGACTTCGGATCAGAGGGTTGGGAGTTCGAGCCTCTCCGGGTGCGCCAGACATCCGGCTTGCCCTGCCGATCCGAGTTATCCCGGTCTATCCTCCGCAAGGTCGCGTTGCTCCCAAGCAGGCGGGCAGAAGCAGATGGCCTGCCATCCTAAATGCGAAACGCCGCGCAGACGCGCGGCGTTGAGCTTTTGGATGGTGGGAGATAGAGGACTTGAACCTCCGACCCCCTGCATGTCAAGCAGGTGCTCTAGCCAACTGAGCTAATCCCCCCCATGGTGGTTTCAGCGACCCGGAGAAGAATGGCCTGGACAGGCCTTTCTGCGAGTCGGGAGCGAATATAGGGGACGCAGTATGCCGTGTCAATGCTGGGAATATGGCTATGCCTCTCCTGATGTGACACAGGGGGCTGGCTGGGTCTTCTCTATCACCACGACTCACTTCTTCTTTGCTGCGTTTTCGAGGTAGGTGAGAATGCTCTTGGCGCTACGCTTGGGGTTGCCTGGTTGTCTGGTGGCTATTTCGGCTGTGGTGTTGCTGACGGCCTGGTAGCCGTAGGTGGTGATGGCGGTGGCTAACTGGTCGGCGGAGGTAAAGTCGTTGCCGTAGTTGATGGTGGCCGCGAGGGCGCGGGCCTGGGATACGAGCTCGGATGAGTGTTCATTCTCGAGTTGCTTCCATTTGGCGGCGCGTTCTTCTGGGGAGAGTAGGAGTTTGAGACAGTATTGGTTGGGTGCGCGGTTCTTGTAGTCTTGGGTGATGCGGGATCGATTGATGGTGAGCAGATCGAGCTTCTGCAAGCCGTTCAGTCCTGTGGTGATGGGGTTGCGTGAGACGGAGTACTTCTCTGTAAGATACTCTTGGTTCTTTCTCCAGAACGGAGGGGCAAGACCGTGCGGCTCTTCGTTGAGACAGACAAGGAAGGTGAACTTCTCGGCGTGTGTTAGATCTTTTGCCAGTCCATAGCTCCAGTAGCCCAACGGCACATGAATGAGGTCTCCTTCACTCCCCGGATCGGAGGCCCGGAAGGTGATGTTGGCCTCCTTTCCCCACTTGAGGTCGAGATCAACAAGGCCATAGCGCCGTGATAGCGTCCTGAGCGCCCTGAGCACGAGTTTGCGCTTGTACTTGGAATCCTTACCCGGAGCAATCTGCAACTCGGCCGCGAGAACCTGTGGGTCGACAGGGAGGGACGACACCTTCTTCTCAAAGGCATACCGCTTGAGTAGAAGATAGGTGTCGAACGACCGTTCGTCGCTCTCCGTAAGCATGGAGGGGGCCAGATCGGGTCGGACCATGAATGCTCGCGGGATCGGAACGGTCGCCCCTCTCTTCGCTACCGACACCGGCTCCGCAGGAATCGTTTCAACCCTGGCAATGACCCCACAGTAAGGGCGGTGCAGGAACGCGAATGGCTCCATGTGTCGAATGTGGGCACTATCCCGCCTGTCGTTGAGGCATGGGGTCTCGGACCAGGCGAATCTGCGGTGTTGGCGCGGGCGTTGGCGACTGGTGACGAGGTGATTATTGACGACCTTGCGGGGAGGAAATGCGCTTTGTCACTTGGGCTGCCGGTTCGAGGAACCGGGCATCGTCGGAGTATGGCCTGGGAATCTCAAAGCAGTGCTTTGCGCTCTTTCCCCGATTGCGTGATGTGCACGACCAGATGACGCCGGAGCTGCAGGAGCGAGTGCGCGAGGTGCATCCGGAGCTCTGCTTCTACGGCATGAACAACGGTACCCCCCTCGAGCACTCGAAACACACACCGGAAGGTATCAATCAGCGGCTACACCTGCTGAAGGCGGTCGGGATCCAGCGCCCGGAACGCCAACTGGCCCTATTCACGAAGCAGACCGCCACCGACGACGATGTGGTGGATGCGCTGGCGGCGGCCTGGACCGCGCGGCGGATCGCGGATGGCGAAGCGCAGAGGATCCCGGAGCTGCCGGAAAAGGACGCGCGCGGGTTGCGGATGGAGATGTGGTGGTGATGGAGCCTGTTTTGGCGTCGTTCGGTGGGCAGCTCGTGGCACTTGTCTTCATGGTGTCTGCCGTGCGGATCCTGGTGCTTCTAGCACGAGGGAATCGTGGAGGACAGCGGCGCTCGACGGGCCGGAAACGTCTCACCCGGGGCGAGAAGGGGGAGGCATGTGTTGATGCGGTCATTCACTCCGAGTTGGACGACGGCATCTACACGCCGATCTCAGACATCATGCTTCCGGCGAAGAACGGAACGACGCAGATTGACCATGTTGTGGTGTCGCGTTACGGGGTCTTCGTTATAGAGACCAAGGACTATGGCGGCTGGATCTTCGGTGGGGAGGACCAAGCCAAGTGGACCCAGGTGTTCTACTCGCGGAAGTCGCAGTTCCAGAACCCGCTCCGGCAGAACTACCGTCATACGAAGACGCTCTCGGAGCTGACCCACATCCCGCACCACTATTTCAAGTCCGTAGTTGTCTTCGCCGGAGACGCGACCTTCAAGACCGAGATGCCGGACAATGTTGTGTACGTGGGTGATCTGGCACGGCACATCGAGGGCTTTGAGAAGTACGTCATCCGCGATGAGCAGGTACCCGACGTGGCATCCGCCATTCGGGAGTGGGCCGGTACGGTATCGCCAGAGGACGAGCGGCTTCACGTTGAGATGCTGCGTAAGCGGATGCGGCCGCCGGCCGAGGGTGAGAGTCCCGACTGCCCGAAGTGCGGGAACCCGATGACAATGCGAACAAACAGAAGCGATAACAGTCGCTTCTGGGGCTGCTCTGGATACCCGAGATGTCGCGGCACCAGGAGTGTGGCATGATGGAAGGATCTAGACGGGTACCATTTCCCGCTGTCCCTGCACACTAATACAACTCGTAGAATGAGTCCTGCCCCAGGTGTTTGATGTGCTTGCCGACCTGGTCCGATAGTTCGGCCGGGCCGCCGACGTAGATCCAGTCGTCGATGCTGCCCTTGAAGCAGAACCGTTCGGTGGTGAATAGCCGGTTCATCTTGTCCTCCAAGACAAACCGCATGACAGCCATGTAATGGGCGTGCTGTCGCTTCTCCTCATCGGTCCACGACCGGCCGGCGTAGGCCTTGATCAGCTCGCTGATACGACCGATATCAGTCCCGCATTCATACACTGTGATCGTGTCCTTCTTCACCTCGGCCTGGTATTCCCAATCCTCCCCATGCGCTTTCAGCACGGTCTCCACCAACGCCAACTCGTCAGGCAGGATGATCTGCTTCGGGATACGGCGCAGGAACACCTGTCCGTTCACATTCTCGTAGATCTCGAATCCGTCGGGGATCGTGTCAGCCAGCTCGCCATCTAGCTTTGTAGAGAAGAAGTACTTGGGCTTGCCCGTCTTCGTAACCCCGGTGTGCAGGTAGTAGGTCTTTCCGGTTCGTGATGTGTGTTGAATAGACATTAGATGGAACAACTGCCTGCTAGTATGACTGTACGCCGAACCTGAGTAGCTTTGCCGGGAGGATATCGTCCAGGTTCTGGACATCCTGTTCGTTGAGTTCGATCAGGTTGAAGCCGTACTTCTCGTAGATCCCGAGCTTGGTCTGCTTGCGATGCTCGTACTTCGGGTCTCCTTCGAGCCCCCAGTACTCGATGTAGACCTTGCCGGTCGGGATGTAGAAATCAGAGTAGACTTCTTCCTCGATCGGGAGGCGGCGCTCGTAGGCATGCACGATTTCGGCCATGTAGAGCCAGTTGTCCACCAGCATCTCGGCCTTTGACCTGACGTAGTGGCCGTCGGTCGTACGATGCTTGGCCTTGAACTTCTCACGGAAACCCACCGGCTCCGCGGTCTGGGTCGGTGCGTCATCCTCTCCCCGCGACACCTCGCCCTTTTGCTCGCCGACCGTGTCTACCAAGCGCGCATTCTCTGTCAGGGAGGGTGGCCACACCGCGTATGGCACACCCGAACGCGGATGCTCCTTCTGCATGCCGCCGAGCTGCTGCCCGGCGGGAGTGAGCAACCACCCCTTGACGTCGCCCTTCTGAATCCAACCCAGCTCGGACAATATTGAGTTCATGCGTTGCGGGGACAGTCCGAAGTGTTGGCCGAGGGCAGTGGAACTGATCTTGCTGCCCGCATTCTCGTCGGCCCGCTGAGCAACTCCTTTGTCCCGGACCACCTCAAACCGTTGAACGACGGCCTCGGGCCACGCGATCCACCTGCCGTACTTCGGGCTCTCAAGGTACTGACCGCCCTCAGCCTTCCCGGCATCAGTGAGTTCTGATGATTTGCCTTCCCCGGTGATCCATCCGAGCTCTTCGAACTTGGCGAACAGATCCCGAGAGGAAATGCCAAGATGTTTGGCCAATTTCGAAGTGGATAGGAGCCCATCGTCAGCTTGTCTTACCATTGCTGTCCTCCGCTTTGTCGTGCCTCTCGGTCACTCTATACGTCTGGTTCCCCAGAATCGACCTAAAAGGGTAGAAGGGAGACGGTCCCCGTCTGTAACTTGTTGTGGTGTGGGTTTTATGGCATCAGGATTTGTGCCGAATATGGTGCTTGGAGCCGCTCGCGTGGTGGTTGTTTTGGGGTTTACCGTTTCTTGCGGCTCCACTTACTTTCGCGTCTACAAAATGATCTGCGTTTAATACTCTGAGAAATGCGGGGACTGCTACGAGGCGGAGTGACGGAATACAACTGAGGTGCTCTAGAGATGGACACAGCCAGGCTGCAGACGTATCGGACGATGTTGGTGGATTTACAGGCAACGCTTGAGTCCGAACTTGAGCAGTCGCGCGCCGAAGCCGCACCCGTGGCCCTGGATGGTACCATGGGGCGGATATCCCGGGGCGACGCTATGCAGGCACAGCAGGTGGCCCTTGATGTTCGCCGACGTCGCGAACAGCGTCTGCTGCGAATCGGCACGGCCCTTCGGCGAATCGAGGAAGGCTCCTACGGACAGTGCGGACGCTGTCAGAGCGCTATCGGTGGCGAGCGGCTGGATGCGTTCCCGGACGTGGTGCTTTGTGTCCGTTGCGCCGCCACACCCAGGCGGTAAAGGGCTCGGCGCTAACAGTGAGGTGTTGGTGTGTTGGATATTTTTGTAGATGCGGATGCCTGCCCGGTGAAGCAGGAGGTGTACCGCGTGGCTCGTCGGTGCGACCTCAAGGTCACGTTGGTTGCTAACACCTGGATGCGCGTTCCGGATGATGAGAGAATCTCTCTGAACGTCGTTGGGGCTGGGGCTGATGCGGCGGATGACTGGATTGCGGACCATGTTGAGCCCGGCGATATCGTCGTGACCGCGGATATACCGCTGGCCGCGCGCTGTATCAAGAAGGATGCAAGCGTCATCCGCCCTTCAGGAGAGCCCTTCAGAGAAGAGAGTATTGGTGACACGCTTGCACAGCGTGACTTGATGACCGAACTTCGCGCCGCTGGAGTTATTACAGGAGGGCCACCTCCCCTGCAACAGCGCGACCGGTCCAACTTTCTTCAGCAGATGGACGTTCTCATTCAATCCATACGGCGCCGGCCGCCATCGCCTGCCGCAGGGAGACCCGTGGAGGGAGACGGTCCCCGTCTGTAAGTCGTTGTGGTAGAGGCTTCAGCGTGGATTCTTGCCACGAATATGGTGCTCAGGGCCTCTTCTTAGGTAAGCGTTAAGCTTAGCCTGAGACCCCTGCCGGCTTGTCCGGCAGGTGAAGAAGCTTGGCAGCCATGACGTCGCCCACCACCCGCAAGACCCCCGTGACCTTGCGTCACGGGTGAATGAGCCTAACGGCCAGACTGGCGGCAGGATTTGGAGGCGAGGGCCAGTGCTGTCGCGTCAGGGTTGGCGCTAAGCTTCTTCACCTGCCAGGCGAGCTGGCAGGGGTCGAATCGGGGTGGTGTTTTCGCTTTGGTTTGTAAGCTGACGCTCCGGCCGGACAAGCCGGCCGGGGGCGTGACAACGCCTGCCAGCTTAACGGTTACCTGATTTTGGTGGAAAAGTGATGTTGTAAGGCGGCGGCTGTGGTATTGAATGGCGCATGCCGAGAGCGTCACGATATCTGCAAGCCGGAGGCCCCCGACGCTATATGAGACGAAAGCTCATCCACTCGACGGCGCGTATCCTGTGTGCGCTGGCAGTCATTATTTCGGTTGCCGCCGGCTGCATTTCCCAGCCCTCTCTGCGCAGGAACCAGCTCTCTGCCCTTGTTGTGGACGATCTGCGCCTGAACGACCATGTCGTGATGCTGAGCCAGACCTGCCACCCGCGTGATTGGACACACGTGGCGAACCTGGAGCGGTGTGCCAACTACATCGCCACCCATTTTGCGACCGCCGGTGCCGTTGTTGAGTCGCAGCCGTTTGACGTACAGGACCAGACATACCGGAATGTGATCGGCCGCTACGGCGTGGGGCGCGGCGACAAGATTGTGGTGGGTGCGCATTACGACGCTTGCGGGGACACCCCCGGTGCTGATGACAACGCGAGTGGCGTCGCCGCGCTCATAGAGCTTGCCTACCTTCTCCAGCGCAACGCCCCCGACAGGGAAGTCGAACTGGTCGCCTATACACTGGAAGAGCCTCCCTTTTTCAGGACCCCGCACATGGGCAGCGCGGTTCACGCCCAGAGACTTGCCGATGAAGAGGCTGAGCTGAAGGGCGTTATCGTGTTGGAGATGGTCGGTTGCTTCAGCGATAAAAAGGGTTCACAATCCTATCCCTCCCTCCTGCTGAAACTCATGTATCCCAGCCGAGGCAACTTCATAGCCGTGGCAGGCCCCTGGCACCAAGGAGACTGGATCAAGAGCGTCAAGATAGGGATGAAAGGCGCTACCGATCTTCCGGTCTACTCGATCAGGGCGCCATCGGCCGTGCCCGGGATCGATTTTTCGGATCACCTCAACTACTGGCCGCATGGTTTCAAGGCCATCATGATCACCGACACCGCGTTCTACAGAAACAGAGCCTACCACACGCCAGCCGACAGAGCCGACAGCCTCGACTACAAGCGCATGGCCAAAGTCGTCATCGCCCTCCACAAGGCGCTGCACACACTCTGAGACCGGCGGAATCAGCCCTTGAGGGGCTGTTGCCCAGAAGGAGATCCCTCGACTTCGCTCGGGATGACAGGCTCGAAACTATAGAGTGTTCTGCAGAACTGTCATGTCGAGCTTGTCGAGACATCTCCTCATGAAGCATCTCTTCGATTTGGGCAACACGCCGTTAACGGGCCGACCCCGCTTGCCCGAGTCGCGCGCCACAGAACTTGCAGTGGGTGGCATCGGCGTCGTGACCGGGACGGCGGCAGGCGGAACAGGGGGCGGGGGCTTTGTCCTGTGCCGCTCGAGCGGCCTCGACCGATACGATACCGGTGGGGATGACGATGATGCTGTAGCCGAGGATCATCAGAATGGCGGCGATGGACTGACCCAGGGGGGTGCCGGGGGAGATATCGCCATAGCCCACGGTGGTGAGCGTGACAATGGCCCAGTAGATACTGGTGGGGATACTGGTGAAACCGTTGGCTTCGCCCTCGATGACATACATGAGCGCCCCCAGCACGACGACCATGGTCAGCACAAAGAACAGGAACACGAGGATACGACGCCGGCTATGCTTCAACGCCGCGCTCATGGCTCGCAGCTCGCCTTCATACGAGGAGAGCTTCATCACGCGGAACACGCGCAACATGCGCAGAAAACGGATGGCGACAAGGAAGCGGCTGCCGTGGAACAGCAGGCCCAGGTAGGTGGGGATCACCCCGAGGATGTCTACCATGCCGAAGAAGCTGAATGCGTAACGCCGGGCGTTCTCTCCGCACCAGAGCCGGACCAGGTACTCCAGCGTGAAGAAGATCGTGAAGCCCCATTCAATGGCGTAGAAGAATCGGCCGTACTCCGCGTGCAGGGAGGCCACACTGTCGAGCATCACCATAAACACGCTGGCGCCGATGACGGCGAGGAGCGCGATATCATAGGCGCGGCCCAAGGGGGTATCGGCACCAAAGATGATGGTGTTCAGACGCGCCTTGATTTCGTCCCTGCGGTTGTTTGCTTCCGACATGCTCCACGCTTCTTTCTGGCTCTTCCTTGCGGTGCATTACGCTATCACCCGCGGGGATGGGGTGACAAGGGGGGACTCGGATTGTCAGCGGCGAAGAATCGCCGCAGGAGTCAGAAGTCAGGAGTCAGTAGTCAGAAGAGCGGATCATTTCAGGGGCCGGGAGAGGGGGAGATTGCAGCATGGCGGTTAAGCTGATTCACCTGCCAGGCGAACTGGCAGGGGGCTAGATTCCTAAGCTTAACGCTTACCTGATTTTGGTGGAAAAGTGATGTTGTAAGGCGGCGGCTGTGGTATTGAATGGCGCATGCCAAGAGTGCGTCGTTGGCCTGGCCCCTGTCGGCCGGAGTTGACGAACGCCAGGCGGGAGGAGGAACCGGATGTTTCCATTGGGAATAGCGCTCTGCTTTCTGTTTGTCTTTCCAGCCTATTCCCGCTTGAGGGTGAAGGGGTATGGACCGTGGCCGTTTGTCTTGCCAGCGGCTGCTCTCTACCTGGTGTTCGCTGCCTTGGGGCTTTTTCTCGATGCGGCATGGTATGGGGTCAGCGTGATTCCGCCTGCCTGCCTCTTCGCGGTTGCCAGGCTGATTCCTGCATGCAGCGGGGCTCCCGGAGAAGCGCTTATTCAGATCGAGTTTCATTGCCCTGAGTGTGGGAAGAGCGTTCGGTTTCCGCGGTCGGCGGAGGGGCGTGCTGTGCTCTGCCCTGAGTGTGGTGAACTCGTCAGGGTTGAGGATGAGAATGCGCTGCCCCAGTCGGACGAGGCGGTTGCGATTGATCGAGGGGATGCAGAGGCTTCAGGTGAATTTGCCACTGTGGGGAAGTACCTCAACTCTGCGCAGGCCGAACTTGCTCGCCAGAAGCTGGCGGCAGCGGGTGTGGCGGCATTTCTGCCTGATAGTACGGCAAGTCATGCCTATCCGGTTCTTGAGTGGGCCTCAGGCGGCTCACGGCTTATGGTCAACACGGTGGATCGTGATCGGGCTCTGGACATTTTGAACCTGTCGCCCGAGGAGACCAGCATTCCTCGCGATTTTGTCGTGCCGCCTGGGCCTCCGGAGCCGATCAGAGATGATCGGCTGGCCCATACTGTTCTTTGCGTTATTGTGTTCCTATTCCTCTTTCCGTTTATTCTCATGCGATTGTGGGTATGGACTGTTCCTCTTCTCTTTGTCGAAGCCGTCCAAGAAGGCATCGTTTCTCAATCGCTCTCGTTTGGCGCGGCTTTCCGCGCAACGGCTGTCCTGTCCCTGATCTTTGTGGGCATAGCCTTCTTCTGGGAGAGTGGCAGATCGAAAAGGGAGTAGCGACAGGCCTGGCTGCCGTCAGTCCTCCCCCTTTGTCCATTGGAGGTAGCTGATGACTGTGCTCGGGTGAGTGAATAAGGCCACTGGACGGTACGGCTTACAGCCCCCCGTCATTGCCAGCGTTCGCCCGACCTCTGACTTCTGACTTCCGCATTCCCACAATCCCCTCTATGCTGCTGCACATTCTCGCCGTCCTCAACCGACGTTCACATGCAAAGGTGACAGGGAATGAAGAAACCAACATCAGAGTCGGATGCTGAACGGAAAGAGCGGCTTCGTCGTGAGCTGCGGCGCGATGCGCACATCCGTCAGACCGGTTACCGCGCCCGGGCACTCAAGCTGCTTCCGCATGTGTGCGCGAGCTGCGGCCGCGAATTCTCCGGCAAGCGTCTACGCGAGCTGACCGTACATCACATCGACCACGACTATCACAACAATCCCAACGACGGCAGTAACTGGATGCTCTTGTGCCTCTACTGCCACGACCACGAACACGAATCACACGCCGGCGACGCCACAAGCTCCAAGCCCGTCACATTCGGCAAAGCCGCCCCACCCGTCTCAAATCCGTTCGAGAACCTGGACCAGTTGATGAACCCATGAGACCTCTGGCCCCAGGCAGGCGTCATGCTGACGAGGCGAGGGTGTAGCGGCCCAAGGGAGACAGCCTGGAAGGGACAACACTCGGCCGAGGACTGACGACGTTCCGGTCCGTGTGGGGGCGAAGGGGCACCAACCGCGAGAAACTCAACGTCTTCCGCCGCACCGGTCACCCCTGCCCCGCCTGCGCCACCCCGATCGAACGCCTCACCGTCAGCCAGCGCAGCACGCATGTCTGCCCCAAGTGTCAACCCCGTCCCTGATTGCCCTTCCGCAGTTGCCTTCGTCTAGTATCTTCCCCACGCTCTCTAAAGGTGCTTAGAGTACTCCCTCTGTTACGGACGGGACAGGGAGACGGTCCCCGTCTGTAACTGCAACGGCTGTCCTGGCCCTGGTCTTTGCGGGCATAGCCTTCTTCTGGGAGAGTGGTGCCCGCAGACCGGCGGGGGCAGACAGTGATAAATAGCAGACCATGCTAGCCATTGGCCTTCACCACATCCTCGGACGTTTACTGGGTAGCCGGCTTGCCACCGCGCGCGCCGCGAACCGGTCCCAACAGCGCAAGAATCCATCCATTCGTAACTCACGGGCTAACCCTCCGGGCTGTTCCCTTGTCGAGCCCCTCAATAACGCTGGATTCGCCCCGAAGATGATGATGTCGTTACAGAATGCGACACACCATCAGCAAAAGAAGGGCAAGAAACCTGTATTAGCGAAATCAGGCCGCCTGATACCGGTGTTCGATTCACAAGTAACAACGTCTTGACGCTGTAGCGTTGTGGTGCTATTCTGGCCTCAACAATGGAGGTGCAACATGAGCACGTTGACAAAGCGAGCAACAGTCTATCTTGACCCGGTTCTTCACAAGGCGCTCCGCCTTCAGTCTGTAGAAACATCACGGTCCGTTTCGCAGCTGGTCAATGACGCCGTGCGTGATGAACTCGCCGAGGACGCCAGCGACCTCGCCGCGTTTGAAGAACGGAAAAACGAACCTGCCGTCGAATTTGAGGTCTTCGTGAAAGGACTGAAGCGCGATGGAACCATATAGGGTCATCGTCAAACAGTCGGTATCCAAGGATCTCAAGAAGATCCCCAAGAAGGATGTCAAACGAATCCTCACCGCAATCCGGGCCCTCGCGTCAGATCCCCGTCCCCCGCAGGCGAAGAAGCTCTCCGGCCAGGACCGGTACCGCCTACGGCAAGGCAACTACAGGATTCTCTACTCCATCGAAGACGACAGACTCATCGTCTGCGTGGTCAAGGTGGGTGATCGTCGAGATGTCTACCGATAGAAGAATCGAACCAGACAGGGAGACAGGGAGACGGTCCCCGTCTGTAACTCTCTGCGGGGCAGCTTGTAACGCCATAATGCGCCCCGAATATGCTGGCGCGCGCGCCCTGTACTGACCCAAAGATTGGCTTAATACATTCAAGGTGAATGGCTTACAGACGGGGGACCGTCTTCTACCTCCTAAGCGGACGAGAACGCACACCCGTATTTCCGAAAAGCCGGTGTGTGGAGAAAGTTCTTGCGCGTGAGGGGGATATCGGCCTCAATGTTGTCGATTCTCCAACGGGGACCATAGTGTTCATGAATGTAACCGGCTTCAGAATCCTGCCCTTCACAATCGTCTCTGCAGCGGTTTGGCTGACGTGTGTTCTCGGCGCGCAGGCGCTCAACATCGTCAATCACTTCAGTCCCCTGAACGGGCAACGGCCCCGGCGGCAGCGGACAGACTATCTCATTCTGCACACCACGGAGGGTCCCGGAAAGGGATCTCTGGCCAAGGTGCGCCGTCTGGGCGAGTGCCATTACTTCGTCGACGAAATCGGCAAGGTCTTCCGCATCATCGACCGCCACAAGGTAGCCCTGCATGCCGGTCGCAGCATGTGGAACGGACGTACCAATATTGATGATAGCGCAATCGGCATCGAAGTGGCCGGCTATCACAACAGGAACATCACGGCCGCGCAGTATGCGGCCGTGAAAGATCTGGTGGCTGAGCTGCAGGGGATCTATAAGATCACTGACGCGCGTGTCCTTACCCATTCGATGGTTGCCTACGGGGCACCCAACCAGTGGCACAAGCATGCGCACCGTGGTCGCAAGCGCTGCGGCATGCTTTTCGCCAAGTGGTCGGTACGGGTCAAACTGGGCCTCACCAGCCAACAGAAACATGATCCCGACATCAAGGCCGGACGGCTTGTCAACGCCGATCCCTACCTCGCCAAGGTGCTATACGGTTCCGCCCAGGAGCAGGAGAGGGCCGCCCAGCGGTATGCCGCCAGCGACGCCAACATCATCTCTCCCTCGCGCTCCGCCTGGGACATCGCGCGCGACAAGTACAAGAGCCCCGAAGTCACCTACGTCTTCCCCAGTGGCAAACGCCTCCAGGGCAATGCGATCAAGGACTGGAAAACCATCCCCCCGGGCACCAGGGTCATCCTCTTCCCGCAGCACAAACCCACCAAGAGCTGACGAGAATGCCATGGGGGTCACGTTCTTCTTCACCTCGGCTCGATACTCCCAATCTTCCCCATGCGCTTTCAGCTCGGCTTGCACCAGTGCCCGTTCCTCCGGCATGCCGTCGCCCCTCTGGTCACCTCCACACCTGAAGGCTTACAGGGCTTGCCTGATGGCTTCGATGGCGGCTCGGTCGTGGGTGCGGGCGGCTTCGAGGCGGCTGATCTGGGTTTGGCGCATGGCGCTGGTCCAGTCGGCGACGCGGTCGGGTGGGAGGGTGAGATCCCAAGGGCACTTGTAGCCCTCGATGCAGAGCTCGGCGAGCTGGGTGTAGTGGGTGGCGGCGGTGCGGAGGTGTGGGGCGGCTTCGTCGCCGAGCACCTCGGCCTTCTCGTTGAGCCAGCGACCGGCGATGCGGCGGCTATGGATGAGGACGTCGTAGCACCAGCCGTTGCCCTGCATGCCGGACTTGGGATCTTCGACGGTGCCTGCTTCGACATCGCGCAGCCATTTCAGCCAATGGGTGTAGGCGGCTTCGCCGACGAAGTAGGCTTCGCGTTTCTCGGTGTTCCACATCTCCACGGCCTGCTTGAGGGCGGTGAGAGTGAGGGCACGCTCGGAGGCGAGTGCATCGGGAACAGGGAGACGGTCCCCGTCTGTAACTCTCTGTGGGGTAGCTTGTAACGCCATAATGCGCCCCCGAATATGCTGCTTAGATCCACTTTCTAGGGGGGTGTTTGGGGCTTTAAGAGGGCGAGAGTGGCTGCTAACCTATCACGATGCCACGCGCATCTGACTATCTGCTGAAAGGTTACACGTATCACCTGACCCAACGGTGTCATGACCGGGAGTTCCTTCTTCGCCTGGCAAAGGATCGCGATGTCTACCGCGAATGGCTCCGACAAGGCGTGCTGCGGCACGGTGTCTCTGTCTATGGCTTCTGCATCACTGGCAACCACGTCCATGTCCTTGCACATGTAGACAGTGTGGAGGATGTCAGCTGCTTGATGCACTTGGCCTCCGGGGCGACGGCCAAAAGGTACAATCTGCGGAAGAGGCGCACGGGGTCGATGTGGCAACATCCGTACCAGTGCACCATTGTGGAGGATGGCCGCCACCTCCTGAACTGCCTGACGTATATAGATCTGAATATGGTGCGCGCCGGTGTGGTGGCACATCCACGGGAGTGGAAATGGTGTGGTCACGATGAACTCGTCGGCTCACGCAAACGATACAGGATTCTTGATGTCGAGCGCCTGCTGCAGAGCTTGGATGTCAGCGGCGAGGAGCAATTGAGGCGCTACTACACGGAGGCGATCGAAGAGCGCACGGAAACAGAACGTCTCCAGCGCGAGAGCTACTGGACCGACTCCCTGGCAGTGGGCTCAGAGGAGTTTGTCAGGGCGAGGAAAGAGGAGTATAGGCATCGCTGGACTTTCGATCTCCGCCAACTGACGGCCGAACACGACAAGGTGTGGACGATTCGCGAAGCCCAAGCCCCTTACAACGCCAAATCACCCCCAGAAAGAGGGCTCTAAGGCATGTGCTGCCCCCAAAGATTGGCTTAATACATTCAAGGTGAATGGCTTACAGACGGGGACCGTCTTTTACGCTCAAGCGGCCATCGGCATATGACCCCGCCCGTCGCGTCAGTGATGGCACGCGTCGTGACAGGCGTCATGCTGGCGTGGCGAGGGCGTAGTCGCGGGCGAGGGCAGCTCGTGATGCGGGCCGATGCCCCATACGAGCTGCGCGGTGACAGTGTGCTCGGTCTCCCCGTCCGCGTGCTCCCTGTGCTGGTACTGCCCCCTGACATAGGTCGTGTGGGTCAGGTGGTACGACACAAAGCCTGTTCCGGCCCACGTATCCTCCCCGTCATCGTGAAGCAGCTCGGTCCAATCGTAACGCCCGCCGACGGCCCACTGCTCGTCGAGCGTAACCTGCAGCAGCGAGAAGAGCCCGTACGGTGAACTGTCCTCGCCCTCGAAGGCGAAGCACTCCGTGTGCCACTTCACCAGGCGATCGGTTTCCGGGCACCGCAACCTGAGTACAAGATCCGCGCCGTGGAGCACATTCTCCCCCTCGTCGCCTGCGACACTGTAGCCAAGCTGCGCGTTCAGGCTGTCGGACAGCGGCAGGTCGGCGAAGACCCGACCGGTGAAGACATGCCCATCCCAATCGATCGCATCGCCGTGTTGTCCCTCATGGTCCTCTTCGTGATCGTCATCTTCATGCACAACGTCTTCTTCGTGTTCGTCGTGATCTTCCTCTTCGTGGGCATGGACATGCCCCAACGCGCTCCCATTCCAGGCCCCGGCCGACAGCTTGAGGTAGATGCCGAACGGATTCGGAACCAGGTAGCCGATCTCTACACCGTCATCCAGCCAGGGGTGTTCACCGAAGAAGTTGCCCAGCGCCAGCGGCATGTCCGCGACAGCCCAGTGGTGGCGATGGACCGGGGTGAGACGACCGAACCCCATCAGTTTGCGGCCGATGTGGGAGTATAGGCCTCCCGGAAGGTCGAGCAGCGACACATAGGCCTCCTCGATATGGACATCCGTTTCCGTGGACCCGTCCACCGCATACTCCTGCTCGAGGGCGACAATCAGGTTGCCGCGCACGGATGGATCGAGATAGCCCTGGGCGCCAATCTCGGCCTCCCTGATACGGACCTTGTTGTCGTTCGGATCGTTATCCATATCGGTCGATGTCGCCTGGATATCGACGACCGCGCTGATCGTCGGCAGATCGGGCTCGGGTGCCTCGGAGGAATGTGGCGCGGCGCCCTCTTCGGCCAACGTGCCGAAGGTGGAACAGAGAAGTATGGCCACAGCGGCCGGAGACAAATGGTCTACATGCATGTGAGTAATCTCCCTTATGTGATCGCTGATGGTCCCTGGCTGCGGCCCTCATGAATATGAGGAGAGGGAACCGTTCCCGATCCGAAAGAGGCCAGTGGCATCAGGAGTGGAAGAAAGGCCGCGTTTCATCTCGATTCCAGGCACTCTAAGCCATCCACTACAGCGGGTCAAGGCCGTTCACCTCAACCCGTAACAGGGCATGCTCGCGTCCATAGCCGATCTACCCCTGCTCCCCCTCGCTGCTCGACTTTGGCTCCGACGAGCAGTACTTTGGCTCCATGAACGCCTTCCGTGTCGCCATCCTGGGAGTAACGCTGCTTTGCCTGGCCTCGGACCATGCTGCTGCGCAATGCGCCTGCTGCGCCGGCCCGCAACCCAGTACGGGCGTGTCGGTCGGCACCTCGCTTTCGGCCCTGACCGGTCTTCAAGGGGATGTCGCCTCCTCGGACCGCGCAACGCTGTCGCTGTTCGTTCACCAGGCACTTGATCACCGCACCGAGGGCCGCCCCGTGGTCTCGACCAACGCAGTGCCACAGCCGGCCAGGAGTAAGGAGACGCAGGTCGTGCTCGGCGGGCTATGGCGCCCCAGCCCAGGACTGGCCCTGCAGCTATCTGTCCCCGTCCGCCACCTGTCGGCGAGCGGATCCGAGTCCGTATCCTACACCGAGCTCGGCGACCCCGAGTTCAGTGTCAGCGGCATCTTCTGTCACAAGCGCAACCTCATGGCCGTTACGTTCTCGCTGTTGCTCGGCCTCGCCGATGACGACCTGCGCAACGCCGACGGCGACCGCGTCGATCCGTCCCTGCAACCCGGGCGTGGCGCGACATCACCCGGCGTCCGGGCATTGGTTTCCCGCCAGCTCTCCGACACGTATACCCTCTTCATCGCCGGCGGCATCCGGCTCGAAGCTGAAGATACGCGTGCCGGCTACCGGTGGGGCAACCGCTTCGACGCATCGGCGGGGGTCCAGGCCCGGCTTGACGCCTTCGAGGTGGGCGGCACGCTGTCGCGAGTTACCGTCGCCCAATCTTCCCGTGACGGCGGCACGATCGACAACACGGGCAGCTCGACCACCCACCTTATCCCCTACGTCCGCTGGAACATCAACGACCGGTTCGCCCTGACACTGGCCGACCAGGTACTCCTCGCTGCCGACGTCAAAGGCGAACAGCGCCTACCCGCCCACATGATCTCCGCCGGCGCCACCATAGCCTTCTAGCCCGAAATCCGCGCACGACTGCAGGTCCGTACGTTGGTAGCCCACCACCCCATCCTCATCCCGTTCAATCCTGTAGACGTTCAGGCCGTCGACCTGTAAGGTGATTATGAAGACTGAGTTGACCAGGAGGATGCTGCTTCATGGACAGACACGCGGATCGAGTCGAAGCCCTGGACCAGTCGCGACGCGGTGAGGCTGCCAATGTTCTGGCCGCCGCGTTCCGTGACCATCCCATGTTGCCGCCTGATCCCACTGGTCGACGGTCGCATCTAATGGTCGTCGCCATCCTCGACGCGTTTGCTGACGCACCCGATGCGGCACTCCTTGGACTCTCACGCGATGGTGAACTGGCCTGTGTGGCATTCGTGTTCGCCGACGGCTACGAGCCGGGCGGCCTGGCCCTGGCAAGATTCCTGTGGCGTATGGTCAGAGTCGTCGGCTTGCGGATGTGTCGCACGATGGCGCGCGTGATGTCCGAGAAGCGCGAAGGCGATGAGCGACGGCTGGAACTGATGTTGTTGGGCACGCGCACCGACTACCAGGGGCAAGGCCTGGGGCGCACCATGCTACGCCACCTCTTCGACTTCGCCCGTGACCGGGGTTACGCCTCCATAGTCCTCGAAGCCCCCAAGCACACACCCGCCGCCGGGTTCTACCTGAGCGAAGGCTTCGAGGTGGAGAAGGAAATCCCGCTGCCAAAGATGCCACTATGCATGATGCGCCGTCCGTTGAATTGAACGAGCTGAGATCCATGACGTCTTCACAGATGGTCTGATTTCAACGGCGTGTTGCCCAAAAGCAGATCCCTCGACTTCGCTCGGGATGACACTCTTGGGATAGTCACATTCCTTGGAGAACTGTCATGCTGAGCTTGCCGAAGCATCTCGCCGAAGGCGCTTCTCGATTTGGGCAACACGCCGTCAAGATAGCATGATACCAGACCATCCCTGCCAGCAACCGCGCGCCCCCTGCAAGTCGCAACCATCAGCACCCGGACAGGGACACGCCCTACTCCTTCTATCCCGCCAGGCCCTGTTACTATACACTCGCAACTGTTTGCGCAGTTGTATAGTAACCCTTGACACACAGTTACTATACGCGTCATACTTTTCCCGATGTTGTATAGTAACTGACACGGTACTCAAATGGTGATCAAGAGCATACTCAGAGAAGAACTGGATAACTCGCGTCGTATGAAGGAGCGTTACGAGCAGGAACTCTCTGCGCTCCCCAGGGGTAGTCTGGTCAAACGAAATATCAAGGGGCACGAGTACTACTACCTGGTCTACCGGGAGAAAGGGAAGTTCAAGTCTGAGTACAAAGGCAAGGCCGTGCCCGACAAGGTGCTTCATCAATACGAAGAGGCCAAGAACCTGCGAGCCAAGTACAGGAAATCCCTATCGCAGCTGAAGAAACAGATCCGCTACCTGGAAGGTGTTCTACGTGGAAAAGAAGAAATATGAGATCTTCTGCGAGGTGCTGCGTCGCCTGAAACGAGAAGGCATTCTCGACAGGATTCTCCTGGTTGGCAGTTGGTGCACCTTGCTCTACCAGGACTACTTCAAGGACAAGGGCGTTCTACCAACGCTCAGAACCCGTGACATGGAGTTCCTCTTCCCCATTCCGCTGAGACTGGACAAGAAGACGGACCTATACGAGTTACTGAAGGACCTTGGCTTCCTGTTGGATTTCAAGGGAGAGCGAGGCGTGATTGTATTCCAACACCCTGAGTTGATTCTGGAGTTCCTTGCACCCGCTCGCGGACGGGACTCGGACGAACCGGTTGTCATCGATCAGCTGGGAGTCAATGCACAGCCGCTACGATTCATGGACGCGCTTGCGAAGGATCCTATCCAGATGACATTCGAAGGCGTGACTATCACCCTTCCCCACCCTATCAACTTCGCTCTGCACAAGTTACTTATTGCCGGACGACGCAAGAACCGAGAGAAGGCCGAAAAAGACAGGACCCAGGCCGTCGCACTGCTCAGAGCCCTGGATGATTCTGGGGAGGCGGCCGCCGTCCGCGCAGCCCTTGCAGGAATGCCGGCAACCTGGCGCAAGACAATCCGAAAGGAACTCCTCGGGAGAGACGAGGAGCACATCTGGGAACACATCAGCGCCTGAACCTCGTGGACAACATCACGAGCATCGACGCGCACCTGATTCTCGCGACCTCTCTTGCCCGGCGTAGCCCGCGGGCCGCGTTGGCGATGATGATGGGGGCAGATTGTAGGAGACGTGGCCATTGGTTATCGAAATGAGTTTGCGCTTCTCGAGCGCCTTGATCAACGACGTCACTTCGGCATCCTCAGGTTTCTCTGCAAAGAGAGCGGTGATTGTATTGGCAAGAGTCTTGGGTCTTCTTGGCCGGGACTGACCTCGACCGGCCAGGTTCTTCACAATTGCTGCCAGCTTCTCATCCGCCGTTGTGGCAGATGCCATTCGCAGGATCGGTATCTCTGCCAGATCCACGCATCTCTGAATCCTGATCTTCCGGTCCTTGAGATGCTTGATCAGGGGATCAAAACCCCTATCTTTCGAGATGATGTGGAAGTGAGCCTTCGGGTCCGCAGTCGCGAGCTCGCCCAGGTAGTAGGCGATATGAAAATCAAGGGCATTCTTGCCCGTGCCGGAGATCCGCACATAGCCGGCACGCTCGCCCAAACGCTGCATCGCTTCGGCTAGCTCAAACGTGAGTTTGGCCTGATGGGCCCCGACAAAAACGCGCACCTCGAACGCGTGACCGGCGAGGAGGTCAAGATTCTGAGGCTGAACATTCTCATAGTCAATGAGCACATAGTTGGTCTGCATGAGGCGACTCCCTGAACGTATAACTGTTGACAGGTAAAGCGTCGCCAGTCTGCTCCAGAATACAAGGGCACTCAATACCTTTATTCATTCCCTCCTGCCCCTGCCCCTGCCCCTGAGGATTTTGCGATACGATTCCCCGCGGGCGAGTCGCAGCGAAAATCCTGTCGACGACCCGGATTTCCCCCTCTATAGTTGCGGATAATAATGAGGTCTGGCCGGTTCGACAGGGACTGATACCGACATCGAGAAGGAGGGCAGGATGAAGCAGAAACCGATTCACAAGCCATGTCGCAAGTGTCACGACTGCGGCCTCAACCTTGGTGATCACTGCGGAGTCTATTCCGAGCCAAAGACGATGTGGCATCATCGCACGTGTCCTGGTTTCAAGAACGAAGAGATGCTTACCACGTTTGAAACTGAGCAGAAGAAACACCTTCCCGATTACTCAAGAGAACGGCGTCGCGAGATAGCCAAACAGAGGAACTCAGAACCGCATTGGCAAGGTCTCTTGCCACATGCAAACCGATAACGCAAACGTCTTGCCCGACAGAGGATCGTACCATGGCATTTCAGATGATCAGACGTTCAGCCAGGTTCGATGTGGACTGGGGCGAGGATGTCGTTGCAGAACCACTTGTGGAATCGGCCCGGCAGTCGTTCGGCACAAGCGTGATTCCGGCCCGATCTTGACTGCCCATGCCGATTCCGGCATCCTCTGACCCATGAAAGCCCTGCTTCAGGACGGTCTTCAGGCGCATATGCCCGCCCCGCCCGCAGAGCGATTGCTTATCAGTGCCTGGAGAACACCGGTCTCGGCGAGCTCGGCGGAGCGACGATACTCCAGAAGAAGAAATAGCGCGTCAACCCGGGGACTCTGCGGTGATCGAGTTTCTCCTTAACGGCAAGGTGATTCGCAGCGAGGCTTCGCCGGGTGAAGTCGTTCTCGATGTGGTGAGGCGTGACGTGGGGCTGAAGGGCACCAAGGAGGGCTGCCGCGAGGGCGACTGCGGGGCCTGCATGGTGTTGCTGGGAACGCCTGGTGAGCGCGGGGTAGAGTATTACGCGATCAATTCCTGCCTTCTGCCGGTCGGCACGGTCGCCGGCAAGCACGTGGTGTCCATCGAAGGACTCAACGGCCCCGGCCTGACACCGGTGCAGCAGGCCATCGTCGATGAAGGCGCCACCCAGTGCGGTTTCTGCACGCCCGGTTTCGTGATTGCCCTGACGGGATTCCTGCTGGGTGATATGCCGCTGGATCCGGACTCCGGATACACGGCCGTTTCCGGCAACATGTGCCGGTGCACGGGGTATCTCTCGATACGCCGCGTCGTCAAGAAACTGTGCGCGGCTTTTGCGGGCACCGGGAACTCACCCGCGGCACGCCTGGAAGCCATGATTTCGTCCGGCGTCGTCCCCGCCTACTTCGAGACCGTGCCCCGACTCCTGGCCGGGATGTCCGGAGAGACTCCGGTTTGCGGGGTCGCTGGTCCTCCAGGAGACGCACTACCGAGGCAGGAACTGGACGCCGGCAGCTCCCCGCCGCCAGAGATGGATGACACGGGCGGGCAAGCAGACCCGGGAAATGCCATCTTGATAGCGGGCGGCACGGACCTGATCGTTCAGCGCCCGGAAGAGGTCTCGGAAGCCAGGCTGGTCCTGCTCGAGCGGCGCGAGGATCTGCGCGGCATACGTATCGAGGCGAAGGACTGCTGGATCGGCGCCGCTACGCCAGTCGAGGAGATCACGCGGTCGGAGATGCTGCAGGAGCTCTTTCCGGGCACCGATCCGCACATCGAGCTGATCTCTTCAGTAGCCATCAGGCACCGCGCCACCGTGGGCGGCAACCTGGTGAACGCATCGCCGATCGGCGACATGGCCATCCTCCTCCTGGCCCTCAACGTCGACGTGATCCTGTGCGCGGGGGAACAGCGCCGTTCCGTGCCGTTGAAGGAGTTTTTCACGGGGTACAAGCAACTCAACCGCGAACCCGACGAGTTGGTCGAGGCCGTGCGCTTCAAGCGGCCGTCGGGCGGCAGCCTTTTCAACTTCGAAAAAGTCTCGCGCCGCAAGCACCTCGATATCGCCAGCGTCAACTCCGCTATGATGATCACCGTCGAGCATGACGTGGTGCGGGATGTTCATATGTCTGCCGGTGGCGTTGCGCCGATCCCGTTCTACCTCGCAAGCGCCGCCGAATCCCTCCGCGGTCAGACTCTGAGCGCCGAGTCGATCCGCCGTGCCGCGGATGAAGCCTGTTCCGCGATCGCGCCGATAAGCGACGTCAGGGGCTCGGGGGAATACAAGCGTGTGTTGCTGGGCCGCCTTGTCCGGGCACACTTCATCGAGTTGTTTCCTGGCCGATTCGGAGAGGAACTGCTGTCATGACGAACAGGGACGCCATACTGCACGTGCGGGGCGAATCGCGGTATGTCGACGACCGTCTTACGCCGGAGGACACACTGTTCGGGGCCGTGGTTACCTCGGACGTCGCCTGCGGCACGATTCGGTCGGTTGACACATCGCCGGCCGAAAGCCGCGAAGGCGTGGTGTGTGTCCTCACGGCCGGGGATCCGCCCGGCGAGAACCAGATCGGCAATATCATCCGCGACGAACCGCTATTTGCCGATAGCGAGGTCCATTACATCGGCCAGCCCATTGCGCTGGTTGTTGCCCGCGATGCCGCCACGGCGCGGTCGGTGGCCCGCGGAGTGAAGGTGGAGATCGATCCGGGCACACCGCTTCTGGATCCCAGGGAGGCACATGCGCAAGGCAGCCTGATCGCGCCGCCGCGGACCTTTGCCCTCGGAGATATTGAGGCAGCATGGGATCGATGCAAATGGATTGTGGAGGGTCGCGTCGAGTCAGGCGGTCAGGAGCACGTCTATCTCGAAACCCAGGGAACCGTGGCGTGGCCCGCCGAAGACGGCAAGGTTGTCGTTCAATCCGCCACCCAATCGCCGTCCGTTGTCCAATGCATCGTGGCCCGCATGCTGGGAATGCCGATGCAGAGGGTCGAAGTGGATGTCCTGCGCCTGGGCGGAGCGTTCGGCGGGAAGGAAGACCAGGCCACGGCCTGGGCCGCCATGGCTGCGCTCGCGGCCTGGAAGACGGGCAAGGCGGTCAAGGTTGTCTTGCGGCGGCGCGAGGACATGCGTAGTACGGGCAAACGCCATCCCTACTCGTCGGACTTTCGGATCGGGCTGGGCAAGGACCTGGACATCCTGGCCTACGACGTGACCTTCTACCAGAACGCCGGGGCCGCCGCCGACCTGTCTACGTCGATACTGGAACGCACTCTCTTCCATGCCACCAACAGCTACAACATACCCAACGTTCGCGCCACGGCCGTCTCCTGCCGGACGAACCTGCCGCCCAATACCGCCTTCAGGGGATTCGGCGCTCCCCAGGCGATGTTTGTCATGGAATGCGCGGTCCGCAAGGCCGCGGCGGCGGCCGGTGCAGAGGCTGAATGGGTCCAGCGCAAGAACCTCCTGTCGGTAGGAGACGAGTTCCCCTACGGCATGCGTTGTTCGAGTCCGAATGCCAGGCGGAGCTGGGAGATGCTCGAGGACCAACCGGAAACAGCCGTCATGCGTGAAGCGGTTTCGGTTTTCAACGCTGAACATGCCCTGCGCAAGAAAGGCCTGGCCTTCATGCCGGTCTGTTTCGGGGTCTCCTTCACGACCACCTTTCTCAACCAGGCCGGAGCGCTGGTTCACGTCTACTCCGACGGCAGCGTCGGCGTCAGCACCGCCGCCGTCGAGATGGGACAGGGCGTGAACACGAAGATACGCCAGGCCGCGGCACGGACCTTCTCGATCGGCCTGGACCGCGTGAGAGTGGAGACAACCAATACGGCGCGGGTAGCCAATACATCCCCCACAGCCGCCAGCTCGGCGGCCGACCTGAACGGTAACGCCACGCGCCTGGCGTGCGAGGCAATTCTCCAGCGTCTCGTGAGGTCGGCTGCTGACCTGTTGGGGTCCGAAGCGCCGGATGATATCTCGCTACTTGACGAGACCGTCCAAGCAAGCGGACAGGCCACGGATCTGAAATGGGAAGCGTTAGTCCAGCACACTTACAGGAACCGCATCAGTCTGTCGGCCCAGGCCCATTACGCCACGCCGCGAATCCACTTCGACAAAGCCGTCGAGAAAGGCGAACCGTTCTCCTACCACGTGGCCGGAACCGCGGTCACGGAAGTTACGCTGGATTGCCTGCGGGGCACTTACGAGGTGGATGCCGTCAGGGTCGTGCACGACCTGGGACGCAGCATCAATCCCATGATCGATCTTGGTCAGATGGAAGGTGGATTGGTACAGGGCATCGGGTGGGTAACGCTGGAGGAGTTACTGTACGACGACGAAGGGCGTCTCCTGACTGATTCGATGTCAACCTACAAGATCCCAGACATGAATTTCGCGCCCGGCGAGATCCAGGCCGAGTTTATCCAGGACGCGCAGTACGAAGGCGGCGCGTTTGGCAGCAAGGCCATCGGCGAGCCACCATTCATGTACGGGATCGGAACGTTCTTCGCGCTGGTCGAGGCCATGCGCGCTTTCCGGCCGGATCTCCCCGATCAACACATACTGCCGCTGACGCCGGAGAGGGTGCTGATGGAGCTGGTGGCCGACCTGTCATCCTGAGCGGCGGCCGCCTCTTCCCGCCGGGCGCGCTACCCGAGCACTTCTTCCACCGCCTCCAGCGTGGGTGCAATGTGGATGGGCTTGCCGACGCTGTCCTGCACGGCGCCCACGTCTTTCAGCCCGCTACCGGTAACGAGGCACACGACCTCTTCGTCACGCCCCACAACCTTATCGGCGACCGCCTTCTTCAGGCAGGCCCAACTCGCCGCGGCAGCCGGTTCGGCGAATACGCCTGTGCCGGCGGCGAGCTCACCCACGGCCGACAGTATCCGCTCATCGGGGACAGCTACCGCCGCCCCTCCGGACTCGATCACGGCCCGCACCGCTGCCAGTCCATCGCGCGGCCGGTTCACGCAGATCGAATCCGCGACGGTGGATGCCTCAACATTCTCCACCTCGATCCTGGTCCAGTCCAGCGTCTCTCCCGGCGAGCCGGATTCCTGCACGGCCCGCACGGTTCGCCCGACTGCCGCACTCGATTCGGACTGGGCGCACAGCAGTTTCGGCAGCCGCTCGGAGAGTCCAATCTCGCGCAGCTCGAGCATCCCCTTCCAGATCCCGCTGATGATGTTGCCGTCACCCGTAGGCACCACGATCCAGTCGGGAACGCGCTCGCCGAGCTGCTCCCATATCTCGTAGCTGCAAGTCTTCTTGCCTTCGCGCGTGAATGGATTGCTGCCGGTATTGCGATTGAACCATCCCTTCCGCCTGCAAGCCGCAGCGCAGAGGTCGTAAGCCTGGTCGTAGCTGCCGTCCACGGCCAGCACCTTCGCACCGAAAGAGAGTAGTTGTGTCAGCTTCGGCTCCGGTGCTGAGGCGGGAACAAAGACCACGCAAGACACGTCTTCGCTCGCGGCCAGGCAGGCCATCGAGCTGCCGGCATTCCCGGTGGAGGCACAGGCGATGACGTCCGCGCCCATCTTGCGGGCCCGCAGCAGGGCCACCGCCCCGGCACGATCCTTGAACGAAGCGCTTGGGTTCACCGTATCGTTCTTGAGATAGAGGCGCGGCACACCGATCCGTTCACCAAGCCGCGCCGCCATCTGCAACGGCGTGTCGCCGACATGAAGATGAAGATCGCACTGCGCTCCCAGGGGCAGAAGCGGGCGAAATCGCAGGATGCCGTCGCCGGGCCGTCCGAATAGCCCACCGGAGCCGGCCAACTCGCGCAGCCGCCCGTAATCGTACAAGAGACTGAGATTGCCGCTGCAAGTCGGACAGATGAACGAGTCTTCATCCACGCCATACTCGGCATCACAGCGCGTGCACCGATACCCCGTCATGTAAGTCATGCTGCTATCTCCGTGCCCGCCCTGCCGTCGATCGCGTCTACCAGGTCTTCGGGACACGTGATGATCACGCGCTTGCCGCCCGCGCGCAGGAACTCAAGCGAGGCCTCGATCTTGGGTCTCATACTCCCCACGGCAAACTCGCCGCCTGCCAGGTAGCTCTCGGCTTCCGCGACCGTCATCCGCTCAATCGGGCGCTGATGCTCTGTGCCGAACCCAAGCGCGACATGCCCCACCTTGGTCGCGATGATCAGGACATCCGCGCCCAGCCGCCCGGCGAGCAGCGCCGACGTGAAATCCTTGTCAATGACCGCGTCGCAGGCCCGCAAACAGCCGTCCGCGTCCCTGGTCACCGGCACCCCCCCTCCCCCGGCTGCTATCACGACACTGCCGCTTTCGAGCAGCGTACCAATGGCGCTTTCTTCAACGATCTCCAGCGGCCGCGGCGATGCCACCATCCGGCGCCATCCTCGTCCAGCGTCTTCGCCCACTACCCACCCGTCGCTATCGCGGTGTTTCTCCGCTTCCTCCCTGGAAAGAAACGGCCCGACGGGTTTGCGCGGATCGCCGAACGCGGGGTCGTTGGCATCGACAACCGCCTGCGTGACAACCGCAACCACTGTCCGGTCCACGTCTGTTCTATGCAACTCGTTGGCGAGTGTTTGCTCCATCTGAAACCCGATCGCGCCCTGTGTGTCGGCGACGCAGCTCGAGAGCGGCACACGGTGCAGCGTGTCCTTGGCGATCTCCGACCGCAGCAGGATAAAGCCGACCTGCGGTCCGTTGCCGTGCGTGATCAGCACACGGTGCCCCCTTCGAACGATGGCGGCGATGTGATGGGAGGTCTGGCCGGCCGCGCGGTACTGGTCCAGCACGGTCATGTGCCGCGTGTCCCTGATCAAGGCGTTGCCGCCCACTGCAATGACGACGAGATCTTCCATTGTCTGTATGCTATCTCAGCTCGGCGACGCTGATCACATTGTCAGCGCCATTAGCGCCTTGGCCGTATGCAACCTGTTCTCGGCTTCCGGGTAGATCCTGGAATGGGGACCGTCGATGACCGCATCAGTTACTTCGTAGCCCCGGTCCGCCGGCAGACAGTGCATGTAGATCGAATCCTTCTTCGTCAGTTTCATCAGTTCGCCGGTGCACGTCCAGTCCTTGTAGCGTGCGGCCAGGTGCATGGCCTCATCAGGATCGTGAAAAAGGTCCAGGCATCCCCAGCTCTTGGGATACACGACATCGGCGTCTTCGAACGCCTCGGCCATGTTGTCGACGACCTCAAGCTTCACGTCATGCTTGTGCGCGTTGGCAACGGCTTTCTCCATTACCTCCGGCATTAAGCCGTATTCGGGCGGGTGCGCAAGCACGACGTCCATGCCACAGCGCGACATCAGCATGAGCAATCCCTGCGGCACGGACATGGGCTTCATATAGCTGGGCGCGTACGCCCAGGACACGGCGACCTTGCGTCCGCGGAGGTTTGGGCCGAATTCCTCGCGGATGGTCATCAGGTCGGCCAGCGTCTGGCAGGGGTGATCCACGTCGCACTGCATGTTGATCACGGGGACCTCGGCCCACTTGGCCACTTCGCGCATGTAGGCCTGCCCCTCCCCGGGCACAAGATCGTGCCGGATCGCGATGCCGTGGCCGTAGCTCGAGAGGATGATCCCCATGTCCTTGGCGCTCTCGCCGTGCGCGATTTGCGAGGTCTCCGAATCGATGAAATGCGCGTGACCACCGAGCTGCGTTATGCCGGCTTCGAAGGAGTTGCGTGTTCGCGTGGACTTGTCGAAGAAGATCAGGAACGCGGTCTTGTGGGGCAGGTGCAACGTGGTAACCCCCGCCTTGAACTGCGCCTTGAGCGTGGCGGCGAGGTCAAGGGCGGTGTCAATTTCGGCGTCGGACCAGTCTTCCGTCGTCAGCCAGTCCCGGCCCTTAAGATCCTGTGTCGGAAGCTCGACTGCTTCGGTCATTCTATCCTCCCTGGTTATTGCTTCGTAAAACTGTCCACAAAACCGCAGTAAAACGCGGCGGCCTGTACGAGCTGATCGATCTCGATATGCTCGTTGGGGGCGTGGGCCTGCGCTTCTTCGCCGGGGCCGAACCCGAGTGTGGGGATATCGAACAGGCCGGCCGTCGCCACGCCGTTCGTACTGAAGGTCCAGTATCCGGTCTCGGGTTCACGATCGAACACAGTCCTGAAAGCCTTCTGCGCCCGCTGCACCTGTGGAGCCGACGGATCAAGACACCAGGTCGGGTAGTATTTTCGCGTGGGGTAGACCAGCCCGGTGTAACTCGGGTTGGCATACTCGAGTACGCTCACACGTGCGGCTGCCCCGCACACTGACGCGAGTGCTTCAAGCTCAGCCACGGAGGTGGACTCGGACTCGCCCTTCGTCAGGCGGCGATCGAGATGGATCGTGCAACCGTCGGCCACCGCGCACAGGCTGGGCGACTCCGAACGCACCTGGCTGATGGTGACCGAGCCCTTGCCGAACGGCTCTTGCGGAGGGAGCCGCTCGTTCAGGGCCTCGATGTCCTGGATGATGGGCGCCATCCTGTAAACGGCGTTTTCTCCCCGCTCGGGCGCCGAACCGTGACAGGAGATCCCGGTGGTTGAGATTTCCAGTTCCATACGTCCGCGCTGCCCGATATGAACGCGCAGGTTGGTCGGCTCGGTCAGCACCACAACATCCGGACGCAACGCCTCTTCGTTCACAAGGTATTGCCAGCAGAGTCCGTCGCAGTCTTCTTCCTGCACCGATGCTACGACGTAGAGAGTGACATCAGCGGGGACAGCATCCATGCGCTTGAGCAGGCCGCCGGCGTAGACGGCTGAGGCCACGCCGCTTTTCTGATCGGACGCACCTCGCCCGTAGAAGCGGCCATCCCTGATCACCGGCACGAACGGGTCCGTCTCCCACTGCGACCGGTCGCCGACGTCGACCGTGTCGCAGTGGCCGTCCAGCGCGATCACCGTCTTGCCGTTCCCGATCCGGCCGAGCACATTTCCCATTCCGTCGATGCGGACCTCGTCGTAGCCCAGCGCCTCCATCTCGGCGGCAATACGAGCGACCACGTCCCTTTCCTCGCGACTCAAGGATGGTATGGCCACGATATCGGAGAGGAAACCGACCAGCGGCTTTCTCATCTCCTGCGCTGCGATCAGCCATTCGGTGCTCATGACACGAGTCCCTTCAATACGCCCGTCTCCGAGTTGAACTCTTCGATGGAGCGGTCCCATTCATCAACGCGGCCCTGGTCGAATACACCTTTCCAGAAATCGCCGTCCCACAGTTCGCGCAGTTCTTCCACACCACGCCCCTGCTGTTCCACCCAGGTGAAGTACTTGAAGTTGTGTAGACACCGCCGGTCGAAATCGGATAGCTCCCGCATATGGTCCGGGCGCGTTCCGGCGAGGTACTCATCGATATGACGCCCGGCCAGTTCCTTTGTGTAGGGTCCGTGGGCTTCGGCCATTTCAACCTTTCTCGACACGTACAGCTCCATCGAATCGGTCAGCGGGACAAAGATGACGTCCCTGTCCTCAAACCCATAGAGCCTGGCTGTGTGGATGGCGGCAACCAGGTTGCAGATGGAGGAGATTCCGAGCAGGTCCAGCGATTCGATCACGGACGCATCAACGCCCTGTGCGGCGAGGGTCGCTTTGCCTTCCTCCTCGTTAAACAGGCGCAGCAGTTGCATGACCTGTTCGTCATCCACAGCGCACACCGCGTCGGTATTGCGCACGTTATGGATCCACGGCACGTGTTTGTCGCCTATGCCTTCGATCCGATGCGCACCGAACCCGAACTGGTAGAGAGTGGGACATTGCAGGGCCTCGACCGCTACCACTCGCAGGTCCGGCGATTTCGTGCGCAGGTAATCACCCGCCGCGATTGTCCCGGCGGAACCGGTCGCCGACACGTACGCGGCCAGCCGGCTATCGTCCGAGCGAATGGCATTCTCGTAGATGTCTTCGATGTTCAAGCCGGTCACGTGATAATGCCAGATCGCGTTGCCGAATTCCTCGAACTGGTTGAAGATCACGATGTCGTCCCCACGCGTGGCGCGCAGTTCATGACACTTGTCGTAGATCTCCTTCACGTTGGATTCGCTGCCCGGCGTGGCGATGATTTCGTCGGTACCGATTTCGCGTAGCCACTCGAAACGTTCACGGCTCATCTCTTCGGGCAGAATAGCGACAGCGGGACAGCCGAGCAGCGCACAGTCGTAGGCGCCGCCGCGACAGTAGTTGCCGGTCGACGGCCATACGGCCTTCTGCGCAGTGGGATCGAACTGTCCGGTAACCAGCCGCGGTACAAGGCAGCCGTAGGCCGCCCCCACCTTGTGTGACCCCGTGGGAAGCCACTTGCCAACGACACCCACGATGCGCGCGTCCACACCGGTCAACGCGGAAGGAAACTCCAGCCAGTTGCCGTCTCCGAACCCGCCACCTTTCGGCTGCGGCTCGTTCTTCCACGTGATACGGAACAGGTTCAAGGGATCGATGTCCCACAGACCCAGCTTGGCCAGCCGCGCCTTGATCTCGGGCGGAATGAGCGCGGGATCCCTCTGCTGGGCAAACGTCGGCAGCACGACCCCGCGCTCCCGCGCCCGGGCCACCGCTCTTGTCCGGACTTCTTCGTTCAATCTACCGGAAGATTGCATGTCACATACTCCCTTTGCGCAGCTTTTATACTACACAACCGGAACAATGGCGACTAGTTTGAAGGAAGCAAGGAAGGAGCCAATGGCACAAGACATCGCCGCCATCATCCTCGCCGCCGGCGCCTCGGAACGAATGGGTCAACCCAAGGCACTGCTGCCGTTTGGCAAGGTGACGATACTGGAACACGTGATCGGTGTGTTCCGGCAGGCCGGCGTCGAGGAACTGCGCGTTGTCGTCGGTCATCACGCCGACCGACTCTCACCGTTACTTGACCGTGCCGGCGTTACATGGGTTCTCAACCCGCATCCCGAAAGCGGTATGTTCTCCTCTGTCGAGGCAGGTATCGCATCCCTGCCTTCGCGCGTGAGAGCGTTCTTCGTGCATCCCGTCGACATTCCCCTCGTGTCCCCACGGACACTCCGACGGCTCATGCGCGCACAGCCGGCTGAAGTCGTCTCGCCCCGCAGTCATGGCAAGACCGGCCATCCGCCCCTGCTCGACGCCGGGCTGATCCCCGCGCTGATGGCCTTTGACGGGCCCGGCGGCCTGCGCGGCTTTCTCGCGCAGCACCGCGATCACACCTGCCACATCGATTGCGACGACGAAGGGATCCTGGTTGACGTCGATACGCCGCAAGACTACTGCAAAGCCTGCCAGACCTTGTCCGGCGTGAAAGGCGGGTGAGTCAGCCGCACGCCGGCGGCATTGTAGATGGCGTTGGCGATGGCGGGCATGGGGCCGTTGATGCAGATCTCCGAAACACTCTTGGCTCCGTAGGGGCCCGTTTCCTCGTAACTGGGTACCAGGATCGTCTTCAGTTCCGGCATGTCGCGCATCGAGAAGATGTGGTAGTTGTGGAACGAGGCATTGCTCATGCGCCCTTTCGAATCGAACAGGTACTGTTCGGTCAAGGCGTAGCTGATGCCGTTCAGGACGCCTCCTTCGGTTTGCCCTTCCGCCAGCTTGGGGTTGATGGCTGTCCCGCAATCGACCGCGGCCACGTACTTGATGACCCGCACTCCGCCGGTGAGTGTGTCCACTTCCACCTCGGCGAAATGGGCCGAGAACGGCGGGGGGGATTTTTCCGTGGTGTGCGACGCGATGCCGCCAACCTGGAACTGGTCCATCTGGTACAGCGCGTGTATGGCGACGTCGGAGAACGTGACAGACTGGCTGCCGTCCGCTGTTGCTACGCTCGATGCTTCAACCACGAGACGCTCTGCGGGCACGCCAAGCTTGTTGGCGGCAACCGCGACGATCTGTTTCTTCACCTTCTCGGCGACCTTGCGCACGGCTTCGCCTGAAAGATAGGTGGTGCTGGACGCGTAAGCGCCCACGTCAAAGGGCGTCATGTCCGTGTCGGAGGAATAGACCACCATCTTCCCGACGTCAGTTCCGAGCTGTTCGGCCGCGATCTGGGCAAGCACGGTGTCGCTCCCTGTGCCCAGGTCCGTGGCGCCAACCAGGAGGTTGAACGATCCGTCCTCGTTCATCTTGAGTGAAGCCGCCCCCATGTCCACGCGCGGGATACTCGAGCCCTGCATGAGACAGGCCATGCCGATGCCGCGGCGGAAACGCCCGGTCTTCTCTCCCGGCATACCGCGTCCACCCCACCCGATCTCTTCGGCGCCGAGCCGGATGCATTCCTCGAGCTCACAACTGCCGATCGCCTGTTCGACGCCTTCCTTTCCCTCTCCCAGCGCTGCAAAGACCGGCGATCCCTCGCCTGAGCGGATATGGTTCATCTGCCTGAACTTCAGCGGGTCCATGCCGATCGCCTCGGCCACTTCGTCCATGTGGCATTCCACGGCGAAACACGCCTGGGTAGCCCCGTACCCGCGATAGGCGCCGGCCACGGGAAGGTTCGTGTAGACCGTGACACCTTCAAAGTGAATGTTGGTTGTACGATACAGCGGCAGGACCTTGCTGCCACAGTTGCACACGACTGTCAGGGCGTGCGACCCGTAGGCCCCGGTATTCGAGACGACATCCATGCCCAGCGCGGTTATCCGGCCGTCCGCGGTCACGCCGGAACGAATGCGTACCCGCTGCGGATGCCTGGTGCGACTGCTGATAAACTCCTCGGACCGCGTCATCTCGAAGAGGACGGGACGACCCGTGCGGAGGGCGAACAATGCCGCTACGTCTTCAAGCAGGATCTCCTGCTTGGCGCCGAAGCCCCCGCCGATGCGCGGCTTGATGACGCGGATCTGCTGCACGGGAATCTGGAGTGTCTGCGCAACGATGCGCCGCACGTGGAACGGCACTTGGGTGCTGGTGGTGATGACCAGCCGGCCCCGCGAATCGACCTGCGCCAGCGACACATGCGTTTCCATCGGGGTATGCTGTGCATAATGCGTTTCGTAGGTCCGATCCAACTTGATATCGGCCTCCGCCAGCCCTTGCTCCAGGTCGCCCACGTCCATGCCAACCCTTGCGGCGATGTTCCTTGCGGGTTCGTACGGGACCGGTATCGGGATGCTTGCGTCCTCCTGGTCGTGGATGACGGGGCTGCCGTCCGCCAACGCATCGTCTATCGAAAGCACCGGCTCGAGCACTTCGTATTCAACCTGGATCGCTTTCGCCGCGGCGGCAGCAATCTTGGGAGTCTCGGCTGCCACGGCCGCCACGCGGTCGCCTACGAAACGCACCTTGCTGTCGAACATCACCGTGTCATACGGAGAGGGCTCAGGGAAGCCCTGCCCCGCCGTGGTATGGGGCACTCGCGGCACGTTGCCGTGGAAGAGAACGCCGGCGACTCCCGGCATGTTCTCAGCCGCCGCTATGTCGACACTCTTGATCCGCGCGTGGGCATGGGGAGACCACAGCATACCGACGTACAACGTGCCGGCGGGCTGCAGGTCGGCCACATAGGATGGTTTACCAAGGGCCAACGACATCGCATCGATCTTCTCGACGGACTTGCTGACGACTTTGAATTCCTGTTGTTTCATGGCATAGCCGTAGACGCGGCGACCTTTTCTACCGCCACGCGTATCTTCTCGTATCCCGTACAGCGGCAGAGATTGCCGTCCATGTGTTCCTTGATCGTGTCACTGCCCGGGTGCGGTGTTTCGTCAAGCAGCGCCTTGGCCGAAAGCACCATGCCGGGAGTGCAGAAACCACACTGGACGGCCCCTTCGTCGACCAACGCCCGCTGGACAGGATGCGGATCGTCAAAAGAACCAGCGCCTTCGATCGTCTGCACGTCACGCCCATGCGCCTGGAACGCGCGAAGCAGGCAACCGTAAACCGCCCGCCCATCCAGGATCACGGTGCACGCCCCGCAGGCGCCCTCGTAGCATCCGGTCTTCGTGCCCCTGTAGCCATGGCGTCGCAGAAGATCGACAAGCGTCTCGTCAGCCGTGGTCTCAAACGTCTTCGGCTCGCCGTTGAGTGTCAGGGATATCTGCTTCACTGTACTCATGTCCGTGCCTCCGCCACGGCGTCGGTGATCGCGTCCGCGATGATGATGCGGCTCAACTCTGCAGCGTACGGGTCCGACATGCCTTCACGGCCTTTCCAGGCAAGCCCTTCGGTCCCTGTCGCCACGGCCTTCTCTATCGCTTCACGATCCGCCGTCTCGCCGGCCAGCTTCTCCCCCACCGCCGGCAGCAGTTGCGGCATCGACAGCGACGCGCCTGCCGCCACGCGAGCCTGCTTGATGCGGTTGCCTTCCACGACGACGCAGGCGGCGGCTGTGGCGAGGCTGAAGGATGATCCCACGCGTGTTTCCTTGCCGTATCCGAATCCGGCTCCACTCTCCACGGCAGGAATGTCGATCGCCACCACCAGCGTTCCCGGTTTCAGCAGCTTCAGGGGGCGCGCGAGAAACTCCTCGGCGGACAACACCGTTTCGGACTCTCCCCGGACGGCGACGGACGCATCGAGCGCAAGCAGGGCCACCGGGAAATCCGACCACCAGAAGACGCGGCATATGTTCCCGCCAAGCGTGGAGATGTTGCGGATCTGTTGCGTAACAAAGCGGCGCGCTACGCGGTCGAGCACCCACCCTTCCGCGACATGTTTCTGCAGATCGCAAACCGGGGTCGTCGCCCCGATGGTGAACCTGCCGTTGTCCCGGGAAATGCCAGAGAGACCCAGCCGGGTCAGATCCACGGCTGTTTTCGGCTCCGCAAAGCGCAGAAAATGCAGGGAGACACCGCCTGCCGTGGGGAATGCGGCGTCACCGAGTTCGCGCAGCCTGGCACGCGCCTCGTCAATATCCGCCGGTATGACAAAATCACAGAGCTTCATCGTCAGCGATACCCCACTCCCGTCCGTTCTTCGGCGCTGGTAACAAGTGCGTCTGACACTTCGTTGGCGCGATGGAACAGACGCTCCTCATCTTCACCTGCAAGCTGGCCCTTCTCAACCAGAATCTTGCCGCCGACGATAGTGTACTCGGCGCGCTGGCCGGCGCCGCAGAACAGCAGCGCGGAGGCCGGCGCATGCATGGCGCCCGCAAAATCCACTCGATCGAGACGGAACAGTGCCAGGTCCGCCGCGGCACCAACTTGTACCCGCCCGAGCTCCGGCCAGTTCAAGATCTCCGCCCCACCCACCGTTGCCATGCGCAGCACGGTTTCCGGCGGCATGGCATCCACGCCCGTGCCGATACGATGCACGAGTAGAGCCAGTTGCATTTCCCGCACGACATTCCCGGCGTCGTTACTGGCGCTCCCGTCGACAGCCAAGCCGACCCTCACGCCTTGATCCAGCAATTGCGGCACCTTGCAGATACCCGATCCCAAACGCAGGTTCGACCCCGGGCAATGCGCCACTCCTGTTCCGGTCCCTGCCAGCGTCGCGATCTCTTCGTCGTCGAAGTAGATTCCGTGTGCATACCAGACATCGGGACCCAGCCATTCAGTCTCTTCCATGTAGGCCAGGGGGCGCTTGCCGTAGTGTGTGAGACAGTAGTCTTCTTCGTCCTTTGTCTCGCACAGGTGCGTGTGCAGCAATACGCCCTTGTCGCGTCCCAGCCGCGCCGTCTCTTTCATTAGGTCGGTCGTGACCGAGAAAGGCGAGCACGGCGCCAGCGCTATCCGGCACATCGAGTAGGGCGACGGATCGTGGTACTGTTCGATCACGCGTTGGCTATCGCGCAGGATCGTGTCGGCGTCCTGGACCACGTCGTCCGGCGGCAGACCGCCCTCAGTCTTCCCGCGACTCATGCTGCCGCGCGTGGGATGGAAACGCATGCCCATCTGTCCGGCCGCACCGATCGTCACATCCAGTAGTTCGCCCGGTGCATTCCGCGGAAACAGGTACAAGTGATCGGTGGTGGTCGTGCACCCCGACAGCAGAAGCTCACCCATCGCCACCTTGGCACTGACCTCAACGGCTTCGGGTGTCAACCCGCGCCATACTTCGTATAGGTTTTCGAGCCAGGTGAACAGCTTGGCGTTCTGCACCCGGGGCAGGTTACGCGTGAGCGACTGGTAGAGGTGGTGATGCGTGTTGATGAATCCCGGGTAGGCCACGCAGTTCGTGCCATCAACGACGGTGTCGCCCTTCTCGGTCGGGCCGAGATCGCTGCCGACGGCTTCGATCCGGCCATCAGCGATCTTCACGTCCACGCCATGTAGCGGCGCGTCCCCGTCAACCATGGTGACCAGCGTATGCACCCCCTTGATAAGCATCCTGTTCGTGTTCACGACTTGCCCATCCTCCTCCACAGGCTCCCTGCGCGCCGACGGGCTTCGGCGCGGACCCGGGGTTCGTTCAATCCCTCTATGGTGCCGTCACGCATGAGGAGTCGCCCCTGCACCATGGTCGCCGACACCGGCGCGCCGCACAGGCCGAACAGGAAATGGCTGTCGAAATTGGCCGTCGTCATCGGCGTGGGCGGATCGTAGCTAAGAACGATTACGTCAGCACAGGCGCCTTTCCTCAACACACCCACCGTACGACCGAACACGCGCGAGGCAACCTGTGAGTTGTTCTGCAGGAGCAAGCGGCAGGACTCCGCCATGAACCCCGAAGGATCGCCGGCAGTGTGCTTGTGAAGCAAGTGGCACGCGCGCACGTCGTCACGCATGTCGGCCGTCATTCCGTCTGTGCCGAGCCCCACGGTGATTCCCGCATCAAGCAGTCTCGCCAGCGGCGTGACCCCCACGGCGTTGTTCATGTTCGATTGCGGGTTGTGCACCACACAGGCGCCGGCATCGGCCAGCAGCTTGATATCTCCCGCACTGACCTTCACGCAGTGAATGGCGTATGTCCGCGCGTTCAACCCGCCCGCCTTGTGAAGGCGTTGCACGACAGACATGCCGTGACGACGGCGGTTGATCTCCTGGTCGACCTTGTCTTCGGCGACATGCAGATGGATGCCGAGATCGCGCTCGTTCGCCGCGGCAACCACAGATTCCAACGTGCGCTTGTTGACCGTGAAGAGTGCGTGGAGCCCGAACATGGCGACCACGAGATCGTCGCTGCGCCTTCTGCGCCGCAGCTTCTCTACAAAGCGGATGTTCTCCTGCAGACCCTCCGCGCCCTTGCCATCACGATCGGATACGCCCAGGCACAAGCAACCCCTGACACCGGTACGACGCAACGCTTTCTCCAGGATGTCCAGCGATCCTGGCTGGCTGTTCTGGCCTTCGTGGTGGTCGATAACGGTCGTGGTGCCGTTGCGTATGCAGTCGAGCAGCGCGACCTGCGCGCTTGCCCGAAGGTCCTCTGCTGTCAGGGCTCGGTCAAGCGGCCACCAGAGCTCTTTGAGGATTCCCATGAAATCGCGCGGAACGCGTTTCAGCGCAAGACCGCGGGCGAAGGCGGAATAGAGATGCGTATGCGCGTTGATGAAGCCGGGCATGATCACGCCGCCGGATGCGTCCAGTACTTGTGCGCCGCGTGCCCTGGTGGCGAGGGTACGGGCCTTGCCGACGGCCTCGACACTGCCGTCCCTGATCCATACGGCGCCATCGCCGATCACGCGGTTGCGAGCGCCAAGCGTGACTACTGTACCGTTTCGAATCAGCCAATCGGCCATAGGTCATCCTCCGGCAGCTTTGAGCACCAGCGTCAGGTCGTCGCCATCTTCAAGAACGTAGTCGAGTTGCCTTGAGAGACCGGCGATGACAGGTATGACGTGCTGCTGGTGTTCCCGTGAAATCTGCAGTCGGTCCATGAGATCCGCAACGGTCGTTCCTTCGTCCAGTTCCAGTTCCTCTCCGGGTGTCACGCCCTTCACATCGAGGAATGCCACGAAATCCAGCTTGATCTTCATGTTTCGAGATCCTCTGCGGGAAGATAAGCCAGCGAGTCGCCGAACGCACGGAGTAAGTTGAGCATGGCCGTGGAGAGGGCTGGGGTGAGGGGCCGTTCACGCTCGCACGTCTCGCCACCGGAACGTGCCTGGATGGACAGAACCCCGTTCTTGCGCACCACATGAAAGGCGTTGGCCTCCTCGGCTTCGAACTGTTTCCGGTCCAGGTACAACCGCGGCTTTTCCTTGTAGGGTTTTCCGCCAGACGGGCAGACCGATGCGCAGTTGCCGCATTCGTTGCAGAAATCGGCGAAGACCGCTACCTGGGGATCGTAGGAGGGAGTGTCCTCTCCGGCAACGGGGCTGTAGGTCTGGATGGCCCGGTTAGGACACACGCCGGCACAAATACCGCATTTGTCCCGGCAATCGAACAGGGGCAATACCTGCGTTTTCTTCTCTCGCTTGGAGCGCTCTCGCACGTCGGCCAGGGCCGCTACGGCTCGTTCCGCGTAAGCCCCGAGACTGCGTCGAGCAGCTTCCCGCACGTCTTTGCGGTCCGCGGCGCGGCGGATGTAGGCCGGGATATCCGCAGCATCTGCTGCCTCCATCGCCTCGTCAAGCTTCGCCAGGTACTTGCCCAGCCGCCTGTAGCTGCGCGCTTTCAGAAGATCGGTGCACACGGTGACGGGATACAGTCCACCGGCCAGCAAGTCGGCGATGTTGTCCGCGCAGGCTCCCGCGCAGAAGGATATGTCCGGTCCCTCGGGAAACGTCTCGGCCAGCTTGCTCGCGAGAGCAACCGAAACTGCGTGCAGGGGCGGCCCGGACATGTAGACCCTGCTTTCCTCGGCAGAAAGAATGCCGGGGTTGGTCACTTCCAGTGTGTTCGAAACCTTGATGCGCAGCTCTGTTCCGGACTGTGAGGCAACGCCTTGCAGTTCACGGACCAGGGCGACCGCCTGGTCGAAATGGAGGTCATGTTCAAAAGCTTCGTCCGGTACCTCCAGCTCGCGTGTGCGCGGGTCGGCAACCAGGATCTCCCGCACCCGCGCGGGACCCAACAGAGTCGGATTGAGTTTGATGCTGGTGTGCAGTCGCCATTCCGTCATCAGCTCCGCCGCGATACGGCCGATCTCGTCGGGCGGGCAGCCGTGCATGGTCGAGAGAGTGACGCTGTTCGAGATCTGCGCGGGGACGCTGATGTCGGCGGCAGACGGCGCACAGCGTTCAATCACTCCCCGCGCGCGGTGCACGTGCTCACTCGCATCACGCATGTTGCGCAGAAAGGCCTGCATGTTGGGTTGGCGAATACCGGCCAGGTCGTAGCCGACGCTCATGTTGAAGATCACGCCGGGCGAGTCGCCCGGGAACTCCAGAACACGATGCAACACGTGGATCAACACCCAGGCCCGCAAGTACTCTTCGAATGACTGCTCGAGTTTCAGTTCCTGCGACCACTCGACGTTGAACCCGGCCCCCGCGATGGCAATGCACGGCTTGGGAATCTGCAACTCGTCGAGAATCTGTACCGTCTTGAGTTCGATGAAACGTGCGCCGCAGAGCCAGGCCGAGATGATGTTCTGGGCCATCTGGGAGTGCGGACCGGCCGCTACGCCCAGCGGCGTTTCCAGGCAGGCGCCGTAGAGACCGCCGCGAAAACGGTCCTCCGCGGAAGGGACGAAGAAGGATTCCCGAGGAATTCCGAAGACAGAGTTCCGCTGCTCCAGCTCCCCAAAGATCCAGGCAGCCAGGCTTTCAAGCGGAATGGGTTGAAACTTGTCCGACACGGTCTGTTTCATTAGCATAACCAGTGATCAAAGCCGAGGGATTTCGGGGTTGCTCAGCGGGATCTCCCGTGACAGGCCGAGAAGGCTGCCGGCAAGACGCCGGCGCCACGACGGGGATTGGTGACCATGGCTCTTCTGATTCAGAACGGGGAGATCGTGACGGACGCCGGCAGGCAGGTGGCCGACGTCCACTGCGAGGACGAACAGATCACGCGCATTGGCCGTGATCTCGCCGTTCCCCCGGGGACCACCGTGATCGATGCCACCGGGAAATACGTGTTTCCCGGCTTCGTGGATCCGCACGTTCACGTCTACCTGCCCTTTGCGGGCACGCAGACCAGGGACACGTACGAAACGGCCAGCCGTGCAGCGTTGCTGGGCGGCACGACCTGTTTCATCGATTTCGTCAACCCCGAACGTGACCAGGAGCCGCTGGAGTGTCTCGAGACCTGGAACGCCAGGAGCCGGGGAAAGTCTGCCTGCGACTTCACCTATCACATGACGGTCAGCCGCTTCGACGCCGGCATTGAATCCCAGCTGCGCGAAGTGGTGGCGCGGGGAATCACATCCTTCAAGATCTACCTGGCCTACAAAGGCATCGTCGGCTTGGAGAATTCCGAGTTGGAGCCCGTACTGCGCCTGGCCCGGGAACTCGGCGTGATCGTGCCCACGCATTGCGAGAATGCAGAGATGATAGACCAGCGGCAACGCGAGCTGATCGCGGAAGGCAAGACCGGTCCGGAATGGCACTACTGGAGCCGCCCCCCGGTGGTGGAGGCCGATGGGGTGCGCCGCTTGATGATGTGTGCGGAGCGAACCGGCGCACACGTGTACGTTGTGCATACCACCTGCCGCGAAGCGCTTGCCGAGGCGGAGGCAGGCAGACAGAGGGGTGTCGATGTCCACGTGGAGACCTGCATCCAGCACCTCCTGTTGGACAAGAGCTATGCCGAACGTCCCGGTTTCGAGGGTGCCAAGTACGTTATGTCCCCTCCCCTGCGTGACAAGGCGGACCAGGACGCGCTGTGGGCCGGCCTGCGGGAGGGCCGGGTGAACACGGTTGCCACCGATCATGCGCCGACAAATTTCGAAGGGCAGAAATCCATGGGAAAAGGCGATTTCACGAAGATCCCCGGCGGTGTTCCGGGCATAGAGCACCGGGTCCCCTTGCTGTTCTCGCGGGGGGTCGGCCAGAATCGGCTCAGCCTGGAGCAATTCGTTCGCATCGCATCGACGGAACCGGCCCGGCTGTTCGGGTTGTATCCGCGTAAGGGAACCATCGCGATCGGGTCCGACGCAGACCTGGTCGTGTTCGACCCTGACCGCGAGACGACCCTCTCGGCGAAGACGCACGCCATGAACGTTGACTACAATGCCTACGAAGGTTGGACCGTGAAAGGATGGCCGAAGACTGTTACCGTGCGGGGTCAACTTGCCGTGCATGACGGCGAATTCGTGGGTGAAATGGGACGGGGAGAGTTCATCGCGAGGGAACCGATATGTGTCTGAATACCTTGAGTGGAGAATGACGATGCAGTCAGTTTGGACATTCTTGAGTGAGTGCATGCAGCAGGATATGGCTGTGGTGCTGATGGTCATAGTCGAGAGTACGGAAGGAACACCCGGGAAACCCGGTTTCAAGATGGGAGTTGCCGGGGATGGCCGCCTGCACGGCACGATCGGTGGCGGCAAGATGGAACACGATCTTGTCGAGGACGCGCGGGCGATGCTCGCGGCAGGTGCAACCGAACCCGTGAGCAGGCGCAGGACCCACAGCGAAGACGCGCCCCGGGACCGCAGCGGTATGATCTGCGGCGGCACGCAGGTTGTGCTGCTGTATCCCTGTACGGCACGGGATCGTGACGTCATGCAGAGACTTGCCACGGCGGAGAAGAGCCAGGAGCCGGGACTCCTGCGAATGACGCCGGACAGTATCGAGTACGTGGACGCGAGCGAAGACGGCGGCGGGGGCCCGTCGTGCACGGCGTTCAAGATGGCCGGCGAGCGTGAGTGGATCTACGAAGAGGCCCTTGGCCTGAAAGACACGGTCTATATCGCGGGTGGCGGGCATGTGTGCCTGGCGCTTTCGCGCATACTGTCCACGCTGCGCTTCAGGATAGTGGTCTTCGACGATCGGGCCGACGTGTCGACCCTGCAGGAGAACACCTACGCTCACGGAAAGCGCGTGATCCCGTTTGACGAGATGCATGAACATGTGGTGCCGGGCGACTCGTCCTACGTGGTTATCATAACTCCGTCACACCGCCACGACGAGGTCGTCCTGCGCCAGTTCATTGACAAGCCGCTGCGCTACCTGGGCCTGATGGGCACCAAGAGGAAACTGAAAAGAATCTTCGACCACATGCGGGCGGATGGATACCACGGCGATATGCTCGACCGCGTCCGTGCTCCGATCGGCATCCCCATCGGCAGTCACACGGCAGAGGAAGTCGCCGTGAGCATCGCCGCAGAACTGATCACGGTGAGGAACAGGCCACCCTCGGGACCCGACGCGTGAACCCACGGCCAGGTCCGGTACATGGATACGGATTTGGGTTTGAACAGCTTACATCGGTCCGACCCCGCACTACTGATCAGTACTGGTCAGCGGTCCGCAGTTTGGGAAGAAGATAGCTCTTACAGTGATGAGCGGAGCGCGGATTCGCCGGAGTCACATCTTCACTCGCAGCACTTTGCTGCACAGAAATACCCCCGAGATGGCCCTTAGCCGATTTTGGCTCAAAATCGTGGTTGTAAGGAGTACCTTGCGGGGACACCGGGCATTGTTGGATATTGGCTATTGTGTTTCTGCGGGAGTCTCGGGAGGCGACAGCTCACTATGCCATCGCGTGTTACGAAAAGCGCAGCCCCGGAGAGGGATGCCGCCTTGCCCTTTCCATTTCACCGGCATGTGGTAGAGTACCTGCCTGTTTTCGAGGAAGTAAGTCTGTGTGGGTCTGAATATGAGAGGATGAAGAGATGCTCGAACGCTGTCTGTCAGGTGAGATGTCCCGTACGAATCGCTTGCCCCGCCGCCGTCTTCGCCCCGCTCTCGTGATTGGCATCTGCCTGGCAGCGCTGTGCGCTGTTGACATGGCCTCAGCGGTGCCGGCCTCCCCCGATGGCGTCGATGTAACCCAGCCCGACGGAGGACGGTTCCGCCTGCACAAGCGCGGCGATGAGTTCTTCTCGTGGCAGGAAACAGCCGATGGTCATGCCGTGGTCAGAGACAAGGTCGATGGTTTCTGGAAGTTCGCGGCACCGGCTGCCGACGGCGCGGCGTTCGTGGCGATCCAGAACGCTCGCGTCGGAACAGCCGACCCCAAGACCCTCGGCCTGAAGAAGCACGCCCTGCCCGATGCGAAGCTGCTGCGGGCCCACGTCAAAGAGAGCAAGAATAGGCTCGGCGATAGTCCGGTTGCCGTGCCCGCGGGCAAGCGCGTCCCGGGCACCACGTCAACAACCGCTGCCGGGGACCCCCGCCCGCGCCTGTACTGCCGCCAGACGGTGGACCGTCGCGGGCGCCCGTGTCAGGGGTAGTGAGTTTGAAGAACATCGTTGTCCTGGCGTGCTTCTCCGACCACTGGGACGGTAGTGGCGGGACGGTGCTTGCGAGCAAGGGCCGTGTGGCCTCCGAGTACACGGATCTCTTCAACGAGGTCGGCCATACCTCAGACGGCGCCGTCGGTTCCGTTCGCGATTACTATGCCGAGGTCTCGTACGGCAAGCTGACGATCCAGACGGTGGTGACGCCGTGGGTTCTCCTGCCTCAGAACGAGGCATACTATGGTGACAACGCGACCGGGAACAACCAGCTGATGGTGATTGATGCAATCGCCGCGGCCGAGGCGGCCGGCTTTGATTTCTCGCAGGGGGATTCCGACAGCGACGGATGGGTTGATTGCCTGACGATCGTCCATTCCGGTCACGGCGAAGAGGTCAGCGGCAACCCCTCCACGCTAATCTGGTCGCACAAGAGCTCAATCACCAAGACCACGTACGATGGCGCGAGTATGTCCAAGTATCATACCGAGCCCGCGCTGCGCGGCAGCACCTCGAGCACCAGCATCATTCGCATCGGTGTGATCTGTCACGAGCTCGGCCATTTCTTCGGCCTGCCCGACCTCTACGACTACAGTGGAATTACGAGTGGGCTGGGGCGGTGGTGCCTGATGGCCGGCGGCTCCTGGAACGGATCGAGCGGCGCGAGTCCTGCACACTTCTCCGCCTGGTGTAAAGCGTTTCTCGGGTTTGCAAACCCGGTTCCCGTGCACTCGCTCAGCGGCCTGTCCCTGGACCGCGTGGAGGATAATCCCGATATCAAGCTCGTGCGCGACGGCACGTCGAATGGCGAGTATTTTCTCGTCGAGAACAGGGCGAAGTTTGGCTTTGACAATTCCAGCAGCATCTACCCTGGAATCGTCATCTACCACGTCGACAGCAAGAGCCGCAATAATGACCTGGGAACGTGGGATCACCCGGCGGTAAAGATCGAAGAGGCCGATGGCGATGACTCGATCGGGAGTAAGGTCGCGTCCTCAGAAGCGGGCGACGTGTGGACGAGCACGAGCGGCCTGGCCGGCGGGTTCCGCGACCAGACGGCCAACACCGGCACGAGCGCCATGCTGTACCAGTCCGGCTCCTACTACACGCGCACCGACAGTGCGGCGTCCTACACGTACAACACGCTGAACAACTTCTCCGCGGCCGGTGCGACCATGACCTGCGATCTCACATCCCTGAGGTCGACGCTGAGCGACCAGACGAACACCACGTCCGGATTCACCGTGTCCTGGCCGGCCTGTTCGGGTGCGACCAAGTACGAGATTGAAGAAGGGGTCACGACCACGGTAACCAGCTTCTCCGACGGGGCCGAGGACGAAGATGCCATGTACGAGAACTGGTACCTGTCCGGGGCCGTCAACAGGGATTCGGATGGGAAGAATAGCGGCACCTACAGCTACTCCATGCTGTATTCAGACGCGTCGGTCCAGGCCATGGTCATGCGCAAGCGCTTCAAGGTGACGACCAGTACCGTCGTCAGCTACAACGTGATGTCCCACATCTCATCGGGCGACGGCTATATCAAATGTCAGATGTCCACCGACGATGGTGATACCTGGCAGACGCTTGGCAGTGACGACGGCTACATCAACACATGGCCTTCGCGGTCCTTCAACTACGCCGCCATCAATGCCCAGGGCATCAATGCGGACGATATGTGCATCTTGCGTTTTGTCATGAATGTTGACTACGGAAACGGTTGGTCGTCGTTCCCGGCCTGGGGTTTTGCCGTGGATGACATCTCCATCACGGACATTGAAATGGACGGGTACACGGGTTGGACTTCGCTGGATAACAACGTGGCGGCGAACTCCTATGGTGTCACGGGCAAGACGAGCGGGACCTATGCCTATCGCGTCCGCGCGTTCTCCAATGGCGCCTGGCAGGACTACAGCTCGGAGGGCGAAGTGACCGTGAATCTTCCGGGAGGCTCGGAGGACGGCGGATGGATGGTGCTGTTCCGGTAGCGAGGTGGGCGCGGGTTGTTCCATGATTTCACCCGGTACGAGCGATAGGAGAAGTGCAATGGAAGTGAAACGGACGGCCGATAAGGTATGGATCGAGGGCGTCAAAGGGTTCGGTCCCGGCGAATACGCCCGCACCCACGACCGCGCCGCCATCAAAGCCATCGAGCAGGCCCTGGCCGTTCTCTCTCCTCCATCCCCATGACCTTTATCTCCGAATCCATCAAGCCCGTCATCGCCACCGTCGACACCAGGCCCATGGCCACCGGTGGCCCCGGCCTCCCCCGCGAGTTCACCTGGCGCGGCACCCCCCTGCGCATAGCCGCGGTCCTGCGCACATGGAAGGACACCGGCCCCTGCTCACACGGCAGCTCCGAAACCTACGTCCGCAGACACTGGTTCGAAGTCGAAACAGAATCCAACCAGACCGCCCGTATCTACTTCGAACGCCAACCCCGCACCCGCAGCAGAAACAAACGCTGGTGGCTCTACAGCATCACGGACCCAATCACCTGATCGTACCAGGTTCCATCTATTGGGACCTCGGCATCGGCCGCGAGGAACGGGAGGTCGAAGGCGATGAAGAGGGCATGTGCACCATGACGACCCCCGGCCAGAACATGGCATGGCTCCTCAAGAAGATTGAGGCCTGACGGCGCGTTGCGCCTGACCAGCTCGGAGATTGATAAGACATCCCATCCCATGTAACATCTCCAGATATTGTTAATCGGGAGGCGATGCGATGGGGCTCCTACGCGACATTTTCGGGACAAGCAAGGCTGCGATTTGGAAAGACGTAGCCGACGAAGCCAAAGGGCATTTTGTCGACGGTGGCTTCTTCGGGAAGAGCAAAGTCGTCTTCACCCACGGGCAATGGTCGATCACGCTCGACACCTACACGGCCGACAGCGCGATGTTCACTCGCATGCGGGCCCCCTACGTGAACCAGGATGGGTTCCGGTTCGACATCTTCTTTGAGGATTTCATCAGCGGGATCGGGAAGCGTCTGGGCGCCCAGGACATCCAGAGTGGTGATGCCGATTTCGATGACCGCTTCGTCATCAGGGGCAATGACGAAGAGAAGGCCCGCGAATTCCTCGCCAGCCCCAGGTTACGACAACTCATCGAAGCCCAGCCAAGCATCCGCTTTGAGGTGAGGAACGATGAGGGTTGGTTCGGATCGACCTTTCCGGATGGCGTGGATGAGCTCTGCTGCACCTGCGGAGAATTCATCTACGACGTCGATCGGCTGAAGGCTCTCTACGAGCTGTTTGCGGTCGCCCTCGACCGGCTCTGCCACATCGGCTCTGCCTACAAGGATGACCCCCAGGTCGATCTCAAGTAGATCAGGGCGCCGCGGGGTCAGCCCGTCACTTAAGGGCGTGTCATCCCGAGCGAAGCTTGCCTGCCCAAGGCATGGTCGAGGAATCTCCGTTTTGGGTAACACACCCGGGATTCAGGATTTTGTCACCTGGAGCGGCGAATCCGCGCCTGTCTGATCGTTACACACTTGTTGCAGACGCAGTCCCTATTATTTTGCATTATTGTCGCAGGTGAAAAGACAGCCACCAAAAGAGGAGGGGGGGCATGCGTGAGTTTCTTTCATATCGTAACCTTCTCAGGGCGTCTGCCCTCGCGGCAATCGTCACGCTGATGTCGATCGGACGACTGATCCAGGGAGGGATGCCGCTGGCTATCTTTGTTCCGCTCACCTTCGGCGTGTTGACATTCATCTGCGGTGCTGTAACGGCCTGGGAGCACTGCGCCGGGATGCCGGGCCTTGTAACCGATCGGCGGACCTTACTGCATGGGTCAGCGGTTGCGCTCGTCATCGCGATGGTGGTCCTGCCGCTACGACTACTTTGGCTTGATGACATCATCCGCAAGGCTCTCTTGAGCGCCGGGGAGCGTTCCTATTACGAGCTCTCGTACCCATCGACCCTCGGGGGGGTCCTGGCCCTGGTCATGTGGTCGGCCGGGTTCCAGCTCCTCTTTACGCAGGCGGCGCCACTGTCTCTCTGCGCGCGCCTGACCAACAGTCGTACCATCTCCACTGCTCTCTGTGTGGCGCTGCATACCTACATCATGTATACGCAGGTCGTTGCCGCCGGCATGACAGAGCTCCCGCCCCTCTTCATTCTCGCCGCCCTGGCGCAGGGCCTCGTCGCCTGCCTCGTCTTCGGAATATACGGTCTCATCCCAACAGTTGTACTGGCCATAGGAACGGACCTGCATCTCCTCTCCAATATCCACTGAGGATAGCGATCCACGGCATGGAACGCTCCTGATTATTAATGCGGCATTTCATTCTGCACTTCTCACACTTCACGACACACTTCACGAAGGTAGTTGCTTTTACTTAGAACAAGGATAGACTCTTTGCAAGTGTCCGGGTCGATCTTCGCTGCGGTGCGCCATTCCTAGCCAACTCCTGGGTTTGTCACGCCCATTGAAGCTCTCATGGTGCCCGTCCGACCGGGAGGCGTGTGACCTCTTCGGCGATTCCCGTTCGGTGTAAAAATGTATGGGCGCAAGCTCAGTGTAACTAAAGAGGTAAACAGGAGCAGAACGATGCCAGAAGGAACAGTGAAGTGGTTCAGCGCGGAAAAAGGTTACGGATTCATCGAGCAGGAAGGCGGCGATGACGTCTTCGTGCACAAGAACGATGTTTCGGGTGCGACCCTCCAGGAGGGCAACCGCGTGCAGTTCGAGGTCGGTGAAGGCAACAAGGGTCCTTGCGCTAAAGACGTAAAGACCATCTAGCCCATCCCGGGGCCGGCCCAAACCATTCCGTTTGGACTGGCCCGGATTCTCGCCCCCCGAGGGAACGGCGCTTGGCGCCTCTCCCGTTCGTGGGCCTCACGGGGTCATCAGACCCAGGCACAAGGCACCGATGTGCCCGGAAGGATCGACAATGGCGAAGAACAGAAATACTTTCGAGAAACGCCGCAGGGAAATGGAAAAGAAGCGGAAGGCCGATGAAAAACGCGAGCGCCGTCGCGCGCGCAGAGAGAGCGGCAACGAATCGGAAGAGGCCACCGCACCGCCGGCACAAGAAGTCGAGTAGCGTGCCGCGGCCGCCGTGCCATCAGTTCCTGTAGGTCGTCGCGCCGGACTTCCATCACGCGGCACTCGCCGACGGCATCCACGCTCGCCGAGCGTGGTCGCTCGTCCAGGAGCGACATTTCGCCAACCGTCTCGCCGGTGCTGATGCATCCGATCTCGCGGTCGCCCACGATCACGCACAGCTCACCAGACACCAATACAAAGACCCGGTCACCCGCTTCGCCCTCTCCGATGAGGCGCTCGCCGTCTGCAACAGCTTGGTGCCCGCATCACACTCGGCAGCGTCTCTTATCTGTAACGTACCCATGGGGAAGTCACCTTACGCGACATGGTTGCCGGGATGCAAGCGTGGGAGTGGGTGAGGATCTTCCGCAGCAGATGCGGCCGCATCATTCCTTTGTGTCTGCCATTCAGTAGTGTAGGATTCAGTCAATGGTCATCTGCGAGGAGAGAGAGGAACTGTCGGGGATGCGTGACAGAAGCGTTGAGAATTCAGTCGTGCCGCCAGGGACACCTGCCGGGAGGACCTTCAGTGTCGTGGCGATGCGCTCCACCCTTCTGGTCATGTGGCTACTGCTGAGCATGGGCTCGGGCTGCGCCACCGTGCCGGAAGGGGGCCGTGTGACGGTCGCGGAGGATGTCGCTGAGGATGTTGCGGATGCGGACTTTGATGAGTTCGACGACTTCGATATGCCTGAAGCGCCACCGGCCCGTGACCCGCTGCGCGGCTATAATCGCTTCATGCACACGTGCAATGACAAGGCCTACACATGGGTACTCAGACCCGTAGCCAGGGCCTACCGGTGGGTGCTGCCCAAACCGGTCCGGGCATCGGTCCAGAAATGCGCCAACAACCTCGGGTTTCCGGTGCGCTTTATCAACAGCGGACTGCAGGGCAACTTCAGGGGCGCCGGCGTCGAGCTCGCGCGGTTCGGAATCAATTCAACCGTGGGGATTCTGGGCCTGTTTGATCCCGCCGCGTCAGCCTGTGACCTGCGACCGGCGGACGAAGACTTTGGCCAGACGCTGGGACGTTACGGCGTAGGCCCGGGATGGCCGGTGGTGCTTCCGCTGCTGGGTCCGACCAACCTGCGCGACGCGTTCGGCATGGTGCCGGACTACTTCCTGCATCCCTTCAGCACTATTGAGCCCACGGAGTCGTCCCTGGCCGTCAAGAGCCTTGAGAAGGGAAACTACATCTCCCTCCACCTGGATGAGTACGAGGCCATCAGGGAAGATGCCTTCGATCTATATACATTTATGAGAGACGCATACCGACAGAAACGTGAAGCAGAAATAGAGGAGTAGCTCGTGAAGAGAATGTTCTGGTTGAGCCTGGCGCTTGCCGTCTTCGTGCAGACCGCCGTGGCGGACGGCAAGAGCGACGCGGCAAAGGTGGTCCGGCAGACTGTAGACAGCTGCCTTGACTGGTTGAACAGGGATGATCTCTCCGACAAAGCCAAGTATGACCTTATCGTGAAGCGCATCAACCCGGTGTTCGATTTCGCGCTGATGGGCAAACTGGCCCTCGGCAAGAAGCAGTGGCCCCGGCTGAACAAGGAGCAGCAAAAGGACTATACGGAACTCTTCGTGCAGCAGCTTCTGAAATCCTATGCAGATAAGGTCATGCTCTTCTCCGGTGAGACCATTGAGTACGAGGCACCCGTACAGGTCAAATCCAAGGTACATGTGGGCACGACTGTTGTCTCGATGGACGGTCGCGACCGGATACTCTACAAAATGTACAAGTCCAAGACCGGCTGGAAAGCCTACGATGTGAAGATTAAGGGCGTCAGCATCGTGTCATCGTACCGGGCCCAGTATGCTGAGATTATGAAGACGGGCACTGCGGAGACTCTGTTGAACCGAATGAAAGAGAAGGTCAACCCGACCGATGAACGGAACGAATAGCGGGGGCGCGCGCCCACCCACCAGGGCCACCGCCTGGAGCATCAGCACCTACGACCGGATAGTCCTGGGCCATGCCAGGATTGTCGTTCTGCTGCTTGTGTGCCTGCTGGCCTATCTCGGTTACCGGATAAAGGACTTTGGGATAGATACCTCCGCCGACGCCCTGATTCTTGAGCATGACGCGGACTTCCAGTACTCCCGAATGATCTCCGACAGGTACGGGGTCAATCAGTACCTGTTTCTTATCTACCGCCCCCACGGCGACCTGTTGGCGGACGAAACGCTGGTTAAGCTGGCAGGGCTTCGCGACGAGCTGAAACAGCTGGATCGCGTGTCGGCGGTCACCACGATACTCGACGTGCCCCTCCTGCGTAACCCGCCCGTTCCCATGAAGGAACTGCAGACGAACATAAAGACACTGGAGTCCCCTGATGTCGACAAGGAGATGGCCAGAAAGGAGCTGCAGAATAGTCCCCTCTTCGAGAACCTGCTGGTCAGTTCCGACATGAGCATGACCGCCATCCAGGTAGAGCTGATCAGTGACACCGAGTTCGAGGGCCTTGAGAAGCGCCGCGCCGATCTGCTTGACCTGGACCACGCGGGCAAGATAACGGACGAAGAACGTGCTGAGCTGGAGCGGGTGACACCCCGGTATGACGAGCTCAAAGCGGAGATAAGCCGGCAAAGACATGACGATATCGCACGCGTGCGCGGCATCGTGGACAGGTACAGATCGGGCGCCGACGTCTTTCTGGGCGGCGTACCGATGATTGCCGATGACATGATATCATTTGTCAGGAGAGACCTCCGCGTGTTCGGACTGGGAATGCTTACGTTCCTGATTCTGGCCCTAACCGTGATCTTCAAGCGAACGCGATGGGTCGTCCTTCCCATGGTGTGCTGCATCGGTGCGGCCGTGGCCATGATGGGCGGACTCGGGATATTCGGCTGGCAGGTGACCGTGGTCTCATCCAACTTCATTTCGCTCCAGATGATCATCAGCATGGCCCTGGCGATCCACCTGACGGTCCGTTACAGGGAACTGAATGCCTCGTACCCGGAGAAAGAGCACAGGGAGCTGATAAGGGAGAGTGTGCGAACGATTTTTCTGCCCTGCCTCTACACGGCCCTCACCACCATCGCGGGATTCTGTTCCCTGATCGTCTGCGATATTCTGCCGGTGATGAACTTTGGCCTGATGATGACCATGGGCATTGTCGTCTCGCTCTTCATCACCTTCCTGCTCTTTCCCGCCTGTCTCATGTTAATGAAGAAGACCCCGCCCTCAACAACGAAGCGTGTGGCCGCCCCGGCGACCGAGAGGCTCGCGCGTTTCACCCACCGGCGACCGGCCCTGATATTCGGCGGCTCCCTGCTGATTGTGATAGCCACGACAGTGGGCATCGCACGGATCCGGGTGGAGAACAGCTTCATCAACTACTTCAAAGAGTCGACCCAGATCCATGCCGGCATGGCCATCGTAGACAGGAAGATGGGAGGGACCACACCGCTTGACGTCATCATCGACTTCGGGGAGGAAGGGATAACAGAACCGGAGTCAGGACCTGAGTCAGAACCGGAGGGCGGCGACAGTGACGGCTTCTTCGAGGAGTTCGAAGAGTTCGAATCGGCCGAGGACGACGAAAAGTACTGGTATACCCCGGAGAGAATGGACCTGATCGGCAGGGTCCATGACCACCTTGAGCGCCTACCCGAGATAGGAAAGGTGCTGTCCCTGAGCACCATGCTCAGGATCGCCAATGAACTCAAGGGCGCCACCGAATGGGACAGCTTCGAACTGGCCCTTCTGTTCAACGAGTTCCCTGCCGACTTCAGGCGGATGACACTGGATCCCTATGTGTCGATCGAACACGACCAGGCCCGCGTCGCGGTACGAATAAAAGACTCCATGAAGTCACTCAGGCGCAACGAGCTGTTGCAGCGTATCCGGGAGGACCTCAGCACTGACTTCGGCCTGGAACCGGAACAGGTACACCTCGCCGGCATGATGGTTCTGTACAACAATATGCTTCAGAGTCTCTTCAAGTCACAGATTCAGACCGTCGGCTATACGGTTCTCGCGATCATGGCCATGTTTATGATCCTGTTCAGGTCGCTTAAGGTTTCGCTGATCGCCATCTTTCCAAACCTCATGGCGTCGCTGGTGGTCCTCGGAGTGATGGGGCTGCTGGATCTGCCACTTGATATGATGACCATAACGATTGTTGCGATCAGCATGGGAATCGCCGTCGACAATACGATTCACTATATCCACAGGTTCAGGCATGAATTCGAGGTGGATCATGACTATATGCAGACGATGTTTCGATGCCACGGCAGCATCGGAAACGCCCTTTACTATACGTCTGTAACCATCATCGTCGGGTTCTCAATCCTGGCCCTGTCGGAGTTCATTCCCAGCATTCTGTTCGGTCTGCTGACCGGCCTGGCCATGGCCATGGCGCTGCTTGCCGCGTTGACGCTGCTGCCAAGGCTGATCATCCTTTTCAAGCCCTTCGGGCCGGGGCGCGTTGCCCCGTCAGGCACACCATAACTCAGCCCTTAACGGCGTGTTGCCCAAAAGGAGATCCCTCGACTTCGCTCGGGATGACATGTCTTGCCTCGCCGAATCTCCTGGAGAATTGTCATGTCGAGCTTGCCGAGACATCTCGCCGAAGGCGCTCTTTCGATTTGGGCAACACGCCATTCTGGCCTGGCCCTAGCCGCGCTCCCTCATCAGCTGGTCCAGGTTCTCAAAGGGATTTGAGACGGGCGGGGCGGGGCAGAAGGTGTTGGGTGCGGATTGTGGGTGCAGGTTGGGACTTAGACGTGATAGTCTCCCCGCCCTATGTCCACGCCTTTTCACATGATTGATGCCCGGAAGGCCCTGCGCGAGGTCGTTGCACGTCTTGAGGACGAGCCCTGCATCGCCCTCGACACGGAGTTTGTATGGGATCGCACCTACTACGCTCGTCTCGGCCTGATACAGGTGGGACTCGCAAGCGGCGTCAGCTACCTGATCGATCCCATCGCCATCGCGGATCTCTCGCCACTGGGAGACATTCTGAGCGATTCCCGGATCACCAAGATTCTTCACGATGCTCCCCAGGATCTGATGCATTTGAAGCGGGCCACGGGAGCATCGACCACGGGTGTGTTCGATACACGCGTGGCGGCCGGTTTCGCCGGTCTCAGCTCGGTGCTCTCTCTCGCCAACCTGGTCTCGGAACTGCTCGATGTGCACTTGCCCAAGGAACATACGCGTGTGAACTGGATGGCACGCCCATTGCGGCCGGAGTATCTGGACTACGCAGTCGACGATGTGCTCCACCTGCCTGAAGTCGCCGAGATCATCCGCCAACGGGTCCGCGCAGGCGGCACCGAAGCGTGGCTGACCGAAGAGCTGGCCACGCTGAACGCCCCTGGTCGCTATGACGAGCGACCGGTCAACGAAGCCTATCTGCGCATCCGCGCGGCGGCCTCGTTGCGGCCACGCAATCTGGCGGTCCTTCGCGAGCTGGCCGCCTGGCGTGAAGAACGGGCGCGCAGCACGGACAGGCCGCGCCGATGGCTTATGGAGGACGCTGAATTGGTGTCGGTCGCCGCTGAGCTTCCTCGGAATGGCGACGCGCTGTGTCGCTGCAAGAAGCTGCAAGGGCGGTCCGCCCAGCGCTATGAGAAGGATCTGCTGGATGCCGTCAAGCGCGGTTTTGCCGTGCCCGAGCAGATGCTGCCATCCCCCGTGTTCCGGCCCAGCCGAGATCAGAAGCGGCAGAGCCAGGTCAACACTGCGCTTGAGCAGATTGTTACGCGCGCGCAGAGCCGCCAGATTGACCCTCAGATTGTATGCAGCAAAGGCGATCTGGCCATGGCACTGCAGGGAGGCGTACCCGGGGAAAGCACCGATCACCCCCTGCTTCGCGGCTGGCGCGCGGAACTGCTCGGCGACACGCTCACGGATAGAGAGCCGGAGTTGAACCTGGGGATATAGTGGGTGAGGGAGACAATCCCTGCCTGCAGGGCAGCAAAGGGGTCGAGCTAACGCTTCCGGTAAGCGTGACAGGTCATGACAAACAGCCAGCATCTGAAGTGGTTCAACCAGATCGAGAAAGCGCTATGGTCGCTTTTTGATCAGTTTGAAGATCTGTGTTCCCGGTGTGCAGTGAAGACGCTGCACGAAGTCGAACAGCGGCAGCGCAAGGGACGTGCCGCCTGGTGTTGCTGCATGATCGACAACCAGGTGCATGACAGCTGGGAAGCCTTGAATGCGATTCAAGTGCGTTCGGATCGCGATTGGTATGAGAAGTTGCCGCGGCAAGATATGGGACGCAGTATGCCCGGCAATGGTCCGTGTCCGGCATTGGGTGAAACGGGATGCCAGCTTAAGAAACACCGTCCCATTACGTGCACCACACAGCTCTGTACAAAGATGCTGATTGTCCTGAATGCGCTTGATCTTGTGATGTCTCCGGTTCACCACGCCCTCCAGATCGAAGACCTGATCGAACTGCCGGGTATACTGCCAACGCTATACGGAACGGCACGCAAGCCGCGCACTGTGTCGCGGGATGATGTGCGCCGCTACACGGATGCGATTAAGGCGTTGCGCGACCGGTTTGCCGCGCAGCCGATTGCCAAGCGGCATCGTGCGCTGAAGCGGGGGTTACAGGAGGGGCGCTGACTGCCCCGTCAGGCACACCATAGGCGGGGGGGGGATCAGGATGACGCTCGTGCGCAGGCGGCGGGCGGTCACCTCTCCTCCCAGCCCTCATTTCCCTGCATCAGCACGTGCTTTAACGTCTTTGAAGACGGGGTGTTTCATGATTTCGAAGCCTATCTTCTTGTCCCCGGCCATGTAGTAGATCTTGGGGAAGGCCAGCGGGGCGCGGTGACGCTTTACGGCGCCGCCGATTTCTCCTTTGAGTGCTTCCATGGCATCATCGGCCTTGTCGAAGGTCTTGCCGCCGAGCATCTCCTTCTTATTGAGCGGCTCCTTGGAGGTGCCACCCCAGATCTCGCTGCCACGGGCCCGCAGGGAGCGAAACTGTTTGACGGATCCAACATGGATCCAGCCCACATCGTTGTACCAGACCATGGTGAGCGAGTAATGGGCCGGGTCGGTGCCGTCCCCTCCCCCGTCATCATCGCCATCATCGCCTCCCGGGCCACCCAGGGCCGACTCCATCATGTCATCGAGGCCATAGATATCGCCCGAACGCAGCATGGCGATAATATCCCTGGTGGATACGCCATCCTTGAGTTTGATGCGTCCTGCCGCTATAGCTTTCAGGTAGCTCTTCTCCAAGTCACGCAACTCATCTTCGCGGCGCATGCGGCGTGATTCGCGCCCCATGTATTCGTCCAGGACGTCAACCGTCTGCTCGTAGGCCTGCGTGTGCCGGTCGAAGTACTCGAACACAGCGCGGTCGATGGCCTGCCCGGTCTCGGTGTTCTCCAGTAAGTAGCGGCTTCCATCGTAACCGATCGTCCAGCCGCCGTAGACCGCACCGACCACCGGCACGGCTTCACAGAGAGCGCCCAGGGCACCCGCCTTGGACATCCCGAAGGCCGCCTCCTGTGCCTGCTCGAAGAGTCGGTCGGCCTCGGCATCGGTGATGTTCGGATCGAGCGCCTGGTTCATGAGATTCAGGTACCGCCGCGTCTCGTTCGCGGCGGCGAGCAGTTCCACCGCTGTGCCGACTTTGCCCAGCTTATCCAATCCACCCAGCGCCTTGGCAGCCTTCTGATTGAATGCTCGCCGCAGCTTGCACATATCCTTCACCTCGTCGGACACGCCCAGGGCGCGCTTGAGTGCGTCGTCGAGCGACATACCGGCCCGGCCCAGAGTCGAGGGGGACCTGGTGCCCGGTGGCGGCGCCTGGGGCTTGGGACCGGGGCGCTTGCGCATCTCGCTGGCCACTTGGTTGGCGAAGACATGCTTGTTCCTGGTCGTGATGCTCTCCACGATCCGCGCCTTCTGGGCCGGCGGAAGCTGTTCGGCTATTTCGGCGATGTGCGAGGCGGCGTTGGGCCATTTGCCCGGACTCTTGACGTGTGCATCCGCCAGGGATTCGGCAAACTGACGCGTCGCGCGCTGCAGCGAGTGCTCCGAGAGCACGCGGCCGGCAATCGTCGTGGCGCGGTTGCCGGGACTGCGGAACGAAGCGCGCGACGCAATCGTGCCGGGCGAGCGTTTGCGGCATACGGTATTGCCGTCGGCGGTGGTCTTAAACTCGTAGAATGGATCCTTGAACGGGGTCTTCTCGATCGGCAGCCCAGCCTGCTTACGCAGCGTCTTGTTGGCCGACTCAATGCGGCTCAGGTACTTCTGCTCCTGTGCCATGAACTTGTGCCAGTCAGCCATCTCGTCCAGGTTGTTGAGCAGCGAGGGGTTCTTGCGATACTTCTGTAGCTTCTTGTTCTTCCTTTCGATGAAGTCCTGCATCTCCCGCACGTAGTCACGGAAATGCTCCGGCTTGATCTCCGTGTTGACCGACGGTCGCGAGAGCCGTTCATAATCGGCCGCGCCGCGGCGTACGTAGGCATCGTTATTGAGCCTGGCGATGGCGCGGAATTGGTCATCCGTAACATGGGTAGGGTCGGCCATGAAGTCGACATCGAGATCAACATGCCAACTGTTCTTGTGCGTCGCCCGCAGGTCTTCCGGCGCAACGTTCTGCTCCAGGAACTCGTTGACGTACGTGTTGTAGTTCTTCTGCATGTCCGCGATCTGCTCGACGGGCTTGGATGACTTCACCTCACAGATGTAATCCGAATCGGTGCCCGGCGCAAAGCGCTGTGACGTGCTCGTCTGAACCTTGAAGTCGGCGCCTACGTCGGTGGCCGCGCGCTTGGCGAAGTCCTGGTTCAGTCGCGCGAAGTCGTTCTGGGCGGCCTGGTACTGGCGATCCGGCATCATGCCGTTGAGACGGGCGGCGTTGATCTCGTCGTTGTACTGGAACAGGAGGGCGCCCTGCCCCTTCGTCGCCCGGCCCATCTCCATGTCATTCAGCGCCTGCATCACGACCGAGGGGAACGGACTGCCGGGACGGGGTATGGCCTGCACCGGTGCCGTGGTAGGGATACGTCCACGGTTCTTGAATGTGGCCCCGGCCGGATCGAGGCTATCGGTCAGCGCGGCGGGTGTGTGGGCCGGCCGCGCCGGGGCATCGGCCGCAGGCGCGGGCTTGCCGTCCGGGACCTTCTGCTTGCCCTCAACAAACGCCTTCTGCTCATCCTTGTCCTTCTTAAGCCAGTCCATGAAGCTGCCACCGACACAATGGGTCGCCGTCGCCAGCACCAGGAGAGCTCCACCCACAGACCGCAGCCGCCACGTTCTCATCGTCATGTCACGCCCCTCTGTTAACCGCCATCGCGTTGCTGACACCAAGCCAATATGGCGCGAGGATAACAGAAATCACAGCTGTTGCAGAAAGGAAAAATGGCGGGAGGGAGACGGGCGGGATCACCGGGACCAAACGGTACCACGATAGATCAAGCGTGTTGATCGCGCAGCGCTTCCAACGCTTCCCACCGTTCATAGGTCGCTTCAAGCTGGGCGGTCATATCCGCTTCCTCCTGCCGGTCGGCGGCCAACTGGTCGGGAGGCGTGCGGAAGTAGTCGGGGTCGGCCATCTTGAGGTGCAGGGCTTCCTGCCTGGCTTCAAGTGTTTCGATCTTCTTGGGCAGAGCATTCAGCTCGCGGTTCTGTTTGTATCCGAAGGCGACCGGTACGCGCGGGGAGCGCGGCTTACTGCTGACGGAAGTCCCATTTCTGACGGCAGCCGTTCCGGCTTTCTGCTTAAGCCAGTCGTCGTAGCCGCCCACGTATTCGCCCACAACGCCGCTGCCCTGCATCACAAATACACTCGTGACGACGTTGTCGAGGAAAGCCCGGTCGTGGCTGACCATGAGTACGGTGCCCGGGTAGTTCATGAGCTGTTCTTCCAGCAGCTCCAAGGTCTCCACATCCAGGTCATTGGTGGGCTCATCCATGACAAGCAGGTTGGAGGGCTGCGCGAACAGCATGGCCAGCAGCAGGCGATTGCGCTCTCCTCCGGAGAGTACGGAGACCGGTGATTTGGCCCGATCCGGCGTGAAGAGGAAGTCCTGGAGGTAGCTGATGACGTGGCGCGGCTTGCCGTCAATCGTGACGGTGTCCATGCCCTGCCCCACCGCCGCGGCCACGGATTCCTGGTCGTTGAGTTGGGCGCGGTGCTGATCAAAGTAGGCCATTGTCAGGCGGGTGCCCTGCCGGACCTCTCCCTGCGTGGGGGTGAGTTGACCGGTCAGCAGTTTCAGCAAGGTCGTCTTGCCCGATCCGTTTGGGCCGATCACGCCGATCTTGTCGCCACGCGATATGTGAGTCGAAAAGTCCTTCACCAGGAGCGCCTCAGCGCCATAGCCGAACGACACACCTTTGGCCTGGATAACCTTGTGGCCGGATGCCTCTCCCTGTTGCACCTGCAGGCGCGCTTGTCCCTCTGCCGATCGGCGGGCGCGACGCGTTTCCCGCATCGACATCAGGGCTCGCACGCGCCCCTCATCGCGGGTCCGCCTGGCCTTGATGCCCTGTCGGATCCATGCTTCCTCTTTGGCCAGCTTCTTGTCGAACACGGCGCGGCTCACATTCTCGTCGTGGATCAGTCCGGCTTTGCGTTTCAGAAACGTATCATAGTCACAGGTCCAGTCGGCAAGCTTCCCGCGGTCGAGGTCCACGATTCGATTGGCTGTCCGGCGCAGGAAGGCCCGGTCATGCGTCACAAACAGCAGCGTCTTGCAGTGACGCAGGAGAAACGTCTCCATCCAGCAGATGGACTCGATATCCAGGTGGTTGGTCGGTTCGTCGAGTAGCAGGATATCCGGCTCCTGCACCAACGCACTGGCCAACAGGACCCGCCGCTTGTAGCCACCGGAAAGAACGGCGCAGTCGGCGTGGGGATCCATGCCAAGGTGCGAGAGAACGCGGCCCACGATCTGGTGCCCATGGGTTTCAGTATGGGCGTTGGCGTGGCGCCTTCTGAACGCGGCGGACTCCACCACATCCGCGACCAGTCCGGACATGTCGGCGGGCACATCTTGAGGCAGGTAGGCAACGCGCACGCTCGGGTGGCTCTGGATCTCGCCCTGGTCTGGCGAAAGGTCCCCGTGGATCAACTTCAACAGCGACGACTTACCCGTCCCGTTTCTTCCCACAAGACTGATCCGGTCGCCCTCCTCGATGCTCAGATTCACCTGGTCCAGCAGCAGATCTGCGCCGAAACTCAGGCTAACCCCGCGCACGTTCACCAATGCCATAGCCCGCCATCCATTCGTTCTCGCCCAAACCATGGACAGTAGCGCTTCCCGCCCGCTTCTGCAACCGTCACGAGACGGGAGCAGAGGTGTCAGGTGTCGGGAGGGAACGCTCGTTGTGTTCTATTGCCTTGATCTGTGACGGCATTGGGTTGATCGTTAGGCCCATGAGTACGCCTGATTCCACTCCCCTGGTCATCATCGGTGCCGGAGCCGCGGGCCTTATGGCCGCATGCCACGCCGGCGAACGAGGGGTTCCGGCCCTGTTGCTGGAGCGCAAACACCGCGCCGGCAGCAAGCTGCTCATGTGCGGCAACGGCCGCTGCAACCTGACCTCCTGCCTCGAACCCGATGCGATGCTGGCTGATTTCGGGGATCCCCTGGAAGCGTTCCTGTCGCCCGCCATCACCGCTTTCTCACCCGCCCACCTTCAGCGCTGGTTTGAGGGCAACGGACTGCCCCTCATGCGCACGCGGGACGGCAAGGTCTTCCCCCGGTCGGAGCGCGCCGCTGATGTGGTCAAATGCTTGAGCGATGTGCTGCGACGGTTCAGCATGCCGATCTGCTACAATGCGCCGGTTGAGCGCATCACGGCGGGTGACGGGGGGCTGACCGTTCAGACGCGCACGTTCAGCATAGAGGCGCAGCGGGTACTGCTGGCCACGGGCGGTGTGAGTTATCCGAAGACCGGTAGCGTGGGCGATGGCCAGCGCCTGGCCCGTGAGCTGGGGCACCGGGTGCGACCTTATCGCCCTGGTCTCGTGGGAATTGAATGGAGTGAGCCGTGGCTCGCGGCGCACCGGGGACAGCAGTTCAAGCGCGCCCGTGTTCGTGTTCTGGATGGGGAGCAGTGCATCGGGGAGACGACCGGCCTGCTGGAATGCGAACGCTGGGGCTTGGGCGGCGGGGCGATCTCGAATGCCACGCGACTGCTCTCCCGCCTCGATGCCCGCCAGCCCGGCGTGGAGATTGTGACGGCCCCCAAGCAGCCCCCCCTGCGTATTCGTGCCGTGAAGATGCGTCCGCTCAAGGAGGCCATGGTGACGGTGGGCGGCGTGGACCTGCGCGATGTCTCGCCGGATAAGATGGCATCAACCGTGACGCCCGGGCTCTACTTTGCGGGTGAAGTGATCGATGTGGATGGTCCCACCGGAGGCTACAATCTCACCGCCGCTTTTGCCACGGCACGTCTCGCCGTCGATACGATAGCGCGGGAGGGCCACTACACACCACCCGCCACAAAAGCCCGGCCCCGGGGCCAGCGGCGCAGCCGGCCCGATCGACGACGCCACGCCGCACCACGTCCGCCCGGAAGGCGGCCGCGATAGTTCTCCACCCTCAGCATGACAGTTCCTCAGGAAACGAGACAGACGCAAGGGTGTCATTCCTGGCGAAGCCGAGAAATCCCCGTGTGGGCAACACGCCGTGAAGGCTGAAGCGCAGAAGCGGGCCCATGGCGGTTTTGGTTCTCAATCGCTGCAAGATGGCATAGGGTCTGTCTATGTCACCGCTCCCGATATACCAGGTGCAGGAGGAGATCGTTGCGGCGCTGCGGGATGGGCCGACTGTCATCATCGAGGCCCCGACCGGATCAGGCAAGTCCACGCAGGTGCCGCCGATGATTCTGGATGCCGGTCTCGCGGGAGACGGGCGGATCGTGGTGTTGCAGCCGCGGCGGTTGGCCGCGCGCATGTTGGCGCGGCGTGTGGCCGCGGAGCGGGGGGTGCCGCTGGGAGAAGAGGTCGGCTACCAGGTGCGCTTCGACAACACGTCCAACCGCCGCACGCGCATCAAGTTTGAGACCGACGGGATCATTCTGCGTGAAATGCAGAGCGATCGCGCGCTACGCGAGGTCGCGGTTATCGTGTTCGACGAGTTCCATGAGCGCCACCTCTATTCCGATATCATGCTGGGGCTGGCCACGCAGCTGCAGGCGGGTGCACGTCCGAATCTGAAACTGGTGGTGATGTCGGCCACGCTCGAGACGGAGTCCGTGCTGAAGTTGTTGGGTGATTGCCCGGTCATTCGGACTGAAGGGCGCGCTTACCCGGTTGAGACCCGCTACCTCAAGCCCAATGCGCACGCACAGAAACAGCCCCCATGGGAGTTGGCGGCGCGTGAGCTGCTCGGGGTGTTGCGGGACCAGCCGAATGGGGATGTGCTGATCTTTATGCCGGGCGCCTTTGAGATCCGGCGTACGATTGAGCTGATTCGTCGTCTACCCGCCGCGCGCGACGCGCTGGTAGTGCCGCTCTATGGTGAACTCTCTCCCGCGGACCAGGACCGCGCGGTCGGTCCGGCCCAGTGGAGAAAGATCATCGTGTCGACCAACGTGGCCGAGACCTCGCTAACCATCGATGGGGTCACGGCGGTGATTGACAGCGGGTTGGTACGCAAGGCGTGCTTTGATCCGCGGCGCAGCATCAATACGCTCCTGATCGAGAAGAACAGTCAGGCCTCGGCGGCGCAGCGCGCCGGACGCGCGGGACGCACGGCCCCGGGTCTCTGTGTTCGACTGTGGACCGAGCGCGACCATAAGCAGCGACAGGCACACGATCTGCCCGAAGTGTTGCGTGTGGATCTCTCAGAGACGCTGTTGCGGCTGAAGCAAGCCGGCATCAGGTCGCTTGAGGACTTCCCGTGGGTGACGCCCCTGCCCTCCCGATCGGTCGACACGGCTCTCGCGCTGTTGCACGACCTCGGGGCCATTGATGAGAGCGGCGGAATCACAGAGATGGGGCGTCGCATGGTGGCGTTTCCGTTGCATCCCCGTATTGCGCGCATGTTGATTGCCGCGGAGCATTACGGCTGTGTCCCGACGGTGTGTCTCGTGGCCGCGCTTCTGCAGGAGCGCAGCATCCTGCTTCACCGGCCCGGGTCAGCGGTGCGCGAGAGTCAGCGAGACCTGCTGAACGGTCGGGAAGACTCTGATCTGCACCTGATGCTCAAGGCATGGGAGTATGCCGAGCATCATGGGTTCAGACGCGAGCGGTGTGAAGACGTCGGCGTGCACGGCAATGCCGCGCGGTCGGCCGCCAGGCTGCAACGCCAGCTCGAGCGCACAGCCGAGGTGGTGGGATTGGACTGTTTTGAGTCCACACCCGAGCCGGAAAGCATCTACCGTGCGCTCCTGGCCGGGTTCTCGGACCACGTGGCGGTTCGCACGGGCAATAACCGCTGTTCCCTCGTTGGGGGCCGACGCGGCAGCGTGGCGCCGGATTCGATCGTGGACAGAACACACGCACTGCTCGTGGCCGCGCAGATCCAGGAGATAGGGAAGCACCAGGGCGAAGTGGAGGTCAAGCTGTCGGGTCTGACGGCTATCCGGGCCGAATGGCTGACAGAGCTTTTCCCCGGCAGTTTCGGTGAGAAACGCCGCCTGGACTACGATGCCGTCAACAAGCGCATCCGGGCTGAGCGGCAGCGCTGCTTTCGCGACCTGGTGATCGATTCGGAACCGGCTGATGACGTAAGCGACGACGAGGCCGCCGCGGTATTGGCAGCGGAGGTCGGTGCCGGTCGGATTACGCTGAAATGCTGGGATCAGAAAGTCGAAGCGTGGTTGGCGCGTATCGCGCTCGTGGCAACGCACTGTCCTGAGCTGGGGGTCCCGGCCATTGGGGCGACAGACCGGCAGGCCTTGATTGAGCAGGTCTGCCTCGGAGCCCGTACGGCCAAGGCGGTTAAGACCCGACCCGTATGGCCGGTACTGCAGCAATGGCTCAGCGCGGAGCAGACGGCGGCGGTACGGGCCTACGCGCCGGAACGGGTCGCGCTCGAGAACGGGCGCCAGGCTCGCCTGCACTATGATGATCCGAGCGGGCCTTACCTCGCCATGCGCATTCAAGAGCTCTATGACACGCACGAGGCGCCGCTCATCTGCATGGGGCGTGTGCGCGTCAAGGTACGCATTTTAGCCCCCAACCAGCGTCCCATCCAGATCACCGACGACCTCGCCAGCTTCTGGGCGAGCGGCTACGAACGGGCCAAGAAGGATCTGCGTGGCCGCTATCCCAAGCATGAATGGAGATAGCCCGAGAACGGGATGGCGCCTGGGACGAAAAGCGCGGCCTATTGGGCCGGGCTACTCTGTGGCGCGTGTGCGCATGCGAGCTTCGACGGAGCGGCGCTGCATCTCCCGGTATTCTTCCGGGGTGCGTGTGCGCTTGCTCTTGCCGCGACCGGACTTGCCGCCCTTGGATGCGAGTGACTTGAATACGGCGCCGATGTCGCCGCCGCAGTGGGGACACATGGTGGACATGCTTATGACTCTTTCCGGGACATGAAGAAACGCGCCATGCGCGTCCAGCTGTTCCAGTTGGGGGGGCAGTATCGCCGGGCGAAGGCGGCGATGTCACCGGTATAGCGTTTTTGTATTGTGCCGGCCGCCCAGCGGGCCTGGAGACGCAGGCTTCTTTCAAAGTCCCCGGCGTATCGCCGGGCGCGATGACCGGGTGTATCCGATCCCACACCCATTTCCACACCGGGACGCCCGTTTTCGATCTTGCGGATTGCGAACAGCAGCGTGAGCTGGTCACCCGTAAGGCCATATTCACGACCGACCGTGTCGAGGATTTCGACTTCGATGGCCGGCATCGTGGCCGCAATGGCTCTTGCTTCCTGCGGGACGCTGCCGGCGTTCGCGACCGCGCTTGTCGCAGCCAGAGCGAGACAAATCGATAATGCAGTACGTTTCATTTTCCGTCCTCCTCCCATCGTGTCCTTCGGCCTGGTATGGCGAAAAGGGCGGAACTTTAGCCCAACCTGCTTGGGCAAGTCAACGTGAAAAAGCGTTGTTTGACGACCCCCGATTCTGCGCTCCAGGAACGGCGTGTTGCCATTGCCATAGGAATCTCGGGGCGCCAAGGAGGGGAAGACTAGAGCAGCGGAGCCCGGTGTCCTCTGCCTGATTGCCAGCGGCGCATAACTTCGCCCGCAGCTTTACGGGTCCAGTAGGAGTCTTCAGCCAGCGCATCGTTGAGCACACCGGAGGCCGAAGGCCCGTAGTCAGCCAGCGCCTCGACAGCAGCGTCGCGAAGGGCCTCGTCGGCGTTCTCAAGTGTTGCGATCAGGGCCGGCAGAACGAGCTCGTCGCCGACGCGCCCCATAGCCGCTATGACAGCAGCCGGGGCGGGATGGGATGCATCCTCAAAGGCTTCGAGCAGCAATGGCACGGCCTCAGGCCCAAGCCGTCCGATCGCCTCCAGGGCAGTGGCACGCACTTTGGCATGCTGCGACCCCGAGGCGACCAGGAGACGATCTGTTGCGCGCACGTCCCCCATCTCACCGAGCGTCCTGATTGCCGCAACATGAACATGGGCCGAGGCGCTGCCGGAATCATGCCGCAGCAGTATGAGCAGGGCATCAACAGCCGCCTCTCCCATCTCACCAAGCAGAGCACCGGCCTGTTTACTCAGACGCTCATGCGGGCTCTGCAGCGCCTCAATCAGTGCAGGAATCGCCTGGTCGCCAAGCGCCTCAATCTTCTCTCCGACCACCTGCCGCACGCGCGGGTTGCCGCTCAGAAGCAACCCCATCACGGGTCCTGGATCTGTGACCTGCATACGCCCCAGTACAGCCGCGGCGGCATTCTGCGCTGTGACCATGGGATCCTGCAGCAGTTCAATAACCGAATCCTCGGCGATAGCGCCCAGCGTCACCACAACGTTCGACGCCACTTCACGAATGGTTGGGTCGGACTCGTGCAGCAACTCTGTTATCGACGAAGGCGCCGTGACACCGATGCGCAGAAGGATACCTTCAATCAAGGCCGCATCAGCGGGAGGATCCGCACAGAGACGTGCGGCCGAGGCGGGCACCGCCTCGGGACCGAGCTGGATCAGCAGGTTGGCGATCCGGTCGCGACGCGACCCTTGCTTCTGCTCAACCAGTGCATCTGCCAACAGGGGTATGCAAGCCGGGGCGCCCAGGTCAGATAGGGCGCCTGCAGCAGCTCTTGCGGTCGCGGCACTGCCATCAGAGGCAAGCAGGCGGACCAGGCCCTTGATATCGCGCTGCTCAATCAGTTTATCAATACCGGATCCACGAGACCTGTCCCAGAGCACGATGGACCTCCTATCGCGCGGTGCGCACAAAGACGAATCCGACGTTAGCAGTGGCGTTCTCAGGGCAGCAAGCAGAAAAGAAATGACGGCACGTCGCGCAGCTGGTATGTTCGCAAGAGCACGCAGGGAACGCACCCATGGATCACAGACAGGATATCGAGAAACTGCTCGCCACCAACCGCGACCTGTCGGAGCTTGTGATTGCGCCCAACGCTCCCCCCGTGAGCCGTACAATCGCGGGATGCAAACTGGCGATGAATGTGGTCTTCTCGCCTGCTGATGTGAAGCAGGTGTTGCAGCGTCTTCACCGGGCCGCGTTCCCCGCGAACGCTCCCGAGCGGGGCGCATCCGGTTCGTTCTGCCTGGGCATTCAGGATGTGGGCCGATTCCGCGTCACGTACATGACCCAGCGTGGTAGCCAGGTCCTGCGCATTGTACGTGTGCCCCTGGACATCCCCGCCCTGGACTCAGTCTGCGAGGACGCGGATCTTGCGGCACAGCTGACCGCGCTTGTCTCCTCCTTTGAACCCGGTGTGATCCTGTTTCACGGCCCCTCGTCGGCGGCGAACAGCATGTTCATCTACGCCCTGCTCGACGAGGTGAACAAATCGCAGCGCGGTATCATCTACATTATGGAGCGTGCGCTATCCTACCTGATGTCCCATCACGAATGCATTGCCGTACAGACCGAACTCATCACGGACGTGCAGACGATGGAACAGGGCATCGCGAATGCGTTCCTGTTTGATCCGGACATCGCCTACATCGGAGACCTGCATGCCACCGATGAGGTGCCCAGCTTCGGGGTCCTGCTTGACGCGCCTGTCCTGACACTTGTCAGCAGCCACAATAGCGGCCATCAACTCCGGGACCGCGTTGCCGGGGTGCTCGGAGACGAACAGAGCCGTATCAAGGCGGAGGTAAGCATAACCCCCGTCGAGGCAGGCAAGGTACGCATCAAGCTGGCCTGAGTATTTCACGAGCAGGTGAAATAGCAGGAAATCCGAAACATCCCGCTGCCCCAAGGGCAACTGGCCGACGAACGTAGTCATCAGGCATGCCCGGGCACGCCTGAGCTGGCGGGGTCACAGTACGGGCGCAAGTAGACTGCACAGATTCTCCGCCACTGGCCGGTATGTCGGGCGCGATCGCCAGGCGGCCAGTTCGAGCTCTTCGCTCTGGGCCATGTCATCAAGGACGATGCGTTTCAAGGCGTTCGCAAATGGCTCGTCGAAAACAACCAGGTTGGTCTCGTAGTTCAGGCGCAGACTCCGGTTATCGAGATTGGCCGTGCCTACAATACTCACCCTGTCGTCAACAATGATGGACTTGGCGTGCATGAAGGGCGGCTGCCTCTCGTATATCTGCACGCCGGCTGAGAGGAGCTCGTCATACAGGGCCTGGCCGGCCAGGCCCGCGTAGAAATGGTTGCTCTTCTTCGGAACAACAACCTGGACACTCACGCCGCGCCGGGCGGCCAGCCGAAGGGCACGCAGGATATCGGTCGGGGGCACGAAATACGGGGTGACGATGAGCAGTTGCTTGCGTGCATCGTCAATGGCCGCACAGGTAATATCCGTCAGGGCCTCCACGTCCGCTGTCGGTCCCCCATTCGCCACTCGAATCAGCGCATCCCCAACGGGCTCTATGCGGGGAAACAGGTCGGCCGTCAGCAGGGCGGCGGGGTCCTCATCCGTCATAAAATACCAGTCCTGCAGAAAAGCGTACTGCAGTTCCAGGGCGATGGGGCCTGCCACGGAGAAGTGGTAGTCTCTGATGGGCTGCCGATCAGGCCGTGTGACGTTACCTTCGTGAAGATTGAGCCCCCCAATGAAGGCTTCTTTTCCGTCAACAATCAGCACCTTGCGGTGGTTGCGCAGGTTGAACTGGTTGAGCCGTTTGATCGGGTTGGTCTGGGTCCACCCGGCGATATCGAGTCCGGGTGTGTTGGCGAAGGGTTTGAACAGGCCGCTGGCCCACCCGCGGGTCGACCCGAACCGGTCATACAGGACCCGGCATCGTACCCCCGCCTCGGCCTTCCGCTTGAGCCGGTCGAGAAACTCACGCCCCACGGAGTCGTTTCCGATAATGAACGCCTGCAGGTGGATATGACTGGTGGCGCGGTCAATGGCATCGAGCATTCTCGGAAAGGCCTCATCGCCGGTGAGCAACGGTTCCACCCGGTTGCCCCCCAGCAGGGGGCAGTGAGGAAGTATATGGTCGATCGTTCCATCCAACTCCCGGTCGTACTCGGCATCCGGTTTGCCGGCCCGGGCAACCCGCAATGCGCGCCAGTACGCCAGCGGCAGCGAGGCATCCTCCCGCTCACGCCTGGCAGTCAGCAGGACGTCGTTCGACCGCTGCTTCTGCCATCCCTTGGTATGAACGCGATTAATGCCAAACGCCATGTAGAGCAAGGGCCCAATGAATGGAAAAGACCAGGCAACAAACAGCCAGGCAACCATGGCAGCCGCCTCTCGCCGGTTCCTCAGGCAATGCAAGGCCACAGCGGCAAAAGCCAGGGGGTGCACGAGTCCCAGCACAACCAGGATACTCTTGTAGGACAGGTTGCCCGCGGCAACCCCCATGGCCAGCCACCCGGCAAGGGCAAGGGCAACCAGCGCAAACAGTCCCCGCAATAGCAGTCGGACATTCCTTTGCATCAGCATTCCCCCTCACTCACAGGGAACGCCCGCGCGCATTCCACGGCACGTAACCAGCGGGATCGTTTCTGCTGACGCGTTTCGGGATCTGTTGTCGGATCGAATCGTCGATCCAACTGCCAGTGCGTCGCCAGGGCGTTGCTGTCGGGCCATACCCCCACAGCCAATCCGGCCAGGTGGGCCGCCCCACGTGCGGTCGTTTCGGTGACCGTGGGCCGGAGCACTTCCGCGCCGAGCGTATCGGACTGGATCTGCATCAGGAGGTCACTGCCCGCCGCACCCCCGTCTACACGAAGCCCGACCAGCGCCCGCCCCATGTCGCTCTGCATCGCCTCCAGCACATCGGCTACCTGGAACGCAATACCTTCAAGCGTAGCCCGGGCGATGTGGGCCGCTGTCGTTCCGCGTGTTATCCCCAGGATGGTCCCACGCGCGTGCGGGTCCCAATGCGGCGCTCCCAGTCCTACGAACGCCGGCACCATGATCACCCCGCCGCTGTCCGGTACCGATTGAGCCAGTTCGCTCACTGCCGATGCACTGTCAATGACGCCCAGGCCATCGCGCAACCACTGGATCGCGGCGCCCCCGATGAACACGCTTCCTTCGAGCGCATACTGCATCGGTTGACCGGCCAACCGCCAGGCCACCGTGGTCAGCAGGTTGGACGCGCTACTGACCGCCTGCGCGCCGGTCTGCAGCAGCATGAAGCACCCCGTGCCGTAGGTGTTCTTGACCATGCCGGGCTCAAGACAGAGCTGCCCGAACAGCGCAGCCTGCTGATCGCCGGCAATCCCGGCAATCGGGATCTCTGCCCCCAGGTGCTCCCTGGCCGTCCGCCCCGCCACGCCGCTGCTGTCCACGACCTCGGGCAGCATGGAATGCGGAATAGTGAACAAGGCCAGGAGTTCGTCATCCCACGCGCTTTCATGGATATCGAAGAGCATCGTCCGGCTTGCGTTAGAGACATCCGTACAATGCACGGCCCCCGCGGTCAGTCGGTAGATCAGCCAGGAATCGATGGTCCCGAATGCCAGGTGGCCTGCCGTGGCTGCATCGCGGGCACCATCCACATGGTCGAGTAACCAGCAGATCTTGCTGGCCGAGAAGTAGGGATCCGGAAGCAACCCGGTCCTCTCACGGATCAGCGTGGCGGTCTCCGGTGCCTTGAGACGGTCCGTTTGCGCGGCCGTACGGCGATCCTGCCATACGATGGCGTTGTGAATCGGGCGCCCTGTACGCCGATCCCACACCACGACCGTTTCACGCTGGTTCGTGATGCCGACCGCAGCAATCTCACCGGCCGACAGCCCCGCGCCGCTGATGGCCTCCTTCGCCGTCGCAAGCTGCGTCTCCCAGATCGCCTCCGCATCATGCTCCACCCAGCCCGGCTGCGGAAAGATCTGCTCGAACTCCTGCTGAGCAACGGAGACAATGCGGCTCTCGTCATCAAAGACAATCGCGCGGGAACTCGTCGTTCCCTGGTCCAAGGCCAACACAAACGCCGTCATGCCTCGCATCCTAAGCTGTTCACAGCGTGGATTCAACCGAAAGTGCGGGTGACAGCAGGGACGGCGCAGATCCGGCGGCCCGAACCGGCAATCAGCTTCCCCGTCACCTGAATGCCTGCAGCCTGAACTCCTGACCCCCTGATTTTCCGCCACCGCGGAAGATCCTCGGCCGCAGCAGATCCAGCAGCAGGTCGCACAGCAGGGGGCCGGCTAGGCCGGCCAGGGCCCGAACGAGGAGCAGATGCGCACCTGGGCCCGTCACTCAATGGTGGAGCAGACCCTCCTGCGCCACCATCGTGGGAGCATAGGCCTTATCGTCTGCAAGAGTCAGGGTTCACCGGAGCGACCTCTTGGTGTAGCAGAACATCCCTCCTGCCAGTGCCCCGAGAAAGCCCCCGCTGGCTGCTGATGCTGGCGAAACCTTGATGTCGCGAGACCGCGACTGCGGTATTGAATGCCCCTGCCAGGATGGGTTCGTCGTTGAATGACGACCTGAGTCTGCTAAGCTCTCTGGCTATGAGCTTGCGTGTTGATTCCCGTGCTGCCTCCAGCAATGTGGCTGCGGTCCATACCAGTGAGGACGGCTCTGCTGCGGAGGTGCAATTTACGGCGGCCCCCTGTGGTTGCTCTGAATCGCTATGGTTTCATTTCCGTCTGCGTGAGTCGGCTTCCGATCGGCCCCATCCCGACAGGATTACACTGACGCTACTGTTCGTGCGGAGTATGACAGGCTGCGAATCACCCACAGCACTGCGGCCTGTCTATCGTGGCGCCAACCAGGGGTGGAACCGCGCCAAGGCGGGGCGCGTCACAGCGGCGGATGATGGGCAGGTATCCGTCTCCTGGGATATTCCCTACCCCACCCCCTTCACCGATGTCGCTTTGTGTTACCCGTATGGTCAGGCTGAGCTGGATTCGCTCATACGCAAATCGAAGGGCTACTGGGCGTCCAGCTCTATCGGTCTGAGCCAGGGAGGCCGCCTTATACAGAGGGTGAGCAACAGCGTGGCTCCCGGCCCGGGCTCGCGCCCCGGTATCTTTCTGGTGGCCCGACAGCACGCAGGAGAGACACCCGGTTCGTGGGTGCTCGACGGCATCCTGGATCATTTCTCACGGAAACGCGTGAGCCGCGCCCTGACCTGGGTGGTGCCTCTGGCTGATGCGGGTGGCATTGAGCGCGGGAACTACGGCCGCGACAGCTTTGCCTTTGATCTCGACCAGGCGTGGGGGATACCGCCCTTGCGGCATGAGACATGTGTTATCCAGGCCGATATGAATGAATGGCGATCCCGCTGTCAGCCGGCCCTTGTGCTGGACTTGCAGGCCGCAGGCGGCTCTGTCAGTGAGGGGATCAGCTGTCGTCTACCGGGGCAGGACGAGGAGAGTGCGGCGGCACGTGATTCCATGAAATGGGCCAATGTGTTTGCCGAGGCCCTCGGTGAGGAGTATGCCGCCGCTGATTTCAAGCAGAGGCCGGATGGCCTGCGCAGCGCTGCGGGTCTATCACTGGGGGCCTATGCCCGCCAGGTGCTGGCGGTGGGTGCTCTGACACTCGAAGTTCCCTACGCGTTGTGTGGTAAGACAGTGATGACTCCGAAGCAGTACCGGGAAGCCGGTCGACGCATCTCGCGCGCCATACTTCGGCGCGTGATCACCTCAGAGAGTTAAGGCCGAAGCTCTCCCAGAGCGAGGCCTGCTCTTACCTACGGCTACAGAGAAGGGAAGCAACGTGCTTTCCTGACAACACGCTGGACGCCGGCGCAATACCCTCGCCAACCCCGCTCGTAGCCAAGGGAGAATAGGGACCATCTGTGAAGGTGGCTGCGCAGTTTGGCTCCTGCGGGGAGACGGGTGCGTACAGGCGCTGTGACCTGATGGAAGGCGGAGATCATGTGTTCGTCCAGACGCTGTTCCAAATCCCCTGTTCATCTCCGCATTCCCTCTCTATAGTCGCGCAACAATGAGGACCCTATTCACGCTCATCATCGCTGTTGCCCTGGCCGGCTGCGCCACGCTGCGGGATGTCTCCCGTGACCACCTGCTGCCGGTCGGCGATCCGCCCACCGTCGACCTCTCGGCTTACCGCTCGGCCCAGGAACGGCAGGACGGGCAGGACCCGCATCTGGCGGTCGCTGCCGCGATGTCAGGGGGCGGGCATCGCGCCGCCAACTTCGCGGCCAGCCGCGGACACACCCGAGACCGACGCGCTCTTCTCCCTTTACCACGACGCTCGCGCCGTTCCCACCTCGCTCAACATCACCCGCCGCGAACAGGACCTTCTCCTCGATGCCGGCCGCGCCGCCGTCCAGGCCAGTCGCCCCGCACTCATCAAAGCCTTCTCGGAGTGAAACGACAATGAAGATACGAACAGCAATGCCCCGTGATCGTGACGATGTCCGCAACGTCCATCTGTCTGCGTTTGCGGAAGACGAAAGGGAGTCTGTGGCGAAGCTTGCTGCTGATCTGCTATCGGAGGAAACCACGCCGCCAACCATCTCCCTGGTGGCCGAAACTGAAGGCGCAATCGTTGGTCACGTGGCGTTCAGCCCCGTGACCATCGGCGACGACAGGGACTTTCAAGGTTACGTCCTGGCCCCTCTCGCCGTGACGCCGGACCATCAGAAAGCTCGCGTGGGGACACAGCTCGTAGAGGACGGTATTCGGCGACTGTCGGGAACGGGTGTGGATATCGTCTTTGTCTATGGCGATCCCAGGTACTACGGCAGATTCGGTTTCAGCGTCGATGTCGCTGAGCCCTATGTACCCCCGTACGAGATGCGCTACCCCTTCGGATGGCAGGCCGTGGCCCTGAAGGAGTCTGGCCAGAGACGTTCGCCCGTTGGCATAGCGCTCGTCAGTTCCCTGTGTGACCCCGCGCTATGGTAACGGTCAGGTCAATGTGGATGGGGTCGCATAAGCTCCCCCACCCTCCCCCCTTGGGCTACTCCTGAATCGTGACGCTGGTGATGGTGTCGCCCATCTCGATTGCGTTGACGACATCCATATCTTCGGTGCGACCGAATACCGTGTGGACACCATCAAGATGGGGCGTGGCCACATGCGTGATGAAGAACTGGCTGCCGCCCGTGTTCGGACCGGCATGGGCCATGGACAGTGTTCCGGGGGTATGCTTTTGGGCATTGATCTCGCAGTCGATCTGGTAGCCCGGCCCGCCGCAGCCGGTACCGTCGGGGCATCCGCCCTGGACCATGAAATTGTTGATGACACGATGGAACGTCAGACCATCGTAATACCCCTTCTTCGCGAGGTCGCTGAAGTTCTTAACGGTGTTCGGGGCATCTGCCTCAAACAGCTCTAGATTAATCGTCCCTTTGCTGGTCTCCATAATGGCTTTGGACATGCGACTCTCCTTCTTGTGCGTTGACGGTTTTGCAGATCAGGAAGGCAGCATAACACTGTCGGCTCAGAATAGAAGTTCGATTGTAGCATTCTGCGCTGTCGTTTCTTTCCTGACACCTGAAACCCGACACCTGAAACCCTTGATATGGCAATAGGCTGGATCGCCCTGCGTTCTTCCTCTACCTTGCCTGCATGACTATCTTGTTTATTGGCGGAACGGGAAACATCTCGACGGACTGTGTGGCCGTGTTGGCCGGACAGGGACACAGAATCGGCATCTTCTCACGGGGGAACCATCCCATTCCGGAGGGAGTCGTCGACCTGCGCGGCGACCGGCACAACAGTGAGGACTTGCGTGCCGCGGCCGATGCATTTGATCCGGACATCGTGATCAACTTCCTGGGCTTTGTGCCGGCGGACGTCAAGCGGGATGCCGATGTGTTCGGGAGCGGGATCAGCCAGTACATCTTCATCAGCTCGGCCACGGTCTATGCCAAGCCCCACACCGCACTGCCCATCACCGAATCCTCGCCCGTGGGCAATCCCTTCACCGCCTATGCCCAGAACAAGCAGGCCTGCGAGGAATGGTTGCACGGGCGGGCGCGCACACACGGACTCCCTGTCACCATCGTGCGTCCCTCGCACACCTACTCACCGGGCTGGATTCCAAACCCGGTCAGCAGCGCGGGCTTCACCTTCGCCGCCCGTCTGCGCGAGGGCAAACCGGTCTTTGTGCATGGCGATGGCGAGAGTCTATGGACCTTGACCGCCACGTCTGATTTCGCCGCTGGTTTCGCCGGGCTGGTCGGCCTCGATAGCGCCATTGGCCAGACCTACCACATCACCTCCGACGAGGCCCTGACCTGGAACCAGGTTTACGCCGAGACCGCTGACGCCCTGGGCGTGACGGCACCAACCGTCATCAAGGTGCCCATGGAACGCATTGCCGAGATCGACCCTGACTTCGCCGTTCAGCTCAAAGGCGACAAGGCCGAATCGGGTGTCTTCGATAACACGAAGATCAAGCAGGCCGTCCCCGGCTTCGAATGCCGCAAAACCTTCCGCACCGGCATCCGCGAAGCCGTCGCCTGGTTCGACGCCGACCCCACCCGCCAAACCATCAACCCAGCCGCCGACGCCCTGTTCGAGCGCATCACGAGTCAGACTGAGCAGGCGTAATGGGAAGGGTGATGGTGAAGGTGGTGCCGGTGCCTTCGGCTGAGGTGACGTCGAGCGTTCCGCCGTGCTCTTCCACGATCTTCCTGGTGACCGGCAGACCCAAACCCGTGCCGCGGGAGCCCTTGGTGCTGAAGAAGACGGTGAAGAGCTTGGCCTGGGTCTCGGCGGACATTCCGCAGCCGGTGTCGCGAATCGCAATGCTTACGCGTCCATCGGCATCGGGGACATGGGTCTCCACCGTGACCTCACCACCCGTGTCGGCACAGGCATCCATGGCGTTGGTGACGAGGTTGAGCAGGCTGCGACGAATGCCCTGGGCGTCCAGCGCGACCGGGGGGACGGTGGGATCGGGTTTGAACGTCACGCTGACCGGCTCGCCCTCCTCGCGATGCGTACCCACATCGCAGATCTCCTCGCACAGCGCGTTCAGGTCGACGGGGGTATGCTCCGCCTCGCGCGGTTTGGAGAGCGTCAGGAGATCCCACACGAGTTTCTCCATGAAGTCGTTCTTCTTCTTGATCACCTGCCAACCCTTGCCGATCATCTCGAGGTCTTCCCTCTCCAACCCGTGGTCGAGCAGGTAGGAACCGGTTTTCACGGCCTGCAGGATGTTCTTGATGCAGTGCGACAGGCCGGCCGCTGTCTCGCCTATAGCGGCCATGCGCTCGTTCTGAACGACCTGGCTGTGAAGCTCAGCATGGGCCAAGGCGGCGGCCACATCGGCTGCCGCCGCACAGAGTAACTGCAAATCCGTGCTGTGGAAGGCCGCGGTGCGCTGCCGCGCATCAAGATAGATGGCTCCATAGAGTTTCTCGCGAAACAGAAGCGGCGCAATCATGACGGAGCGGATGCCGAGAGTGACGATGCTCTGGGCCGCAGCCAGGCGACTGTCATCGCGCGTGTTGCAGCAGAGCACGGCCTCCCGAGTGTCGAGCGCCCGCTTGAGTGCTGTATCCGACACCTCGATCCCCGGGGTAACGTCTCCTTCCCGCTGTCGGGCCGGACCGTGGATCAGGGCGCCGGTCTCCCTGTCCACAAGCAGGATCATGCCGCGATCGGCCATCTCGAAAATCTCGAAGAGAGCCTCAAGAACCTGCTCCAGCAGCTCGGATTCATCCAGCGTTGCGGCTGTCGCCCGTGCAATCTCATAGCTGGCCTGCAGACGACGGTGGAGATCGACTGTATCCTGCGCTGCGGGGGCATGGGCCCGTGACAGATCGAGTGAGGCCATGGCGCTGAGCGGCTCCGATAGATCATTCGCGCTGTCGCGCGCACGGATGTCCGGACGCGGTACAGGCGGCCGGGTGGCAGGAGCTATGGCAAAGGTCAGCTGAAAGGGACCGAGTGTAATGACATCGCCATCTGTGAGCGTGGACTGCGTACGGAGCTGGCCGTTGATCAGTGAGCCATTGTGGCTGCCCTGGTCTTCGAACAACCAGTCGGCATTGAGATGCCGTATGCGGGCATGTCGCCGTGACACCTGCGGCGACTCCAACACCACGTCGGACTCTGCCCCACGCCCAATCACCGTTATCTCACCGAGCGTGAGCTGTCGACGCCTCGTGCCGGTGTGCCATGTCAGTAATGCCATTCCCTCGCCCCAGCAATGCCCTCTCGCCCTGTTTTCAAGCTACCCGCAATGCCGTTTCTTCACAAGGCTCGACTGTGGGCACTAATAGTGGGGCGGCTTCTCTGCCTCGGGCTCTGGTTCGTCGGTTTCGGGCGACTCAACGTGCTCAAGACGCGCGTTTACCACGCGCAGCTCTGTCTCCAGCCGGTCGATATCTTCCTGCTGCCGGCGGACGATGTCCGACAGGTCCTCCACGGTCTTTTCCAGGAAGGCCATGCTGCTCTCCACCCCCATCAATCGTTCATCATTCACAGCGTCTGGATCCTGGCAGTGCCTTACTGGATGATACCGACGTGTCTGGCTGCGGAGCTTCTGAGCCGTTATCCATAGGGCACATCCTATACTCCTTCTGCGCGGAGACAAGACGGGAATCAGGCAGCCTTCGCGAGAGATGTCGTTCGAGGCCCCTTGCAGATAGGCGGCTAATCTTGGTAGATTTGACCTGTTCGAACCGGGAGGACTGATGAGTGGTTATGGTTACACGCTGTTGGGCAATCTCTGGCGCACGGTGAAGCTGGTGCTGTGGGTTGTGGGGATTGGACTGGCCTTTGTTGCGCTGGTCGAATGCCTGCAGGCCTACCAGGCGCTATCCCTGGTCCACCCGCTCCTGGGCTGGGCCTTCCTGGTGGTCCTGCTTGGCGCAGTGGCTTTCGGGATTGTCTACTACGTGGTGGCGATGGCGCGCCGCCCGGCCGTGCTGATCCCTCCCCCGCGGCAAGACCTCGCCTCCGCGTCACCCCGGGAACTGAGGCACTGTGCCCGCTATCTCGCGGACGTGATGGAGCGACTGACCGGAAATGCGCTTGTGCCCGAGACACAGCGCAGCGGCCTGCGCGCTGAAGCGGCAAAGCTGAAAAGCCGCACATCCCGTGAGCGGAGCAGCGGGGAGCTGGTCGGCGAGCTGGAGCGCGTGGTGGACGAGGTGATCATGCCGGCGGTGGCCCCGCTGGATGCCGAGGCCGAGCGCCAGGTGCGTGACTGCGTGCGGGATACAATGGTAGGCGTGGCAGTCAGTCCATGGCGCTCGATTGACCTGTTCGTGGTGCTCTACAGGGCCGGGCGAATGGTCATGGATGTATCGGCGACCTATAATGGCCGGCCCCGGCTGCGCGAGCAGGTTCGGATCATGGCCGACGTCCTGAAGATTGCCGCCACGGTGCAGTTCCTCAACATCGGGAGCAAGCTGATGGAGAACCTGACCTCGTGGATACCGGTGCTGGGCCGCTTCACGGACGACATCGCCCAGGGACTGGGCGCCGGACTTTTCACGTCGGTCGCGGGCCATGCCACGATCGACCGGTGCCGGGCCTTCCACGGCTGGAGCGAGGAAGAAGCGCGCAACCAAATGGCCGCCCGGCTGAAGGATTTTATGCTGGATCTGAAGGGCGTGGTTTCCGACCTGGTTGTGCCGGCCCTGAAAGGGCGCATCGAGGCGGAGCTCCCGGAGGAGAAGCGGTCGCCGAATCTTACCGAACGCATCAAGGCGGGCATCGGGGAGGCCATCGACGCCACAAGCGAAACAGTGGATTCGTGTGTCAGACAGCCCGTTCTGGTGGGCTACAAGGGTGTCAGCTCGACGGGTGCCGTGCTATGGCGTGGAACGAAACGCGCAAGCGCGGGCGTGGGCCGGGCAGCGGCATGGACCGGTCACCACGGGTGGCATCTGTCGTCGGCCGGTGTTAAGGCAGCCGGAAAGGGCGCCGCACAGGCCGGACGCGGCGCAGCAGCCGCCGCGAAAGGAATTGTCCGGTCAGTCAAACGATCAGACAGAGACCAAGAGTAATAAACGATTCCCCCACCCGCTTGGCTCATGTCATACTGCGGGCATGAGAGAAGGGATTGTCTATCTCGACCACGCAGCCACGTCACCGGTTTGTGCGGAAGTTGCTGAGCACCTCGCACGCGACCTGGTGGAACTGGGGTGGAATACCGGAACGCGCTATGAGCTGGGGTTGACAGCGCGCAAGGCACTGGATGTTTGTCGCGAACAGGTTGCTCATTACCTGGGGTGCGAGACAGACGCCGTTATTTTTACGTCCGGCGGCACAGAGTCGAACAACATTGGCTTGCGCGCCTGTTGCGGTCAGCTCCCGGGCGGCGGTGTGCTCTGGAACTCGGCCACGACGCATCCGAGCCTGGCGGGGCCCGTTGAAACACTGGATAGCCAATGGGAGGTGGTGCCAATGCCTGTCGGCCCGTGGGGTGCGGTGGATGTTGACGGGCTGGCGGAACTGCCGACACCGGACGTCGTGGTGCTCGAGTGGGTCAATAACGAGGTCGGCCTCGTTCAGCCTGTAGACGACATTGCTGCCGCTGCCGTGGCAGCAAACCCCGAGGTCTGTATCCTGGTTGACGGAGCTCAGGGCGTGGGCAAGCTGCCTCTGCCTGACATGGCGTCGCTGACGGTATTCACGTTTGTGGGACACAAGATCGCGGCACCAGCGGGGATTGGCGGCATGATGTTGAAACCATCACTCAAGCTGACGCCACTCACACGAGGGGGAGGTCAGGAGCGCGGCTGGCGACCGGGAACCGTTCCGCTCCCGCTGATCCGGGCTTTCTGCAACGCGCTGGAACACATCACAGCATTGGAGGCAGCGCCGTTCGGATTCGAATCGTTCGATGGCGGGGACGTTCCCGCCCCTATCCAAGATCCTGGCGGAAGCTACTCTCCCTGCATTACGCTGCTGAACGTAGCACCCGTCGAGGGCGAAGTCCTGCAACACCATCTCGAGGAAGCGGGCATCTTTCTCGGCACAGGCAGCGCCTGCAGCTCGGCCAAGAAAAGTCTCTCTCCCATCCACAAGGCAATAGGCATGGATGCCAAGGCAAGCCGGTGCACCGTACGCTGGAGCACGTTCCCGGGCCAGGATCCCGCCGAGCTGGACCAGGCATGGCGCGTGCTGGTGAAACAGTGGCGAGAGCTGAAGCGGTTTTTCTAGCGTCCTGTATCAGCACCCTATCTTCTTTGTGTTCTTTGTGCTCTTTCGCGGCTATTCTCTCCCCCCATGACTGGTATGTGGATCATTCGGTATGCGGAGATTGCTCTGAAGGGCGGAAACCGCGCCTTCTTTGAGCACGCGCTGCTGCGGGACATCAAACGGCGCCTGACGGGATGCGGCGCGCCGGCGGTGACGCGTACGCATGGGCGGTTGTGGGTGGCCGACGACCCCAGGCACCGTGAGCAGGTGCGCCGCGAACTGCTGCTTCTGCCCGGGATTCAGAGTATCAGCCTGGCGCAGAAGTGCGCGAATGACATGCAGACATTGAAGACGCGGGGCCTGGAGATCTTCCGGGCCGCCTGGAGCGGTGATGAGCCGGCTCGTTTCCGCATCACCACCCGGCGTGCTGATAAGCGTTACCCGATGCGCAGCGAGGAGGTGAGCCGGGAGTTGGGGGCACACATCCTTCAGAATGCTCCGGATGGGCTGCTTTCCGTTAGCCTGGGCGATCCGGAACTGAATCTGCACGTGGAGATTCATGGCGAGTTTGCGGCGATCTACCTGGTGGTTGAACCCGCTGCGGGCGGCTTGCCGATCGGCACGGGCGGCAAGGTGATGTGCCTGCTCAGCGGTGGCATCGACAGCCCCGTGGCGGCCTGGCAGATGATGCGGCGCGGTTGCAAGGTGCATCACGTCTTTTTCGAGAACCGCACCTTCCTCGGGCGCGGCGCATTCGACAAGGTGGAACGATTGTCCCAGCGCCTGGCCCACTTCCAGGGCAAGTCCACACTGACGGCTGTACCGTTCTCCGATATCCAGGTGGCGATCCGGGACAAGTGCGAGCCGCGCAACCGCGTGGTACTTTACCGCCGCTTCATGTATCGCATCGCAGAACGCATCATGCGCAGACACCGCTGTCTCGGACTGGTCACGGGCGAGAATATTGGCCAGGTGGCGTCACAGACCCTCGAAAACCTGCGCGCGGTCGATATCACCGTGGAAGCGCCCGTCTATCGACCGCTGCTCTGTATGGACAAGGTGCAGATCATCGAGATCGCGCGACAGATCGGGACGTTTGAGACGAGCATCGAAGAGGCCCAGGACTGCTGCTCGGTCTTCCTGCCCAAGCATCCGGAAACGCGTGCCAGGATAGAGAACATGGAGGCCGACGAGGTCCACCTGGATGTGGCCGCATTGGAACAGCAGGCCATTGAAGCGGCGGAGAGTATCACGCTGAGCTGAGCGGCGGCAGCTACGCTTTCTCGAGCAAGACATTCACAACGTCGGCCGCACTGAACTCCGAACTGTCGCCCTGACAGAACCGACGAATGCCGGCCACATCGTCGCCCAGCGTGACAAGCGGAAGTTCGGACCGCCCGTCAGGACGCACCTGGGGCATACCGACGTTCGAAATCAGCGCGTTGCACAGGCACTTGCGCCCTTCAGCGGCAGCGGGGTCGCCGCCCTTGGCGATGTAGGCCGCCTCCGGCTCAGCCGGACAACGATAACCGATTGAACCATCTTCCTTGTAGTACATCTCACGTAACAGGCCGATATCACACAGCCGTTTGCGGTCTTCGTAGACCTTCTGATCTGAGAGCGATCCCTCCAGCTGCGCTACCTTGAACGGGAAACCGGTGGGTGAAGCCTTTGGATCAGTGAAGATGATTGCCTTGCCTTCCAGCGCCTGCTGAACCAGCGTACGCCGTATTCCGGGTGTCAGGCCCGACTCCTCGCACAGGGCGAAGGCGGTACCCACCTGAACACCGACGGCCCCTTCGGCAATGGCCTCTTGGAGTCGTTCGGGTGATCCATACGTTCCCGCCAGCCAGAAAGGCAGGTCCAGGTCACGGATCTGCTGCAGGTTCACCTCGTCGCGTGGCCCATAGACCGGCTGGCCCTTGGCGTCGAATTCGCCGGCTCCGCGTGGCGGAGCATTGTGGCCGCCCGCACGCGACCCTTCAACGATCAGCCCTTCAATGGATCCGGTTGAGCGACGCGTAAGCGTCTTGGCGAGCACTCCGGAGGAGACAATCGGGAAGAAGGCAGGGCGCTCCAGGTCTGTCGTGGGCGTTTCCGGTTCCCGGAAGTCGGCCGGATTGAAGTGCATCCGCACCTGTTCCGCCTTCTCACTGCCCTGTACATAAGCAGGATAGCTGGCGGCGGCGTGCTTGGCGAAACGGTCCAACACGCCGGGAATCTCAATCGGAATGCCTGCCCCCATGATCACCACGGCTACGCCTCCCAGCATGGCGCCATAGATCGAGGAGAGGTGCGGAAACTGAATCTTCTCAAGGTAGTTGATGCCCACCGGGTTGTCGTGCCCTTCGCGGGCGAGGAAGACTTCAACAAAATTGCTGGCAATGTTCAGTTCTTCGGACTCGTGCTCACCCTCAAGCTTATCCATGATCGGCTTGATATAGGGCTTGTCGGCCTCGCGGCCGCCGGGAATAAAGTAGCGGTCGAGGATACGCTGCCCCAGGGCGGGCAAGGGGAAATGGCTCAGGGCACGGTGCATGTGGCCGCCGGGATCACCATCCTGCAGACGACGTATCAAGGCATGGGAGAGACCAGTGCCGGAGACAACGCCCAGTTGCCCAAGCTTGGAAACGGCACGCGCCAGCGTCCAGTTCGAAACCGCCGCACCCATGCCCCCCTGAATAATTCGTGGAGTCGGTGTGTTCATTAGTGGGTGAAGTATGGGAACTCTTATCACTAATTGCGAGGGATAAACACAAGGTTAACGATGTTTTGCGCGCAATTGGCCGCAGGCCGCTTCCAGACCGGAACCTTTGGAAGCGCGGAGGGTGGCGTTGATGTGCTGTTCCGCAAGGGCACGAATAAAAAGGTCGGCTGCGGCCGGGGAAGAGGGCTTTCCCTCGAACTCGGGTACATCACTCAAGGGGATAAGGTTGACCCGGCACGGCAGGTTCGCCAGGCGTCGGGCGAGGGCGTGCGCATCTGCCTCGCTGTCGTTCACATCTCGGATGAGCGTGTATTCAAACGTGATGATCCGCCCCGTACGCTCCGCGTAAGCCCGGCAGGCGGCAAGCAACGTATCAATGGGCCAGGTCTTGTTGACCGGCATCAGCGCTGTCCGGACGGCATCGCTGGACGCGTGAAGCGAAACGGAGAGTTCCACCTGGATCGACTCCTCGGCCAGGCGCTCGATTCCGGGCACGACACCACATGTGCTGATCGTGATCCGGCGTGCGCCGATCCCGAGTCCATCACCGTTGTTGAGAGTGCGAACGGAGGTGAGGACCGCATCGTAGTTATCGAACGGCTCCCCTACCCCCATGTAGACGATGTGAGTGGGACGATCGCCCCAGAGCATACAGGCCGACATGACCTGCTGCACGATCTCCCCCGCCTCAAGCTGGCGCTGGTACCCGCCCTGCCCACTGGCACAGAACGCACAGTGGAAGCGGCAGCCAACCTGCGAGGAAAGACAGAGCGTCCTGCGGTCGGCCGCTGGAATCATGACGGCTTCAACGCACTCACCATCCCTCAGCCCAATGAGCAACTTGCGTGTTTCGTCTGGCTTGCCCTGTGTCGCCAGCGGCTCCGGCTCGGGCAGCAGAAACGACTCGGCCAGTGCACGGCGTAGCGAAGCAGGAAGATTGCGCATGGCAGCCCATTCCGTGACCCGCTGCACATAGAGCCAGCGCCAGATCTGACCGGCGCGGAAACGGGGCTGGTCATGTTCCGCGCAGACGGTCTCCAATTCCAATCGACCAAGGTTGTAGATGAGTGGTTTCATAGAAGCTCATCCAAAGAACTGAGTACAGGTACACCACACGCCTCAAGCCGTTCGCGGGACTGGTGACCGGCCGGGATCAGGACGCAGTCGATTCCCATTTCGGCCGCCACCTCCTGGTCATGATCCGTGTCCCCGATCAACAAGGCGCGACGCTCCGGTCCCGCAATGGCCGCGGCCAGTTCCAACCCGCGATCAAGCTTGCTGGCAGCGAAGACATCGGGGATGCCGGCAATGGTAGCGAAGAACCCGGTCAGTCCATGTGATTCGACAACTGTTTCGAGCGAACCATGCGAATAGGCCGAGAGCAGGTGCTGGCGGATACCGGCGTCACGCACCTTCTCCAGCACCGCAGCAACGCCAGGGCGCAGGGGCGCCTCATGACGGCGTGCCTCGTAGACGGCAATGAACTGGCGCGCCGGTATCTCGAACGGCTCGGACGAAAAATCGAACCCGGCTCGCTCGTAGTAGGCTTCCACCGGAAACCCGAAGATGGCGCCGTAGCGCTCCAAGCTGAGCGGGGGCAACCCCCGCGATACGAGTTGCTCACTCATGATCTCACAGCAGAGCGGGGCATCGTCGAGAAGCGTCCCGTTCCAATCCCACACGATGTCGGTGTAGTCCATGACCTTCACGTTGCACCCTCAGCACGTTCACAGCATGGTGGGGAAGAAAGCGGTTGCGCGTCAATCTAAACTCGTGCAGTCTCAGACCAACAGCTTGAGAATCAAGCGCGCCCAAGGGAGCAATCTTGTCAGACCGCCACGACACCGGCACCCCTGGACCCACCGTTCCAAACCAACGCGTGGCGTTCGATACCGTGAGCCGATACCTCGCGATGTCCGTCACCATGGTGGTCAGCTTCCTGCTGCTGCCTTTTCTGCTGCGCCACATAGGCAAGCCAGCCTACGGCCTGCAGGCACTCGCCCACCAGACCCTGGAGTTTGTCACCATTCTCGCCTTCGCTGTCGGGATGTCCTATAACCGGATTGCGGCCGGCTACTACGCGCAAGGCAAATATGACCGCATGAATGCGGTCCTGTCAGCAGGGCTGATCCTCTCAGTCCTCGTGGCACTCACCATCGCCGCAGCGACAGTGCTGCTTGCCATCTTTGCACATGTGCTATTCGATCTACCGTTGCACCTTATACTTCCCGCCAAGCGGGTACTGATCATCTTTGGCGCTGGGTCGGCCATTCACATCATCAGCTCTGTCTATGCCTCGTCCATATACATAACGCAGCGGCTCTATCTCAAATCCATCTCCAGCGCGGTAGGCGTGCTGGTTCCGGCGGCGATCATCATCCCCCTGTTCGTCTACTGGCGAGCCTCAATTGTGGTCTGGGTGGGACTGTCTGTGGCAGTACGACTCCTGGCTCTCTGGGCGATAGTGATCCCGTTCGGGCGCCGGGGAATCTCCGAGATCAGGATACGACTCTTTGCTCCCGGAGCGCGTCGCGAGATGAAAGAGCTCGCCCAATTCGGCGGTCTGACCGTATTTGGATCACTGGGAGCCTTGCTCTACTATGCGACCGACTCCATTATGATCTCGAACCTGAATGAGCTGGGGATCCAGCAGGTTGTGAACTACAACGTAGCCCAGCGCTGGTTTCCGCAGATCAGCATGTTCGCGTCGTCGTTCGTTCTGATCATGGGTCCCACGATGATTGCGAAGGTGGCTGTCGGCCAGCTCGACACGTTACGCTCCATGGTGGCGCGCGCAACGCGTTACTGTTTCATCATCCTGGCCTGCCCCTGTCTGCTCCTCTTCATCCAGGCAGAAGACTTTCTGCGCCTGTGGCTGAAGTCTGCATTCGTCATGGAAAGCGTACCCGTGATGCGGATCATTATGTGTGCCCTGCTGATGAGCGGCGCTGGGATCGTGTCCAAGGAGGCGCTTTACGCGAATCGTAAGATTCGAGGGGCCGTCTTAGCGACACTCTGCGGCGGCGGTCTCAATATCGTGCTCAGCATCACGCTCGTGAAGGTGGCGGGCATGGGACTGCTGGGTATTGCCACGGGAAGCCTGATCTCGCTGTTTCTGCTTGAGGTAATCTGCCATCCCTATCTTCTGTGCAAGCACATCTCGTTGGGGTACGGCGTCTTTGTACGGGGGGCTATGCGTGCGCTGCTGGGCGCAGTACCACTGGTTGGCGCGTGCCTGCTTCTTCGCCAGATCTGGACGCCAACGAACCTGCCTGAAATTGTGGCGCAGTTCTTCGTTTGTGGCCTGGCATACTTGCCAAGCATCTGGTTTGTCTCTCTAACACAGACCGATCGCAAAGACTTGAAAGCCATGCTGGCCGCAGCGATAGTCACGTGGCGCGAGAGGCATGCCCACACGGCAGACCAGCCAACTACTGAAGGATCAGAGGAGGGATAGCATGAGCGCAGCGAACAGTTCAACACCGGTTCAACGCGAGCGTTGGCCCTACTCCCCACCGACATATCTGCGGCGCGGGGCCTGGCGACTGGTGTGGTTCACATTGTGGCGCGTAGCACACTGGCGGATACCGGGTCTGCGTGCGTCACTCCTGCGTCTCTTTGGAGCACGCGTCGGTCGGAACACCGCGTTGCGTGCATCCACGTGGATCGAGATGCCCTGGCAACTGACCCTGGGCAACCGTTGCCTCATTGGCGAAAACGTGAAGCTCTATAACCTGGGCGAGATAAGCATTGGCGACGACACCGTTGTCTCGCAGGGCGCCCACCTGTGCGCAGGCACACACGACTACACAGATCCGGCTTTCCCGCTACAGCGCGACCCCATTCATGTGGGCGAACATGTCTGGATTGCGGCAGACGCTTTCGTAGGGCCGGGAGCTGAAATTGGTGATGGTGCCGTGGTCGGTGCCCGGGCGGTCGTGACCGGCAACGTGGAACCATGGAGCGTCGTGGGCGGACATCCCGCCCGACTCATCAAGAGCCGCGACAGACAGGACGCTACCGCAGAGTCGCCATCAGCCTGACGATCATTCTGTCCGCAACCGTTGGGTTGACCCGTGGTTTCTCTATAGCGCACACCGCAGCTGAAACCAGCTCATCTGCGAACCGGCGAGGCGAGAAGTCACTCACAATCTCCTGCGATGCCTGCCCCATCCGGGCAGCGCCCTCCGGGTCATCGCTCAGCCGCTGCATCGCTGCGGCTATGCCGGCCTCATCCAGCGGGTCGAGCACATACCCGTTCCGTCCATCCACAACGAGTTCCGGCGCACATCCGCAACGGTCCGACACCAGCAACGCCAGCCCAGCCGAGGCGGCCTCGTTAACCACCAGGCCCCATTGCTCAACCGTACTTGCGAGCACGAATGCGGACGCCAGTCCGTAGTACTCGGGAAGCTCGCCGTACTGCACAAACCCGGGGAAATGTACCGATGTGCGAAGGTCCATGTGGTCGACTGCGGCCTCAAGCTCACCACGTAGCGGGCCGTCACCACAGAGCACCAGGTCCCAGGCGGTTGTACCGGCCGCCTCCCGGTAGCGCGCGTAGGCTGTCAGCAATCGCGCCAGATTCTTCTTGGGCACAAAGCGACTCGACACCAGGAAATAGCGCCGTGGCAGATGGTAGCGTTCGCGCAGTTCAGCATCCTGCTCCCGCGCATGATCCGCACCGGTGCGGAAGTAGTCGTTATCGACCACGTCATAGCCAGGGAAGATACGATCGCGCTCCATTCCCAGCTCGGCCATGTAGTCCGCATGACGCTGCCCCCCAACCAGGCCGGCGCTACAGCACCGCACCACGCCGCACTTGATTCGCTCCGACCACCAATGGCGTGCAAAGTCCGTCCGCGTACTCGCACTCATCATTATGGTCGGCACCCCTCGCCCCATGGCCCAGTGGAGCGCGGCAAGCGACTCCCGACAGCTCCAGCCGGGTAAGGCCACCATGGTCGGATCGACCTGTTCAAGCGCCGTTCTAACCGCCGAGCGGACCTCCTGTTTCGGAATGTCCTCGTGAACACGGTCCTCGAACAAGGTCACCTTGCGAAAATGATGCCCTCCAGTCACGGTATCCCACGTGTAGACGTGACTTGTTGGTGCGATCTCGATGCCGATCAGCTCGTCACCATCTCTGGCCAGTCGTTCTCCTGCCGCTTCGAGCCGTGCCAGGTGATAGGGACCGAACCTCAGGAAGAGAACCGCTACACGCATACGTCCATACTAGTCACTGATACCACACCGACACAAGATCTGCGTTCGACGACTCGATGTTGGCGTTCGGGGTCCTTCTGGTATAGGATTGGCCCCGCTGGGGAGGGTCCCGTGAGGTTGCCGCTGTCCCTAACCCGGTGAAGCGGCTATTACCACTGGACCACGGGTTGTTCCGCATGTTGATACATTGATGAGATGCCTATGCACTGTGCTGTCCTGACATCGTCCATATCGCGCTTGGCGGGAGGCCTCTTTGTCTCCACACGCAAGCTGTCGATGAACCTTCTGGCACGCGGCATTGAGATCGATGTGCTGGGTGTACGTGACACATACAGCGACGAAGACCTCAGCGCCTGGCAGAACATCGGCATGCACCTCTTCGATACGCGTCGACCGCACTCTTTCGCCTATGCACCCGGCTACGCGGCCAAGCTGGATACACTGGCTCCAGACCTCGTGCACTGCCACGGGCTATGGCAATATCCCTCGGTGGTCTGTACCCGATGGGCCAGGCGCCACAGACGCCCCTACCTGGTGTCACCACGAGGCATGTTGGATCCCTGGGCCCTCGCCAACTCACGACTGAAGAAGCAGATCGCCGCAGCCTGCTTTCAGCGTCGTCATCTGCAACACGCCGCATGTCTCCATGCCCTCTGCGAATCTGAAGCGGCATCCATGAGGGCCTATGGCCTCACTAACCCGATCTGCGTGGTGCCAAATGGGATCGACATGCCAGATACCGAAACCGAGCATCCCGCGCCGTGGCCGACGGAGACAGTGGGAGGGCGACACGTCATTCTCTTTCTGGGTCGCCTGCACCCGAAGAAGGGATTGGCCGACCTCCTGCAGGGCTGGGCGGCACTGCTTCACGATCGACCTGGCACGCGCCAGTCCTGGTGCCTGGTCATCGGGGGATGGGATCAGGGGGGGCACCGGGCCGAGCTGGAACGCCAGGCCGCTGAGCTGGGCATATCCGACGGCGTCTGGTTTGCGGGCCCCCTCCACGGGATCGAGAAAGCAGGAGCGTTTCAACACGCTACGGCCTTCATACTTCCATCGTACAGCGAGGGGATGCCCATAGCCGTGCTTGAGGCATGGTCATATGGTCTGCCGGTCGGCATTACCCCGCAATGCAATATCCCCGAGGGCGTCTCGACTGGGGCGGCGATCGAAATGAGCGCAACAGCAACTGGAGTGCGACAAGGCCTTGAGGACATCACAACCATGCCAGATATGGCCCGCGCCGATATGGGGCAGAAAGGACAGCGCCTGGTGCGCGAGCGGTTCACATGGGAGGTGGTCACCACACAGATGCTCGCCGTGTATGAATGGCTGTGCAAAGGCGCATCGCGTCCGGACTGCGTTCAACTTGTCTAAGAGGAGAAGTGGCGCTACTCTACAGGAAACAGGAGAAACAGCATGTGCGGAATCGTGGGGTATACAGGCGAAGCTGATGTGGGCGGAATCCTCGTCTCCGGGCTGAGGCGGCTGGAGTACAGGGGATATGACTCCGCCGGGGTCGCGCTCTATGCCGAGGGAGAACCCGAGCTCACAACGGTCAAGACCTCGGGGAAGATCGCCGACCTCGAAGCTAGCATGCAGGCTGAGCTGCCCGAAACCAAGTCGTTCTCCGCCATGGGCATAGGCCACACGCGCTGGGCCACGCATGGCGCCCCCACCCAGGCCAATGCCCACCCGCACTGGAGCGACAACAAGGAAATCGCGGTGGTGCACAACGGCATCATCGAGAACTATGCCGAACTCAAAGCGCACCTCATCGAGAAGGGCTGCACGTTCAATAGCGAGACCGACTCCGAGGTCATCGCCCACCTGGTCCAGCAATGCTACCAGGGCGATCTGCTCGCCGCCGTTACGGCCGCCATCAAGCGCCTGACCGGCACCTACGGCATCGCCGTCATCTCAACCAGGCACCCGGGCACAGTCATCGCGGCCCGCAGCGGCAGCCCGATCGTCGTTGGACTGGCCGACGACGAAACAATCGTCGCATCGGATGTCAGCGCCATCGTCAGCCGCACCAAGCAGGTGGTCTTCCTCAACGATGGCGATATCGTCACCGCCACCGGCGGCGATGTGAATATCAGCTCTACCTCAAGCACGTCTGTCTCACGCGAGTCCACCCTGATCGATTGGGACGTCGACGAGATCGAGAAGGGCGGCTACGAGCATTTCATGCTCAAAGAAATCCATGAGCAGCCCAGCGCCATCGCCACGGGCCTGCGCGGACGCCTCGATGAAGCCGAAGGCACCGTACGCCTGGGCGGCCTGCGCATGTCGCCCCTGGACATGGCCCGCGTACCACGCATTATCCTGGCGGCCTGCGGGACCTCCTACTACGCCGGGATGGTCGGCAAATACTACTTCGAAGACTTCGCCAATATCCCCGCCGATATTCAACAGGCCGCCGAATTCCGCTACCGCAATCCCATCATCGAACCGAACACCTGCATGGTCGCGATCAGCCAGTCGGGCGAAACGGCTGACACGCTGGCCGCCGTGCGCGAAGGGCTCATGAAGGGCGCCATGGTTTTGGGTGTCTGTAACGTGGTCGGCTCCACAATTGCCCGTGAAACAGGACGCGGCGCTTACTTGCACGCCGGGCCTGAAATTGGCGTCGCCTCCACAAAAGCGTTTACCTGCCAGGTGGCGGTTCTGGCCGAGATGGCCATCATGTTTGGTCGCACGCGCCGGCTCTCCGCCGGTGCCGGACGCGAAATGGTGCGCGAGCTGGCCCGACTCCCGGATATTGCAGCGGCCGTGCTGGAACGCGAATCCGAGATCAAGGCGATCGCCGAGAAATATGCCGCCGCCGAGGACGCCTTCTATATTGGCCGCGGCTACATGTTCCCCGCCGCACTGGAAGGCGCGCTGAAACTGAAGGAAATCTCATACATGCACGCCGAGGGCTATCACGCCGCCGAGCTGAAGCATGGTCCCATCGCACTGCTCGATGAGAACGTGCCGGTGATTGTTCCCGTACCCGATCTCCCGGACAAGGAAAAGACAATCGGCAATATGCAGGAGTGTCGCGCGCGCAAATCGCCCGTGATCGCCATCGCCACCGAAGGCGACAGCGACATCGAAGCCTACTGTGACGATGTGATCTGGGTTCCGCGCTGCCAGGAGTTCATCGCCCCAATCCCCGTCGTCATCGCCGAGCAGATTTTCGCCTACTACGTGGCCAAAGCCAGGGGCTGCGAAATCGATCAACCCCGCAACCTGGCCAAGTCTGTAACCGTGGAATAGGAAGACTGATGGCGGACACACGACTCGCGGCGCTCAAGGCATCAGGCGTCATCATCCCTGTCCCGGACCAGGTGTATATTGCCGAAGACGTAGACCTCGACCGTATTGAGGCCGGTAGCGTTCTGCATCCGGGCACACGACTGAGCGGAACCGACCTTGCTATCGGGCCCGGTAGCGTCATCGGAAGCGAAGGACCTGTCGTTCTCAAAGACAGCCAGATCGGATCCGGAGTAGCCCTCGGCAGCGGCAGCTTCTCGCGCTGCACCGTCCTCGACGGAGTTGACGTGGGACCCGGCGCCCACATCCGGCCGGGATGCCTGTTGGAAGAAGGATCCTCCTGCGCCCACAGCGTGGGCCTGAAGCAAACCATCCTGATGCCGCACGTGGTTCTGGGCAGCTTGATCAACTTCTGCGATTGCATGATGACAGGCGGCACGAGTCGCTCCGACCACAGTGAAGTCGGCTCTTCGTATATCCACTTCAACTATACCCCGCACCGTGACAAGGCAACCCCCTCGCTCATGGGTGACGTGCCCCGGGGTGTCATGCTGGACCAGCCCCCGATCTTCCTGGGCGGACAGGGCGGCATCGTAGGCCCCGTGCGAATCGCCTACGGCACCGTACTTGCCGCCGGCACGATTCACCGGCGCGACGTTCTGGAGCCCGGACTGTTGATCACGGGCTCGGCCGCTCCCAGAGCGCGGCCCCGCCCCTATCAGCCCGGCCTCTACGGCAATATCACGCGCATCCTGACCAATAACCGGACCTACCTGGGCAACCTTCATGCCCTGCGCGAGTGGTACCGACACGTGCGTGTGCTTTTCACAGCGGAACCCGCGGCCAGACGCTGCCATGCCGGAGCATTGTTGCGACTGGATGAACTGATCACCGAGCGGATCAAACAGCTCGACCGGTTTGTCCTCCGCCTGACCGAGTCGCTCGAGCGTGCCCGAGCCGAGCATCCGGATGGTCTCCCCCAATCACCCTATTCCCTCCACGAACAGTTTATCGCCCAGTGGCCGAACCTGCGCCTCTGGCTCCAGGCCGACGCCACGCATGAGGGCAGCAGGGAACAGCGCCAGGCATTCCTGGATGAGGCCGTTACCGGCAGCAGCTATCTCGACACCATTAAGCAACTCACTCCCGCCGCCCGCAAAACAGGCACGGAATGGTTGCAGGGAATTGTAGACGAACTAACCAGCGGCTCGCTGGGACCAGCTCGCCCTACCTCGTCATAGGCGTATCTTCACCGAGGGTAAGGTAGGGCGAGCCGTCCCCGGCGAGCCGCGACAGACAGGTGGCATAGAACCGAGCAACAGGATCAGAACCATGACAAAACTCTTCGGAACCGACGGAATTCGCGGCGTTGCCAACATACAACCCATGACAGTTGAGACGGCCCTGGCCATCGGGCGCGCCACGGCCCACATATGCCGGCGTCACGAGAAACGCCACCGCATCGTCATCGGAAAAGATACACGCCTGAGCGGCTACATGATCGAAAATGCACTGACCGCTGGAATCTGCTCCATGGGCGTGGATGTACTCCTCCTCGGACCAATGCCTACACCGGGGATTGCCTTCACAACCTGCAGTATGCGGGCCGATGCGGGCATCGTAATCTCCGCCTCCCACAACCCCTACCAGGACAATGGAATCAAGATCTTCTCCGGTGCAGGCTTCAAACTGTCAGATGAGGACGAGGCCGAGATTGAGATGCTGGTTTCGACCGGTAAGATCAACGATATTCGCCCCACCGCCGCCGAGGTCGGTCGGGCCAAGCGTATCGACGACGCCATCGGGCGCTATATCGTTTTCTGCAAAAACACGTTCCCGGCCGACATGGATCTGGAAGGCATGAAGGTGGTGCTCGACTGCGCTAACGGCGCAACCTACAAGGTAGCGCCCATCATCTTCCAGGAGCTCGGGGCTGAGGTCATTCCCATCCACAACAAGCCGAACGGGAAGAACATCAACGCCGAGTGCGGCTCGCAGTACACCGATGACCTCAAGGCGGCCGTGCGTGAGCATGGCGCCGACCTGGGATTGGCCTTTGATGGCGACGGTGACCGCTTGATTGCCGTAGATGAGAAGTGCAGAGAGATTACCGGCGACTTCCTTCTCGCCATCTGCGCCAAGGGTATGCAGGAGGCAGGCGAGCTCAAGAACAACAAGGTCGTCATCACCTGCATGAGCAACGTGGGACTGCACCGTGCATTCGGCAGCATGGGTATCAGCTATCCCGAAGCGGATGTGGGAGATCGCAACGTGCTTGAACTCATGATCAAGGAGGATGCCGTACTCGGCGGCGAGCAATCCGGCCACATCATCTTCCTCAACCACCACACTACAGGCGACGGCATCCTTTCGGCCCTGCAGCTCGTTGCCACGATGCGTCGCTCCGGCAAGACGCTATCCGAGCTCGCGTCAATCATGACGGAATCACCCCAGGTTCTCATCAACATTCCCGTTCGTGATAAACCCGCCCTTGAGACCCTCAACGGCTACAATGATGCCCTCGCAGCAGCCGAAGCCGATCTGGGCGACGGTGGCCGCGTCCTCAACCGCTACTCCGGCACACAAGCCATCTGCCGCGTCATGGTAGAAGCCCCCACCGATGAAGCCGCCAACCGCATCGCCAACACCCTAGCCGACCTCGTCCGCTCACAGATTGGGGAAGACTGAACCACGGAGGCACGAAGGCACGGAGGAGAAGGGATGTTGCGGGAATCCGTCGGGCCGGAGTACCGGCCCATAGGATTCCCGCAACGTTGCTCCAAGGGAGAAAGAAGAGTACACGGAGGATCCGTTCAGTTGCTCTGAGGACTCCTCCCCCTCCCCGAGGACAATGGCGTGCGAATCGGAGTGCGGGGGTATTCCCCCGTGCCCGATTCGCACGACACTCTTCTCCTTTCCCCTCTCTCCTCCGTGCCTTCGTGCCTCCGTGGTCCAACCCTATTAAGGCAGCGACCCAAACAGAAGAATCCCCTCGCGCTCGACCCGCCGCCAGAGCGGGATGTACTCGTCGCGATCCATCGTCTTCAGATCCAACAGCTGCTGTTCAAGAGTCAGCGCATACCGGTCCTGAATCTGTGCCGACAGAGCCCCCACGGTCTGTAGCGCGCGCAGACGGTTGCGCCCCGTCGAGAAGAGCATGGTCAGCATGAGCCGGCCACCGTACTGGGTCTCATCGCGCGCCAACGGCCCCGTTGCCACGGCCGCAATCGGACGTGGGCGGATGATACGCCGGATCGTACGAGCCACATCTTCCCAGAAGTGCTCCTCAGCCGCGAAAGCCGGCTGCAGCGCTCGATCCACCAGGTAGTGGTTACGGTTGATCTCGTAGAGCTGAGCGCGACCGTGTGGTTTAACATGCAGCGCACGCAGCTCCACGAGATTATGCAACGCATCCATTATCACCTTGTTCGAGAGCCCCGCTGCACGCTGCACAGCGCGCCCCGTCATGGGCACTTCCGCTTCGAACAGTACGCGCAGTACACGCAGCTGTGTTCGGTTCGAGAGCAATGAATCAAGTCCGTGCATCGTGACTGCAGGATAGCGAAGCCGGACGAGAGGACGAAGAGGAATCTGCCCGCAGATCGCGCACGCGCTGCTGCGGCAGGGCCCGAGCGGGACAACGCATGACTTTAGCTAACCTTGGCTTACCCGCTTCGCATTTTCTGACAGGATCAACAGGATGAACTGGATGGGCGATCGGTGACCGCCAAGGAATTGGTCTCGCAGGATCTCTGGGTGGGGAGCTCACCACAGTGGATTCGTCGAAACTCTCCCCGCGCGAAGCGCGCTATCCTGTTAATCCTGTTAATCCTGTCAAAGACAACGGAGTGTTCAGAAAGAGGACGTTCAACGGGACAGGTGCATGACTTCAGCAATCTGCGGTTGCGCCCCCTCTTCCATTCCGCTAGCATGGACTCACTCGAGCAACCCATCACACAGGAGCATCCGCCATGAAGAAACTCGTCCTTTCCACCCTCGCCCTTCTCACCCTCGCCGCAGTCTGCCAGGCCGGCATCCCGGAGAACGAGGGCAACCTCCGTTACTCGATCACCGTGAGCTCGTTCAAGAACAAGGCCAGCTGGCACGGGCAATGGAGCATCGGTGATGGATTCACCTCCATCCTGACCGATGCCCTCCAGCAGTCCGGCTGGTTCATCGTGCTGGGCGACAAGGAAATGCGGGCCGAGGCCATGGCCGAACAGGATTTCGCCTCCAGCGGACGCGTTGCCGGCGGCAAGAAAGCCCCCAAGATAGGCCGCATGACACCCGCCCAACTCCTGGTCAAAGGCGAAATCACACACGTCCAGTCCAGTACCACTGGGGGCAAAGGACGATTCAGCTTCAAAGGAATCAGCCTCGGCGGAAGCAAGGATAACGCCGAAGTCAATATCACCATGTACGTGGTGGACTCGGAAACCGGCCAGGTGGCGGCCTCCACCAAGCTGGTCGGAAAGTCGGGGCGCAAGGGCCTGTCTGTCGGCTACCACGGCTCCAAGCTCGGGGGCCTGCGCGGCGATCTGGCCGGCTTCAAGAAGGACAATGTCGGCAAGGCATGTGAAGATGCCGTGGGACAGGGCCTCCAATTCCTGGTTGAGCAACTCGAGGACATTCCCTGGGAGGGCAGCATCATGATGGCCAAGGGCGATAAGGTCATCATGAACCGCGGGTCCCGCGAAGGCGTCACCAAGGGAACCGAGTTTGCGATCGGTGAGATCGAAGAGCTCGTGGACGAAGACAACGGCGAAGTACTCGACAGCGAAATGACCACCGTCGCGACCGCCAAAGCCGGCAAGGTCAAAGAGAAGATCACCTACCTCACCCCACTCAGCGGAGCCGACAAGATCAAGAAGGGCATGTCAGTCTTTCCGGCGGAGGAGTAGGCAGAGAGTCTTCACCTCGTGCCGAGCGCTGTCCCCCTACGACCTCGTGCCGAGCACTGTTCCCCTGCGACCTCGTGCGGAGCACTGTTCCCCTACGACCTTGCGTCGTAGGAAACCAAGATCTCCGGCTCCCGCGACACAGCGTCGCGGGACAGGCGCACACTTTGACCCCGGAGGCATAAAAAAAAACACCACAGAGACCCTCGGCCTCCGTGGTGCTTTTCTTGGCCAGCAATCCCTACATCTTCTTGAATGCCACACACGCATTGTGCCCACCGAAGCCGAGCGAGTTGCTCAGGCAGACGTTCACGTCCGTCTTACGCGCCTCGAGAGGTACGTAATCCAGATCACACTGCGGATCGGGATTATGATGGTTGATTGTCGGCGGAACCACCTGGTCACGCAGGGCCAGCGCAACCGCGGCGGCCTCGAAACCACCGGCCGCACCGAGCATGTGACCGGTCATAGACTTGGTCGAACTGACCATCACGTTCTTGGCGGCTTCTCCCAGCGCGCCCTTGATCGCCTTGGTCTCCATGATGTCGTTGAGCTGCGTGCTTGTACCATGGGCATTGATGTAACTTACCTCTTCCGGCGTCACACCAGCGTCATTCATGGCGTTCTTCATGGCGCGGGATGCTCCATCGCCATCCTCGGACGGCGCCGTGATATGGAACGCATCGCAGCTCATTCCAAAGCCGGCCAGCTCACAGTAGATGGTGGCGCCGCGCGCCTTGGCATGTTCCAGCTCTTCAAGAACCAGGATGGCCGCACCGTCAGCAATCACGAACCCGTTACGATCCACATCGAACGGACGACTGGCCGCGGTCGGGTCGTCATTGCGCGTACTCAATGCGCGCATGGCACAGAAACCACCGACACCCAGCTTGCATACAGAAGCCTCGGTTCCGCCGCTGATAATGACATCGGCATCGCCGTGCTGAATCAGGCGCAGCGATTCGCCGATACCGTGAGAGGCCGAGGCACAGGCCGTCACAACCGCGAAGTTCGGTCCCTGGCAGTTGTACTCAATCGCAATCAGGCCACCGGCCATGTTGATGATCATTTGCGGAATCATGAAAGGTGAACAGCGACTCGGACCACGCTCCAGCATGCTCTTCTGCTGCACTTCGAGAGTCTGCAGACCGCCGATGCCCGAGTTGACGATCACACCCATGCGGGTCGGATCTTCTGCTGTGAAATCAATCCCCGAATCCTCGACCGCCGACTTGGCTGCCACCAGGGCAAACAGAGAGAACTCGTCCATGCGACGCTGTGCCTTGCGGTCAACCGCCACGCTCGGATCAAAATCTGAGACCTCACCGGCGATCCTGCTGGCGAAATCCGTTGCATCGAACTTCGTGATCGGGCCAATACCCGATTCTCCAGCCTGCAGCTTCTGCCACACCGCCGGCATATCACAGCCCAGAGGCGACACCACACCCAGTCCACTAATGACTACACGTCTCATTGTCTTGTTCCTTTCGCTTCCCTACCACACGCTGAAAGCACGCTCTTCAAACTATACCGTAAACTTTGCCGTGAACTACTTCGAAACAGTTAACGGCAAAGTTTACAGAGTAGTCTTTACGGCATGTTGCTCAAATCGAAAAGATGCTTTATGAGGAGATGTCTCGACAAGCTCGACATGACAGTTCCGCAGAAAACTCTATAATTTCTAGCCTGTCATCCCGAGCGAAGTCGAGGGATCTCCTTGTGGCCAACAGGCCCTCTAGGGGAATCCCCCGAAACGAAACAACCGGAAGAGCCCATTCAGACTCTTCCGGCTACTCCAACGTCAATCAATTAGGCGTCAAAGCCCTTTTCCTTGAGGTAGCTGATGACAGCACCCACGCTCGTGAGCTTCTCAGCGTCCTCATCAGGAATCTCAGCGCCGAATTCTTCTTCGAACGCCATGACCAGCTCGACTGTATCGAGCGAGTCTGCACCCAGATCCTCGATGAACGAGGCGTTGCCGGTTACCTGGTCCGCGTTAACACCCAGCTGCTCTACGATGATCTCTTTGACTTTGTCTTCAAGAGCCATGTTATTACTCCTTCTATAGGTTGGACTCTACATTACCATTCCGCCACTCACGGTAAGAACCTGTCCGGTCATATAACCGGACTTGTCCCCCGCGAGGAACATCACAACATCTGCTACGTCTTCAGGCGTTCCGAAACGTTTCATCGGAATGTTCTCCATCATCTTATCTCGGACGTCCTCTGACAGTGCATCGGTCATCTTCGACTGGATGAAACCAGGTGCCACAGCGTTCACTCGAATATTCCGCGAGGCCATTTCCTTAGCAGAAGACTTCGTGAGCGCTATAACCCCCGCCTTTGACGCGGCATAGTTACACTGACCGGCATTGCCTATCAAGCCAATAATCGACGCGATATTGACCACTGTACCGGCCCTTTTCTTCATCATCGGCCGTGCCACGGCGCGCGTAAACAGGAAGGTTCCCTTCAGGTTTACATTCAGAACCGCATCCCAGTCCTCATCCGACATCCGCATCATCAGCGTATCGCGCGTAATCCCAGCGTTGTTCACCAACACGTCCACACCGCCGTGCGCAGACACGATCTTACTCACAACCTCGTTCACAGCATCGGAATCGCTGACATCTACACTGAAACAGCCCACGTTGCGCCCCGCGGACTTGATCGCCTCGGCCGTCTCGGCCAACCAATCCTCCTGCAGATCACACAACGCAATGTCAGCACCCTCGTTCGCCAAACGAACCGCAATAGCCGCACCAATCCCACGCGCCGCCCCAGTAACAATCGCCACCTTACCGTCTAAAGCACCCATATCCATACTCCTCCCTCAACCATCTACCCAACTCCACCAGTGAATGTCGAGGCCAGCCCCATCCACCACCAGCGAAAAAACAGCCTAACACCAAACCGGATGCCAAGGAAGAGGTCACGCAGACCGCCTCATATCCTGTTCCTCGCGGAGGTCTCGATAAGGGTTCCGAAGGCCTTTGAGCGTGGTATTCCACGCTCTCCAGCCGAGGAACCCTTGTCCAGACCGGAGCGTGCGTCTAACCCGACTGCAACGCCTTCTCTACAGACACAACATCATTCACATTATCCAACGTCGCACCCTTCGCAATCCGCTTGATCAGCCCCGTCAACACCTTCCCCGGCCCGCACTCAACATAACGATCCACGCCCTGCGCCTGCAGCCACTCCACACAGGAGAGCCACAGCACCGAATCCGTCACCTGGCTGATCATGTTGGCCCGAATCGCATCCGCACCCGCGTGCGGCTCGCCCTTAACGTTCGAGAGCACCGGAACCGTCGGCTCATTGAACGTGATACCCGCCAACACCTCGTCCAGCTTCGTCGCGGCCGAAGCCATCAGCGGCGAATGAAACGCACCTGCCACGTTCAGAATAATCGCACGCTTCGCACCCGCCTCTGTCGCCAGGGCCTCAGCCTGCTCAATGCCCGCCTTCGCACCGGACAACACCGTCTGGGCCGAAGAATTCAGGTTGGCCACAGTCACGCCCGTCTCGGCGCAGATGGCATCGAGCTGCTCCCGCGCCAGACCAATGATACTGACCATGCCACCCGCCTGCTCATCGCACGCTTCCTGCATAAAGCGTCCACGGGCTTCCAAAACCTTAACCGTGTCCTCAAAACTCAATACGCCAGCCATATGCAGCGCCGTCCACTCACCCAGACTCAGCCCGGCCATCGCAATGGCTTCAGGAGCCGCAGATTCAGCCTCCAAGGCCTTGGCACAGGCCACACTCGTCACGAAAATGGCAGGCTGACAGTGATTCGACTTCGTCAGCTCCTCATCCGGTCCCTCGAAACAGATCTTCGAAAGCTCATAACCAATAACATCATCAGCCTTGGCATAAAGCTCCGCACAAACCGGATACTTCTCCGCCAAATCCTTACCCATCCCCACCGACTGGGCGCCCTGCCCCGAGAAAATCAATGCCGTACTCATATGTCTACTCCCCCTACCTTTTGTTCAAAAAAAAACTCCACCCCAACAGAGCCGCAACATAGCAACAGCGCAGGCCTAGCGGCGGTCCAACAGAACCCCCAGCGAAGTCACCCAGTCGCAACCAGAAGGCCGTATACTCTCAGCGAAGGAAATAGCCCCAGCGGAGGCCGGGAGGAAGGTCCCGCAGGCCTTTGAGCGTGGTATTCCACGCTCTCCAGCCATGGGGCCTTCCTCCCGGCCGGAGCGCCCGTTACCATTCGAGAACCGACGCCCCCCAAGTAAATCCTCCACCAAACACCACAAACAAAACAATATCCCCGCGCTTGATCCGCCCTTCACGCACCGCCTCGTCCAGCGCCACAGGCACCGAGGCCGCCGACATATTGCCGACCCGCTCCAGGTTCATATACACCACGCCCTCTTCCGTCTTCAAGCGTGACGCAATGGCATTGATGATGCGGGCATTGGCCTGGTGGGGAATGATGCATTTGACATCGGCAACCGTCAGGCCGGCCTTGTCCAGCGCCTTCACTGCCGCGTCAGACATGCAGCGCACCGCATGCTTAAACACCTCGCGCCCGGTCATCTTCATATAGTGCAGACGATCGTCAACCGTCTGGTGACTCGCGGGAAAGCGGCTCCCACCACCCGGGACGTTCAGCAGCTCGTACAAGCTACCGTCCGACCCCATGACGTTGGCCATGATGCCGCGCGTTCCTTCGTCAGCCGCACCCAGAATCACCGCCCCTGCACCATCACCGAACAGCACGCAGGTCGCGCGATCTTCCCAGTCCGTGATGCTGCTCAGCTTCTCTGCCCCGATGACAAGCACATGCTCCGCCGCGCCGTTGGCGATGTAATTCTTGGCAACATCCAGGGAGTACAGAAACCCGGAACAGGCAGCTTCGATATCAAAACAGAAAGCGTTCTTGGCTCCGATCTGATCCTGCACAAAGCAAGCGGTATTCGGGAAGACCATGTCGGGGGTGATGGTGCCCACGATGATCATATCCAGGTCTTCCGCCTTGAGCCCCGCTGCCTCAAGTGCATTGCGCGAGGCTGCGGCAGCCATGTGTGACGTCGCCTCATCATCCGCCGCAATATGCCGCTCGGAAATACCCGACCGCGTGTGGATCCACTCGTGCGTCGTATCAACGATCTTCTCAAGATCGTAATTCGTCATAACCTTCTCGGGAAGATAGGAACCGGTACCTGAGATCTTGACTGCACGTCCCATTATACTGCCTGCCCTTCTGATTCCTTAATCTTCTCCACTATCGCGTCATTCAAGTGCCCTACTACCGAATCTTTGGCCACGCGAATGGCATGATAGATTCCTCTGCCGCTCGAAGATCCATGCGTGATGATACACACCCCGTTCACGCCTAGCAACGGCGCACCGCCATAACTTTCCGGGTCCATCCGCTTCTTCATTGTGCGCAATGCACCGCTGAGAAGCATGGCTCCCAGGATGCGGATCGGGTTCTTTTTGAACTCCGTCTTAAGCCAATGGCCAATCGCAACACTCGCACTTTCGGCGGTCTTGAGAACCACATTCCCGACAAATCCGTCACACACAACCACGTCGGTTTCGCCTTCGAACAGGTCGTGACCTTCTACGTTACCCTTAAAGTTGAGACCGGAGTCGGACAGGAGTTTGAAGGTTTCGCGCGTCACATCGTTACCCTTGACCTCTTCCCCACCAATGCTGAGTAGTCCAACAGCAGGGCTCTCCTGGCCAAGGATCAGCTTTGAGTAGACGTGTCCCATCACGCCAAACTGGGTAAGAAACTTCGGTGTGCAGTCGGTATTGGCGCCAGCATCGAGCAACACAAAGGGACGATTCTGCGTCGGCATGACAGTCGCAATAGCCGGGCGTTCAACCGCCTCCAACTTGCGGAGCTTGAGCGTGGCCGAAACCATCACCGCACCGGTGTTGCCGGCAGATACCACGGCGTCGGCCTTGCCTTCCTTTACGAGGTCAACCGCGCGGGCAATGGAAGAATCCTTCTTCTTGCGCAGAGCGTCCACCGGCTTGTCGTGCATGTCGACGACCTGGGACGCGTGGACCACCTCGATCTTCGAGGGAATATCGCCAAGCTCGGCCAGCTCCGCGCGCACGGCGTCCTCAAGTCCCACCAGGAGTATCTGGGTGACCCCGTCCAGTCGCCGCGCAGCATCAACCGCTCCACGCACGATCTCACGAGGAGCATGGTCCCCGCCCATGGCATCTACCGCAATCCGCATGCCTGTCTCTCCCGGGATTGTGTTGGAGGCTTCGCTTTGCTGCCGTAACGCAGCTTTTGGAGTGCGGCGGCTTGACGCCGCTTTTCCCTTTTGCGGAAAGCGGCCTCAAGCCGCCGCACTCCAGAGAGTCATTACTCTGCCGAAACTGAAACCACCTGCCGGCCGCGGTAGTAACCGCAGGAAGGACAGGCGCGGTGCGGCTGCTGTGCAGCGCCACACTCCGGACAGGGCTTGGCAGGATTCACGGTCGTCTTATGCGACGCCTTACGCATGCGAATCTTGCTCTTCGATGATTTTCTTTTCGGTACTGCCATCTTATCCCCCTAAATCTCTAGTCCATCCAGCCCACCCCAGCGAGCGTCCGGTTCAGGCACACACTCACACAGGCCCTGGTTCAGGTCCTTCCCACACTTCGAACAAAGTCCCAAACACTCCGATTTGCAGACCGGATATGCAGGAAAGGCGAGGAGTGTAGCTTCACGCATATCGGGGGTCAAGTCCACAGATTCGGTTTCATCCTGGAGTTCATACGACCTTACATAGGGATTTTCGGTCACCTCCAGCGTGAACGACTGGGCACATCGCGCACAGCGAAAGACCACCTCACAGCCCACCTTACCCCGTACCAACAGCTCATCCCCCGGCAACGAAGCCACCATCACGTCATACCGCAGCGGTCCAACCGAAACCACCGCGTCATCCGGCTCCAGCTCAAGCACCTCCGCCGGGTCCTCCCCCTTGAACTGCTCCCCCCCCTCCGCCAACCGCGCCAATAAAATCGCTTCCATACCCCCAATCTACAACGCCGCCTCACCCCCAGCAAGCTGGGATTGAGGTGGACATTCCCCATTTCTTACGCGCTCAGCTGATAGGAGATCCCTCGACTTCGCTCGGGATGACACGTTCCTGAGGTTTTCTGTCATGCCGAGCGAAGTCGAGGCATCTCCAGTTCGTTTTCGAAGGATTCTGCCATTTCACTTCGTCCCAGCTCCATTCCCTTCTCTTCTCCCATCAGCGTGCATCTGCGCGATCTGCGGGCAGTCTTCTCTTCCCTACTCTCCTATTCCTTTTATATAGTCCCAACCATGCGAATCACGGGAGGCCAATACAGGGGCAGGAATCTGCGGACCCCCAAGTCGGGCGTGCGCCCCACGCAGGACATGGTGCGCCAGGCTGTATTCAACATCCTCATGTCCCGCATCCCCGACGCCCGGGTTCTGGATCTCTACGCAGGCTCCGGCGCCATCGGCCTCGAAGCGCTCAGTCGCGGCGCCGCCGAGGCAACCTGGGTCGAGCGCGACCGCAAAACGCTTGCCATCCTTCGCGCCAATGCGGAATTGATCGACAGCCACACCAGCCGCATCGTTGCCGACGACGCCATCCGCTTCCTGCGACGCGCCACCGACCGCCCTCCCTACGACATCATCTACGCCGACCCACCCTACACCGACGCCCGCGCAGGCGAACAGGATCCGCTCACCGACCTGCTTGAGCTTATTCGCACAGGACAGGTGCTGGCCAACGATGGCATTTTCGTGTATGAATCAGCCGGTGGACGCCGTGCCTCAAAGGAGGAGCCCCCAGAAGGCTGGCAGACCATCACCGACAGGGAATACGGGAGAACACGAATACGCGCATTTGCACTCGCTGACAACGACTGAACCTCTGACCCCCCGCCGGTTTACCCGCTGGGAGCACGAGCATTTCCTCTGACCCCCCACCGGTTTATCCGGTGGGAGTCAAAGATCTTCCTCCACAAGGAAGCCCTTCAGATTTCAATCTGCGGCGGACAATGCGCGAGGGAAGACCCGAAAGGCCAAGGCTCGCACCAGGCAGCCGCAGAAGATGGAAAGGACACACCCATGAGAACAACCGCAGTCTACGCCGGAACATTTGACCCCATCACACTCGGACACCTCGATCTCATCGAGCGCTCATCCGATATATTCGAGAAAGTCGTACTCGCCGTGGCCGAGTCCACCCCGAAATCGACCCTTTTCAGCACCGAGGAGCGCCTGGCCATGGCGCGCGAGGTCACACAGCAGTTCGACAACGTCGAAGTCGACACCTTCAACGACCTCCTCGTCACCTACGCCCGCCGCAAGAACGCCGGCATCCTGATCCGCGGCCTGCGCGCCTATTCAGACTTCGAATACGAGTTCCAGATGGCCCTGACCAACCGCAAGCTCGCCCCCCAGATAGAAACCCTCTTCATGATGCCCAAGGAAATCCACAGCTACGTCAGCTCCAGCACCGTACGCGAAGTCGCTCAACTAGGCGGCGACACCAGCGAATTCGTCCCCCCCTCCGTGCAACAACACCTGACCAAGAAGGTGACCCAAACATAGAAGAGAACTTAGCGCCGAGACAAAGCGCCGAGATATTGGTTACCTACGGCTCTCCCTGTAGCAGACCAGCAGGAGGCAACCGCAGAAGGGAAGGCGCGCAAGCGAACTAAATTCTCGGCGCTTTGTCTCGGCGCTACAATCTCCCCTGACCTCTCCCTCCCTCATTCCGACTTCCGACTTCCGACTTCCGACCTTATAGTACCCCCATGCACACGCTCTCCATCCTCGCCCCCGTCTTCCTCCTCATCCTCCTCGGCGCCATTCTCCGGCGCGGCGGGTTCCTGGCAGGTGAAGCACCCCGCATCCTGAGCCGCTACTGCTACTGGATCGCCCTCCCCCCCCTGCTCTTCCTCAAAATCGGCCTGGCCGAAGCCGATATGGGATCCGCGCTTTCCACCCTTGCACTCTGCACCGGTGTCACACTCTCACTCGCCGTGGTGGGCCTCGCCGTTGCTTTCGCCATACGCTTACCGCCAACACGGGCCGTAACCATGATGCACGTGACCATGCGAGGCAACCTGGCCTACGTGGGACTCCCCATCGTCATCTTTGCGTTCAGCACGCACCCGCAAGGCCAGTCCGCCGAAGCCATTGCGGCACTCGTGATAGGACCCCTCATTATCCTCTACAACCTGATCCCCAGCATCGCACACGTAATTGCCGCGCACAGTGGCGGGAAAGGACTCAAGCGCAGACTCCTGCTCAAGCTCTCCACGAACCCCCTGATCCTCGCCTGCCTGGCCGGACTCGCCTGGAACCGACTCATCGCCGCCAACGGCGTGGACCTTCCTCTAATCCTGCTCCGCACCCTCGAGCTCCTCGGCGGACCCGCCCTCCCCCTCGCCCTGCTCTGCGTAGGCTGCGGCCTCGCCGACACCCGCAGCCTTCAAGCCGCCATCCCCTCCTCAATCGCCGCCTGCATGAAGAACCTACTCTCCATCCTCCTAACCATCCTCTTCGCCCGCATCCTCAACGCCGGCCCCACCGAAACCGCCGTAGCCCTGATCCTAATGGCCGCCCCCACCGCCATAGCCTCCTTCATCCTCGTCGAAGAACTGGACGGCGACCCCAACATAGCCGCCAGCACCATCACCCTAAGCACCCTCCTAAGCCTCCTCACCCTCCCCCTGGCACTCTCCCTGGCGCTATAGTTCTTCTGTCCATCATTGCCTCTCCCCTTGGCCGTTGCTGCGGATACGCGGCCTGTTTCCTCCACCGACCCCAACGGGGTCGAACACCATAGCCCAGGCAGAATGCCTGGGACACAGCGCCATCTTCCCCAACCCCAAAGGGCAGCCACACCCGTCTTCCGACTTGTCCTCGGAAGCCTTGGCGCAGAGGATCATACCCCACAAGGAATGCGTGGTTTATGCACATATTAGCGAAGTTATAAATATTTTGTAATTTCTATAATCTCCCCATATATTGCTCTCATGAACCCTGTCAGCAATCCATTCGCTCCCGGGGCAGGCACACCACCGCCTGAACTTGCAGGGCGAGACGATATCCGCGAAAAGATCCGTATAGCGATCGAGCGTACACGAATTGGTCGACCGGCCCAGAGCGTGTTGATGCTGGGACTCCGCGGAGTCGGCAAGACTGTTCTGCTGGAGCGCATGCGACAGGATGCGGAGGGAACAGGAGTCCAAACCGTGAGGGCTGAAGCCCCCGAGGATAGATCGCTGCCATCGCTCCTGGCGCCCGAACTGCGCCTTGTCCTGCTCAAACTTTCAAAACATGAGCAGGCTAGAGATCTTTCACAGCGGGCACTTCGCGCGTTGGCAGGCTTCGTGGGCGCTATGAAAGTCAAGTACCGGGACATCGAAGTGGGGCTCGACGTTGGGCCTGAACCCGGGCTGGCCGACAATGGGGATCTCGAACACGACCTACAGGAACTCCTACAGGCGACAGCCATCGCCGCGCGTCAAGCCGATACATCGCTTGCCATCTTTCTCGATGAATTGCAGTACGTAAAAGAGGACCAGTTGGCCGCCTTGATTACCGCATTGCACCGAATCTCTCAACTACAGCTACCCGTCATTCTCGTGGGCGCCGGCCTACCACAGCTCCGAGCACGCATGGGAAGAGCCAGGTCATACGCGGAGCGCCTCTTTGCATTTCCCGAGATCGGCCCCCTGGCACCTTCGGACGCACGACGGGCCATCCATAAACCGATCGACGACCAAGGTGTCGGCATTGAAGACAAGGCGCTCGATCGCATTGTGGAAGAGACTCAAGCCTACCCCTATTTCCTCCAGGAATGGGGCAAACATGCGTGGGATCAGGCACAGACATCACCCATCACCCTCCATGACGTCCAGGCCGCTTCCAACATTGCCTTGGCGGAATTGGATGAGAGTTTCTTCCGCGTACGTTTCGACCGCCTGACGCCCCTCGAGAAGAGCTATCTTCGTGCCATGGCCGAACTTGGGCCAGGCCCACATCGTTCCGGAGACATTGCCGATGTGCTCAAACGTGCCGTCTCCTCACTCGCACCAACCCGCGCACAGCTCATCGCCAAAGGCATGATCTGGAGCCCCAGTCACGGAGAGACCGCCTTCACCGTCCCCCTATTCGACGACTTCATGCGAAGGACTATCCCATGATTGCACCCATCAAAACCCCGATAACACTCGATGACGCCGTCCTGGCGTTTGCCCGCTCCGCCACCGCCACCTTCACAGCCGAAGATGCCTTCCCATCCATCCTCGGCAAGCTGACTGATCCCCCCTCCGAACCGTGGCTGGCAATCGACAGCGCTCTCGATGACTGCGACTGGCTTCTGCTCGATGACGAGCATGAACGCTATACCCCAAAACATATCTTCTTCGCCGGCACCCAATTTCTCATAGTCCCTCAGCCCGCTGAGATCGAGGAAGGCATCCTCGTTCCCGGCCATCGCTTCCTGCCATTCCTCGCCCGCACTATCCATCCGGCCGAATGCCGCCTCGCGCTGCCTGACGGCAGTGTTGTGCCCACCCGGACCTTCCGCCAACCCATGGGGGAACTGCTGCTCTACCTCGCGTTCTTCGGCATCTCCGGCGCGATCGAATATATCTCGGCAGATACAAACTGCGACAGCAGCGCGCCGAAGACGACGGCATGGAGGACATGTTTGAGGGTATGGCTGATAGGGCGGAAGCCAGTGCCATGCCAACGGGACGCTGCGACTCGCTGGAGGCCATCCTCGGCGAAACCGGCCTGACCGTCTCGGCCGACGAAATTGCCGCCTATATGCACGATGAGGTATCGCGCGGCGGCAACGATCCGGCCAAGGTCCTGAGCCGGATCCTGGAGGGGCGCTACGGACTCGAGTTCTACGACGAACGCCAGGAAGCCGCCTTCCATGAGCACTTCACCGCCTTGTGGAACCGCGTGAAGCGCGAATTCGATCCCGCACACGACCAGAAGATCGCCCCACTGCGATCACGCATCCTGGCCATGCTCGATAGCCAGGTCGCCTGGCTGCGCGAATGTGATCGACAGGAAATCTCACCCATTGACCTCCCGCAAGAGGACTCCGTCCACCTCGCCTCCATCGGCGGCATTCTCTCGCAGGTGCTTGACATGCTACACCGCGACAAGGGCGCGCCGGTCAAAGAGATTCGCAAGATGGAAGAAACCATCGGCATGATCGAGCAGGATTCAGAGCAAGTCCTAACCCGGCTCAGCGCCGCCATAGACCCCGACACCCCACCCCAGCTCGAACTGTGGCGTCCCGACGACACACCGACGGCACCTGAGGTCTATCAACTCCGAATTGACATCGCAGACATCCGCCCCCCGATCTGGCGCCGGATCCTCGTCATGAACACCACCACGCTGGCCGAGCTGCACACCATCATCCAGAACGCCATGGACTGGGACAATGCGCACCTGCACAGCTTCGAGATCCACGGCCTGAGCTACGGTCCTATGGAAGACGAAGACCCGTTCGACCTCAGCGGCCCGGACTCCATCACTGACATCCCGCTGCATGCCGTCATAGGCCGCGAGGGCAGCACCTTCACCTACACCTACGACTTCGGCGACAGCTGGAAACACAAGATCAAACTGGAGAAGATTCTGCCCGTTGACAAAACAGCCATCTACCCCCGCTGCATCAAAGGCAAACGCGCCTGCCCGCCCGAAGACTGCGGCGGCCCGTGGGCCTACGAAGGCCTACTCGAAGCCCTATCCGACCCCACACACCCCAGCCATAGAGACCTGACCGAATGGCTCGACGAAGACTTCGACCCCGAAGCCTTCGACCTAACCGCCATCAACACCCGCCTCGCCCGTCTACCTTTCAGCACAAAGGGCTAACCCTCCCCCTGGCCTTCTCCCTTGCGCTCTGACCTCCCCAAACTCCTGCCATAACCCCATCAGGTAGGGCGTGGTCCCAGCGAGCCGCGTCCCGCCAAAGATCAGAGCCACGCGCACGCACGCGATCATTTTGTCGACATCCATTCAGTCTCAGAACATAATGTAGTGCATCGGGAGTGATTCATGGCACAGATACTCTTCTCCAGGCACGCCAAGAGAAGGATGCGGCTATACAAGATAAGTCAAGATGACGTGGCAGGCATGTTGCCGTCGACCGACACTCTGGGACGGCAGGCCATCACACGCCGCTTGACAGAGCATAAGTACCCGATCAAGGTTGTATACGAGGTGCAGAACGAAAGTACTGTGGTGATCACGGCATACCCGGTCAAGAAGGGAAAGCAATGAAGGTACACTACGATAAGGACGTCGACGCAATCTATCTGCGCTTGGGAGACGAAACTCCGGACGGTGTCTCAGAGTTGAGCGAAGGCGTGAACTTGGACACAACAGCCGACGGCCACCTCGTCGGAATCGAGATCCTGGACGCCTCCAAACGCTTCGATATCCGCACCATTCTCTCGTACGTCCTCGATGTGGACCAGAAAGTCCTTCAGCCCGCGTAAGACGGCGACCCCAACATAGCCGCCAGCACCAGAACCCTAAGCACCCTCCTAAGCCTCCTCACCCCCCCCCTCGTCCTCTCCCTGGCCCTGCCCTAGATCATTCGCCCACCCCTCGCCCCCCACCGGGCTTGCCCCGGTGGCTATACAAAGAGGTCCCTATCCGAGCTTGAAGCATGCCCCTACCGGTGGCATCATGACTGCATGAGCGCTACGACAGCAACTTCGGTGCCGGACACTGTCGCGCATGCAAGAAGCCTGGCGCAACGATTCGCCGCGGATGTACGCGCCCATTTCGCCAGTCGTGTTCGTGCCGTGCGTCTCTACGGTTCGGCCGCGCGAGGGGACTGGACGCCAGAGTCCGATATAGACATACTCGTCCTCTTCGACCGGGTCTCCGGCGATGACTCGGAATGGCTTGTCAACCGCGCCGTGAAGATGGGCCTTCTGGATTCGGGATTGCTCCTGCAACCGGTGTTCATGGCGGAAGCTGATTACATCCATCTCCGCGACCGGGAGCGTCGTTTTGCCATAGAAGTTGATCGGGAAGGGAAAGACCTATGACTAAAGACAACGCCCAGGCCAACGCCCGCGACGAGATTCAACACGGGAACGAGTCCCTCGCGGCGGCTCAGTGCCTGGTCGCGAACGGCTTCCTTCGCGATGCCGTCTCCCGCGCCTACTATGCCGCGTATCACTGGGCTCGCGCCGTCTTGTTGACAAAAGGGCTTGAGGCAAAGACGCACCGCGGCACGATTCAGCTCTTCAGCCTCCATTTCGTGAAAGACGGGCCCCTGTCGGATGATGCGGCTGCTCTGCTGGCCCACTTGGAAACCTACCGGGAACTGAGCGACTACACCTCGACCGTGTCCTTTACCGAAACTCAAGTACACGAGGAAATCACACGCGCCGAGCGTTTCATCCAGACTTGCCGGCCACTGGTCCAAGACCTGCCTTGATCCATGTTCATCTGTTCGGCTGTTCGGCTGTTCGGCTGTTTCCCACTCCCCCCCCGTTGCGCCTTCGCGTCTTTGCGCGAGAATCTCCCATCCATCCCCCATTCCGTTCCGTGCCTTCACTGCTTTCCGTGGCTCTCACCCTTACAGCCCCGACTTCCGACTTCCGACCTTTCCCCATCCCTGCTATAACCGGATCCATGAGAACGCTACCAGTCACCGCCATCACCCTTGCTCTAATGTTGACACTGGGCCTCACGACCTCCTGCCGCCGTCCTACACCCATCCCAGACACTCCCGTCACGATCGAGTCACTCGTCCAACGCATGACCGATCTCGACGTCTTCGCCGAACGCCCCCTCGGAGAATCCTTCCTCCTCACCTCTTACGACCGTAGCGGCGGGAACATGGACTGGTCAGTCTGGAAACAGACCAACCCCAACGGCCGAATCACGCTCCTGGATGTAGATGGCCCCGGCTATGTCTCCCGCATCTGGATCGCCAGCTTCTATGCCGAGCGGTGGCTGTTCTTCTTCGATGGCGAGACAGAACCGCGCCTTGACCTCACCCAGCGAGAACTGTTTGGCTACGAAGACCGCTTCCCCTTCATACCGCCACTGGCGGGCAACTCCGGCGGCGGCAAGTACTGCACCATTCCCATCCCGTTCTCGAAACACCTCCGCATCGAGGTCGTACCCAAGCGACTGAACCCAAACGACCGTAACTACTACCACATTAACTACACGCTGACCGACCCCTCCCTGCCCTCCGAGTCCTGGCCCACAGCCCTCACCCCCGCCCAGAGCAATGCTGTGGTCGCAGCCAATGCCGCGCTGGACACAGATCGCCAATCGATTGGAGCCATCAGCTCATCTCTGCCAGATGGAACCAAGACAGTGGAGCCCGGCTCGAACACCGATCTTCTGGTGCACAGCGGACCGGCAACAGTCGCGTCCCTCGCCATCCAAATCACCGATCCGATTCCCGGCGACCAGCTCAAACACGAACTGCTTCGCAATCTCCGACTGAAGGCATGGTGGGACAACAGCAGCACCCCCAGCATTGACGTTCCCATCGGCGACTTCTTCTGCAACCCCTTCTACACCCGTGAATACGCCGCCCTCGCACTGGCCCGACTCGACAACACCTTCATCTGCCGCTTTCCCATGCCCTTCCACAAGAGCGCCCGCATCGCGGTCGTCAACGACGGAAAGGTGCCGGTGAAGTTGAGAACCAACGTCACTGTCGCAGACGGATCGCCCTCGCCTTCGTCCCGCTACTTCCACGCCAACTGGGCTGCATCCGCCACCTCCGGCAAGCCGCTCACGATGTGTAAGGTCGATGGCTCAGGCCACTACATCGGCTGCTTCCTGACTGCGATCGGACAGGACGGATCCTGGACCATTCTCGAGGGCGACGAGTACGTGCTTCCCGACGAAGGCAAGCAGCCCGGCCAGTTTGGCACCGGCCTGGAGGACTACTTCAACGGCGCCTACTACTACACCAGCCTCTTTGACCTTCCCTACCACGGCCTGATCGAGAAAGGCGCCATGCGGACCGACCAGTACCGTTTCCACGGACTCGATGCCGTAGATTTCGAGGACAGCCTAACCGTCGGCATAGAGTTCGGCGACCGCAACCACGCCAAGGGTTACATGTCCAGCGTGTCATACTGGTACGCCGACAGACCCCACGACTGCACACTACCGGCCAACCAAGCTCCCCTCCTCAAGCGCCCCACCGACCGCTTCGAGCTCCCCGGCCTCATGGCCATGCTCTTCACCCTCGAACGCGAAGGCCTCTGGTCGGACGCCGCCACCCGCTGCGACTTCTTCGCCGCCCGCTACGCCCGCTACCCATGGGCCGACCTCCTCCGCCTCCGCGCCGCCGCCTACCGCGAGAAAACCCAAGGCATCGAAGCCGTCCGCCCCATCTACCAAGCGCTAACCCAGAGCCCCTATCCCCCCGCCGCCCAGCAAGCCAAAGACCTCCTCTGGCTCCACGAGAACGAAACCCACGCCCTCCTCGGTTCCCACATGCGGGGAAAATACACCCTCTGGCTCGACGGCGTAGAGATCGCCAAAGGGAACTCCAGAGCCAAACTCGACGTCCGCCGCCTCAGCATCCAGCCCGGCAACCACACTTGGGAAGTAGACTTCACCCCCACTATGCAAGGCAGTCTCATCTCCCTCTGCTTGCGCACCAAGTGGGGTGACATTACATCAAAAGGCGAGTGGGAAAAGCTTGAACAGGAGCCGCTTCCCGGCGGCAACCCCAACCGCAACTACAAGGGCGGATCGCCTCTTCCCAACATGACTGTGTGGCAATTCGAACCCAACGCCTACGTAGGCATGCAGTCCGGCAACCAAACCGTATCCGCCTGGATGTTCTCGCACCCCCGCCCCTACGCCAAACGCATCCGCCTCAAGCAGTCGTGGACGCTTGGCCCTGCGGCAGCAGGTTCAGGCACGACCTCAGCGGCTCCCGAGAGAACCGAAGCCGAGCTCAGAGCCCACACGATCGACTAACCCTGATTCAACAAGATCGATAGAGGGCGAGAGTACCCGCGACCCGCGTCTATTCATCCGCAGCATCAAACAGCAATACGGGCCCGTTCATCACCGCCCGCTTGCCTGGAGTGTTGAACCTGCGTTTGAGGTATGTCGCCAGAGCCGGGGTAAGTTGGAGCTTTTCACCAAGCGTCACAATGGCGCGCAGACGCATACCGTCGTTGGTGAGGACCTCTTGCATGGCCAGGAACTTTGGGTCCTCGAAGTAATCGCGAGTCAATTTCGAACCAAAACACAGGCTCTTTCGCTCCGAGTAGTAAGCATACTTGGCGTTCCAGCCATCAGGCGTCACGAAAAGGATCATATCCTTCTTCTGATCCGTTGCCTGTTTGATGTACTCCGTGAGCTGGAAGAACCCCGGGTTGTCCGTGCGCTTCCAATGCTGTGTTCGGTAATAGATGGATTTCATGTATCCGGATACCAGTACGACACAGGCAAGCGGGATAACCACATAGCGAATGGTACGAGTCCATTTACCATTCTTGATCGCCGCTGCGAACGGAAGTACCGCGAAGAAGCACGAGGCCCAGGTGACAGCCATCTGGTAGTAATCATGCCGGAAGAAGAGGTTGAAGAACACGGCCGGCCCCACCACGACCAGAGCAAGCGTCGCTACGCCCAATGGCCGATAGCCCGCGAACACCAACCAGATCGTCAGTGCCGCGCCCACTGCGAGACAGGCCCCGTGCAGTCCGACCCATGATGACATGGCGGAGACAAATCCGTTGTAGTGCAACAGAATCCTCGACCAGTTGTCGTAATTGAGCCGCTGCGCCAATGTGCCATAGTTCCAGCCATGCATTCTTTCGGTAATCAGGGGGGTGTAAGGATGTCCCATCTTGACGCCATCCGAGTAGTGCGTCCAGAGCCAGGCCGCCGCAAGCGAGAATATGGTCAGGCAAAACCCCTTGAGAAAGAAGCGGGCAATCCGCTTCGGGTTACGCTCCGGCCATTCGTAACGCCAAAATCTGGCTGCGTAGAAGAAGAAAGCCGCGCACAGGAATACGGCATAGGTCGTAGGCTTGACGAGTGCCGCCAGGACACCCAGCACAATAGCACCGACATAGTTGCGCACTCGGCCCAAACGCAAGGTACGTTCAAAAAACCAGAGAAACCAAGCGCTAAAGCAGAGAACGGTTGCCTCGATCATGAATCCGCGTCCCCAAAAGAGATGAATGGGGTTCAGCAGAAGGAAGACGACATACAGGAGCGCCATATCCTGATTCCGCAACAGACGGCGCGCCAAAGCGAACAGTGGTGGAATCGACAGCAAGAAGAAAAGCCCGCTCACGAGTCGGCCGCAGAGATCTAAAGGAAGGACCTCGCCTGTGACAATCTGGACTCCCGCAACAATCCACTGATAGAGAGGGAATTCAAGCGGGATTGACCACGGAGCCCCCCTGACCGGTGTAATGTAATCAAGACGAAACCCCTCCTTGATTGTCCAATAGCTGCTGAGCGCCGTCTGTGTCTGCCGGAAATCATGCAGCCCCATCATAGGGCCGTCCAGCCCACGGGACACAATGCCGAGATACGCGCAGAAACAAACGGCCAGAAACACCTTGAAGTAGTGACGCATCCAGAAGGAGGCACTCGTCGTCTCGGACGTGTCGACGGTCGGCAAGGATGAGGAGGTGTTCTTGTTCATTTCCTGTGATAGTCCCCCACGGAGAGCCACTTCTCAAGTAAGCAGTAGAAGATCACAAACCAATACCGGCTCCCCATCTCTTTAATCTTCAGCTTCGACTCACCATGTTTCCGGTTATACCACCGGTTCGGCAGCACTGCATAACTATACCCCCGCACGATAGTCTTCAGCGGAAGCTCCACAGTCAGGTTGAAATGATGGCTCAGGAATGGCTTCAGACCTTCCAGCGTATCCCGCCGATAGAGTTTGAAGGCATTCGTCGTATCAGTATGGCGTATTGCAAACAGCATACAGATGATCCAATTGGTGATGCGGTTAAGGATTAACTTGAACCACGGGTAGTCAACGACTTCGCCTTCGCGCGCAAACCGATTGCCGAATACGGCATCATAGCCCTCCTCCGCTTTCCGGTAGAACGCGACCAAGTCAGCCGGATCATCGGAGGCATCCGCCATGATGATCGCCACGTACTCGCCCTGTGCAGCATCGATGCCACATCGTACGGCGAACCCGTATCCGTTCGGAGGCGCATTCGTCACCAGGCAGACTGACGGCACTTCCTTTGCTACCGCCTGCACGACATCCGCTGTATCGTCCGTTGAGCTATCGTCCACGACTACAAGTTCGTGCGAGATGTCGGCCTCACGCAAAGCCGCATAGAGCCCCCGCAAGGTGTCGGCGATGACGCCCTCTTCGTTATGCGCGGGTATCACCACCGATAGCTTCATACAGACCGCTCCTGTATCGCTGCCACTATCTCCTGCACGATCTCCTGGAGCCCGTAGCGGTATCCCCACTCAGGATAGTGCGACTGAAACTTGCGCACGTCACTGATCCACCACATGTGATCCCCAATCCGGTTATCATCAACGTACGTGTAGTTCATCTTGCGCCCACTCAGTTCCTCGCACAGGGCAATACCTTCCAGCATCGAGCAATTGGAGTGACGCGAGCCGCCGGCATTGTAGACCTCGCCTACGCGCGGGTTCTGCACGAAGTGCCAGAACATGTTCACCAGGTCATAGCTGTGAATATTGTCCCGTACCTGCTTCCCCTTGTATCCGAACACCGTATACGGCGCACCCGACACACAGCACTTGGCAAGGTAGGCAAGGAACCCGTGCAGTTCCGTCCCAGAATGCGCCGGCCCCGTCAGACATCCGCCACGAAATACGCCCGTCTTCATTCCAAAATAGCGTCCGTATTCCTGCACCAACACATCTGCCGCAACCTTGGAAGCCCCGAACAAGCTGTGCTTGCATTGGTCAATGCTCATCGTTTCGTCGATCCCGTGCTCCGCATAGTGATGTGTGGGATCAAGCTCCCAGCGCATCTCCTGCTCCACCAGCGGCAGAGAATTGGGCACATCCCCGTAGACCTTGTTCGTCGAGGTAAAGACAAAGACGGCATCCGAACAGTGCTTCCGGGTGGACTCCAGCAGCACCAGCGTGCCGTTCGCGTTGACCGTAAAATCCTTGATCGGGTCCCGCGCCGCCCAGTCGTGCGATGGCTGCGCTGCCGTGTGAATCACGGCCATAACGTCACCGGCGTATCGCTCAAACAGCCCATTCATCGCGTTCGCATCACGGATATCCTCATCGACATGTGTGTAGCTCTTCAGATCCGCCTCAAGCCGCTGCCGGTTCCAAGCCGTCGACGCCTCAGCCCCAAAAAACTCCGCCCGCATGTCATTGTCGACCCCAACAACATCCAGCCCCTTCCCGGCAAAGAACCGAGCCGTCTCCGACCCGATCAACCCAGCCGCCCCTGATACAATCACCACACTCATAAGAAGACAGGGAACCCTTTTTACCCCAATATCGGCTTCAACTCTTCACGGTTCTCGCAGATCCACTGATGCACATCCCTGAGAATCTCCTCCACCCCATGCTGCGGACTCCATCCTGTGGCTTCGCGGACCCGCGTTGAATCCGTTACATACCAAGGCACATCTCCTGCCCGGTTCCCAGGAACCGATCCAATTTCGATAGTCTTCCCCGAAATCTCCCGGCATAGATCCGTCAGTTCCTGCAGGCTCACCGATATGCCGGGCCCCCCTCCCACATTGTAGGTCTTGCCCTTGTGCTTACAGAGCGAGTCGATCTGTAGCTTAAGCAGATCGGCCAAGTCCTGTACATGCAGAATGTCCCGTACCTGTTTGCCGTCGCCACCATACCCGATGTAGTCCAGCTTGCCGCCAAAGATGTGTCGCGCCATCCAAAGCACCACCACGCCCTGGTCCACCTTGCCCATCTGCCAGGGCCCGGTCAGTACGCCACACCGGTTGACGACAATCGGGAGATCAAACATCTCAACGTATTCTGTGATGAGCAGTTCCGAGGAAAGCTTCGTGGCGCCATAGAGCGAGCGAGCACCATCGAGAGGGAACGATTCGGCAATGCCGATCTCCGAAACGCCCTGAGCGGAATACCCGTCCGGCAGGACAAACCGTGACTCCGCAGGTTTCAGCGGCAAGCCCCCAAGCGCCCCCATCGGATAGACCCTGCTGGTCGACAGAAAGACCATGCCGGCACCGGTGCGCCGACACAGTTCCAGGCAGTTGTATGTCCCCAGCAGATTCGTGTGAACCACGTAGTCCGTGCCGCCGTCGCGTCCCGCCAACACCGACGGCTCAGCGGAGCACTCCACGATCAGATCCAAGTCCTCGAACTGTAGATCCTCGGATCTTCGCACGTCGCCGCGCACAAACTCAACGTCTGCCGCCTCCAGACGAGGAACATTCAGCTCCGAGCCCCGTCGTCTCAGATTGTCCAGCGCGACAATCCGCGTCTCGGGCCAGAACTCACGGAAAGCCAAACACAGGTTCGACCCCACAAACCCCGCCCCACCTGTCACCAGTATGGTCGAAGCTTCCACCCGTTACCCCTCCTTGTCCCGGCGTAGTTCCGCGCAGCGGGACGAAGCCGGATCTCGAAGAAAACACAGGCCTGCCGTCAATACCAACACCGCCCGCGTTCCCATCATCATCCACACGGCAAATGTCAACTTATGCTGCACTACCCCCTGGACAGCTTCCCACAGCCCTGTCGGTACAACACCCCTCAGTTCATGCCACCCCATCAGACCATACAGAAGCACAATCTCCGCCAGCAGCACCGGCACGAACCACTTTACATACCGAAACCGACTGCACGCGTTCTCATGAGCCACGAGCGCCATCATAACGCTCTGCAGAATGCTGACGATACTGATCTTCCAGAGGAGCGGGGCATAGTCCGTATACTGGCTCCACGACGCCCTCAACCCCAGGAACCACTCTCCGCCAAATACGAAGAACACCAGCAACGGAAGACCAATCAACAGCATGGCCACAACCGACTGCACCAACATGCGATCTGTATTCTCGCCCCGTTCGAATCGCTGTGAAATCAGCGGAAAGAGAAACGGTGTAAACGCTGCAGAAAGGTAGAGAGGAATCTGCCCAAACATGAAAGCCACGTAGTAACCTGCGGAATCCATGCGAGGCGTGAAGTTGCGTATTGTCCACGGCTCAACAATTGCCGCAAGACCGATCAGCAGAGCAGCGCCCCCTACATTCAGCCCATAGCGTCGGATCTTTCCCCATTCCGCCGCATAGCTCTCCCTC
>JASLOA010000056.1 GCA_030745755.1 Kiritimatiellia bacterium | reverse complement strand
GATCTGTCATTCCGAGCGAAGTCGAGAGCCTGTGCTGAGCTTGCCGAAGTAAATCTCCAGTGTTTTCGATGATCAGGAGATCCCTCGGCAAGCTCGGGATGACAGAACGGCTTGAACTGCTGCCATAATGAGAACTGCTGTTTTGCGATTCTGTTCGATTGACGGATTGAGTCCATTGTATATGCTTGGAGCTTTTCCGAGTGTGGGTACCTCTTCCTAGAGGCCGTCCGAAAAGAGTTGGTAGGGTCCGCACTCCGTGCGGGCCGGACGCAAGGGGTGCGCGAGACCGGCGACGGGGATGCGATTCTCGCTTCTTCTGTCACTTCGTTGCACATCTCTTGCTCGCGGCCCGCGGCGGAGCGCGGGCCCTACCTCCTGTTTCCGGCCCTTTTGCATATGTAAGCCCTTTTCGGATGGGGTCTTACTAGACTGAGGAGTGAGTAATGGCAGCTTCAATTTCTGTACAGCTATACAGTGTCCGCGAGCAAGCCGCGGCTGATTATGAAGGCACCATGCGCGCGATTGCGGAGATGGGATTCGAGTACGTCGAGCCGGCCGGCTATCCGGGCTCGTCGCCTGCCGAGGCCGCCAAGCTTTTCAACGCGCTGGGGCTGAAGGCGGTGTCGTGCCACGGTGCCCTGCCCGTGGGAGCCGAGAAAAACCGGGTGATCGAGGAGGCCCTGATGCTGGGGCACAAGTATGTCATCACCGGCTGCCCGCCGGACTTCAAGGAGAACTACGCGAGCGCGGATGCGGTCAGGGCGATGGTGGATCTCTACTGCGAAGCCGCGCAGAACGCCGACCCGCACGGCTTGCGGGTTGGGTATCACAACCATGACTGGGACCTGGTCGAGATCGACGGTAAACGCGGCTACCGGTACTTCCTTGAAGGCACGCCGGAAACAGTGCTCTGGGAGGCCGACCTTTTCTGGGTGGCCCGCGCCGGATTGGATCCCGCGGAGTTCGTGAAGGAGATCGGCACGCGCGGTATCTGCCTCCATTTCAAGGACGGTATCGTGACGGCCGAGGGTGAGTTCACTGAGGCGGAGACTGAAGATGGAAAGATCATGGTCAGCGACTCCACACCTTTCCTTCCTGCCGGCGCGGGTCAAGTGGATCTCCTCGGCGCGTATGCCGTGGCAGAGCACCTCGAGTACGCCGTTGTGGAGTTGGACAGTTACGAAGGTGACATGATGAAGGCGGTGCAGGAAAGTTATACCTATCTCACGACCAAGGGAATCGCGCAGGGGCGCAAGTAGAGGAGTATGGCGATGGCTACGAGAGACACGATCGGCGTTGGGGTTATCGGTTGCGGCATGATTTCGGGTGCGTACCTCAGCGCGGCCAAGACGTTTCCGGTCATTGACGTGGTGGGGTGCGCTGACGTCATGATGGACCGTGCCAGGGAGAAGGCCGAGGAGTTCGGCACCAAGGCGATGACCAACGAGGAAATCTACGCGGACCCGGCAATCGACATCGTTGTCAACCTGTCGCCACCGTTGATGCACTCCGAGATCAACCTGGCCGCGTTGGAGGCCGGCAAGCACGTCTACTCGGAGAAGCCCTTTGGGGTCGACGCGGAAGACGCCGCCAGAGTCATCCAGGTTGCCAGGGAGAAGAACCTGCGCGTGGGCAGTGCACCCGATACGTTCCTGGGGGGCGGCCTGCAGACCTGCCGCAAGCTGATCGATGACGGCTGGATCGGCAGCCCCATTAGTGCCACCGCCATCTTCATGGGCCGCGGCCCGGAGACGTGGGGGCAGGCTCCCTTCTTCTACGACTACGGTGCCGGTCCAATGCTTGACCTTGGTCCCTACTACATCACCGCGCTGGTTCACCTGTTCGGTCCGGCCAAGAGCGTTGTTGCCATGACGAAGAAGGGCTCGGAGTACCGTACCTTCGCCGGTGAAGTGGCCCCGCAGTACCAGGATACCTACAAGCCCTACGACAGGTATCCGGTCAATGTCACGACCCACCTCACCGGTGTGGTCGAGTTTCACAGCGGCGTGACCGCCACCGTCATCACCAGCTTTGAGGCCTTTGCCCACACGCATCCGTCTATGGAAGTGTACGGCGATCAGGGCTCTATGACCTGCCCCGACCCCAATACGTTCGGTGGGCCGGTCAGGGTTCTGCGCAACGGTGACAAGCGGGAGTGGCAGGACGTGCCGTTGACCCACATCTACTCCGACAACAGTCGCAGTCTCGGCGTGGCCGACATGGCGCAGGCTATTCTGAACAACCGTGAGCATCGCTGCAACGGCGACCTGGCCAGCCACGTGCTCGAGATTATGCTCGCCTTCGACAGGGCGAGCCAGGACGAGAAGAAGATTGTGCTTGAGACCACGTGCGATCAGCCCGCCCCGTTCCCTCTCGGAATGATGGCTGGCGTGCTGGATTGAGGGCGGACGGCGTGACCCCGGCGATTCTCGCCGGGCTATGATGGGGCACCCCTTTGGGGTGCTCGCGCGGAGAAACAGAGTGTGCTACCGCTGCACTGCGTAGCGCCGACGGTACTCGGTGGCGGGGATCTGCATGGCTTCAGAGAAGCGGCGCGAGAAGTAGAGTGGGTCGTCGAAGCTGAGCGCGTGGGCGATCTCCGCAACGGTGGCGTTGCTCTCCGCCAACAGGCGACACGCTTCCCGCATGCGCAGGTGCGTCACGTAGCGCGCCGGCGGCGTGTGGACATAGCGGTTCCAGTAGCGCCGGAAGGTGGCGGGCGACAGACCGTGTGCGCGGGCGAGTGCGTCGAAGTCGTGGTGTTCGGTGTAGTGTTCCCTGACGTGTTGGCGAATCTTTCGAATGATCTCTTCGTCGTGTCCCACGGGGGGGCGGCCCTCACCGAGGCGGCTCTCGACGATCATCAACTCACAGACGCGATCGATCCGGTCCACGGCTCCTTCAGCATCCGGCTCCTTCAGCAGCTCTTCCAGTCGCCGGATCTGTTCGTGCATCAGGCTCGTGCGACGCACCGGCCAGATGGGTTTGCGTTCAAGTGCCAGCTTGCGCTGGCGTAGCGCGTCGAGCTGATCGGCAGAGTAGAGCAGCGACAGCTCGCTCCAGGCTGTCCATTCCCGCGTCGGTCCGTAATCCATCAGTTCGCCGGGCCACTGAATGAATACGCAGGGAGCTTTGACTTCCCACGTGCGGTCACGGAACGTGAACGTGCCGCCTCCCTCAAGGATGAAGGAGAAGTTGAACGTCTCGAATACGCGGTGTATGTGGTGCGTCTTGTGCGGATCGCTAACGATGGAATGCACGGCCAGTCCGGTCGGCATCCGGCGTGTGTATTGGGCTAGATGAATGAAAAAATCGTCCATACGATAGACAATAAACTCCATTGTGCTTAAGTGATCAAGCAAGTAGTGTGAGCGAAATCAACATTTCGGTGATGTGCCGAGCAACGGGGGATCGAAGTATCATGGCAACCAGTAAGAAGGCGACGAAGGGCAGCAAAACGAAATCGGCCAAGCGGAAAGCGGCGCTGATTGTACAGGGCGGATGGCAGGGGCACACGCCGAAGGAGTGTTCTGCGCGGTTCGCGGACTGGCTTGAGGGGAAGGGGTTTCGTGTGGTGGTGTCTGATACGCTCGACATCTACACCAACAAGCGCCGGATGCGTCATTTCAACCTGATTGTTCCGCTCTGGACCATGGGAGAGATCAGCGGACCGCAGTGGAATGGTTTGCGCGATGCGGTCCTCGGTGGCGCGCACGTGGCGGGTTTCCACGGGGGCATGTGTGATTCGTTTCGTCAGAACACGGAGTACCAGTTCATGACCGGTGGTCAGTGGGTGGTACACCCCGGCGGCATCATTCGTCACAAATACAACATCACGAATCAGAAGGATCCGATCACGAAGGGGTTGAAGGATTTCTGGATGAAGTCGGAGCAGTACTACATGCACACGGACCCCGGCAACGAGGTGTTGGCCACGACGACGTTCAGTGGCCGGCACGGCGGCACTCCCTGGATCAAGGGGACGGTGATGCCGGCCGTCTGGAAGCGCAAGTATGGCAAGTCGCGTATCTTCTACACATCGCTGGGGCATGTGAATGATGATTTCGAGGTGCCGGAGGCGTTTGAGATTGTGAAGCGGGGGATGATGTGGGCGGCGGGTGAGAAGATTGTGCCGGAGTACAACTCCAAGTAGAGCCGAGGGCATGCTTCTCTTTTGACAGGATCAACAGGATGAACAGGATGGGGGACGGGATGAAGAAGACAGGGATTGGGATTGTTGGGTGTGGGAACATCAGCGGGATCTATTTTGAGAATCTGTGCACGGTGTTTCAGAATGTTGAGGTGGTGGCGTGTGCGGATCTCGAGGCGGAGCGCGTGCAGGCGAAGCTTGAGAAGTATCCGGACGTGAAGGCGGCGACGCTGGAGGAGATCCTGGCGGATCCTTCGATCGAGATCGTTGTGAATCTGACCACGCCGCAGGGACACTTCCCGGTGGCAATGCAGGCGGTCGAAGCCGGCAAGAGCGTACACAACGAGAAGCCGGTTGTGCTGACCCGCGACGAAGGCAAACAGCTCCTCGCCGCGGCCGAGGCCAAGGGCGTTCGCGTCGGGAGTGCGCCGGACACGTTCATGGGCGGCGGCATCCAGACCTGCCGTAAGCTGATCGATGACGGTTGGATCGGGCAGCCGATCGGGGCGCAGGCGTTTATGCTCTGTCACGGCCACGAGAGCTGGCATCCGGATCCCGAGTTCTACTACAAGGTCGGCGGCGGCCCGATGTTCGACATGGGACCTTACTACGTCACGGCGCTGGTCAGTCTCCTGGGGTCGGTCAGGCGCGTCACCGGTTCGACGGCGATGAGCTTTGCCGAGCGCACGATCACGAGTGAGAAGAAGTATGGCACGCAGGTAGAGGTCGAAGTGCCGACCCATATCGCGGGCGTGATGGACTTCGCGAGCGGAGCGGTCGGCACCATCACCACCAGCTTCGACGTATGGGCTGCGGAAGTGCCGTGTATCGAGATCTTCGGGACCGAGGGATCTTTGAGCGTCCCGGATCCGAATGGCTTCGGGGGTGTGCCCAAGATCAAGCGTATGGGTGCCAAGGAGTGGACCGAATTGCCGCTGACACACGGTTATGCCGAGAACGCGCGCGGGATCGGGCCGGCCGACATGGCCTCCGCGATTGCATCGGGACGTGAGCATCGTGCCAACGGCAAGCTGGCCTACCACGTGCTCGACATCATGCACGCCTTCCACGATGCGTCCGACCAGGGCAAGCACATCGAGTTGGAGAGCACCTGCGAGCGGCCTGCGGCGATGCCGGTGGGGTTGCTGAAGGGGATGCTGGACTAGGGATGGCTCCTGCAGGTAGTTAGCCGCACGCGGTGCGGGGCTACACTCACATCCCGAACATCTCTTCCTTCAGGTCGAGGTAGTAGAGGTAGTTCTCGGGGGTGACGTCGGGCGGGCAGCGGTGGTCGCAGAACGGGATGTAGCCGCCGCGCTCGACGAGGGGAGCGACCGACTCGAGGTAGGCCTTGATCGCCTCCTTGCCCTTGATCATCTCCAGCTTGTCGATGCCGCCCATGATGCGAAGGTCGGTGCCGTACTCGTCGAGCAGCTCCTTCGGGTGCACGCAGCTATTGACCTCGTAGGGGAAGAGACAGTTGATGCCTGCTTCCAGGAAGCCGGGAATCAGCGGACGCACATCGCCGTCGCAGTCGGTGAACCAGATGTCGATCCCGGCGGCGTGCAGCTTGTCGCCGATGCGTTTATAGCGCGGGAAGATGACCTGCTCGAAGAAATCGACCGACATGATCGGGCCGTGGTTGAAGCAGATGTCTTCCCATCCGGAGGCGTAGTCGAACTGGATATGCGGCAGAAGCTGGTCGAGTGAATCCTCAACGAGAACGCAACAGGTTTCGACCATGTCCTCAAGCATGTCGGGGTAGTCGTAGACGGCGTAGGCCAGGCCTTCGAACGTCAGCATGTCGCGTACCTTGCCGATCATGGATCCGCAGTCGACTCCCAGCGGATAGTCGCGGTCGTCCGGGTGGTTGGCCTTGATTGTCTCTATGTCGACCACCCGGTCAGGATCGTCCCTGCGGAAGCGCTTCTCTTTGCATCGCTTCCAGTCATCTGGAGTGACGATGGAGGCCTTGGTGTAGTGGGGGATGGAAGAGTGACCGTCCTTCGCGACCTCGGCCAGCAGGCCCTCCGGGTTCATGATGATCTGCTTGTCTCCGTGGTCCTCGATCACCTTCTGTTCGAATGGCGGGTTGATCCACGTCTTGCTGCCGGCACCCCTGAAGCGGTCGAAGCTGAAGAAGATATCGGCTTCCCCGTTGTTAGTAATGCCGTTCTCGACGAAGAGCGGCCACTCGGTGAAGTTCTCGTTCCAGTACCCGAACTCCATGTTGAACGAGCGGTCGACCGACTCGTAATGCATCTGCCGGTTGAACCGTTCCCGGTCCGTCATCGTTCCGGCCCAACGTTCGCGACAAGGTGTGATGGCCATGGTGTCTTTCTCCTTCACATATATAGGGACAATGAAGCATCGTATTGCCTTGCACGTGAGTTTGTCTATGGACTGTCATTGAAAAAGCATGTACATTCGTAAGGTATGAAAACGCGCCTTCTAGGTCCGCCCGAGCTCACGCCCGTTCCGCGTTACGTGAACTACGTTGATGTGTACCCGAGGCAGTGCTGGGGGCCGCGTACGATTGCCGATACGGAGCTTGTTTACATTGTCGCGGGCAGGTTCAACTATCGGGACAGCGTGGGAGAGGTGACTGCGGGGCCGGGGGATGTTCTCTTTATTCCGCCCGACGAGGTGCACACGTTGACGTTTCTCGGTACGCAGGACGGACACTTCAGTTGCATCCATGGAGAGCTGTGTGAGGACGGCACGTGGGCGGCGGGTGACTACCGGCCGGTGCCGATGCCGGCCACGCTAACACCGACCGGGGTCAACCTGGAGCTGCGCGAGCTGTTCCGTCGCTGTGCCGCCGCGATGAGCGAGTACACGCATTACCGTGACGCGTTGGCACGGAGCATCTATCACCAGGTCTGGATCATGCTGTCCGAGTACTGGGTGACGCGTCCGGCTTCGCCGCACCTGTCGCGGCGCCTGCAGCAGATGCTCGACTGGCTGCAGGAGCACCTCGCGGAGTCCGTCTCGCGCAAGGACCTGGCGCGGGAGTTCGGCCTGGCGCCTGAATACATCAATGCCATCTTCAAGGCCGAGATCGGGATATCCCCCACGCAGTACATCCACCGCGAGCGGGCGATGTGGGCGCACCGCCTGCTCGTGGACGAAGGCTACTCGGTCAAAGAAGCCGCCTCCGAAGTAGGCTTCAACGACCCCTTCTACTTCTCCCGCATCTTCAAGAAGGTCATGGGGATCCCGCCCCGCGCGGCGTAGTAGGTGGGACGGCGGCCGGTTAGCTAAGCTGGCAGTCGCTCAGTTCCAGCCTTGAAAGCTCGACAGGGTACTTTACTCCGTCATCGCCGGTGATGGTGCCCGTCTGTGTCTCATCAGAGTTGTTCACGACGATCAGCTTCTTGGATTCTGGGAACCAGGCACATTCCAGGTAGGGATTGTCGCTCTGCCAGATGTTCCACTGGTCTTCCTTGCCGGCCACCTTGACGGGAGCCTGCCAGGGAGCGCCCTCCAGGTGACAAGCGGCAATCCGGCGGGCCTGGCAGCTAACCACTCCGACGTAATCCACGAAATCGGGATATCCTTCCAGCAAGGAGATGATTCCGCCGAACCCTATGCGGTTGATCTTCACCCGCAGGCAGGCTCGTCTGACGTCGCGCCAATAGATCTCAAGATCGCGAACGGGCTCGCCGCCTTCACTGAAGGTCGGCTTGCCAGTGACTTCCTTGGGAAAGAAATAGGGGTGGAAACGGATCTCTGTCACCGGAACCGAAGTGAGATCGCCGACCAGGCGCGCTTCGAACCCGCTGAAAACCGCACCGACCGCCCCGTCCATCCCCAGTTTCTTGAAATCGGCCGCGTAGGGTTCGCTTCCTATCCATTGATCGCCAAGGAAGAAGACCGCTTTCTTACCCGCCTTGTGCACCATGTCGATATAGGGAGCAGATATCTCCATGAAGAAGTCGTGGATGAACTCCATCCATTGTCTGTATGCGCGATCGGGCACCTGGGCCGTGTGATTGTAGGCGCCGCACCGGATGAAGGACTCGGCCGTCGGCATATAGCCGTATCTCTTTGCGAAGAGCTTGAGCGCGCGGGGACTCACGGTCTGGCTGTAGTCGCAGATCCCGCCGCCGTGATTCAGGTAATAGAAGGAGGTGAATCGGACGACATCGACGTAGGGATTCTCCTCAAGCCACCTCGCCAGGTTTTCCCGGATCCTCTCCCTCACCTCGGGATAGATCGGATCCATGGGCATCTGCGGCTCGTCATCCCAGTTGTTGACCGTATGGTTGTACCAGTGGATGACGTCCCAGGTGCAATGAGCGAGGAAACTGACCGAGTAGAAATGCCACGGAGTCACCTCGTCAATCACCACGGACTGATGCGCTTCGTCATAGCGCCAGGCGCCGGGATCAAGCAGTTCGCGTCGAAGTACGCCTCAGCAGCGTTCTGATCCAGCCTCTCGCTTTCTCGCCAGCCAACCCCCTGCATCTGTTGGCTCAACCAGAAGTAGTGGCCGACATCGCCGAACCCCCGGGCGCCGAGAGGTCTGTCCGGGGCGTTGAGATGTGAGTGCGTGTCAAAGACCGGCAACTCATCAATACTCCGGGTCAGATCTTCCGTGTTCATAGCGACTCTCCAGTCTTCCATGCAGTCCAAGGCGGTCCCCATCGTCAGTTCGTTGAGCAGATGAGTCAAGTGCTCATGTGAGGGCTCAGGTTATGACAGGCGCGCGCGTTCACTGATGGGGCACGTCGGAACGTTGGGCGCGAGAGGACTCGCTACGCGAGATCGCTAATCCGTTGAACGGGGGCGAAGTAGCCGGCCACAACACCATCCGTGACTTCGTCGAGCACCTCGGGTGTGATCGTGGCCTTCTTGCGCGCTGTCCAGCTTCACGTGTAGAGTCGCGTCCTGGGGCATTGTCTCCTCCCGGTGAGAATCAAATATGTACAAGATCTACTACATATATACAAAATAAGTAACAGTCAATTCTCCCTGTGAGCTGATCCATAGGCATCCCCGCGAAGACAGAGCAGCGAGAGAATGCACCGCAAATACCCCGCAGATGCACCGCAACCGACTGTTCGCTCGGGTGCTTCTCCAATCACCATCGTTGAGCGGTCAACGGTGCAGACTGCTCCCTGAATTCTCTTGGATGCGAGGGAGTTGACATGATCTCCCGAGTGGTGCTACGGTTTGCGTAGTTGCGTTACGCATGTTGCGTTATGCTGTATTGGGCGTATGGACTGGAGGAATCATGAACCCGTTCCATCATGGAGTAGCGATTACCGGACAGGAGTTCTGCCCTCGCCCGGAGTTGGTGTCCACCTTGCGCGGGCATATCGACTCGAATCAGAACTGCGTCATACGCGGCGTGCGCCGCATCGGCAAGACATCTGCGGTTCTCGAGACCTTACGGACCCACAAGAAGGCGAAGTACATCTATGTCAACTGTTGGGGAAAGTTGGATGTCAACAGCCTGGCGAGCGCCATATACGAAGCGTTCATGATTCATCAGCAACGCCAAGGGCTCTCCATCGAGAAGATCATTCGAGGGTTCGCGCATCTACGGCCCAAAGTGGCGCTGGATCCCTACTCAGGTGAACCCAGCTTCACCGTCGACACGAGTGCAGATACAGCCAAGGACCCGCGGTCGATCGAACGCGTGCTCGATACGCTTGCCCGCGAAGGCAAGAAATGCCCACTGGTTGTTGTGCTTGATGAGTTTCAGGCGCTGCTCAAACTTCCGCAGGCAGAAGCACTGATGGCCACCATGCGCGGAGCCATCCAGCTGCAGTCGCACGTAACCTACTTCTACCTCGGCAGCACCCGCAACTTGATGGACCAGATCTTCAATAGCCCTGACCGGCCGTTCTACAAGTCGGCGGCTTCAGTCAACGTGGAGCCTATCGAACGTTCGGTCTACGTCCCCTATATCAGAGATAAGTTTGCCACAGGAAAGCGAGGCGCTTCCTCAGCTGCACTCGACGCCATCTTTGACGCCGCTTGCGATATCACCGGTGACGTGCAGCAACTATGTTCCGAGATCTGGAACTTTACATCCCAGGGCGAGACGATCGAGGCGGAAACGGTTCCGCACGGACTGGAACGCATCCACCGGGCCGAACATGAATCAAACTCGCGCATTATCGAACTGCTCACCCCGGGACAGGTGCGTGTTCTGGTTGGTCTGGCGCGTGTCGGCGGCGCCTCACCTACCTCCAAGGAGTTCTTGACGGCCGCCGGAGTCGCGCAACCTTCTTCGGTAACACGGGCGATCAACCGGCTTTCCGACCGCGGCCTGATCTACGATAGCACCGAGGGCTACAGATTCTTCAGCCCTTTCTTCCGCACCTGGCTTCTCACACAGGAGCTCTGACTCCGCGAGGTACTCCCGGGATGCCCCGATCAGGAGCAACCAGCGGCAAGCACGCAACTGTCGCCGCAGACAGCCCCAGATGTTTCAGGGCGCAGTACCTGTCGTGGGTGCGTCCTTCTTTCGTTCGCGAGGTGCTGTCGAGCCCATTTGACGGGATTTTGCGGCTTGAATCATCCACGTAAATCGAGTCACCGATGGCGGGACCAGGAATCGGCTCTACGAAACCATTGGGTTTTCAGGAGGGGGTGGAGGACTGGGGTGGCCGGATAGGTGGTTACGAACGGGTGAGCTGGGAGGGGCGGATCCCGAACTGCTGCTTGAAGGCGGTGCTGAGGTGGAAGGGGCTGGAGAAGTTGAGCTGTTCGGCGATGGCGGCGAGGGTGTAGGTGCCCTGTTCGATCATCTGGGCGGCGGCGTGGAGGCGGGCCTGGCGGATGAAGCGGGCGGGAGTAAGACCGGTGGCGGCCTTGAATTCGCGGCGGAAGAGGGTCTCGCCCAGTCCGGCCTCGGCGTGGAGGCGCGGGAGTGACCAGTCGGCCGACAGGTCGGCATGAATCCGATCGATCATGACCTCGATGACACGGCGGTGCGACGAGGGCGCGGTGTGGAGGCGGACCTCGGCGAACCAGCGATGCAGCATGGCGGCGAAAGTGGCCGACGCGATAGCGCGCTGGGCGGCCGAGGGATGCTGCAACTTGGTGAAGGTCTCTTCGAAATCTGCCGCGTCACGTGTATCGCCAGCGGCCTGGTAGGGCGTGTTCAGGGCGGTCTGGAACGGGTCGGCGGTCGTGTACTCGAACCACCAGAACGTCCAGGGCGCGGTGGTGCAGCGGTAGCGCCGAAGGCGCGGCTGTTCGAGGGTGATCAGGGAGTTGGAGGACAGGACGATCGGCGCGCGGCCCTCGAGCCGGAGTTCGCCGGTGCCCTCCAGTGTCCGCATCGTGACCAGAACCCGTTGCCCGCGGTTGCACCTGATGTCGTACGACCTGTCTGCCCGCACGTTCCAGATACGCTTCAGGTTCACCGAGAGAGCGCGTGCGGGGCCGGGTGCGGCGGATGGGCGATCTCTGGTGCCCCTCTTAATGTCGATCCTGTCATTCATCAGTAGCTGGAGCCCGGCGGGCCTCCGCCGGGATAGGGCGGCGGAGGCCCGCCGCGCTCCAAATCTCGTGCCGAAACGTTCTGCCGACTGGCATGGTGTGAGGAAATATATATGCAGTGCGATGAACTATGCATTCTTGCGACGGCATTGTCTATGCTTAGATTGGGTTCGCGAGAAGGTTGTGTAGTGTCGGAAGATGTATGGAGGGTGTTATGAGTGATGAGGCCGAGAAGCTGGATGGGGTGCACGGGATGGTGCCGCGTGAGCGGATGTGTGAGGGGGCGCGGAAGCTGCGGGATACGTATGCGATTACGCCCGGGGCGCCGTTTGTACAGCGTGAGTTCGGGTATTACTGTCTTGAGCAGTGGGCGGAGCAGGGGATGCCGGAGGATGTGCCGCGCGGTGAGCTGTTCGGTTACGATCCGGCCGGAAAGCACGCGATCGGTGGACTGGGCTGGTGCGAAGCGGGCTTCTCGCCGTGCTTCGAGACGAAGGTTTTGGAGGACCGCGGCGAACACGAGCTGGTGCAGGATTTTGCCGGGCGACACGTCCTCTGCTTCAAAGGCCGGCGTAGCGGGTTCATGCCGGAGTATGTCGATCACCCGGTGAAGGACATGAAGACGTGGGAGGAGAACTGCAAGTGGCGGATGAATCCCGACACCCCCGAGCGATACGAGAAGCTTGATGAGCAGATGGATAACGCTCGAGCCGCGGCGGGGCAGGGCATGATGATTGCCCAGCACATGGTGGGCGGCTACATGTACCTGCGCAGCCTCATCGGCCCGGGCGACCTGCTCTACAAGTTCTACGACGAGCCGGAGCTGATCCATGACTGCATGCAGACCTGGCTGAAGCTGGCGCAGGCGGTGATCAGCCGGCACCAGGAGTATGTGACGCTCGACGAGTTATTCATCGCCGAGGACATCTGCTACAACAACGGCCCCCTGATCTCGCCGGATATGATGCGCGAGTTCCTGTTTCCCTATTACCAGGAAGTCATCAGCGCCATCAAGTCGCGCCAGATCGACAAGGACCGTCATCTCTACTTCCAAGTCGACACGGATGGCTGGGCAACACCGACGATCCCGGTCTACGGCGAGCTGGGTATGGACGTGATGAGCCCGTTCGAAGTGGCGTCGGGCTGTGACGTGGTCGAGATCGGGCAGCAGTACCCCGACCTGGTCATGACCGGCGGCATCGACAAGCGCATCCTGGCCAAGAGCAAGGAGGCGATCGACGAGATGGTCGATCGGATCTTCCCTGCGATGCAGGCCCGTGGCGGCTACATCCCCACCTGCGACCACGGGGTCCCCGAGGAGGTCTCCTACGAGAACTACCTCCACTACCGCAAGCGCGCGCTGGAGTTCGCCTGACCGCGAACCTACGGAGGCGGTTCGGCAGCGCGTGCCCCCAGGAAGAGTGTTGGGTTGAGCGGGTCGTAGCCGGGGACCTCCAGCGGGTCGATGATGGATGTCGTGTTCTGCAGCGGTCCTTTCTGCTGGAAGAACGGGGTGTTCAACACGGATGGCCCGGGTTACTGTCGGGTGACGGAGCCGACGCCCGCATCAGCGCCACCCCCGCCGCCGCCTCCGCCATCGGATGAGCCGCCCGAGTCGCTGTCGTTGCACCCCAGCATGACGAGACCGGCCAAACCGGTAGCCGCAATGATCACACACCAGTTCCGTATTCGCTTATCCATAAGTAATCTCCTTCTGTTCTCGGATTGTAGCAGCGCAGTGATGGCGCTGCAACACGATCATCAACGCTCTTCCGTCTGTTATCGGCACGCCTTCCTGCGCAAGGGCTGGACATCCCTGTTGTGATGGGTGAAGGTACTGCTTTCAGGAGTCTGTGGAGAGGACGTGAGAGGACATGGCAAGCACTACTGCTGTACGCGTTGCGCTGGTTGGGATCGGGGGGCATGGACAGGTCTATGTGGACGAGTTGCTTGACAGGCCCCGTGACACGGATTTCACAATCGTCGGCGGTATCGACCCAGCACCAGAAGGTTGCTCACGGCTGACAGAGCTGCGGGAAAGCGGGGTGCCCCTGTTCGATTCCCTGGAGGCCTTCTACGACTCGGGTGGCGAGGCTGACCTGGTTATGATCGTGTCACCGATCCACTTCCACCGTTCACAGACCGAACTGGCGCTGGCGAACGGCGCGAGTGTGCTGTGCGAGAAGCCGCTTTGCGCGACCATCCAGGACGCGCATTCGATGCTCGCGGCAGAAGAGGCCGCCGCCGCCCTAACCGGCGGAGGCCCGCCGGGCTCCAGGAGTAGGGCGTTGGGTATTGGTGAGTGATGTTGAACATTTAGCATAAGGGATCGGCATGAAACCGTTGGTCAACGAATTCGCGAATCCGGGAAGTGCGTATCGCGGGAAACCGTTTTGGGCGTGGAACGGGAAGCTTGAGCCGGGCGAACTGCGCCGTCAGTTGCGCGTGATGAAGGAGATGGGGTTGGGTGGCGGCTTCATGCATTCGCGCGTGGGGCTGGGTACGGCTTATCTCTCGGAGAAGTGGTTCGAGTGTGTCCAGGCCTGTATCGACGAGTGCAAGAAGTTGGACATGGAGGCGTGGCTCTACGACGAGGACCGCTGGCCCTCCGGGGCGGCGGGTGGTCTTGTTACTCAAGACCCGAAATACCGGATGCACCGCCTGGTCTGCAATCGCTACGAAGCGGGCGAGGACTTTACGTGGCAGGATACGACCCTTGCGGCGTTCACGGCAAACGTGAGCGGCACCACGGCCTCGAACGTCAAACGCATCAAGCGCGGCGCTGCACCCACCGGGCTGGCAGAGGACGCGTGCATCCTCGAGTTCTGCGATCAGCCGATGCCCTGCACGAGCTGGTACAACGGCTACACCTATCTCGATACGCTCGATCACGAAGCCGTACAGGAGTTCATCCGCGTGACGCACGAGGCCTACAAGCGCGAGTGTGGCGACGACTTCGGCAAGACGGTGCCGGGTATCTTTACGGATGAGCCGAACTACGGGCACGGCGCTCGGAACCAGGCGCCCTGGACCCGCTTCTTCCGGCGCACGTTCCGTGAGCGCTATGGCTATGACATTGTAGCGCATCTGCCTGAAGTGTTCTTCAACATCGAGGGCCGCGAATTCCCGCGCGCGCGTTACCATTTCTACGATTGTGCGACGTTCCTCTTTGTGGATGCGTTTGCGCGCCAGATCGGTGAGTGGTGCGATGCCAACGGGCTTCAGCATACGGGGCATGTGCTGATGGAGGATACGCTCTCGCAGCAGCGCAACGCGGTTGGCAGCGCCATGCGCTTCTACGAGTATATGCAGGCGCCGGGCATGGACCTGCTGACCGAGAAGTGGCGTATTTATGATGTGGCGAAAGGTGTCAGCTCCGTGGCCCATCAGTTCGGCCGCAAATGGCGGCTGACCGAGACCTATGGCTGTACGGGCTGGGACTTCCCGTTTGCGGGTCACAAGGCGTTGGGTGATTGGCAGGTGGCGCTGGGCATCAACCTGCGCTGTCAGCATTTGAGCTGGTACACGATGGCGGGTCAGGCCAAGCGTGATTACCCGGCCGGCATCTTCGATCACTCGCCCTGGTGGCCGATGTACCGCAAAGTGGAGGACTACTTCGCGCGCGTGCTGTCGGTCATGACCCGCGGCGAAGAGGTGCGCGACTTGCTCGTGATTCATCCGATCGAGAGTGGATGGGTGAAGCTGGGCGATGACGCTCACGCCTATGACCAGGCGCTGATCGATCTTCGCGACACGCTGCTAAAAGCCACCATCGATTTCGACTATGGCGAAGAGGATATTCTGGCCCGCCATGCGTCGGTGCGGAAGGGAGCCGCACGCGGTGCGGCCCTACACAAGAGTCCGGGCCCCGCGTGTAGGGCCGAACCGTGTTCGGCGCTTCTGCGGGTTGGTAAGGCGCAGTACACGACCGTGCTCGTCCCGTCGTTGATCACGATCCGCAGTACAACGCTCAAGCTGTTGGGACGCTTCCTCAAGGCGGGCGGGCGCGTGGTGTTTGCGGGTGAGGTGCCGCGTTTCGTGGATGGGGAGCGGACCGATCGGGTCGTGGCGTTCGCCAGCGCGTGCGAGAAGGCGCCGGCCAAAGGGAGGCGCCTGGCTGAGCGGGTGGAGCACTGTCGTCGCGTCTCGATCACCGATGGAGCGGGCGATCAGATTGCGCCGGCACTGTCGCTCTTGAGAGAGGACAAAGACAACGCCTATCTCTTTGTCTGCAATACCGGTCACAGTACGGCACAGCTGAAGAAACCGCAGATGGACGACGTCTATGTGCGTGACCGCCAGACGGCGTTTGATGACGTGCGTATTGAGGGACTGGCCGGTTTTGCGGGTCATCCCGTGGAGCTGGATCCCGATACCGGGGCGGAAAACGCGGCCGACGCGAAGGTGGTCAACGGTGTATGGCGCATCACGACCAGTCTACCCGCATTGGGCAGCCGGCTGTTCGTGATTCCGCGGCGCAAGCAGCGTCGTTTGCCGGATCCGCGCCTGCGCCTGAAGCCGGTCTCCACGAAGGCCCTGGCCGGGGCATGGGACTACGAGCTGACCGAGCCGAACGTCTTTCTCCTGGACTGGGTCGAGCTGAAGGTTGGGAAGGGCCGCCGGCAGAAGTCGCAACACATTCTGCTGGCCGACTATGCCATTCGTGATGCGCTTGGCATTCCGCGTCGCGGTGGCCAAATGGTGCAGCCGTGGGCGCGCGAGAAGGAGGCCCACCCGACGACCACGCCGGTGACGCTGCGCTATACGTTCGACGTGAAGACGCGGCCGGCTCGTGAGCTCTTCCTCGCAATGGAGCAGCCCTGTCACTGGCAGATCCGGCTGAACGGGAATCCGGTCAGCACGGACGCACACGCGGGGTGGTGGGTTGACCAGTCCTGTCGCAAGCTTCCGCTCTCGGCGGCGATGCTCGTCGAAGGGAAGAACGTGTTGGAGATGGTGTGCGACTACAGTGCCGAGGGGCCTGATCTTGAGCACGTCTACCTGCTGGGTGCGTTTGGCGTGAAGGTGGTGGATCATCATCCGGTGATGACCACGCTACCTGCAACGTTGCGACCAGGCGATTGGGGAGGGCAGGGCTTGGCGTTCTATTCCGGCAGCGTGATCTATCGCCGCAAGGTGAAGGTGGGCAAGCTGCGTAAACGGGAACGGCTGCTCCTGCAGGTCCCGGACTACAAGGGCTCAGTCGTGCGCGTATGGGGTGGGGGGACAGAGGCCGGCTTGCTTGCCTGGGACCCTAACGAGCTGGACGTGACCGACGAGGTGAAGGACGGAGTCATTGACCTGGGGATTGAAGTCATCGCGCATCGTCGCAACTCGCACGGTCCGCTTCAGCTCAAAGACCGCTGGCCGGCCTGGCATGGCCCCGCCGAGTTCGTGGCCAAACACGAGAAGACCCCGCGCTATTACACGGTGCCGTGTGGGCTGCTCAAGGCTCCGATGCTGGAGACGGTGGCCTGATTCCGGCGGTAGGACGCCTTAGCCTGGCCCTGCCCGGAAAGGGTTGGTAGGGCCCGCACTCCGTGCGGGCCGTGCGCAAGAGATGTGCAGGACTAGAGATAGGGAGGCGATTCTCGCTACTTCTATCACCCTCCTGCTCCGGCCTTCCTCGCGGCCCGCGACGGAGCGCGGGCCCTACCTCCTGATCTCAGCCCTTTCTGCATGTGCTGACCCTTTTCGGACGGGGTCCAGCCTGCCTCACGCAAACTCGATCTTGAAGCTGATGACGTCTTCGTGCGGTGTGCTTGTCACGTGCGAGTCGCTCTTCTGGAAGACGTGCTGCATGGCGCGGTTGTCGCGCAGGACTTCAGCCGTGAACCCGCGGATACCGTTGCGCCGTGCTGTTGGTTGCATTTCTATGCATCGAAATAGTGCTGTGCGGGGCATCAGAAAAGGCCGTAGCATACCCCGTATTTTGCAGGGCTCAAGCATCAAGATGACTTGATATGATCACAACCAATCGGAAGTAATCATAAAGTGATCAAGAAGAATCATGAAATGATGTTTCGGGCTTGCAGTATTCGGTCGGTCGCTATATGGTTCGTCGTTTCCTGCCATCAGGTGGGCGTTGAACGTTGTCTATACTAAACAAGGAATCGGGAACTCACCGAGTAATTCAACAGAGAGGTAGAACCATGTCAGAAGAGATCACCGCCCCTGTGGGCAACAGCTATCCGCCCCCGGCCGACTTTGCTGCCGCGGCGCACGTATCGTCCGAAGAGCAGTACAACGAGATGTATCAGCGTTCGATCACGGATCCCGAGGGATTCTGGGGCGAGATCGCTGATCAGTTCGTCTGGAAGGAAAAGTGGTCCAAGGTTCTCGATTACACATTCGAGGGCAACGTGGACGTGAAATGGTTCATTGACGGTAAGACCAACCTCTCCGTCAACTGCCTGGATCGGCATCTCGAAGAGCGTGGCGACAAGACGGCGATCATTTGGGAAGGCAACACACCAGGCGTCGATTCGACGCTCACATACAGAGAGCTTTATGAAAAGGTCTGCAAGTTTGCGAACGCCCTCAGGGCTGCCGGCGTACAGAAGGGCGACCGCGTATGCCTCTACCTGCAGATGATTCCTGAAGCTGCAATTGCCTGTCTGGCATGCGCCCGTATTGGTGCGATTCACTCCGTTGTGTTCGGTGCGTTCAGCCCGGACGCGCTGCGTGACCGTATCAACGATTCAGCGTGCAAGATTCTGATCACACAGGATACAGCGCTGCGTGGTCCCAAAGACAACATCCCGATGAAGGCAAACGCGGACAAGGCTCTGGCTGATTGCCCAAGCATCGAGACGTGCTTCGTTGTCAAGCGCACGGGTCTTGAGGTCGCGATGCAGGATGGCCGTGACGTCTGGTACGAAGAAGCCGTTGCCGACCAGCCCGCCGAGTGCGAGCCTGAGTGGGTGGATTCTGAAGATCCGCTGTTCATTCTCTATACGTCCGGTTCAACGGGCAAGCCCAAGGGCGTGCTTCACACGACTGGCGGCTACATGGTCTATGCCGCAACAACGTTCAAGAACATCTTTGATATCCACGAAGAGGATATCTGGTGGTGCACAGCCGATATTGGCTGGATCACAGGGCACAGCTACATCGTATATGGCCCGCTGGCCACAGGCGCGACTTCGATCATGTTCGAAGGTGTGCCCACTTATCCGGATGCAGGGCGTTTCTGGGACGTGTGCGACAAGTACAAGGTCACTCAGTTCTACACAGCCCCGACGGCCGTTCGTGCTCTGATGCAGAAGGGTGAAGAGCCTATCGCCGCCCGCGACCTGAGCACGCTCAAGTTGCTCGGTTCGGTCGGTGAGCCGATCAACCCCAACGTCTGGAACTGGTATCGTGACCACGTGGGTCACGGAACGACTCCCGTCGTGGACACCTGGTGGCAGACCGAGACCGGCGGCATCATGATTACGCCGCTTCCCGGTGCGCATACGCTCAAGCCGGGCAGCGCTTCGCGTCCGTTCTTCGGCATTGAGCCTGTCATCCTGGATGATGATGGCAAGGAAGTGCCTCAGGGCGAAAAGGGCAAGCTCTGCATCAAGAAGCCATGGCCCGGCATCCTGCGTTCGCTCTACGGCGATCACGATCGCATGATTCAGACTTACTTCAGCACCTACAAGGGCTACTACTTCACGGGCGACGGCTGTCGCATCGACGAAGACGGTGACTACTGGCTGCTGGGTCGCGTCGACGACGTGATCAACGTGTCGGGTCATCGCATGGGTACCGCCGAGGTCGAGAGTGCGCTCGTATCGAATCCTGCCGTGGCCGAAGCGGCCGTGGTTGGTTTCCCGCACCCGATCAAGGGGCAGGGCATCTACGCCTACGTAACCTTGAAGACCGGCAACGAGTACACCGACGAGCTGAAGAGTGTTCTGGTGAAGCATGTCCGTACCGAGATCGGTCCGATCGCGGCCCCGGATATGATCCAGTGGGCCCCGGCTCTGCCGAAGACCCGCTCCGGCAAGATCATGCGCCGTATTCTGCGCAAGATCGCTGAAGGTGAAGCGGATTCGATCGGTGACGTCAGCACGCTGGCCGACCCGAGCGTGGTCGAGCACCTGGTGGCTGAGTACAAGCCCCTGGGCTGAACGTTGTAAACACGACAATGATGAGCAGCCCGGTACGGCCACGACCGTACCGGGCTCGCCTATGAGATGGAGGACGGCATGTCCGAATCAACTGTGAGCAAAGAACATGGCGAGCCCAACCACGGCTGGCGCGTCGTTTTTGCGGGGTTGGGAATCAACCTCGCCCTCGGCGTACTCTATAGCTGGAGTGTTATCAGCGCTGAAATCGCCAAAACCGACTGGGGTTGGTCGTCGACGCAGCGGGCGTTGCCCTACTCCGTGGCGTGCCTTGTGTTCTGCCTGATCATGGTTCCGGCTGGGCGGATGCAGGACAAACTCAGTCCGCGTATCGTGGCCACGATCGGAGGTATCCTGGTGGGCATCGGCATGCTGGCTGCGAGTCAGTTCCAGAGTGTGTCCGGCTACGTGATTGGATTCGGTGTCCTGGCCGGCGCCGGTATCGGTTTCGGCTACGCCTCCGCCACGCCTCCGCCACGCCTCCGGCAGTTAAATGGTTCCCGCCTGCCAAGACCGGCATGATTGCTGGAATCGTTGTTTCAGGCTTCGGGTTGGCGTCGCTCTATGCGGCACCCCTGGCGCGCTGGCTGGCGACCTCGTACAGCCTTGAGGCCATGATGATGGTGCTCGGTATTGCATTCCTTATTGTGGTAGTCGGTCTCGGGCAGCTCTTGAAGCCGCCCCACAAGGCGATGCAGTTCGTCAAGGGTCTTGGTGACGTCGGCGCGAAGAAGGCCGATATCATGCAGCCGCCCGCGAAGCGCAAAGAGGAGTTCACCTCCCGTGAGATGATGGGGACCTGGCAGTTTTACCTGCTCTGGTTCATGTATGCCTGTGGCGCCGGCGCCGGGCTGATGATTATCTCCTGCTGCAAGAAGATTGTAGGCGGGGCGGGCATCGCCGATGGGCTGGCCCTGGCCGCGGTTATGGGCCTGGCCGTGGGTAATGGCGGCGGACGCGTCGTGGCCGGCATGCTGTCGGACAAGCTGGGCCGTAACCGCACGATGCTGCTGTTCTTCCTTCTCCAGGCGGCTGCCATTGTCGGATTGGCTATCTCCAGTTCAGTGGACTCGCCTTCGGCGACCCTCCTGATTCTCCTGGCGGGGCTGGTCGGGGCGAACTACGGTTCCAACCTGGCGTTGTTCCCCTCAGCCACGAAGGATTTCTTCGGACTGAAGAACTTCGGCATGAACTACGGGCTTGTCTTCACGGCCTGGGGAATTGGCGGCTTCATCCTGGCGCAGTTTGCCGCTCGCGTATACGACGGGAAGATCGTGGCCGACTGGGCGGGGAGCTACAACTTCGCCTTCTACACCTCGGCGATCCTGCTGATCGTGGCGGCGGGCCTGACGTTCGCGCTGAAAGCACCCCACCACACGGAGCCGGAAACGGCCTGACAGGGGAACGCGTCCGAGCGACAGAGAGATGTGAGCGGCGATGCTTCGGCATCGCCGTTCTTGTTTCCCGTGTTCGTGACAGGCTAGTGTGGAATGGCACTTAGATAAGACGGTTTGGGTCGTTCACGCCATTCCCGGCGATTCTCGCCGGGCTATGACGGGGCACCCCGTTGGGGTGCTTCCAGAACGACCCCAAAGGGGTCGAACATCATAGCCAGGGGTGAAACCCCTGGAACACGATGTAACCGAAAGAGCCCTTATCTAAGTGCCATTCCAGGCTAGTGTGGTGATTGACACATTCGCAAATGAAGAACCTTCACTATGTCATCCCGAGCTTGCCGAGGGATCTCATGCTGCTCAACAAGTAGGAGATCCCTCGACTTCGCTCGGGATGACACAGCAAAGATAATTGCTGCGCGGATTTCTGAATCACAACACTAGGCGCCGAGCAGTTCCTTGATCTTGGGAAGCAGCTCGGCCGGGTTTATCGGCTTCTCGAAGAACGCCTGGATCGGCATCCAGTCGCCGTCGATGTCCTTGTCCGAGAAATCGAGCGGGAACGTCTGGTTGACACTGGTCAGCATAATGATGGGCAGTGTGCTGATCGACTCGATGGATCGGATCTTCCGGGCAATCGTGAATCCGACCGAAGGGTCCTCGGGCGCCATGACATCGAGTACGACCAGGTTTGGTGGATTTGCAACCACCGTGTCAACGACAGCCTCCTCGAGATAGGCGGTTTCCGCCTCGTATCCATCCTGCTTCAGAATAGATGCCAGGTTATCTGCTTGCCTCTGATCGTCATCCACCACGAGTATCTTCGACATAGAAATTCCCCTCACTAAGTGACAGCCTATTTGCTAGAGGAGTGTATACAGCGTTCCTGCGATCTCTGCAATACTCAATAGCCATATTGTGGTAGAGTCCCTGCAGTGAACAGCCATGTCAGCAGACATTGACGAGGAAGGTGAGGTCACGTTGTGAACGCAGGCGAACAGTACACGTGGGAGCTATTGAAGGAACTGGATTCCCAGGATGTCCAGACCCGTACGGGGGCGACATATGATCCGGGGAACGGAACCTACCAGCTCGATCTCTTCAACCAGAGGATTGGGGTGCAGCTTGAGGACGGCGCGATCAGCGGCTCGACACCAGAGGCAGAGCTGCTCGTCGGACGGCTGTCCTATTTCTCACGCATCTCCATACTCTCGTTCCTGGTCAACGGTCAGAACATCCCTCCCTCGGGGCAATGGGTGAAGCCGGAAGAGATGCCGGGCATGGATGCGATGGTGCGTGGCAGCCACGCGCTGCCTCTGTCGAAGGTGGCCACCCGGTATGCGAACGACACGGAGGCGTTCCTGCAGCGTGGGAGCAGCTACGGCGGAACGCCCATGTCGTTCGGCGATGCTTCCCTTCTCCTGCATCCCTTCAGGGCGATGCCGCTGGTCGTGATTCTCTGGACCGAGGATGACGAGTTCCCCGCGCGATGCGGCGTGCTGCTCGACCGGAGCAGTCAGTCACACGTTCCCCAGGATGTCCTGTGGTGCATTATGATGCTGACGCTGCTGGCCCTGTGCTGACCACGCAGCGTCCGGCACCACGCGACTAGTGATCCTGGCGATACGCCTGCAGGTACGAGTTGCTGTAGATCGTTTTATCCAGCAGCACCTCGGTCGTGATCATCTCGTTCATCAGGACTTCATCCAGCGGGTCATGAATCGAGGCATCCAGACCGTTGGCAATGGCCATCACCAGGAACACGCGGTTAATGAGCCCACGCTCTGTTGCGCCCTGGCTCAGGTTGCTGAGACCAATCACCACGTGGGGTGCCGGATCCGAGAGCATCTTGAACTGTGCAATCGTATCGAGCACCATGGCGGGTGCCTTCTGGTCACAGTTGACGGGGAGGATGATGGGGTCCAGGTAGAGACTGTCGATCGGGACATCACGTTCGATCGCGGCCCCGAGTGAACGCATGGCGATCTCGAGCTTGGCTTCGGTGGTTGCGGCCACACCATTCTCGTCAATGGACAGACACACGATACCGGCGTCAAACTCCTTCGCCAGGTCCATGAAGCCCTCCAGCTTATCCTGCTGCCCGGTGGTAGAATTGATGATCATCCTTCCGCCGCCGCCGCCGGCCTCTATGCCGACGCGCATCGTTGATAGCGCCGGATTGTCGACCGCCAGCGGCTTATCGGTGACCTCACGCGTCGCCTCAACCAGCCACTTCATTACATCGGCGCGTTCCGCTTTTGGCACGCGGGTCCCGACGTTGATGTCCAGCGCGTCAGCTCCCGCTGCGAGCTGCTTCTCGGCCATGGACTGGATCGGTTTAACATCCTTTTCGGCGATGGCGTCGCCGATATCTTTGAACATTCCGTTGATACGTTCCCCTATTACAAACATAGCTCTCGCTCCTTTCTTGAATTAAGCCGTAAGTGTATCGATGTGATCGCGGAGGGCTTTCACAGCCTCGGGGTGGCGCATCACGAGGATGTCGCTACCGGCCTGCAGCAATGCCGTGGCCGTCGTGATTTCCCAGAAAACTCCCCGGGTTTTCTCGTCGCCCCAACCGGGTTGCTCTTCGTTGGTGGCCTTGGATTCCTTGGCGCGCCAGGCCTCCTGTCCCACCATGCATATCACCGGAAGTGCCATCATCTTGTCGCCGCTCAGCGCCGCGACGCGCCCGCGCTCCTGGATTGAGTAGGTGTACTCAATCCCGTAGCCCAGCGCGCCGGTCGTCTGGTACATCACGATCCGGTCAAGCGGGAAGCCCATCTCGGAGACGAGGATGTTGACTTGCTTGGCGATATTGATATCGATGGGGCTGAGCCCGACGATGGCGTGCCCGTCGGCAAGGCATGACGCAACAAGGGTCTTGTAGTTGTCCTCTTTGACCGTACCGAAGAGGCATTTTTCTCCCGCGGCAGCCTGGCTGCACTTGGGGAGCACTTCGTTGTCTTTCTCGTCATTGTCGCACCCCCAGATGACGAGCGGCACGTCAACAGCTTCCAGAACGGCCTTCACCGTCGCGGCGGCTTCGTCGGCCGAGCGGTTCTCGGAATCCGGGTGTGTGCCCACCAGGGTCAGGCAGATCATCTCGGCTCCGAATTGCTCCACGCACGCCTTGGCCCATTCGGCGGGCGATTTCACTACATCGCCCAGCGCTTCCAATAAGGGGGCAGGCCAGTCGGCGGGTGGTTCACAGTCAAACACTTCCATGGCAACGACCGGCTTGCGCGGCGCCTGGCCTTCACTCGGAATGAAAGGCAGGGCCTTTGCTCCGCCAATCGTGACAGCGGATCCGCGCGTGCCGCCATCCTCACTCGTGGCGCCAATCGTCACTTCGTTTACAGACGCAGCCCATTGTTCTCGTCCATCGTCAATCATACTCATTGCTTTGCCTCCTCTAAGAGCTTGGACACCATAGCATCTACCGTTGCCGCTGCCGTGGACTCGGCTGTCAGATCCAGGAGCGACTTGGACTCCATTTCGCAATCGAACACCTGCTGATCCGTCGGGATCCTGGCGAGCACCTCCAGCTTCGTTTCATCGAACAGGGCCTGCAGCGATTCGGGAATCTCCCCATCGCAGCCGTTCAGAACGAGATAGGCTTTGCCGATATCGAGACTCAGGCTGTCGATAAGCTCCAGGATGCGCATCGCGGTGCGGGCGCCGATGACGGTGGGTTGACAGACCACGAGAAGCGCTTCGACCTTGCCGTTCGAGCGGCGGCTCAGATGCTCCAGCCCGGCTTCGTTATCGATCACGACGGCCTTGTAATGCTGCCCGATCTTGTCGAGGCATGAGCGCAGAAGGTTGTTGATGTAGCAGTAGCAGTCCGGGCCTTCCTGGCGCCCCATGGTAATGAGGTCGAAGCCGACCGATTCAGCCACTTCCTCGCTGATCAGGCGCTCGATCCACTCGGTCTTCGAGATGCCTGCCGGGATCTTGTCCGGCTCAGCCCGTAGCTGTTCCCTGAGTTCACCGATCGTCTCCGATGGTGTAATGCCGAGCCGTTCGTGAAGACAGCTGTTCGGATCCGCATCAACCGCCAGCAGCGGTTTAACTCCATTCGTTTTGACCAGGCTGCGGCACAGCAGTGCGGCAATCGTGGTCTTTCCGGTTCCTCCTTTGCCTGCGATGGCAATTCTCATTGGCATGTGCATACCTCCCTCTCGATGTTGTGAACGGATGGAAACTTATCGATGTCTGTGTGCGGCAGAAAGAGGCAGGAGCTGTACTCGTTCATGTAGCGGTGGTGCGTACTCAGCTCAATATGCATCATGGCCGACGCGATGGCATCGCTCATAACGTGCATGGCGTCAACCGAAAGCAGGCTCATCTTGGCGCCCTGGACCGATCCGTTCCCCACAAAATGGAAGCAGTCGGGATCGATATCGGGCAGCAGGCCAACGTTGATGGCGCAGCGAATATCCAGGTAGTTCCCGAATCCGCCGGCAATATAGATGTTCTTCAGGTCGTCGAACGAGAGCCCCATGTAATCCAACAGACACTCCGCCCCCATGTAGATGGAGCCCTTGGTATGGATCAGGTTGCTGATGTCGGCTTCCGACAGCACGATGTCGCGACCCAACGCGGTCTCTTCGCCGGAAAACAGAACAAACTCCAGGTCGTCCGCCTCATTGGGACGCAGGTCTGACCCGCAGCCATCCTTCACGAAGCGGCCCCGCCGGTCGATACAGCCAGCCTGCAGAAGCTCACCCACGGCATCGATCAGGCCCGAGCCACAGATGCCAAGCGGCTTGCCGCCCCCCACGACATCGCAGGACTTGACATTGCCGCCGGGTTCGAGCCGGATGTGCTCAATGGCCCCGCTCGTGGCGCGCATCCCGCAGTTGATGCCGCCTCCCTCGAAGGCCGGCCCGGCCGAGGCGGAACAGCAGACCGTCCAGGACTCATTCCCGAGGACGAGCTCGCCATTGGTGCCCAGGTCGATCAGGAGTGAGAGATCTTCCGATGTGGTCATGCCCGACACGAGCACGTCGGCGACGACGTCGCCTCCGACATAACTGGCGACCGACGGCACGACCGCGAGCAGACCGCGCTTATGGATGCCGATCCCCACTTCGGATGCCCGAACGACGGGCGGCGAGGAGGCGCAGGGCACGTAGGGGTCGCGGCGGATATGGGCCGGGTCGAGGCCATAGAGCAGATGAATCATGGTGGTATTGCCGGCGCCGACCACATAGGTCACATCGCTGAGCCTGGCCTCGGCATCCACGATCAGGGCCGTGATCAGATCGTTGATATCGTCGACCAGAAGCTCGCGCAGGCCCCGGCGTCGCTCGGGCGTCGTGGCGCACATGATGCGGGCGATGACGTCGTCGCCGAAGGATGCCTGCGAGTTATACTTGGCGCGGGTGGAAAGGGTTTCGGAGGTGACCAGGTTCACGAGGTGCGCAACCACCGTGGTGGTGCCGATGTCAACGGCCACGCCCAGGTTGGTGGCGGAGGTGTCGCCCGGTTCGATGTCGACGATCTCCGCGGTGCCCTGGCGCCATCCCAGGATGACTGTGACGCACCAGTGGTTCTCGCGCAGCAGGCCGGGGAGCCGCCGCAGTACGTTGAGCCCGGTCTGCATGATCGGTTGGTCCACCTGTTGACGAATGGCCCGGTAGAGGCGCTCTTCGTCGGAGATGTTGTCTTCGATGGTCGGCGGGGACAGCTGTAACGCCAGCTTCATGCTGAGGGGGCGATAGGCAAAGGGCGCGGGGCCGCCCTCTGCGCTGGGCATCACCCGCCCGAAGCGGACCGCGTCCGCCGACGCCAGCTGGGGTACGCCCCCGAGCCGCGACTCCAGCGGCACTTCCACAACGGCATCGCCATCCACGTAGGTCTGGCAGGCCAGGGCTTCGCCGCGCTGGATCTCGCGGCGCGTGAGGAACATGGTGGGCTGGGCGGTGACCTTGCCCGACTTGACCGTCACGCGGCACTTGCCGCACACACCTTCCCCCCCGCAGATGTTATTGATGGGGATCCCCGCCGCCTGGGCGGCCTCAAGCAGGCTCTTACCGCGGGCCGCGGGAATCGTCTTCCCCTCGGGGAGAAATGTGATGGTGTAGGTCTTCACGCAGCCGGCCAGACCGTCTTGAGGTATTTCGAGATGCCGCTGGCCTCGCGCGGGCCTACCAGCACTTCCCATCCGGAATCTTCCTTGATGGCGCCGCTCATGACCGAGACATACCCCGGAATGATGACTTTCTTGTGTGAGACCTTGCTGGTAACCGTCTCGGAGTTGAGGAACTCGGCGACCTCGCCCGACGTCAGTTTGTCGGCCGCAAATGCGGTCAGCACGGAGGTGCCTTCCGTATCGATTACGCCGATATACGCCGGCACGCGGCTGGCCTCGACCTCGCCCTCAACCGTGTAGTAGGTCAGGGAGAAGTTCGTGGTAAACAGCAGTGGCGACTCGGGCGTGACGGCCCCCACCTCGTAGAGCTTGGGCTCAACCTGGATGGGCTTGCGCGGGTCGGTGTAGATATTCTGGCTCACGGTGAGCAGTGGCAGGATATGCTCGGGCTGGTACAGGCTGGTGAGCACTACGCCCGCATACTTGGCCACGAACGTACTCGCCTTGCCGACGTTGCGGTACACATCCTCGTCGGTACTGGTGACTAGGCAGGGGTAGCCCAGGCTGCGCATGCCCTTCCTCGTGGCAAGCTGACGGGCGGAGGTGAGGGCGTCCAGTTCGCCTGGCGTGCTCGCGCCGGTGAGGGTCATCATCAGTTCTTCCACACCGGCGGCCTTGGCCTTCTCGGTCAGCTCGGCGAGCCCCTCGAGCGTGTCGGCCGACACGACGAGCGGGCAGGTCTTCTCGGCGGCCAGCGCGGCGAAGGCATCGCAGGTGTCCGCGGTTGCCGCATGGATCAGGGGGCGCTCATCGGCGCAGACGCCCAGGGCTGCGGCGACTTGGTCGGCGCCCTGAGCCATGAGTACCATGGGTAACCCCAACGTTTTGACGCGCTCCACGGTGGCGGCAAACGTCGCGCTGTCGCCGCTGACGTTCTCGACTCCCACAACCGTGATGCCGATATCGGTGCCGACACGGTGAAACTGCAGCTTGCCGGCCGCAGCCACGCGTTCTGTCAGCGCGGCATCGTCGAGGTTGTCCGGAATGATGGTGCCGATTCCGGGCGGATGGTGGAAGGTCTCGTCATGTCGGAACATGACGGTTTCGTTGCCGACCTGGACCTTTTTCGGTCCGGCGCCGATGGTCACAAGCTGGATGGGGGGCGCGGCAGCGCCTTCCAGTTGCGCCTTGGCGTCATCGCTGGCAGTGGGGCAGTCGTCGAGACTGGCCTGTTTCTGTGCCAGCTTCATGGCGAAGGCCAGGCAGGTCGGGCAGCCACACTCCTTGCAGTTGGTTTTGGGCAGCAGCTTGAAGATATCGAGTGCTTTGAGTGCCATAGTGATCTCCTTTGTTCTGTATTATAGTTGCGCTGGCATAGTTCGTGCATCATCCCGAGCGAAGTCGAGGGATCTCTGCCCGGACATGGGTCTGAGATTGCCGCTTCGCTCGGAGTGACAGAGACTTACGTGTCTTGAAAGCTTGCTCATGTGACAGGACCCTAGAATACCGCCTCCATCTCGAGGGCCGGATGTCCGGTCTTCGTCAGGTACTCCACAAGTTCCTCGCCGGTGGTGGCCACGGTCTCATCGGCGATCTTGTCCATCAGGTCCGGCACGCCCTCTTCCGTGGCGCGCTCGATAAAACGCTCTGCAAAGAAGCTCTTCAATTCCTTGGGCATCCACACCAGCCGCTTCAAACCGCCGTCACCGTACAGGAACTTCCGGCTAAGCACGTAGAGACGGCCTACGCCGAGGAAGCCGGGCGTCTGGTTGCCGCCCCCGACGCAGCCGGCCAGGGTCGAGAACTTCATGCCGCAAGGCGTCTCACCCGGGAACTCCCGGTTAACGATCATGAAGCCATTGGCCTCCGGAACCAACGCGAGGATGCACTCGAAGCAGCCGCACGAGGTCATCGGCGCCTGGATCACGGAGTAGATGCTGACGTTGTCGATTGTGCGGTTGGAGTTGTTGTAGACGAATTCGTTGATGCCTTCCCAGATGCCGGCATCCTGGTCGATCAGCTTGCCCTTCAGGATGGGCTGGTTCCCACCCGACGGATCGATCTGGTAGGCGGCCTTGCCGTCCAGCCAGTTGTAGGCGCCGCACAGCCCGAGGCGTTCGGGGCTGATGACGCAGATATGGTTGGGGGCGAAGGACTGGCACAGCGAACAGGAGTAGAACTCCTCGACACTCTCGTCGGTCATATCGGATACACGGGCATCGCGCTCCGCGTAGGACACTTTCGCTTCGCCCATCAGTTCCTTAACCTTGGCCGGGTCGGAGATGACCGTGACCTGCACCTTGTCCACAATCTTGCCGTAGACATCATGAATCCGGGCATGGAGGATGGTGCCGAAGTGTTTGAGCCGGAACCCGGCCTCGAACGCATCCTTGCTGATACGTACCCAGATGAGGTCGCGCTGCCCCATATGAAACGCCCCCATGGCGTAGTTGATGAAGTGGTGAACCTGGCGCTCCAGGATCGATTCGAAGTCCTGCTGCATTTCGCGGCCGGCCACTTCGATGTACAGGCCAAGTGGCAGCGCGTCGCCCAGCTCGACCGACTCCACGTCCGGGCCGATGACTTCAACCTTGCCGTCCTCCACATCGTCCATTTCGCGCATGTGAACGAACTCAAACGCATCGGAGTATTTGCCGCCGAACTGCAGTTGCATGTCCTCCTTGCGGACGCGCTCGCCTTCGAATGCGGCCGAGAAGGAGACCGGGATATCGACTTCGGAAACCGTGACTTTGACCCCGCGTACTTCGATGCAGCGCGGCACAATGTTGTCGTGGTCCAGTTCATGCACGACGTGTTCGTACGTGCAGATTCCGGTGGGGAGAATCTCCGGGATTTCCGTGTCGGCGATGGCGGGGAAGCCCATGTTGATGGCGCCGGCGGCGGTGGCATACTTGAAGTCATCCACTTCGCCCAACGCCACGGCAAACGCGAACACCCGGTTCTTGCAGTACATCAGGCAGTCGCGCGCTTTGCCCGGATCGATGCCGCCGAATGTCATCGCGGCCCGCATTGCCCAGTTCAACGGATAGATCGTCGAGATCGTATCACGGCCGAACGGCACAATGTAGGTGTCCCATCCCATCTCGACATTCTCGGCCTCAAGCTGGTCGATGATGCTCACGCCATCGGTCGACGAACCGGCGAACACCATGATCTGGCGTTTCTGCAGCTCGCGCACGATGTTCACGGCAATCTCGTTGGTCGGGGCAGCGCCGAGAATAGCGGCGAAGCCCGGCATGCGGCCATCCACGAGCTGGATGCCGAGCGTGCGGAGGATGGTGTCGGTGAAGAACCCGTTGCAGCCATCCTGCGGCTCTTCCTCGAAGAGATAGCGCCCGGCGCAGATGATCTCCTCGGCCAGGAGCGTCGCGATACCCGAATCGAGGGCATGGCCGAGGTAGGGGAACCACAGGTCGTCGGCCGGGATGGGTGCGAGGAGATCCCTCGCATGCTCCAGCACGGGCTTGAGCTGGCCGACTGTTTCAATCTTCAATTCCATCAGGGCATAGGCCATGGGCAGGTAGTAGGCCGTATCGGGGAATTCGATCTTCGTGTCCTCGCTTTTCTCCTGGCGAGCACGTTCGAACATGGCTTCAGCTTGACTGACGATCTCGTGCGCCCCGCGTATCGCTGCGCCGGCAATGATCTTGGACATAGTAACCTCCTCCTAAAGACAGACTATTGTGACCCCCAGCAGGGCTAGGGTTGTTTTCCTCCACAGTGGTGACTGGGCGGCAGCCCCGCAAATGCTTCCATATCGTCCGAATCGGCCACCATGACGCGTTCAGGTGGAGGTGCGGCGGGCTCTTTCTCCTCCTGCTTCAGGAATGGGGTGTCGTACATCAACGGTCGCAACTTCAGGTCGGCCCGTTTCCGTTCCATGTGCTCCATCATCAGGTGCGCGGCCTTGACCGGGTCCTCCTCAAAGCTGAACTTTCCGCCTGTAATCTCTTCAACGTCCTCGGTGAGGAACTTAACCACTTCGTCGCTGCCTTCGATACGCATCACGGGGGCGTAGTTCACGAAAGCGCCGGAGGTGACGCAATAGAACCCGATCGCGATAGCTTTCTCACACATCGCTTCGGGTGCGGCCCCGGCAATCGGGAGGTCTGAGAGCTTCTCACCCAGGCCGCCCTCTTTGATCATTTCGCAGAGCGCCACGAGAATGCGGCTGTTGTCCACGCACGACCCAAAGTGCAGAACAGGGGGGATGCCGACCGCTTCGCAGATCTCCTGCAGCCCTTCTCCTGCGTATTCCCTGGCGGACTCCGGCTGTAGCAGCCCAACCTTGGCACAGGCCGTGGCCGCACAGCCGGTCATGATCACGAGCACATCATGTTTGAGGAACTCCTTCACCATCCTGAGGTGACTGTCGTCCTGGGTCTTCTTGACCGTATTGCACCCGATCACAGCGGCCACGCCGCGCAGGCGGCCCGAGATGATCGCATCATTCAGCGGGCGGAAGCTCGACCGATATCGGCCGCCCAGGTGGGTGAACGTGTTGGCGACGGTGAAGCCGGCCACCAAGTCGTTCTTATGTTCGGGAATATCAACCGGTCCCCGGTTCGGGTAGTTCTCGACGGCCCGTCGCACGATCTCCTTTGCGATGTCGAAGGCCTTGTCTTCGTGAAACTGCACATGCTCGGCCCCGCGGATGTGTGCCTTCTTGCTTGTCGTGATGACCTTGGTGTGGAAACGGCCCGCGTGCTCGATCACGGCCGGGATGATGCACTGCACGTCGACGAGCATGACGTCGACTGCCCCCGTGGCGATGGCGAGCTCCTGGTGCAGGAAATTGCCGACCACAGGTGCGCCCTGGCGCATCAGGATTTCGTTGGCGGTGCAGCAGATGCCCCCGACCAGAATGCCGTCGGCGCCCTTGCTCTTGGCCAATTCCAGCAGCTCCGGGTCACGGCTGGCTGCCACGACCATCTCCGAGAGGGTGGGCTCGTGGCCGTGCACGACAATGTTAACATGGTCCTGCTTCAGAACGCCGAGATTGACTTCGCTGCGTACCGGTTCGGGGGTGCCGAACAGGATGTCACCGATGTCCGTGGCCAGCATGGCGCCGGCCCAACCGTCGCCCATCGAGGTGCGCAGACCGTGCTTCAGGATGTTCACGTAATCGGCATCCACGCCTTCGTGCGTGCGGTGGAGCGTTTCAACGATCTCATGCTCGACACCCACCGGGATGAGGCCATGTGCGCGCCAGTTCTTGACGGTGGCTTCGGGTGCGCGCGCCGCCGGATAGTGAATCTCACCATCCAGGTTGTTGAACTGGGCCATGGCGGCCAGTGCCAGTTCTTCGGCAATCGCTTCTTTCGTACGCCCTTCGGTCTCGATATCCCATTCTTTGGCGACTTCGTGCAGACGGCGCTCACTCTTGATCTCGTAGCCCTGTGACTCGCCGCGCGCCGTCATGAGCAGGACCTTCACGATGTCATGGCCGTGGTCGGCATGGGCCGCCGTTCCGGCAGCTACCTGGCGGATCAGATGTCGCGAGGCGACCGTAGCGGCGTCGGCCCCACAGATGCCGCGTGGATTCTTGGGACTGATCCGGCAAGGACCCATCTCGCAGATTCGACAGCACACGCCCTTTTCACCAAAGGTACAGCGCTTGCCTTGCGACACGTGCCGGTCATAGGCGGTCCCGATCTCACTATCGCCGGCCTTGTCCATCAGGGCTTCGGCGGCGGGGTCTACCGTGCGTCTCATTTCTTCTGTCATGACGAGCTTCTTTCTTCAGTTAACCAAGCGGCTCAATTCAGTGAGTAAAGCGGAGATGGCCTGTCCGGTCGCACCCTCTGCAGTGGGCACGCCCTGTCCTGTGCAATCGGCAGCGAGGAGGGTTTCGTCTTCGGGCAGCACGCCGAGGACGGGCAGGTTGGGGAGCGCATCTCGTATAAAGGCTTCATCGGCCGGTGTCCGAACCCGGTTGGCCACGACGGCGACCTGCTCCAGTCCGATGTCTGCTGCCATCCTGCGTATGCGAAGTGCGGTCTCAATGCTGCGCCGCCCGGGGTTGACGACCACCAGCAGGGCATCAACGTTACTGACTGTCCCGCGCCCCAGGTGCTCGACACCGGCCTCCATGTCGAGAACCAGCGCAGAGCCCGGATCGAGGAGCACATGCGAAATCAGTGCGTGCAGCAGTGCGTTTTCGGGACAATAGCAGCCGGACCCGCCCTTCTTGACGGCGCCGGCAACCAAGACCCTTACCCCGTCAATATCAACGCCGTAACTGGCCGGGATGTCGGAGACCTCCGGGTTCAGTCGGAACATACCGCCTGTTGTGCCGGGCTTGACACCGGTCCGCTCTTCGATCAGAGCCTTGAGGTCGACGAGGGGTCGAATGCGCTCCCATTCGGCGCAGCCCAAGGTGGCGGCCAGGTTGGAGTCGGGGTCGGCATCTATACAGAAGACGCTGTGTCCCTGGTGGTGTAGCGCACGGGCGAGCAGTGCCGAAAGGGTGGTTTTCCCCACACCACCTTTTCCCGTTACAGCTAGCTTCATGTCGTCAACCCCATATTCCCGCACTGAAATGCCCTCTGGACAGATAGGGCCACTTAACGTAATGTTCAGTACTCGAGAAGGGACAGGGTAAGCTACCACTCCGTGGCAGTCAAGGCCGATTACCCCCCCCCTTTGGCCCCCCCCGACCGCCCCCCTGGGGACGGGAGGAGAAGAAAAGACCGAATGAGTAGCAGCAAACCAGGCGGAGTGGACGATGGCGTGCAGAAGGACACGTCTGACTCCCGGCACGCTCAAACGGTCAGACATATCCGTAACGAACTGGGGCGCACTCAGTTAGAGCTGTCCGATGCCCTCGGGATCTCCGCCAAGGCTGTTCAGAGCTATGAGCAGGGGTGGCGTGAGGTCCCTACGCGTGTTCTGATCCAGTTGCTCGTGCTTCTGGCGCTTTATCGTAAGCAGAAGCTTGACGATGTTCCCTGCTGGGAGATTTGAGAATGTTCGCCTCAGCAGCGCGAGAAATGCCCAAGTTACACGGTTGGCGGGGGCCAGTTCTGCTGGTTCATTGGCGCCAAGGACTGCCGGCCGCCCGAATCGGAAGTGACTGACTCCATCTTGCCATGCATGGAGTGTCCCGTTGTCAAGCGACTGTTGGCCGGTGCCCGATGGGGCAAGCCCGATTGACGTGTCGTGTAGCATTTGAAACTTCACCCCCTGTGCATTCGGAAGTTCTGATCGCGCACCACGGGGCGCATCTCACCGCGCCCCACGACACCCTACTGTTTATGCTAGCCTTTTCCGCGCTGATAGGGGATAGTCTCAGTTTTGTCTTTTTCTGGGGGAGAAGGCAGAAAGCACGCATATGGGAACTGCATGGACAACTAGTGACGGCGGTGTGACGGCACCGGTCGGGTTTGAGGCCGGGGCTGTGAACTGCGGCATCCGGAGCGAGAAGCCGGACGTGGCCCTGCTACTGTCGGATCGGGACGCGGTGTTGGCGGGTACCTTTACCTCCAACCGGCTCGCGGCGGCCCCGGTCGCACTATGCCGGGAACGGGTCGCCACGGGTGTTGGACGGGCTGTTATCATCAACAGCGGAAACGCCAATGCCGCCACCGGCGCACAGGGACGGGTGGATGCCGACCGCATGGCGCAGCTCACGGCCGAGGCGTTGGGTCTGGCACCTGGCGGCGTGTGTGTCTGTTCGACGGGTACCATTGGTGTCCCCATGCCCATGGACAAGGTTGAGGCCGGTATCAAGGACGTGGCCGGTGCGCTCTCGCCCGATGGCGGCGCCGCTGCCGCCCGTGCGATTATGACGACCGACCTGGTTCCCAAGGAGATTGCCCTGGAGCTGGAAATCGATGGCAAGCCGGTACGGATCGGCGGTATGGCCAAGGGGTCCGGCATGATCGACCCCAACATGGCCACCATGCTGGCGTATGTCACCACGGACGCGGCCGTGGAAGGTGCGGCGCTGCAGGACATGCTGCGCGATGCTGTTCAGGATAGCTTTAACCGGATCACCGTGGACGGTGACGAGAGCACGAACGATACGGTGCTGATGCTGGCCAATGGCGCGGCAGGCAATACCCCATTGCAGCCGGATCACGCGGACTGGTCCCTGTTTGTGCAGGCAGTGCGGGACGTGTGCGGGCAATTGGCACGGATGATTGTCAAGGACGGTGAAGGGGCCACGAAGTTCGTGACCGTAACCGTGCGGGGCGCCAAGAATGATGCCGAAGCGAGGCAGGCCGCACGGGCTATAGCGAATTCGATGTTGGTGAAGACCTCCTGGTTCGGGTGCGACCCCAACTGGGGGCGGATCTATGACGCCGTCGGGTACGCCGGCGTAAAGGTCGATGCGGATACGATTGAGATCAAGCTGGATGACTTCGTAGCGGTGAGCAACGGCACTGTGGCCGGTCAGACCGACCTGAAGTCGCTGGAGGCCGTGCTCCAGCAGGATGAGTTCACGGTGCTGGTGGACTTGCACCTCGGGAATGGGCGCGACACGGTTTACACCTGCGATTGCAGTTACGACTATGTACGGATCAATTCGGAGTACACAACGTAGACATGGTAGAGGAAGCCACAGCTAAAGCGCGCGTGTTGATCGAGGCCTTGCCCTACATCCAGGCTTTCAGGGATGCCTGGGTGGTGGTGAAGTTCGGCGGCAGTGCGATGGAAGACGCGGCCACGATTGAAGGCGTGTTGCAGGACATCGTCTTCATGGAATGCGTCGGCATGCGGCCCATCATTGTGCATGGCGGTGGCAAGGCGATCTCGCGCGGCATGGAAGAGCACGGGATTCCGGCGCGGTTTGTGAACGGCCTGCGGGTGACCTGTGAGAAAACCATTGCGATTGTCGAGAAGGTGATCAAGGGGGAGGTCAATCCGCGCATTGTTGAGACGGTCAACCGACTGGGTGGCCGGGCCGAAGCCCTGCATGGCGACGACGTGTTGCACGTGGTGCGGAAACAGGAGACCGATCCGGCTACGGGCGAGATGCTGGACTGGGGATTTGTGGGTGAGCCGGGCGAGGTGGAGGATGGCCTGATCCGGGCGATCGTGGAGCGGGGTGTCATCCCGGTGATCACGCCACTGGGGAAGGGCGAAGACGGCAGGGTGCACAATGTGAACGCGGATGTTGCCGCGGCGGCTATTGCCAGGGCGCTGTCGGTGCGTAAGCTCGTGTTTCTTTCGGATGTGCCCGGGCTGCTGCATGACCCGGACGATGCCGATTCCCTGATCGAGACACTCCAGGCATCCGAGCTGGAGAAGCTGATTGCAGAGGGTGTGATTGGCGGCGGGATGCTGCCGAAGTGCAGCAGCGGTGTGGAGGCCTTGCATGCGGGTGTGCGCAAGGTGCATATGGTGGATGGACGAGTGAAGCACTCATTATTGCTTGAAATATTTACACAACAAGGTATTGGAACCGAGATTGTATCGACCGAATAGGAAGAGGGAAGGACACAGGGAAGCGCTATGAGCAAGACCGACGAGATCAAAACACTGTTTAACGAGTACGTGATGCCGACGTACAGCCCCGAGCTGGTATTGGAGAAGGGGCGTGGCTCCAAGGTGTGGGATACCGATGGAAAGGTATACCTGGACTTCATCGCCGGCATCTCTGTGAACAACGTGGGGCATTGCCACCCGCGGGTCGTGGAGGCCATCCAGCGGCAGGCCGCTGACCTGATGCATGTCTCCAACCTCTACTACACCGAGAACCAGGCCCGGCTGGCCTGGCGGCTGTCGCGTCTCTCGCTGGACGGCAAGGTGTTCTTCTGCAACTCGGGCGCGGAAGCCAACGAGGGTCTGATCAAGCTGGCCCGGCTGTGGGGGCATGAGAACGAGAAGTATGAGATCATTTCGATGACCGGTTCGTTCCATGGTCGGACGCTCGCCACAGCGGCCATGACCGGACAGGAGAAGATTCAGGAGGGCTTCGAGCCGATGCCTGAGGGATTCTTCCCTGCCGATTTCAACGACCTGGACTGTGTGCGGGCCATGATTACGGACAACACGGCTGCGGTCATTGTTGAAGCCGTACAGGGCGAAGGTGGCGTAGTGCCGGCCGATGAAGCTTTCTTCAAGGGTATCCGGGAGCTGTGTGACGAGCATGGGCTTCTGATGCTGTGTGACGAAGTGCAGTGTGGACTGGGCCGGACCGGTAGCTGGTTTGGCTACCAGGCCTATGGCGTGACGCCGGATGCCTTCTCGCTGGCCAAGTCCCTCGGCAGCGGCTACCCGATTGGTGCTGTTGTGGCGGGGCCCAAGCTGGCCGATGTCTTTGGTCCGGGCAAACATGCCTCCACCTTTGGCGGCACACCGCTGGCCTGCGCGGCCGCCCTGGCAACGCTGGATGTGATCGAGGACGAAGACCTGGTTTCACATGCCACGACTGTTGGCGCTAAGTTCCAGGCCGGTCTCGAAGAGCTAGCCTCGCGCTACGAGCATGTTGAAGGCGTGCGGGGACGGGGCCTGATGCTGGGCCTGGTGCTTGACCAGGAAGCCGCTCCCGTAACAGAGATCCTGCGGGACATGGGGCTGCTTGCCCTGGCAACCGCCGGCAACGTGATCCGCTTCCTGCCGCCGCTCAACGTCAAGGAAGCCGAGCTTGAGGAAGCCATCGAGATGCTCGATGAAGCGCTCGAGATCTGGCACGACGATCTGAACGCCGCAGCCGAAGCCATGGCGGAAGCCGCCGGCGCGGTTGAGGAACCCGCAGAGGAAGAAGCGGCTGCTGACGCCGAGACCGGTGAAGAAGCTCCGGCGGAAGAGGAAGCCGGCGAAGAAGCTCCTGAAGAAGCTGCGGAAGAAGCGGAAGAGGAAGAGAAGGCCGAATAGCTTGACAGGAGCTGTCATTCCGAGCGGAGCGAAGCGTTGTCGAGCAATCTCAAATCCGCTCAGCATCGTGGAGATCCCTCGGCAAGCTCGGGATGACACAGTGAATGTGTTCACTGAATGTGGATCTCAAACCGCGACACAAAGGGGCTAAGGTGGAGCCATGAAACTGGAAGACCTGAAGGGACAGAAGGTGGGGTTGTGTGTATCGGGCGGGCTGGATAGCCGCACCGTTGCGCGCAAGTTCAAGGACTGTGGTGTCGATGTTCTGTGTTTCACGGCCGACCTTGCCCAGCCGGACGAGGCGGACATTGCTGACGTGGCCACCAAGATGGCCCCGTGTGGTGTGGAAACGGTCATCGTCGACCTCAAAGAGCAGATGGCCGAAGCCTGCTTCACGGTGATCAAGGCCCAGGCCATGTACGATGGTGGATACTGGAATTCCACCGGCATTGCACGGGCGGTGACCGTCAAGGGTCTTGTGGAGGAAATGCAGCAGGCCGGTTGCACGGTTCTGGCACATGGCGCTACCGGTCGGGGCAACGACCAGATGCGGTTTGAGCGCTACACCAATGTCTTGGCCCCGGAGATGCAGGTCTATGCGCCCTGGCGGGACGCCGGGCTGCTCGAGGAGTTTCCCGGGCGGCTGGAAATGGTCGACTACCTGCGCAAGCTGGACATTGAGGCCTTTCCTGGCGGCGAGAAGCGGTATTCCACAGATGGCAACCTCGCGGGGCTTTCGCATGAAGCGGAGGACCTGGAGAGCCTTGAAACGCCATCCACGATCGTTGAGCCCACCATGGGTGTCTGGCCAGACCAGGCCCCTGACCAGCCTGAGAACGTGGAAGTGCGGTTTGAGAAGGGACGGGCGGTAGCGCTGAACGGAGTCAGCATGGAGCCGCTTGAGTTGATGCAAAAAGCCAACGAGATCGCCGGCCGCAACGGCGTCGGCTTCAAGAATGCGCTCGAGAACCGGATCATCGGCACCAAGAGCCGGGGTGTCTACGAGGCGCCCGGCATGGAACTGCTCGGCAGCACACTGGCAATGGTGTACCAGGCCACAATGGATCGGCGGGCCCTCGGTCTGTTCCAGTCGCTTTCCAAGCTCGTGGCCGACCAGGTGTATGACGGTCGCTACTACGATCCTTCGACCAGCGCGGCCCTGGCCGCCATCGATGTGTTGGCCGATGCAGCGACGGGTACCGTCGATGTTGCCCTCTATAAGGGCAACATCCTCTTCAATAGTCTAACCGCCTGTCCGGCATCGCTCTACAATGAGGCCGACGCCTCGATGGAGGCGAGCGATGGCCTCAACCCGGTCAGCTCGCAAGGTTTCGCTGAGATTCAGAGTGTTGAAGCGCGCGCACTGGCACACGCTGACCAAGTGCGTAAGTAAGCGGCTTCGGGGATGGTGGAGAAGGAGGGATTGACTCCGGCTCTTCCCGGAGCTACGTGTCCTCATCAACGCTATTGCTTGTGGTCGTGGCTGCGACTGAGCTGACGAAGCTGACACAGTCGCCCTTCTATGAGGGCCTGCTTCTTTGCCCTGGTCCAGCGTTTGAGCTGACGTTCTCGACGGATGGCTTCGGTTTCGGTCTCAAATGCTTCGGAGTAGACAAGTCGATCTGGACCGTGGACGGCGGTGTGTCGCGCGCCTGTTCCGTTGCGGTGCCGGCCAATACGCCCTTGAACGTCGCGGGTGTGACCGACGTAGTACGATCCGTTACTGCACTCAAGAATGTAGGTATGGTGAGGCATAGAGTGACGCGCCCTTCGACGCACTCGCTGTGCTCGTTTGCTCAGGACATTCAACGCGTTCGTCCTGGCCTGCCATGAGCAAGTGAGCCCACAGGCGAACGCGTCGAATGGCGGAGAAGGGGGGATTCGAACCCCCGGTACCCCCTTAGGAGTACAATGGATTAGCAATCCACCGCTTTAAACCACTCAGCCACCTCTCCGGAATTGGATGGGTACGGTACGCGAAGGGGTTGGTTTCACGCAAGCGAATTCGGCCCTATCTGTGCGCGATGTGTGAGCCGCCGTCGACGTAGATGATCTGGCCGGTGATGAAGTTGCTTTGTGCGAGGAAAAGGACGGCTTGGGAGATGTCGTCCGGTGTGCCGGTGGTCTGCAACGGAACGCTGGCGGCAAGCTCATCCATGAGACCGTCGCGTGATCCCTCGGGCGGCAAAATGGGTCCGGGGGCAACGCCGTTAACGCGGATGTCCGGCGCGAGTTCAAGAGCCAGCATCACGGTCTGGTCGGCCAGCATTCGTTTGCTCAGGCAGTAGGCTCCATAGGCTGGATCGTGCCGCGCAATGCGGGTGTCGAGCAGGTTGATAATCACGCCCGGGCGACCGGCCGCAGCAAGGCAGCGTGAGAGCTGAAACGGCGCGGCGGCGTGCAGCTGGATATTCGCCTGCAGTTCCTCTTCACTGCAGTCGGCGAGCTTGGAAGGACGGAAGATCGATGCGTTGTTGACCAGGATGTCAATCGGACCGAGCTCCGAGACGGCGCGCTCATACAGTCCGACGGCCGCGCCCGGTGTGGCGAGATCCACCTGTAGTGCAACCGCGTTGACGCCTTTCGCACGCACTTCTTTCGCCGTGGCTTCTGCCTCGGCCTGCGACGCATGGTAGTGGATTGCCAGGTCGGCTCCCGCATCAGCCAGGGCCAAGGCGATGGCTTTTCCGAGGCGCTTGGCACCTCCGGTAACCAGTGCGCGTTGTCCCTTGATCGATCGCACGTTAGTCTCTCTTTATCGCGCCTGACGATAGTGTTCAATCAGTGCATTGGTGGAGCTGTCATGGGCGAGTGCCGGCGTCTCCTCGGCCTCCAGTTCGGGCAGAATCTTTGAGGCGAGCTCTTTGCCGAGCTGCACGCCCCACTGGTCGAACGAGTTAACGTTCCAGACGGCGCCTTGCACAAACACCTTCAGTTCATAAAGCGCCACAAGTGCGCCGAGTGTACGGGGTGTCAGCGACTGCGCCATGAGCGTATTGGTGGGCCGGTTGCCTTCAAAGGTCTT
>JASLOA010000055.1 GCA_030745755.1 Kiritimatiellia bacterium | reverse complement strand
CCATGATGGCAAGCACTACAAGCAGCTCCAGCAACGTAAAACCATGGCGTCTCATTTCCTGTCCGCCCTTCGCTCTGCTAATCAACCGTTACACCACCGTCTATCAGATCCGGCGCCCCCACCAGGCTCGTAGTGCCCGGGTAGCGAATATCGATCGTGATCGTGTAGGGAATGCCCCACGGATCACGCAAGGGGCCATCCGGAATGACATCCCCATCTTCGTTTGTACGCGAGAAACTTTGCTCTTCAAGGAAGAGCATGCCTTTGGGGTTTCGAAAAGTGTTGTCAGGCCGCAAGACTTCCACTATCTCGTCATTATCAGCGTCATAGGTATAGATCACAGGTTCGTCCGGATCGTCGAAGTCGGTTGCCAGGGCGGCATTGAGATCGTTCTGAGGTAGCGGCCACTCCTCGTACTCAGCATGATAGGCTCGGATCGCGTTGCGCAGGGCCAGCCGTTCTACTCCCGCCTTACGCTGAAGGGCTTGTTTACGCAGCTTGGTCATGGCCGGCAGCATGAGGCCCATCAGAACGCCTATAATGGCCACCACCACCAGCATTTCTATAAGCGTAAACCCGCGATTCCGCATGACCCATTACTCCCATGTCTTGATGTCGTCGCCTGTGCCTTCTTCACCATCCTTGCCATTCGACCAGACCGCCACCACACGATAGACATCCTCGTCCCCATCTTCCCCCGGCACACTGACCACTCCGTCAATACTGAACGCAACCCAGTAGTAGTGCACGTCCCCCTCCGTGCTCCATGGATCCCCCATGCCGTCGCTGGCTTCATCGGCTGAGAATTCCATATAGCGGCGGCTGAACGTATTGGTACCACTGAGGACACCAGCCATGTCGTCGTCCAGCTCCGTCGGGCTGCCGTCAAGCAAGTCAAAGGAGCGATGGTCCTCCAGGAAGCCCTTCAGGGCTGTCTCAATCTGCACGCATACGGCTCGCGCCTTGGTGCGCCGTGCCCGCTCGCGCGCGGCGGACAGTGCCGGCACCAACAAGCCAATAAGGATTCCGATGATGGCGATAACCACCAGCATTTCGATAATCGTAAAGCCGCGACGTCGCATATCAGATCCTTCCTCTCTCTATTACTGGGTCCAGCCTTCCCCTACCCCGTCACTCGCGGTCAGCGTGTAGGACTGGTAGGGCGCCGTTGAGCTGTAGCTGAAGGCATTGCCCTGCCCATCATGGATCGAGTGAACCGCATTCGTGTAGTCGAAGTTTCCATACTCAAACCCCAGGTCGCTTGAGTTGACGTTGGTATACGCCACGATATCCACACCGGGTGCTTCCCCTGCCCGCAGACTGAACTCAGCCCATTCGTTCCTGCTGGGGTCACGGTAGATGAAGGGGTATAGATTGCTCCAGTACTCCTTGGCCGGGTTCTCCCAGCTCGGATCTCCCGCCTGCGCGCCCGGCAGAATGATGTCCCAATCCTCGGGACTGCCGGCACTGGCCCCGGGTTCTTCCCACGTGACACCCGTGGCACGGGGATACTCACCGTAAACCCCGTAATAGCCCTCGATACAGAGTTTGAGTTGCTCGAGACGTTCCACGCTGACCGAACGCGCCGTCCGGTTGCTGATCATACCAGCGACCCTGAATAGAATACCCGCCAAAATGCCTATGATGACCACAACAGTCAGCATCTCGATCAAGGTGAATCCACCAACTTTCCGTCGTTTACTCATAACGCTACCCTCCACAAAGATCATAACACAAACTGCGCCAGTCCATCCACCCCAAACACACAACCCACATAGCAACCCAGCTAGGCCACGGCGAGCACTCAGCGGCTCCTTGCGGAAGCGCACATAATCGCTACACCGCCAACGTCCCAACCTACCCCAAGCGGAGGAGCGGATGCTCCCTTGCCGCTTTCACCTACCGCCAGCGAAGGCCAGGGGGAAGGTCACGCAGGCCTTAGCGGCTCCTTGCGGATAGCCCTGTACTCCCTCTACCAACGTCTCAATCTGACCCAGCGGAGGAGCGGGTGCTCCCTCGCCGGCCTAGCAGGTCGAGCGAAGCGAGAGATGCTCCAGCCAAGAGGGAGCATCCGCTCCGGAGCGTTACGCTGACATTGAACCAATAATCGAGATCAGCGGCACAAACATCGCAATCACGATAACACCAATGATTACAGCCAATACGATAATCATAATCGGCTCAATAATAGAGGTCAGCCCCTCCACGGCCGTATCGACTTCATCATCGTAGTTATCTGCAACTTTCACGAGCATCTCGGGCAAGGCACCGGTCTCTTCGCCCACATCCACCATGCTTACCACCATGCCGGGGAACACGCCGGTCTGCTCAAATGGGATCGCCATGGAATCACCCTCTTTGACGGCATCATGCACCGTCTGGACCGCTCCGGCAATCACCGCATTACCGGCCGTGTCACGCACGATGTTCAGCGCCTGCAACACGGGCACACCGGAACTCATCAGCGTCCCAAGGGTACGGGTCAGGCGTGCAATCGCGACTTTAGAGAAGAGCTGCCCGAAGAGAGGCATCTTGAGACGCATCTTATCGTTGAACGTACGCCCGCTCGTGGTCTTGCCCACCAGCTTGTTGACGACAACAATCGCTCCAATGATGATAATGAGAAGCAGGCCGTGCGACTTCACGAAACTGCTGACGCCAATCACAAACTGGGTCAGGGCCGGCAGGGCCTTGCCCTCGAGCAGGTCGTTGAAAATCTCTTCGAACTTGGGAATCACGTTCGTCAGCAGAAAGATCAGAATACCCATCGCCGCCACCAGCACGACAATCGGGTACACCATCGCACTCTTCACCTTGTTCTTGATCTTCTCGGCCTTCTCCATGAACTCGGCCAGCCGCTCAAGCACGACATCCAGCACACCGCCGGCCTCACCGGCACGCACCATGCTGATGAAGAGGGGATCAAAGACCTTCGGGTACTGGCCGAGCGCCTCGGAGAACGTGCTACCGCCTTCCACGGCTTCGCCCATGCCGTTCAATGCCTCACGCAGGGCCGGGTGTTTCTCCTGCTTCAACAGAATACGGAGCCCGCGCAGCAGAGGAAGGCCCGCATCCACAAGCGTCGCGAGCTGGCGGGTCAGGACCATGAGTTGCTTCGGCTTCACACGCGCCTGGAGGAGCTTCGGCATCTTGATCTCCATACTGAGACCAGAGCCGCCACCAGCGGCAGCCGCCCCGCCACCGCTCTTTCCAGACCCCATCTGTGTGACCTTGGTCGGGAAGAGCCCACGCGCACGCACCGCTGCTACGGCCTCAGACTGGCTGGGCGCCTCAATCGTTCCCTGGACTTCGCTCCCCTTCGCATCCATTGCCACATAACGGAATTTCGCCATCGCATAACCTCCCCAATTGGGTGCCATCATACGGTGGAGAAGCGGGAATTGGCAAGGGCAGAGGCAGCAATTCCCACTGTAGCCCTTTCGAAGGCTCTTCTGTCATCCCGAGCGAAGCGAGGGATCTCATAATCAGCGAAGACATTGGAGATCCCTCGACAAGCTCGGGATGACAGCCCGACATTCTCGGAGAGCAGTATTCATAACGAGAACTGCTGGGCGCAGGGCAAAAAAAGAGCCCCGCCTAATGGCGGGGCCACTTCATAGTTCGGCTGGTCGCAGTTCCCTACGCGGCTTCAGTCTCTTCCACTTTTTCGGTCTTCCGCGTCTTATCGGGGGCTTCAACGCCGACCCACTCGAGGATCGCCATCTCAGAACCGTCGCTGCGGCGCTGGCCGAGCTTGGTAATGCGGGTATAGCCGCCCGGACGGTCCTTGAACTGCGGCGCGACTTCGTCAAAGAGCGTCGCGACACGTTCAGGGCGTCGCAGCGTGGCAATCGCCTGGCGACGTGCCGCCAGTGTGCCTTTCAAACCGAGCGTGATCATCTTTTCGGCCACGCGACGGGCCTCTTTGGCCTTCATCAGCGTAGTCTTGATCCGCTTCTCTTCGATCAGGTGACAGACCAGCGATGCCATCAGCGCCTTGCGGTGCGAGCTGCTGCGTCCCAGTTTTTTATCTCTCACTTGGTGCCGCATTTCAGATTCCCCTTAAGTGCGCGAGCTATTCGCTTTCTTCCTCGACCTCAACGCTCTCGAGAAGGTCCTCATCGAACGTCATGCCCAGCCCGAGACCGAGATCCACCAGCTTGCTCTTGATTTCGTTCAGCGACTTCTTACCGAAGTTGCGGTACTTGAGCATGTCGGCTTCCGTCTTCTGGGCCAGCTCACCCACGGTGGTGATGTTGGCATTGTTCAGGCAGTTGGCTGCACGGACGCTCAGCTCGATCTCGTTGACGCTCATGTTGAGCTTCGTGCGCAGATCCTCGCGTTCCTCGTCCACCTGCGATTCGGCTTCCTCGAACTCAACCATCTTCTCGTCGTAGCTTACGAAGACGTCGAGATGGTGACGCAGGATGGCGGAGGCCATCGTCAGCGCGTCATCCGGGTTCACGCGTCCATCGGTCCAGATCTCGATGCTGAGCTTGTCATAGTCGGTCCGCTGCCCCACACGCGTATTCTCGGTGGAGAAGTTCACACGGCGTACAGGCGAGAACACGGCGTCGAGCGGAATGCGCCCGATTTCCTGCTCACCATCCTGCGACCACTCGGCGGGGTGAAACCCACGCCCGACCTTGACTTCCAGCTCCATCTCAAGCTTGCCGCCATCCGACAGGGTGGCGATATGCTGATCAGGATTCAGTACCTCAACGGCGCCACTGGCCGCGATCTCAGCGGCCGTGACTTCGCCGGGGCCCTTGGCCTTGATGACCAGCGTGCCTGGATCACGGGTATAGGCTTTCAGCAGCACCTGCTTCAGGTTGAGGATGATGTCGGTGACATCTTCCACAACACCCGGCAGGGCGCAGAACTCATGATCGGCGCCCGTTATCTTTACGGACACAATCGCCGCACCCTCGATCGACGAGAGCAAGACGCGACGCAGGGAGTTGCCAATCGTACGGCCGTAGCCAATCTCAAAGGGCTCGGCCACGTAACTGGCGTAGACATCGGTTGCGCTGCTCTCGTCCTTGACGACACAGCGAGGCATTTCAAATCGGCTTACACGTATAGGCATGGTCTGTTTATCCTTTCAAAAGATGTAAAAGCGCCCGGCAACTTACTTAGAGTACAGCTCGACGACCAACTGCTCATCCACGATCGGGGCAATCTCATCCCGCGTCGGAATGCGCGTATATTCGCCCTGAAAGGCGGAGGTATCCATGGCCATCCAAGAGGGCACTTCGCGGCTCTGGGCCAGTTCCAGGTTACGGCGCGCTTCCTCACGACTCCGTTCACGGTCACGCACCGTCACCACGGCGCCCGCACTCAGAATTATGGAAGGCACGTTGGCCTTGCGGCCGTTCACGAGCACATGGTTGTGCGACACCATCTGGCGCGCGGCGCGGCGCGACGGCGCCAGACCGAGACGGTAGACGATGTTGTCCAGACGCGACTCCAGCATCTGGAGCAGCAGCTCGCCGGTCACGCCCTTGCGTGCTGCGGCACGTGCAAAGAAGAGGCGAAACTGTTTTTCGCGAAGCCCGTACTGACGGCGCAGGCGCTGTTTCACGCGCAGCTGTGTGCCGTAGTCGGACATCTTGCGGGGACGACGTTGATTGTGCATGCCGGGGGCGGGGCGTCCGACCTCGATCGGGCACTTCGCCATCGTGCAGCGTGCGCCCTTGAGGAACAGCTTCATGCCCTCACGGCGACATCTCTTACATGCGGGTCCGGTATACCTGCCCATTAGACTCTCCTCCGCTTCCGCTGACGGCATCCGTTATGAGGCATCGGCGTTACATCCTTGATCACGGTGACCACCAGCCCGGAAGTCTGCAGTGCGCGGATCGCAGACTCGCGGCCCGATCCGGCGCCCTGTACATGGACTTCCACTTCGTGCATGCCCTTGGCCACGGCCTGGCGGGCGGCATCCTGCCCCACCATCGTGGCGGCAAACGCCGTGCTCTTGCGCGACCCCTTGAAACCGGCGCGACCTGCACTCGACCAGGAGATCACACCACCGCGCATGTCCGAAATTGAAACCATCGTGTTGTTGAAGGTCGCCCGGACATGGGCGATACCGACACTGGCGCCCATGCGGCGACCGCGCTTGGCAGCGGGAGCGGCCTCGGCGGGTGCGGCCTCACCTTCAGGTGCGGCTGCTTCGCCGGGCTCTGCGGCGGCCTTGTCAGCGGCAGGGGCCGCTTCGGCTTTGTCAGTGCTGGCCGCTTCGCCCTCCTTGCTTGCCTCGGCCGGCTTCTCAGCAGGCTTCTCGGCAGGCTTCTCGGCGGGGGCTTCAGGGGTGGTATCCGCTGCGGGAGTCTCTTCAACTGCAGCTTCTTCTGCTACAGGTGCATCTACAGGTGCATCCTCTACAGCGGCCTCTGCCTCTTCGACGGGCTCAGGACTGGCCTCTTCGACGGGCTCAGGGCTGGCAGCAGGGGTTTCCGCTTCCACGGACGAATCCGCCTCCACGACCTGCGTCTCCGCTGTGTCGGCTGCCTCGGCGCTTTCGGGCGCCTCAGGTGTGTTTATGTCTTTTTCTTCAGCCATGTTTTCTCTGTTCCTCGGTTAACTAACTCTTAGCGGCAGAACGCGCTTCCTTACCGCGTACGGCACCCACGGTGCGACGCGGACCCTTGCGGGTACGGGCATTCGTGCTGGTCCGCTGGCCTCGCACCGGCAACCCACGCCGATGCCGCAACCCGCGGTAACTTCCAATACTGATCAGACGGCGAATGTTCTGTGAGGTCTCACGACGCAGGTCACCTTCCACGCGGTAGCGCGTCTGAACCACACCCAGCAGGCTGCGCAGCTCTTCCGGAGTCAAGTCATCGGCCTTCTTGGCCGGATCAATCTTGGCTTCCTCCAGAATCGCCAGGGAACGGGCCGGGCCGACCCCATGAATATAGCGCAGCGCATACTCGATACGCTTCTGACCCGGAATATCAACACCTAGTAATCTTGGCATCCTCTACCTCTTTCCCGTCTTCGCCTTCGGCTACGCCGGACAAGCCCGCGAGCTACGCCGGGCAAGCCAACAAGAAACCCTATCCCTGACGCTGTTTGTGGCGGGGATTCGTGCAAATCACGCGCACAACGCCCTTGCGCCGAATCATCTTACAGCGTTCGCAAATTCTTCTGACTGAACTACGTACTTTCACCTGTCTGCTCCTGCCTTCCCGCAAAAAACTGCGTAGAGTAGAACATTACCCCCCAGGAAGTCCACCACAAAACGTTCTATTTCTGTCCCACTGTCAGTATTTCGGCCCGCCCATCACACACCGCTACGGTGTGCTCAAAATGGGCCGAAGGGCGACCGCTTCGCGTCAACACGGTCCACCCATCCGCCTGAACATCAACGCCTGCCGCACCGATATTCAACATCGGCTCAATAGCAATCGTCACGCCCTTCTTCAACCGCGGCCCTTTCCCCGGTTTCCCGAAGTTCGGTACCTGCGGATCCTCGTGCATGGTCTTGCCAATGCCATGCCCCACAAATTCCCTGACCACGAACAGCCCCACATCCTCAGCCTTCCGCTGAATCGCATGCGACACATTCGAAAGCCGCGCCCCGGCACACGCTTCTGCAATGCCGGCATACAGCGCTTCTTCAGTCGTCTTCACGAGGTGAATCACCTCGCGATCCGTTACGCCCACCATTACGGTGGTCGCCGTGTCGCCAATGTAGCCGTCGAAGCGAACGCCAACGTCTATACTGACCACGTCGCCAATCTCAATCTCGCGCGGACCCGGAATGCCGTGCACGACTTCGTCGTTCACCGACACGCAGATCTGCCCGGGGTAACCGCGGTATCCCAGGAAGGCGCTTTCGCCGCCCAACTCCTTGATCCGCTTCCCCGCAAAATCACTCAACTCACCCGTCGTAACACCCGGTGCCACCATCGCGGCCACTTCGTCACGTACCGTTGCTGCCATTCGGCCGCTGGCACGCATTTTAACGACTTCCTCGGACGTCTTGACGATGATCATGCGACGGCAGCCTGAGACGAACCCGTCGAACCCGACTGCAACTTCGCCTCGATCTCGGCCATCAGCGATTCCACGCCCTGGTCCGAATCAAGGCTGACGAGCAGCCCTTTCTCCTCGTACCGCGAGATCAGACTTTCGGTCTGACGGTTGTAAACATCGAGACGGTTGGCGATCGTCTCTTCGTTGTCATCCTTTCGCTGGTACAGCTCTCCACCGCATGCATCACACACACCCTCCACCCCGGGAGGAATATTGATGATATGAAAACTCGCTCCGCAGTCCTTGCAGACCCGGCGGCCGGTCAGGCGCTGGATAATCACCTCGCGCGGTGTGGCCAGGAAAAACACAAAGTCGATCTTGCTGCCACGTCCGGACAGGCTCTCATCGAGCAGGTCGGCCTGGGCCAGCGTACGGGGGAACCCGTCGAACAGGTAGGCCGCTTCAGGGTCACCGGCTTCCAGGCGCGTTTCGACGATACGAATGATGACCTCGTCCGGCACCAGCTCGCCGCGCTTCATGTAGCCTTCGGCATCCCGCCCGACCTCGGTTCCATTGGCCACTTCTTCGCGCAGCATGTCGCCCGTGGCAAAATGCACGTAACCGCCCCGATCACCGCGCAAACGCTCGGCCACGGTGCCCTTGCCCGATCCCGGGGGTCCCAAAAGAATAACAACCTTCATAAACTCTGGTCTTCCTTGAAGTGTCTTGGTCTCGACTGTGCCACTGATCACTGCTTACTGATCACTGATCACTGATCACTGATTACTTCCCCTACCTACGGCTGCGCAGCTTACCCTTCTTAAGGAAACCATCGTAGTGGCGCATCAGGAGGTGCGACTCCACCTGGCGCATCGTGTCCAGCGCCACGCCCACAATAATCAGAAGACTGGTACCGCCCAGGAACGAGGCCACCAACCATGGAATATTGAACTGCTTATGCATGACCGATGGGATCACGGCGATGATCGTCAGGGAGATCGCGCCGATCAGGGTGATACGGGTCATGGTCTTGTCAAGAAACTCGGCCGTGGGCCGTCCGGGGCGAATGCCGGGAACGTAGCCGCCGTTGCGCTTGAGATCGTCCGCAATCTGGAGCGGGTTGAACTGCGTGGCGACCCAGAAGTAAGAGAAGAAAAGAATCAGGACCCCGTAGACAATGATGTATAGCGGCTCCCCCATCTGCAGCGCAGCATGCACCGTCTTGGCCCCGTGCAGGGGAATCTTCCCGATCAGGGCCGTGGGGAACGCCAGCATCGCACCGGCAAAGATGATGGGCATCACGCCGGAGTAGTTCACACGCAGCGGCATATAGGTGTTCTGTCCGCCATAGACCTTGCGACCCACCACGCGCTTGGCGGTGTGAATCGGGATCTTGCGCTGGCCCTGGGTGAGGGCAATCGTTCCGGCCACCACGAGGAAGAAGAGCAGACCCAGACCGATAAGATGGAAGACCGAGAAACGGGCCACGCCATCCACCTGCTTGAACATGCCGGCCGCATAGTAGATCGCCATGGGCAGACGGCTCACGATGTTGACCGTAATGATCAGGGAAATCCCGTTACCGATCCCGCGCTCAGTGATCTGCTCACCCAGCCACATCATCAGCATCGTGCCGGTGGTCATCGTGAGAATGGTCATAATTATGAAAGGCACGCCCGGATTCTGCACCAGGACCACGCCGCGTCCCATGCCGAGGGCCCCGGGGTTCTGCAGGGTGATCGCCAGGAAGAACGACTGCACGACACAGATAAACAGGGCCAGGTAGCGCGTATACTGGGTCAATTTCTGCCGGCCCGCATCGCCTTCACGTGCCAGGCGTTCGAGCGCCGGTACGATGGCGGTCATGAGCTGCAGAATGATCGAGGCGCTGATGTAGGGCCAGATACTGAGAGCACCCACGGCGCACTTGCTGAGGGCCCCGCCACTGAACAGATCGATCCAGCCCATGAATCCGCCACCGGCGGTCGTCTGGATATTCCTGATCGCAGCCTGCAGTGCGGCCGCATCCACCCCCGGGGTCGGCACGCTGGTCACGATACGGCAGATAAAGATCAGGCCGAACGTAAAGAGGATGCGCTGCCTCAGTTCCGGAATCTTGAAAGAATTGGTGAATGCCGACAGCATAATGGCTCCCGATTAGGCCTCGTTGCAGGTTCCACCTGCCGCTTCAATTTTCGCCTTCGCCGAAGCGCTGAACGCATGGGCGGTCACGCTGAGCTTGCGATCCAGGTCGCCCACACCCAGGATCTTGATACCGTCGTGGCGGCCATTGGCCAGTCCGGCCGCGATCAGCGTTTCCGGTGTCACCTCGCTGCCCGCATCGAATGCGTTCAGCGCGGCCACATTGATACCGATATACTCGCGGCGCGTGGGATTCGTGAAACCGCGCTTAGGCAGGCGGCGGATGAGGGGCATCTGTCCGCCCTCGAATCCGATCTTGTGCTTGTTGCCCTTGCGAGCCATCTGGCCCTTGTGTCCCTTGCCGGAGGTCTTACCCGTACCGGAGCCCATGCCGCGTCCAAGACGCTTGCGACGATGCTTGGAACCGGCGGCTGTACTGAGTGTATGTAAATCCATTGTCTGAACCCCTTACGCTTTGCCACGCATGGCGAGCACTTCCTGGCGCGACTTGAGCTGATTCAGTGCCGCGAAGGTTGCCTTCACCACGTTGAGCTGGTTGCTGCTGCCCAACGACTTGCCCAGGATGTCGCGCACACCAGCCATTTCGAGCACAGCACGCATACCGCCACCGGCAATCACACCCGTACCGGGCGAGGCCGGCCGCAACAGGACCTGGCCGCCATCACACACGCCTTTAACCTCGTGCGGGATCGTGCGATCCTTCATGCACACGTTGACGAGCGATTTGCGGGCAATTTCACCGCCCTTACGGATGGCATCGGCCACTTCGTTGGCCTTGCCAAAGCCGTAGCCCACGAGACCGTCACGGTTTCCCACGACCACCACAGCACTGAAGCTGAAATTACGTCCGCCCTTTACCACCTTCGAGCAGCGGTTTACAAAAACGACCCGCTCTTCGTATTCGGGCTGGCTATCTCTATCTTTCCAGTTTGGCATGGCTATTTATCCTCCTCGCCGACATCCTTTTGGGCGGGTGCCACGGCATCTCCAATCGAGAGTCCGCCAGCCACAGCCGCATCTACAACGGCCTTGACCCGGCCATGAAAACGAAATCCGCCGCGGTCCACCACGACCTGCTTCACGCCCCTCGCGTCGGCGAGCTCGGCAATCCGACGCCCCAACTCTTCGGCGGCGGCCACATTCTTGCGGCCACCCGTGCGGGCCGACACCAGGGTCACGCCGTTCGCGTCGTCAATCAGCTGCACCTGCAGGCTGGTGACCGACTTGAAAATCGCCATGCGTGGACGTTCCTCGGTTCCGCTGATCTTACGCCGTACGCGGCGATGGCGGGCCACTCGATAATCGGTTCTTGTCTTAAGCTGCATCGTCCACTTCCTCTATGCGACGGTCTTACCGACCTTACGCCGGATCCGCTCGCCCTTGTACTGTACACCCTTGCCCTTGTACGGCTCCGCGGGACGGAAGCCACGGATACGCGCGGCGGCATCGCCCACCATCTGCTTATCGGCCCCACTCACGGTAATCACTGTCCCGGTATCATTCACCGAGAGACTGACGCCATCCTTGGCCGTGTAGATCACGGCGTCAGACAGGCCCACCAACATGTTCAGTGTCTGTCCCTGTACCGAAGCGCGGTAGCCGACGCCCGAGATCTCGAGCTGCTTCTCAAAGCCCTTGGAGACCCCTTCGACCGCGTTGGCAATCAGGCTGCGCACGAGCCCGTGCAGACTCTTCTGTCCGCGGCCATCGTCCGAACGGGTCACGGTGACCTGGCTGCCCTCGACCGCCACGTCAATCCCCTCGGGAAGCGCGACCGTCAGTTCGCCCTTGGCGCCCTTGGCAATGGCCTGGCGACCATCCACCCGGACCTCTACACCGGCTGCTACATCAATTGGTTTCTGTCCTATCCTCGACATCGTCCACTCCTCACCTACAAGCCACGGCTACCAGATCGTGCACAGCACCTCGCCACCAACGTTCTGGCCACGCGCTTCGCGGTCGGTCAAAATGCCCGACGACGTGCTCAGCACGGCAATGCCCTGTCCGGCCAGTACGCGCGGCACCTTGGTGGCCGCCACGTAGTGACGCAGCCCGGGCCGGCTTTCGCGCTTCAGACCGCGAATGACTGGCTCGTGCTCTTCCGTGTATTTTAAACTCAGTTTCAGGGTCTTCGGGGTGCCGCCTTCAACGACAAAGTCCATGATGAACCCTTCGCGCTTCAGCACCTGGGCGATTTCGCCCTTCAAGCGGGAAAACGGCATTTCGACCGTCTCATGTTCCGCCTTCTGCGCGTTACGAATGCGCGTTAACATATCGGCAATCGGATCCGACCAACTCATCTTCTCTCCTTCGTCCTACCAGCTTGCCTTCGTCACACCAGGAATCTGTCCCGACACGGCCAATTCCCGGAAACAGAGCCGGCACAACTTGAACTTGCGCATATACGCACGCGGCCGCCCACATTGAACACAACGGTTGTAGCCACGCACCTTGAATTTTGGTTCACGTGCAGCCTTTGCAATAAGTGATGTCTTAGCCAACTTGAACTCCTTCGTCTTTCTTCTTCGCAAAGGGCATACCCAGAAGGGCCAACAACTCGTAGGCCTCGTCGTCAGTACGTGCGGTCGTGACAATCGTCACGTTCATCCCCTGGGAGGAACCGACTTTGTCGGGATCCACCTCAGGAAAAATCAACTGGTCCTTGAGTCCCAGCGAGTAGTTGCCCTTGCCATCAAAGGCCTCTGCCGGCACGCCACGGAAGTCGCGAATACGCGGCAAAGCCGCGTTGATCATGCGATCCAGGAACTCGTACATACGCGTTCCGCGCAAGGTCACCTTCGCGCCAATGGTCATGCCTTCGCGCAGCTTGAAGTTTGAAATGCTCTTCCGTGCACGCGTCATGAGGGGTTGCTGCCCCGTGATCTGGGCCAGCTCACCGGTGTGCGCCTTCAGCGCATCCTTATCCGCGATACCCAGCCCCATGTTAACCACCACCTTGCTCACCTTCGGGAGCTGCATCGGGTTAGTAACCCCCAGCTTCTCCTTGAGAGCAGGAATGGCTTCCGTCTTATATCGTTCCTTCAGCGTCGACATGCTTGTCCTCAACTGTCAAATGCGTGTCCGCAGGCTCTGCACTTGCGGATACGCCGTTCGCCATCCTGGGCCCGACCGGTCCGTACGCCCTTTTTACAATCCGGGCAATACAACAACACGTTCGAGAGCGCCATGGGCTTCTCTTTCTCCACGATACCGCCCTGAGGCGTGTCCTGCGTCTTACGCAGCGTCTTCTTGCCGAGGTTTACACCCTCGACCAGCACGCGATCCTTTCCAGGAATCACCTGCAGCACCTTGCCGCTCTTGCCGGCATCGACGCCCGCAATCGCAGCGACCGTATCGCCCTTCTTAATGCGTGGTATACTCACGTTTCCACTCCTATATCATCTTCACGCCAGAATGCATTCCGCATTCCGCATTCCGCATTCCGCGTTCAGAGCACCTCGGGTGCCAGTGAAATCACCTTCATGTAGTTCTTCTCGCGCAACTCCCTTGCCACGGGGCCGAAAATACGGGACCCGATGGGGTTCTTGTTGGCATCCAGAATCACCACGGCATTGTTGTCAAAACGCAGGTGCGATCCATCCGAGCGCTGGATCGGATGCTTCGTCCGCACGATCAATGCCTCACACACCTGGCCCTTCTTGATCACACCATTTGGCGTCGCTTCTTTGACCGATACCTTGATGATATCGCCCACGTAGGCATAGCGCTTGCGCTGGCCAAGGACGCGAAAACAACGCACGCGCTTGGCGCCCGTGTTGTCCGCCACTACCAGATCAGTTTCTTCAGCAATCACGACCCTGTCTCCTTAGCTGTCCGCGGTGCGTCCTCTTCAGGCCACCGTCTTCACCGCTTCAATCGCGGTCACGCGCCAGCGCTTCATCTTGCTGTAGGGCCGGCATTCTTCAATCGTTACCTTGTCGCCAACCTTGGCCTGGTCGCTCTCGTCATGCGCATGGAACTTGCGGTGCGACCGCACGACCTTGCCGTACAACGGATGACGACGACGGGTTTCGACCCGCACCACCACCGACTTCGTACCGCTTACACTCACGACCGCGCCGCTGCGTTGCTTGCGTGTGACCTGCTTACTCTCTGTCTTTTCCGTCATATCTCAATCCTCGCAGAATGGTCTCGCTACGCCTGGGCCTGCTGCGTCGTACGCTCCTGCATGACCGTTTTGATTCGTGCAATGTCGCGTCGCAGTGTCCGCATCTTCAGCGGCGACTGCGATCCATCGCCCACGCGCTGCATCATGCGCACGTTCGCCAGTTCGCTACGTGTTTCGTCCATGAGATTCAGCAGCTCTTCGTCGGTCTGCTCTCTCAAGCTGGTTGCCTTAATCGCCATCGTCTTCCTGCCTTGTCGCCGCGCTTAGTCCTCGCGCGTTATAAACCTGGTCCGCAAACCCAGCTTCGCATCCGCCAGGCGCATCGCCTCACGGGCCAGCTGTTCGGACACACCCGCTACTTCAAACAGCATCATGCCGGGACGAATCACGGCCACCCAGTACTCCGGGTTACCCTTGCCCTTACCCATGCGCACCTCGATCGGCTTCTGGGTAATCGGCTTGTCCGGGAAGATCCGAATCCAGAGACGGCCACGGCGCTTCATGCGACGGTTGATCGCCACGCGGCACGCCTCAATCTGCGTGCTCTTGATCCAGCCGCGGTCCATCGACTTGATTCCATACTCACCGAACGACAGCTTGGCGCCGCTCTTTGCCTTCCCCTTGCGGCTTCCACGCTGCACCTTGCGGTGCTTCACTCTTTTAGGCATCAAAGGCATTGTTCAAACTCTCCTTGCAGGACTAGGCCGCCTGCTGCTCATCCTTCTTGCAGATCCATACCTTGACGCCGATCCGGCCGGCCGTCGTGGGGGATTCCGCAAACCCGTAATCGATATTGGCACGCAGGGTATGCAGCGGAATCTTGCCTTCCTTGTACCACTCCACCCGCGACAGCTCGGAGCCGCCCAGGCGACCGCTCACGCGGATCTTGATTCCTTCAACTCCCAGATCCATGGCCAGCTTGATCGCGCGCTTCATGGCACGACGAAACGACACGCGGCGCGCCATCTGCATGGCGATATTCTCGGCCACGAGCTGGGCATTCGTGTCGGCATCGCGGATCTCCTGGATCTCGATGTAGACCTCTTTGCCGGTCATGCGTGACAGCTCGGCGCGGATCCGTTCGATGTCCTGCCCTTTACGACCGATTACAATCCCCGGACGGGCCGTAAAGATGTTCACACGCACCCGGTTCGCATAGCGCTCAATCCGCACCTGCGCCACGGCGGCGTTCTCCAGGCGTTTCCTGACCATTTCGCGAATCTTGAGATCCTCGTTGAGCAGGTTCCCGAATTCTTTCTTGGGACTGAACCAGCGTGAACGCCAGTCCTTGTCTACTGCGATCCGCAGCCCGATTGGATTAGTTTTCTGACCCAAAACGTTGCTCCCTTTCCCCGCCGACTACGCTGCGTCGGACTCCTGTCCGTCCGTCAGGACGATCTTGATATGACACATGCGCTTCTTGATCGGTCGAATGCCACCACGAGCACGCGACCAGTATCGCCTCATCCGCGGTCCTTCTTCCACGACCGCTTCCTTAACTACCAGCTCGTCTACCGCCAACTTCGCATTGTTCTCTGCGTTGGCGATGGCTGACTTCAACGTTTTGCCTATCAACGCCGCCGCCTTGCGGGCGCTGAAATCCGTCACCTTCAGTGCGTCTGCGACAGGCAGGCCCTGCATCTTGCGGGCCAGGTCGCGCGCCTTACTCGGCGAGAGTCGCGCAAACTTGGTTCTTGCTGTTACTTCCATCAGTTCAACCCCACTTCCTGTGACGCTGGCGGCGTCCTACTTCAACGCCTTGGTCTTATCGGTGGCCGAACCATGACGGCGGAACGCCCGGGTCGGGGCGAACTCACCGAGGCGATGCCCCACCATGTTCTCGGTCACAAAAATCGATACGTGCTGTTTGCCATTGTGAATGGCGAACGTGTGCCCAACAAATTCCGGCACGATCATCGAACGACGCGACCAGGTCTTGATCGGCCGCCGGTCTCCCGACCGGTTCATGCGCTCCACTTTCGTGAGCAGCTTGGGTTCGACGTAGAAACCTTTCTTAAGTGAACGCGCCATAGCCTACTTTCTCCGCTTAACAATAAACTTGTTCGATGTCTTCCGGCGTGAACGGGTCTTGCCGCCCTTCGCCAGCTTGCCCCACGGCGAGACGGGATGTCCGCCACCGGAGGTGCGGCCTTCGCCACCACCCATGGGATGATCCACCGGGTTCATCGCCACACCGCGTACGGTCGGACGACGACCACGCCAACGTGCCCGGCCGGCTTTACCGTCCACCACGCTGGAATGTTCCGAGTTGCCCACCGCACCGATCGTGGCCATGCACTTGACGTTGATCATGCGAATTTCACCCGAGGGCAGCTTGATCTGGGCATACTTGCCTTCACGCGCCATGAGCTGCGCGCCCGCACCGGCACTGCGCACAATGCGCGCCCCGCGGCCGGCTTCCAACTCGATGTTGTGCAGCGTCAGCCCCAGCGGAATCTTCTCCAGTGGCAGAGCGTTGCCCACGGTCGGCTCGGAATCCGGACCCGACTTCACCATCGTGTCCACCTTCAGGCCGGCCGGCGCCAGGATATAGCGCTTTTCGCCATCCACGTAGTACAACAGCGCGATGTTGGCCGAACGGTTGGGATCGTACTCAATCGCCGCCACGCGCGCCGGTACCCCGGTCTTCTCACGACGGAAGTCGATCTCGCGATAGCGCCGCTTGGCGCCGCCGCCACGATGCCGCACCGTAATGCGTCCGGCCGAGTTGCGCCCGGAGGTACGCTTCTTGCCCTTCGAAAGTGCCTTCTCGGGCGTGGTCTTCGTGATCTCTTCAAACGTAGAGACCGTGGCGAAACGCCTGCCCGGCGATGTCGGTTTGTATTTTCTTAAAGCCATATCACCTTCTCCATCCCTCGGAGACCCGCCTAGGCGAGGTCGATCCGGCTCCCCTCCTCCAGGGTAACAATCGCCCGCTTCCAGTCGGGCCGCTTACCGTAGCGTACGGTGCGTTCACGCTTGCGCTTACCTTCGTAGCGCATCGTGTTGACCGACTTCACCGAGACGTTGAACTGCTCTTCGACCGCCTTCTTGATCTCCGGCTTGTTGGCCGAACAATCCACGCTGAAGAAGTACTTGTTACCGATCTCGGTCTGGGCCGTGCCCTTTTCCGTCAACTGGATCTCTTTGATAATCGTGTCTGCATGCTTCTTCATGCCGTGGCTCCCTTCGCGGCGCGGGGCGTCAAACGGGATTGCAGCGCGTCCATGGCCGCCTTGCTGATCACGATACGCGCATAGCGCAGGAGCTGGTACGTATTCAGGCTTTCAGCCGAAGTCAGTTCCACGCGCTCCGCGTTCTGGGCCGCCTGCTCCAGGGCCGGTGTCAGCTGATCCACCACCACGAGGGCGGGCGCCGCCACATTGATCGCCTTGAGCATCGCCACAAAATCCTTGGTCTTGCCGCTCTCCACGGCAATCTCGTCCACAATGAGCACTTCGTCACCAGCGACCGCTTCGCTGAAGGCGCGCTGGAAAGCCAGCTTCGACACCTTGCGGTTGATCTTGCCGCCATACTCACGCGGGACCGGCCCGAAGGCTGCCGCACCACCACGCCATACCGGCGACTGCTTGTAACCGGCGCGGGCACGTCCGGTGCCCTTCTGCTTCCACGGCTTGGCACCCGTACCGGCCACTTCGCCCTTGGACTTGGTCGAGGCCGTACCGGCACGCCGACGCGCCTGGTAGCGCACCACCGACTCGTGTACCGCCTGGCTGCCCTGATCCTGGACCATCAGGTCATCCGGGAAATCAACTCCGGCCAGATCAGCGCCCTTGGAATCACACATGCGAATCTTGCTCATCAGCCCTTACCTCCCGCCGAGGCGCCTTTCTTCAGCGCCTTGCGCACGGTAACAATAGCGCCCTTGGGTCCCGGCACGGCGCCGCGGACCAACACCACGTTGTCCTCGCCGCGCACAGCCACAACCTTCAGGTTCTGGGTCGTCACCTTGACATGGCCCATGTGCCCGGGCATCCGCTGCCCCTTGGCGACACGCGCCGGATAGGAACACTGGCCGATCGAACCCACGCGGCGACGCGCATGTCCACCGTGCGTCATCCGACCACCGGCCATGCGATAGCGCTTCACAACGCCTGCAAAACCGCGGCCCTTCGTGACGCCTTCGACGTCCACATACTCCACACCCTCGAAAATATCCGCGCCGAGCGTATCGCCCGCCTTGACCTCATCCTCGGCCTCGACCTTGAATTCACCCACGTGGCGGCAGAACGGCACGCCGGCCTTGGTGAAGCGGGCCGCCTGCGGCTTGCTCAGACGGGTCTCCCTGGTCTCGCCAAATCCGACCTGGACAGCCTCGTAACCATCCGTTGCGGTGGTCTTGCGCTGCACAACCGGGCAGGGCCCCACGGCCAGAACCGTAACCGGCACACGCGTGCCATCCTGGTCGTAGACCTGCGTCATTCCTAGTTTCTGTCCAATCAACGCTTGCATGATGCTCTCTTAGATCTTGATGGTTATGTCTACACCCGCCGGCAGATTGAGCTTCTTCAACTCATCCACTGTCTTGGCGGTCGGCTCAACGATGTCCAGCAAACGCTTGTGCGTACGCGTTTCGAACTGGTCCATCGACTTCTTATCCACGTGCGGGCTGCGGTTAACCGTGTACCGCTCGATACGCGTCGGCAGCGGCGTGGGACCCACCACCTGCGCACCCGTTCCACGGGCCGTCTCGATGATGTCCTGAACCGCCTGGTCCAGTACGCTGTGATCATAGCCTTGCAGCTTAATTCTAATGCATTGACCTTGCATGCTTCTCCCTATTCTCGCCGTCTCACGCCGGCCTGCCCTGCTTGTCCCGCCGAAGCTCTTGAGCGAAGGCGGATGCCCCGTCGAAGGGCCGTCATTGATTCAGTAATCTTTCCTTCAGGTCGGCCGGAGCCACCGCAAAATGTGTCGGTTCCATGGTGTACGACGCCCGCCCACGCGAGACCGAACGCACTGCTGTCGAATAACCAAAAAGCTCTGCCAGCGGCACGGCCGCCTTGACAATCTGCATGTCGCCGACGGCGTCCATGCTCTGGACCTTGCCGCGCCGCGTATTGATATCGGAAAGCACATCACCCATGGACTCGGACGGGGTCACGACCTCGACCGCCATGATCGGCTCCAGAATCTCGGGTGAAGCGGCCATAACCGCCTCGCGCAGCGCCATGACAGCCGCCGTGCGGAACGCCACTTCGGAGGAGTGCTCCGGGTCGAACGCACCACCCGTGACGCGTACGGCGACGTCGATCAACGGGTAGCGGGCCAATACGCCGGTGACAAGACCATCGGTGATGCCTGCTTCGACGGACGTCTTGAATGCGGCCGGAATCTGTGTATCCGAAATATCCACGCTGATCGTCGTGCCCGCGCCACGCTGGGCCGCACGGACTTCAAGCGCCACCTTGGCATACTGGCGGCTGCCGCCGAACTCGCGATCGAACAGATGCGTCGCCGCACCGGTCGCCGTTACCGTCTCGTGGTAGGCCACCATCGGACGGCCGCTGTTGGTCACCACGCTGTATTCGCGATCCATGCGGTCCTTCAGAATCTCCAGGTGCAGCTCGCCCATCCCACTCAGGATGGTCTGCCCGGTCTCGGCATCAGACCGTACGATGCAGGTGGGGTCTTCGGCGGATAGTGCGGCCAGGGCGGCGTCCAACTTGTCCTTGTCGGCGCGCGTCTTGGGCTCGATGGCCATGAACATGACCGGCTCCGGGAAGCGGATGCCCATCAGTTCGACCGGTGCGTTCTCGGCACAAAGCGTGTCGCCCGTTGTGGCATCCTTGAGACCCACCACGGCGCCGATCTCACCGGAATGCAGGACCTCGACCTCAGTACGGTCGTTGGCGTGCAGGCGGATAAGCTTCAAAATACGTTCGCGCTTCTTCGTGCGCGGGTTAAACACGTTCTGCCCCTTCTTCAGGTGGCCGGAGTAGATGCGCACGAAAGCGAGGCGCCCTATATAGGAGTCGGTAGCCAACTTGAACGCCAGAGCGCTGAGGGGACCATCGTCATCCGGGGCGCGCTCAACCGTGGAGCCGTCGCGCGGGTTCTTGCCCTCAATCGCCGGAACATCCAGCGGCGACGGCATGAAATCAACGACGCAATCCAGAAGCTGCTGAACACCCTTGTTCTTCAGCGAGGAGCCGCACAGCACCGGCACGACCTCACCGCTGATGACCGTGCGGCGAATGCCGGCTATGATCACCTCAGGCGATACGTCGGCGTCTTCGAGGAAAGCTTCCAGAAGGGTTTCATCCTTCTCGGCCACGGCTTCAATCATTTCGGCGCGCGCCTTCTCGGCCTCGGCAGCCATGTCGATCGGAATGGGGAAGGTCGACACCTCGGCACCCAGGGTCTTCTCGTCGTAGTCGATGGCGCACATGTTGATCAGATCGATGACACCCAGGAAGGCATCCTCGGCACCAATGGGAATCTGTACAGGGACGGCGTTCGAACCCAGCTTGGTGCGCATATCGGCCACGACGCGCTCGAAGTCGGCGCCCATGCGGTCCATCTTGTTGATAAACGCCACACGCGGGACGCCGTAGCGGTTGGACTGGCGCCAGACCGTCTCGGACTGTGGCTGCACGCCCCCTACCCCACAGAATACGCCAACGGCGCCATCCAGCACGCGCAGTGAACGTTCCACTTCCATGGTAAAGTCCACGTGGCCCGGGGTATCGATAATGTTGACCTGGTGGTCGCGCCAGAAACAGGTGGTGGCCGCACTGGTAATGGTTATGCCGCGCTCTTTCTCCTGCTGCATCCAGTCCATGACCGCGGTACCCTCGTGGACTTCGCCGATCTTGTGGACAATGCCGGCATAGTAGAGCATCCGCTCGGTGGTGGTGGTTTTGCCGGCATCGATATGGGCGATGATGCCGATGTTGCGCACCTGGCAGAGCGGTCTCAGGCGGTCGGCTGCTTCGGCGGCGCCGGAGCGAGCAGATGCCTTCTTTTTTTTCTTATGTTCCAAAACCGCTACCATCTTAAATCCCGAGCAGAGACCTCTGTTCCGCCGTCTCCTCTTCTACCACGCGTAGTGTGCAAACGCCTTGTTGGCCTGCGCCATACGATGCGTGTCATCACGTTTGCGGATCACCGAGCCCTGCCCGTTGAATGCATCCATCAATTCCATAGCCATGGCCTGGCCCATCGCCACACCGCGGCGACCCTTGGCCGCAGCCAGCAACCAGCGCAGTGCCAGCGCAAGCTGACGGTCGCGGCTGATTTCAACCGGCACCTGGTAGGTTGAACCACCGACACGACGCGACTTCACTTCAACCCGCGGCTTCATGTTGTCGATCGCCTTGATCAGAACTTCGATCGGCTCTTCCGACATCTTCTCCGAGATGAAGTTGAGTGCTCCGTATACAATACGTTCAGCGGTTGATTTCTTGCCGCCGCGCATTGTGAAGTTGATCACCTTTGCCACCAACTCACTGTTATAAGTGGGATCCGGGGCCAGTGTTCTCTTTTCAGCCTTACGCCTTCTTGCCATGACGAATCTTTCTCCTCACCCCGCCCTGGCGGGATGCTCCCTATTCTACTTGGTCCGCTTGACGCCGTACTTCGAACGGCCCTGCTTGCGGCCCTCAACACCGAGGCAGTCCAACGCGCCACGTACGATGTGATAACGCACACCCGGCAGGTCCGATACACGGCCGCCGCGAACCAATACAACGCTATGTTCCTGAAGGTTGTGACCCACACCCGGGATGTAGGCAGTTACCTCGTATCCGGACGTCAAACGCACACGGGCTACCTTACGCAGCGCCGAGTTCGGCTTCTTTGGCGTACGGGTCATAACGGCCAAACACACACCACGTCTCTGCGGACAAGATGCCAGTGCGGGCGCCTTGCTCTTACGACGGGCCTGTTTACGGCCTTTTCTCACCAATTGATTGATTGTGGGCATATATTTTTCCCCCTGGAGCGCAAAAGCCCAAATGCTAACAAAAGCACACGAGCCAACTCAAGCTCATCCTAACAGTTCCTGCAATTTTTTCGCGGCTTCGTCGGACGGAGCCTCGATTTCATCCTCGGGCAGCGGCTCGGCCAACGGTACCAGCTTGATATTGCGGTGCATCGGAAATCCGGTACCACCCGGAATCACATGCCCCATGATTACATTCTCTTTGAATCCGTTCAGATGATCGACACGCCCCAGTGTGGCGGCATCGGTCAGCACCCGCGTGGTGTCCTGGAACGACGCGGCAGAGATGAAGCTGTCGGTCTCCAACGAAGCCTTCGTGATCCCCAACAATGCGGGTGAGGCCTCGGCAGGGCGCTTGCCCTCGGCAATGGCCTGCTCGTTGACGGTCAGGAAGCGCTGCTTCATAACCTGTTCGCCCCACAAGAACTCGGTATCGCCCGGGTTCGTGATGCGGACCTTGCGCAGCATCTGGCGCACGATGATCTCGATATGCTTGTCGTTGATTTCAACGCCCTGCAGACGATAGACCTGCTGCACTTCGTTGACCAGGTACTCCTGCAACTCCTGTGGACCGCACACTTCCAGAATCTCCTGCGGCACGATCGGGCCTTCCGTGAGCTGCTGCCCCTTCTTCACGCGATCGCCGCGGAAGACGACAATATGCTTACCCATCGGGATCAAGTGCTCTTCGACAGCCCCGGTGGCCTCGTCGCGAATAATCAGGCAGCGCTTGCCGCGCTGGTTCTCGCCAAAGTCGACCACACCCTCGATCTTCGCGATCTCGGCGGCGTCCTTCGGATGGCGCGCCTCGAAGAGCTCGGCCACACGCGGCAGACCGCCGGTAATATCCTTCGTCTTCGATTCCTTGCGGGGCGTCTTGGCCAGCATCTCGCCCGGCTTCACCGCCTGGCGTTTCTTGACCATCACGTGCGCACCGGCCGGGATACTGTAGAAACCAAGCACCTCGTCGTCGGAGGCGCGACGGATGATGATCTGCGGGTGCAGGTCTTCCTTGGTTTCGAGCACAACCGTTCCACGCAGGCCGGTCTGTTCATCCACCTCTTTCTTCACCGAGACGTTCTCGACGAAGTCATGGAAGCTGACCACACCTTCCTGCTCGGCCAGGACGGGAACGCTGTACGGATCCCACTTGGCCAACACATCACCCTTCGCCACCGTGCCGCCATCCTCACAGTAGAGGACCGCGCCCATGGCCGTGGTGTAACGCTCGAGCTCGTGGCCGCCCTCGTCATGAATGCTGATGGCCCCGTTCTTGTTGAGCACCACGTTCTCGCCCTCGGCGTTGCGCACAACGCGCAGATCGTGGTAACGCACGGAACCAACGTTCTTGACGATAACTTCAGGCTGCTTAAAGACGGAGCTGGCCGTACCACCAATATGGAACGTACGCATCGTGAGCTGGGTGCCCGGCTCACCGATCGACTGCGCCGCGATAATCCCGGTAGCTGTCCCGACTTCAACCATGCGTCCGGTCGCCAGGTCGCGCCCGTAACAGCGGGCACAGATGCCGCGACGCGACTCGCACGTCAGCACACTGCGAATCCTGATGGTCTCAAGACCGGAATCCTGGACCAGGACACAGGTCTCTTCATCAATAATGGTGCCGGCCGGCACGATCACCTCGTTCGTGATCGGGTGCTTGATGTCGTTCAGAGCCGTGCGTCCCAGGATACGGGTGGAGAGCGAGACGAGTTCCTCGTCACCCTCGGTAATACCCGACACCTCGATGCCGTTCACGGTGTTGCAGTCCTGCTCGACAATGATGACATCCTGCGAGACGTCAACCAGCTTACGCGTCAGGTATCCGGCGTCAGCCGTCTTCAGCGCCGTATCGGCCAGACCCTTGCGGGCACCGTGCGTGCTGATGAAGTACTCGAGTACGGTCAGGCCTTCACGGAAGTTCGATACAATCGGACGCTCGATAATCTCACCGGACGGCTTGGCCATCAGACCGCGCATGCCGGCCAGCTGACGAATCTGCTGACGGCTACCACGCGCCTTGGAGTCCACCATCATATACACCGGGTTGATTTCGTCGGCGGCGCGCTTGTCTTCGACCGCGTTCTCTTCGATCGCACGGTACATCGCGCTGGAAATCTCGTCGGTTGTATGGGTCCAGATATCGACGATCTTGTTGTAGCGCTCACCGTCGGTGATGACGCCCTGCTTGTACTGGTTCTGCACCTGTAGAACTTGCTTGCGGGCACCGCCAATCATGCCGTGCTTCTCGTCCGGCACAATCAGGTCGACCATACCGATCGAAACGCCTGCCAGGGTCGCGTGCTCGAAGCCAAGACGCTTCAGATCGTCCAGCGCGTCCACGGTGCGCTTGTGTCCCGCCACCTTGTGGCTGTTCCAGATGAGATCACCCAGCATCGACTTGTCGACCACCTGGTTCACGAACCCGGTTCCTTCCGGCCAGATCTCGCTAAAGAAAACGCGTCCCACGGTCGTCTCAATGACGCGGGCCTCCGCGTTGCCCATGAAGGTCTCGCGGCCGCAGTCCGGGTTACGGAAACGGATGCGGGTATGCAGTTGAATCGCCTTGTCCTCGTAGGCCAGGCGCACTTCCGGGATGTCGCCGAAGATCGGCAGATGCTCAATGGTGTCGGACTGCTTACGGGCGTATTCCTCGAGACGGTCTTTCTGGCCGAGCGAGGTCAGGTAGTAAATACCCAGCGCGATGTCCTGCGTCGGGGTCATGATCGATTTACCACTCGAAGGCGAGAAGATGCTGTTGCTCGACATCATCAGGAGGCGCGATTCGAGCTGAGCCTCGATTGAGAGCGGTACATGCACCGCCATCTGGTCACCGTCAAAGTCGGCGTTGAACGCGGTACAGACCAGCGGATGAATCCGGATGGCTTCGCCTTCCACCAGGACCGGCTCGAACGACTGCACGCTCAAGCGATGCAGTGTCGGCGCACGGTTGAGCATGACGGTCTTGTCGCGGGTCACCTCTTCGAGGATGTCCCAGATATCGTCGGTTTGGCGCTCGATGAGCTTCTTGGCGCTACGGACGGTGTGCACCACGCCCATCTCCTTGAGGCGGCGAATCATGAACGGCTCGAAGAGCACGAGGGCCATCTTCTTGGGCAGGCCGCACTGGTTGAGCTTCAGCTCGGGCCCGATCACGATCACGGAACGGCCGGAATAGTCGACGCGCTTGCCGAGAAGGTTCTGACGGAAACGACCGCCCTTACCACGCAGCATGTCGCTGAGCGACTTGAGCGGACGGTTGCCCGCGCCGGTCACGGCACGGCCGTGACGGCCATTGTCGAAGACCGCGTCGACCGCTTCCTGCAGCATGCGCTTCTCGTTACGGATAATGACATCCGGCGTCTTGAGCTGCTGGAGGTTCTTGAGACGGTTGTTGCGGTTGATCACACGACGATAGAGGTCGTTCAGGTCCGAGGTAGCAAAGCGGCCACCCTCGAGTGGAACGAGCGGACGCAGCTCCGGCGGAATGACCGGCAGCACATCCAGGATCATCCATTCCGGGCGCGTTTCGCTGCTGCGGAACCCTTCCACGGCCTTCATGCGCTTGGAGAGCTTCTTGCGCGTCTGCTTGCTACGGGTCTTCTCGATAGCCTCTTCGAGTTCTTCCATGAGGTCGTCGAGGTTCACCTTGCGCAGCACTTCGCGCACGGCCTCGGCGCCCATGCCGGCTTCGAACGTGGCGCCATACTTCTCGAGCGCGTCACGGTGTTCCATCTCGGTGAGGAGCTGGCGATCTTTCAGCGGCGTATCACCGGGATCGGTGACGAGATAGTCCTCGTAGTAGAGCACGCGCTCCAGGTTGGTGGCGGTCATGTCGAGCATCAGCCCGATACGGCTCGGCGTACACTTGAAGAACCAGATGTGCGACACGGGCACGGCCAGCTCAATGTGGCCCATACGCTCACGGCGCACGTGCGACACGGTCACTTCCACGCCGCAGCGGTCACAGATCACACCCTTGTGCTTGATGCGCTTGTACTTGCCGCAACTGCACTCCCAATCGCGGGTCGGACCAAAGATACGCTCACAGAACAGGCCACCCCGTTCCGGCTTGTAGGTCCGGTAGTTAATCGTCTCAGGATTCTTGACTTCGCCCTGGCTCCACGAGCGTACCGACTCCGGTGCGGCCAACTTAATGCCGACCGCGTCGAACGTCTCGTAGTCCGTCAACCCCATCACTTCTCTGGCTGCGTAATGACTCACTGTATCGCCTCCTGGCTTAGGGCCTAAAGAATTCCGGCGGGCTCGTCTGTACTGATCGTTTCCACTTCCAGACACAAGCCGCGCAGCTCGTTGATCAACACGCTGAACGACTCGGGAATACCGGCCTCCAGCGAGTTCTCACCTTTAACAATCGATTCGTAGATCCGGGTACGCCCGGCCACGTCATCGCTCTTAACCGTCAACAGTTCCTGCAGCGCATACGCCACACCGTAGGCTTCCAGCGCCCAGACTTCCATTTCACCCATACGCTGTCCGCCATACTGCGCCTTGCCGCCCAGCGGCTGCTGGGTCACGAGGGAGTATGGACCCACCGCACGTGCATGAATCTTGTCAGACACGAGGTGATGGAGTTTCAGCATGTAGATCTGCCCCACCACAACGCGCTGGTCGAACTTCTCGCCGGTACGCCCGTCATAGAGCTCGGTCTTACCGTCGATGGGCAGGTCAGCCTCTTCGAGCATCGAACAGATGCGCGACTCGGAGATACCGTCGAAGATCGGGGTCAGGCAGTGAATGCCCAGTGCCTTGGCCGCCTGGCCCATGTGTGTTTCGAGCACCTGCCCGAGGTTCATGCGCGACGGCACTCCCAACGGGTTAAGCACGATGTCCACGGGGGAACCATCCGGAAGGAAAGGCATCTCGCACTCGGGCAGAATGCGTGAGACCACGCCCTTATTCCCGTGGCGCCCGGCCAGCTTGTCACCCACAGCCAACTTCTTCTTCGTGGCCACGTAGACGCGAACCTGCTTGATGATTCCCTGGTCCACCTCGTCACCGCTCTGGAGCCGATCCAGCGAACGCTCGCGCTGGTTGGCCAGCTCGGCGAACTTCGGACGGAAGTCATCGATGATTTCGTCGATCTTGATCTGAACCGGACTGCTCTCAATCTGAACATGCTCGAAGCGATTGGCCAGCTTGCGAAGCAGAGTCTTCGTGATTTTGCGGTTGGCCGGAATAATGATATCGCCGGCTTCGGCGTCGACCACGTCGAGCGGAATCTTCTCGCCGAGCAGGACGTTACTGAGGGCTTCGGTCAGGTCGTCAATCAGTCCCTGGCGCTGCCGCTTGAAGTCGTCCTTCATCGACTTGATGTGCTTCTTCTTGTCGGCAGGAGTCGTGTCGGCCTTTTTGTTCTGCTTCTGCGACGACACCTTGACATCCATGACAATGCCGTTCGTTCCGCTGGGAACCGTCAGCGACGTGTCACGCACTTCGGCGGCTTTCTCACCGAAGATCGCCCGCAGAAGACGCTCTTCCGGGGCCAGCTCGGTTTCGCTCTTGGGCGTAATCTTGCCCACAAGAATATCGCCGGGGCGGACCTTCGCACCCGGACGAATAACACCGTCAGGCCCGAGATCCTTGAGCGCTTCCTCTCCCACGTTCGGGATATCGCGCGTGATCTCCTCGGGACCCAGCTTCGTGTCACGGGCATGGATCTCGAACTCCTGGATATGGACCGACGTGAATACATCGTCCTTCACCACGCGTTCGCTGATCAGGATCGCGTCCTCGAAGTTGTACCCGCACCAGGGCATAAACGCCACGGTCAGGTTCTTGCCGAGAGCCACTTCGCCTTCGTTCGTGGCAGGTCCATCCGCCAGGATGGTGCCGGCCTCGATCTTGTCACCCACCTTGACGATGGGCTTCTGGTTGAAGCACGTACCGGCGTTGGTGCGACGGAACTTCTGAAGCTTGTACTCCTGGTAACTGTCCTCGTCCGCTTTGCGGTCGGGCATGCTGCCGTCCTTGGAGGCGACCACCTTGTTGGCGGAGACGAAGGCCACCTTGCCGGGAGCCGTCGCCGCCACGGTCACGCGGGAATCGCGGGCCACCAGAGACTCCATGCCGGTCGCTACGAGCGGACGCTCGGTCTTCAGCAGCGGGACAGCCTGGCGCATCATGTTGGCGCCCATCAGTGCGCGGTTGGCATCGTCGTGCTCAAGGAACGGAATCAGGCCGGCGGCGATACTCACCACCTGCTTGGGCGATACGTCCATGTACTCGACCCGCTGGGGCTCGACTTCCAGGAAATCGGCGCGGTAACGCACGGAGACGAACTCGTTTGAAAAATGGTTCTTCTCATCGAGCGGCGCGTTGGCCTGCGCAATGACAAACCGCTCCTCCTGGTCGGCCGTGAGGTAGTGCACCTTGTCGGTCACAATCCCCTTCTCCACCTTGCGGTAGGGACTCTCGATGAAGCCGAAGTCGTTGACGCGGGCATACATGCCCAGCGACGAGATCAGACCAATGTTCGGCCCTTCCGGCGTCTCGATCGGGCAGATGCGACCGTAATGTGAGCTGTGTACATCGCGCACCTCGAATCCGGCACGTTCGCGGCTCAGGCCGCCCGGGCCGAGCGCGCTGAGGCGGCGCTTGTGCGCCAGCTCGGAGAGCGGATTGGTCTGATCCATAAACTGGCTCAGCTGGCTGCGTCCAAAGAAGTCCTGGATGATGGCCGAGAGCGACTTGGAGTTAACCAGGCGCTGCGGTGTCAGGACGCCCTTGCTCGGATCGTACAGCGTCATGCGTTCACGCACCAGGCGCTCCGTACGGGCCAGGCCTACACGGCACTGGTTCTCGAGCAGTTCGCCTACCGTACGTACGCGCCGGCTGCCGAGATGGTCGATATCATCGACGTTTTCTGATCCGCGGCGCACTTTGATCAGGTGGCGAATCGTCTCAATGACGTCCTGTACATCCAGCACGCGACACTCATTGTCAACCTTGCCATTGAGGTCGAGCTTCTGGTTGATCTTGTAGCGGCCCACGCGACCGAGATCATAGCGACGCGCATCGAAGAAGAGGCGCCGCAGGAGCTGGCGAGCGTTTGACGGCGTGGCAGGATCGCCCGGACGCAGACGGTGATAGATCTCCTTCAGGGCATCATCCGTGCTGCGCGACTGGTCGGATTCGACGCTCTTCATGAAGATGCCTTCGTCCCACGACACATCCACAACCTTGACGGTCGTAAAGCCGGCATCACGCATCTGGGCCAGCACGCCCGGCTCGATCGGCGAATAGCGCCGGGCCAGAACCGTCTTGGAGTCCATGTCCAGAATGTCTTCGAGGAAGACCAGGTTCTCGCAGTCGTCCTCGCCGTAGTTTTCAGAGAGGTCAAGACTGTGAATCGTGTAGTAAAGGCTGAGAAGCTCGGCATCATCGCCAAAACCAAGTGCACGCAAGAATGTGGACACCAGGAATTTACGACGACGGCGACGGCGATCCAGATAGATCCAGATCTGGTCGGACGTATCGAACTGTACTTCGATCCATGACCCGCGGTCCGGGATAATACGCATGGAGTAGAGCGTCAACCCGTTGGGGTGCACCGACGACTCCGAGCAGATACCGGGCGAGCGATGGAGCTGGCTGACCACGACGCGTTCAGCGCCGTTGACAACAAAAGCACCATCGGCAGTCATGAGCGGCACTTCGCCCAGGTAGACGTCCTCTTCGCGCACTTCGTCGCCGTCCTTAAGACGGAACGTCACGTGCAGCGGCGCGGCATAAGTCTGCCCATCGGCCAGCGCCTCAAGGGCGTCCGGCTTGGCATCGGCGAGCGTATAGTGCGAGTAATCCAACACGTAACGCCCGTCATAGCTCTCAATAGGGAACACCTCCTTGAAGACCCCTTGCAGTCCCTGGGATTTCCGCTTGGCAGGATCATCGTCCCGCTGCAGAAAGTCCGTGTAGGACCGCGTCTGGATGTCAATCAGATCCGGGGGATCGATGACAGCTTCAAGTTTGCCGAAATTCACTCTGTCGCCCATGCGGCACCTCGATGTTAATTAACTAAGTCCGACGCTCTCCACTCCCGACACAAGACAACGGAACGCAGGATTACCCGGTCCTTACATGAACCAGTAAGCCTGCTTCCGTCTGCCTATTCTGCTCGAATCCCGCCCCGGCACTAAAAAGACCGTCTCCCCGCACGGCACGTGAAGTACTCGTAACGGGGAGCAGACGGGATGCGACGCTACTTCACCTCAACGGTGGCGCCAGCGGCTTCGAGCTTGGCCTTGATCTCCTCGGCCTCTTCTGCGGATACACCTTCCTTCACAGGCTTAGGCGCACCATCAACGAGGTCCTTGGAGTCTTTAAGACCCAGACCGGTGATCGCGCGAACTTCCTTGATCACGCCGATCTTCTGTCCGCCCACGGCCGTCAGAACAACCGCAAACTCGGTCTGCTCCTCAGCCGCGTCACCCGCATCACCACCACCGGCCGGGGCCGCGGCAGCCATAGCCATCGGGGCCGCGGCGCTAACGCCTAAGCGATCCTCGAGGGCCTTCACGAGCTGCGACAGTTCGAGAACACTAATGCCCTCAATCCAGTCAATAAACTCAGCCATCTTGCCCTCTACCACGGGGGCTTCCGACTTGCTCTGCTCTTCCTGAGCTTCTACTTCCTGTGCAACAGCTTCTTCGGCCATTATGCACTCTCCTCTTTCTTCTTGTCTTCAACTGCCTTCAGGACATACAGAAGACTTGACACCTTTTGGTTCATCACACCCACCAGTTGGGTCATCGGCGCCGCAATCGTGCCGGCGATCTGCCCATAGAGCACCTCGCGCGACGGGATCATGGCAATTGCTTCAACATCATCAACCGACAGCAACTGCTGCCCCAACTGTCCACCCTTGAGCACGGGAAGCTTGGCGTTCTTGATGAACGCCGTCAGCGCCTTGGCCGCCGCAGAGGCGTCCCCCGTACCACAGACCACCGCAGTCGGCCCTTCGAGCAGGCCGGACATATCCGGACCACCCACCGCTTGAGCAGCATGATTCAGCATACTGTTCTTGACGACGGTCATACTCGAATCGAACTCGCGCAGTTTTCCGCGCAGCTCGGCGAGCTGTTCCACCGTCAGACCGCGATAATCTACCAAAAATACAAAGCCGGTACTCTCCAGGAGTCCCTTTACCTCGGCAATGATTGACTCTTTTTCAGGTCTCATCGTCTCTATTCCCACACTGGGGGCAACGGGCACAGTGCCCGCCATCAGTCCCGTATATTCGTGCGAACGCCAACACCCATCGTCGTGCTGACCGTAACATTCTTCAAATAGCTGCCCTTGGCCGAAGCCGGCCTCGCCGCGCGAACGGCATTCAGCACGGTATCGGCGTTCTCCTTCAGGCTCTCCACCTCAAAAGACACCTTGCCAAACGGCACGCTGATGTTGCCGTGGCGATCCATACGAAAATCAACCTTCCCCGCCTGGGCCTGCTTGATCGCCGTTGCGGTATCCTCGGTCACGGTACCGGTCTTGGGGTTCGGCATCAGGCCGCGCGGCCCCAGAACACGCCCGAGCTTACGGACCTCTTTCATGGCATCCGGGGTGGCAATCGCCACATCAAAATCGGTCCAACCGCCCTTGACCTTTTCGATCAGCTCATCCGATCCGACCTCGTCGGCACCGGCTTCCTTGGCGGCATCGGCTGCACCGCCTTCGGCAAAAACGATAATGCGAACCGTTTTACCCGTGCCATTCGGCAACGAGACAGACGCGCGGATCGCGTTGTCGGACTTGCGTGGATCGATGCCCATGCGCAGACCCAGCTCCATGGTCTCGTCAAAGCTGGCGCTCGCGTTGCTTTTCAGGAACGCAATAGCTTCCTCGAGTGTCACCTCTTCGGCGGGAGCCGTTTCAGCAACCGCGCGGTATTTCTTTCCATGTTTCGGCATCTGGATTCTCTCCCCGAGTCGACCCGTCAGGTCCTACCCTTCTACGGTAATTCCCATGCTGCGGGCGGTGCCCTCGATCATACGCGCCGCCATATCTTCGTCGGTCGCGTTCAGATCGGCGTCCTTGAGCTTCACAATCTCCAAAATCTGATCGCGCGTCACCTTACCCACTTTATCCTTGTTCGGCGTCGGAGATCCCTTGGCGAGGCCGGCCGCTTTCTTCAGCAGCGATGCCGCGGGGGGACTCTTGGTCACAAAGGTGAACGACTTGTCCTGGTACACCGTGATCACGACCGGGATCACCATACCGGCCTTGTCCTGCGTGGCCGCATTGAAGGCCTTGCAGAACTCCATGATGTTGACGCCCTGCTGACCGAGAGCCGGTCCTACCGGCGGCGCGGGATTCGCCTGCCCAGCCGGAATCTGCAGCTTAATCTGACCTGTTGCTTTCTTTGCCATTACTCGCGCTCCACCTGCCAGTACTCCAGTTCGACCGGGGCCGAACGCCCGAAGATCGCAACCGACACCTTCAACTTGCCCTTTACAGGATCAATCTCTTCAACCACGCCGTTGAAATTCATGAACGGCCCATCGTTAATCTTGACCGTCTCGCCCGGCTCGAAGGTAAACTTCGGCTGGACGTGCTCTTCCTTATCCTTGACCTGGTTCAAGACCTGGTCCACCTCGGCCGCAGACAAGGGCACGGGGTTGTCTCCCCCCACGAACCCGATAATACCCGGAGTCTCTTTAACAAAATACCATGCGCGGTCGTGCAGCTGGCGCTCGCCATCATACAGGGCGATTTCGAGCAACACGTACCCGGGGAAGAACTTACGCGTGGTCGTCGACCGCACGCCCTTCTTCACCTCCGACACCTTTTCGGTCGGAATAATCACCTCGCCGACGTAGTCCTCCATCTCCTCATGTTTGAGGCGACGGCGAATGCTCTCCTGGACCTTGTTCTCCTGTCCCGTGAGCGTATGAACGACGAACCACTCTTTTTCCATTAGATGCACCCCGTGGGGATCAGTACCTGGAGAATCATCACCAGCACCCGGTCACAAAAGCCGACAAACAGACTCATCATGATTAACGAGACAATCACAACCATCGTTGATTCGAGCAGTTCCTGGCGACTCGGCCACGTGGCCTTCTTCATCTCGCCAATCACGTCACCCGTGAAGGTCTTTACCCCGTCCACACCATTCTGAAGCTTCTTCAGCGCACACCTCGTTTCACAATCATCTACAAAGGAGAATCCATCATCGTTGTTCGCGGCAGGCCATTCGATTCCGCTCGTGGCAGGCCAGGAGGGAATCGAACCCCCAACCCCCGGTTTTGGAGACCGGTGCTCTGCCTAATTGAGCTACTGGCCTACAATGCTGGACAGGGGCTACTTCACCTCCCTGTGCAGCGTATGCCGCCGATCAAACCGGCAGTATTTCTTCATCTCAATTCGGTCCGTCTGCACCTTCTTGTTGCGCGTGGTCGTATAATTGCGACGCTTGCACTCTGTACAGGCCAGTATGGCTAGATCCCTAGGCATCGGTGCACCCCTCTAAAAACCGAGCAGACCTTGCGACAACCGAGCCGGATCACCCTCGCAGAGCGACCGGCCACGGCCATCCGTAAATCTATTCGCTACTCAATGATCTTGGTCACCGTTCCGGCGCCGACCGTACGGCCACCTTCGCGGATCGCGAAACGCATCTTCTCTTCCATGGCCACGGGCTGAATCAGCGTGACTTCCATGTGGACGTTGTCGCCAGGCATGATCATCTCAACGCCCTCAGGCAGCGTGATGTCGCCGGTCACATCCGTCGTACGAATGTAGAACTGCGGGCGGTACCCTTTGAAGAACGGCGTGTGACGGCCACCCTCTTCCTTGCTCAGCACGTACACTTCGCAGTCAAACTTGGTGTGCGGAGTGATCGAACCGGGCTTGGACAGCACCTGGCCACGCTCCACTTCGTCCTTCTTCGTGCCACGAAGCAGGCAACCAACGTTATCGCCGGCCTGGCCTTCGTCCAGAAGCTTGCGGAACATCTCAACGCCCGTGCATGTCGTCTTGGCGGTATCATGAATACCGACGATCTCGACTTCGTCACCCGTATGAACGATTCCACGCTCAATACGACCGGTAACCACCGTGCCGCGACCTTCGATCGAGAACACGTCTTCGATCGGCATCAGGAACGGCAGGTCCATCACGCGCTCGGGCTCCGGAATGTAGGAATCGAGGGCATCCACCAGCTCGGTGATGGAGGCACATGCGGGGTCATCCGCACTGCCTGCCTGCGTCGCCGAGAACGAATCACCACGGATAATAGGAATGTCATCACCCGGGAAGTCATACTTCGAGAGCAGCTCGCGGATTTCCAGCTCAACCAAATCCAGCAGCTCCGGGTCATCAACGAGGTCGCACTTGTTCATGAAGACCACCATCGACGGAACACCAACCTGGCGGGCAAGCAGTACGTGCTCACGTGTCTGCGGCATCGGACCTGTATCGGCCGCCACCACGAGAATCGCGCCGTCCATCTGGGCAGCACCCGTGATCATATTCTTAATGTAGTCAGCGTGTCCCGGACAGTCAACATGGGCGTAGTGACGGTTCTCGGTAGCGTACTCTACATGAGAAGTAGCAATCGTGAGAATCTTCGTGGCGTCACGACGACCATGAGCCTCGGAGGCTTTCGCCACCTGGTCATAAGCAACGGACTCACTGAAGCCCTTAAGCGACTGCACGTGCGTCAGCGCGGCGGTCAGGGTTGTCTTGCCGTGGTCAACGTGGCCAATCGTGCCCACGTTCACATGCGGCTTACTGCGTTCGAATTTTTCTTTGGCCATGCCTGTTACTCCTTAACTGATACCCTACCAACACTCTCTCTTACACCGATACAACTCTGTACGCCGTTCTGGAGCCCATGAGCGGGATTGAACCGCTGACCTCATCCTTACCAAGGATGTGCTCTACCAACTGAGCTACATGGGCCCGGTCTCACCCGCCCGTGATGCCCAGCTTCCACCGGGACCAAACGGCAGAAAACAACAGACCCGCACTCCCGCCTCGCTTCCAATCCCATCCGGCCTGGAGAGCAACCTGCTGTCTTTCCACCCGTCTATCCCGCGCTCTGCAGCACGGAATCACGGCTAAACTATGTCCTCAGAGCACAGTGCTCCTTAAATCGAAACGCGGTAGAATAGCAGAAGCGCCTATCCTGTCAACCCCCTATAGAATTTTTTTTGAGGATTTTTTTGAGCACAACCGACGGGTGAATGGGCTGTATTTCGGCTCGCCGGGGACGGCTCGCCCTACCGTGCCCCTGATGCGGATCCGCCCTGTGTCGGGTAGGGTGAGCCGTCCCGGCGAGCCGCTGTCTTCAGCCACCGCTCCGCTTCTTCGTTGCGCCCTGTCGCCAGCAGCGCAACCGCCAGGTTGCGCATCGCGCCGTGATAGTCGGGCTTGATCTCGATCGCACGCTCAAGCAACGTGATCGCCTCATCCGTACGCTTCTGGCGAAAAAGTACCACGGCAAGATCATGCATCGCTTCGGGAGTGTCGGCCTGAAGGGACAGTGCCGCGCGGAAAGCCGGCTCGGCTTCATCCAGTCGATTGGCCGCCAGGAGAGCCGTGCCGCGGTAGTAGTGCGTGTCGGATGCAGATGGATCCGTCTGCAGCGCCCTGTCATACTGGAGCAAGGCCTCGTCGACCCGGCCGCGCTTCTGCAACCCGATACCGACATGCCGGTGCAACTCGGCCTTGAAGTCCACCCGGTCGGTCGGCATAGCTACCGGAAGGTTGACCGCCACAACCCCCAACAGGAGAACAGCGGCATAAAGCCTCCGCTCACGCGCTCCCCCACTGCAGGTACCGGGCTCAGACGCAGATGGTAGGGCGTGGCGTCCCGCCGCGCCGCGAGCAGGAGGCGCGCATAGTTGCGCGAGAAGAGCGCCCATGCCGAGAAAAGCGAGGATCAGTAGTGCCGGCAAGACGGGAACCGTATAGCGCGATGAAGGAAAGAAGCAGACCAGGCTGAGACCATAGAGCATTACGAACCCCACCAGGTAACGTCCTTCCCCGCGGCGACGGACCGCAACCACCATGCCCAGCAGGGCCAAGGGCCCGACGATTCCGAACGGAAAGGCAAACGGCCCCCAGCGCCATGCGAGTAGGCCCAGAATACGGGAATGCTCGCGAAACACGTATAGATCCACGTTACGGGGTATCTCGCGCCCGCTAGTGAGCTGCCGCGCCTTGGCCACCAGTCCACCAAGGAAACTCGCGGGTTCACGGAAGATGTACGCCCCCACCCTCCGCAGGAAGAACGATTGCGCCCTGGCAGGCGACGTCACACCACCCTCCTCGTAAGGCAAAGCTACCAGCGTCTCCCATTCACGGGTGCCGGGTCGGATGCAGACCGTCTCAGCCGTGCTCGGGTTATTCCCTATATAGAGGTTGATCCCGCCGTTGGTCGATATGGGCACCCACTGCCCCGACCGAACGGCATTGCGGATCGTGACCGGGGCAACACTCAGTACCAATCCCGCCGCCAGCAGCAGTCCCCAACGCACCTGGGGCCATAGCGAACCATTCTTTCTGGTTTCAACGACAAGCCAGCCCCCAACCAGTAGCAGCATGACCAGCATAACGGGCACCGTCAGCGCCGCCAGCCCCAGAATCACCCCCAGCGCGAACGCCTTGATCCCAGTCGGGCGCCGCATGAGGGCAAGAAACAGCAGCAGAAATGATCCACTCCATACGGCTGCCAGCGCGGCGGGCAGCAACTGAGATGTGAAGAAAAGGAGCGGACCATAGAAACAGGTGCCCAGCCCACAGGCAAACGCTACGGATTCACGCATGAACCGTTTGGCCACCAGGAAGGTCAGGAGCGCAACCAGGACCCCCAGCATGCCGTGAACATACCGCACCACCTGAATATCGGAGGACATCCAGCGGTAGACCTGCCCCAACGCATATATATAGAGTGGCGGCTGCCAGAATGGCGCCTTCCCGGGCTCCTCCTCGCCCGCCGCAATGCGGACAGCCTGGTTGTGATAGGAGGCCGCATCGGATGTAGGAACCTGAAACACAACCGCCCGGTTTGTCTCAAAGACAAACGCAACCTGCACAGCCAGGGCAAGGGCGGCGAGAATGAGAGGCAGAGCTAAGGTTTTCTTCAGGACAACCATTCAGACCACGAAACAGAGGACCACAGACAGTACAGACAGCAGAGAAACAACGCTCTGTCATCCCGAGCTTGCCGAGGGATCTCCATGCGACTCATCACGTCGGAGATTCCTCGCTTCTCTCGGAATGACAGACAGGCTCTGAGCGACGTCTCCAACTGTCACCCCCAGAGAACAACGTCACCCCCCCAACCGAGTATCGCCACCCGGCGGGTCGATGATGATCGTATCGGCACGCTCCTGCCCGACACCCGGACAGTCCAGGGTGCTATGGAGCCCGCGACTTTCCCGTCGGAGCTGAGCCGAACGGATAATCAGCTCGGCCACGGCGGCGATGTTGCGCAGCTCGAGAACATCGGGAGTCACAAGGTAGTCCATGTAGTACTGGTAGATCTCGTGATGCAGGTTGCCTATGCGCCGCGCCGCGCGCTCAAGGCGCTTGTCGGTACGCACGATGCCGACATAGTCCCACATGCCGGTACGCACTTCATTCCAGTTATGCTCCACCACGATCGCTTCGTCGCTGGTCACCGCATCTCCATATTCCCAGCTGGCGATCGGCGGCATCTCGAACTCTTGCGCGGGCGTGGCGAGCAGATGATCGGCCATGCGGTGCGCGCATACTACGGCCTCCAGAAGCGAGTTGCTGGCCAGCCGGTTGGCGCCGTGCAGCCCTGTACAGGCGACCTCACCACAGGCATAGAGACCCGGCATGGCCGTTTCACCGTTCACCTGTGCCTCCACGCCGCCACAGAAGTAGTGCGCCGCGGGTACCACGGGAATCAGATCCTTGCTCATATCGATGCCGAACCCGAGACAAGCCGCAAAGATGTTCGGGAAGCGTTCCTGCAGGAAATCACGCGGCTGGTGTCGAATGTCGAGATAGACACAGGGCGCACCGGTGAGTTTCATCTCTTCGTCAATCGCGCGCGCGACGATATCGCGCGGCGCCAGTGCACCGCGTTCGTCATAGCGCTGCATGAATTCCTGCTCATTCTCATCCACAAGCCGCGCGCCTTCCCCGCGCACCGCCTCGCTGACCAGGAACGATTTGGCTTCGGGATGAAAGAGACAGGTGGGATGAAACTGGATGAACTCCATGTTCTTGATCGGCAGTCCCGCGCGCCAGGCCATGGCTACGCCATCGCCGGTCGCCACGTCAGGGTTGCTTGTATAGAGGTATACCTTACCTCCGCCTCCGGACGCCAGGATCACGCGCGGTGCACGCACGGCCGAGATCTCACCGGTCGTGCGGTCCAGGAGATAGATGCCCACGCAGCGGCTTCCTTCACAACCGGCGTCGCCCGTATCCACCCCACGATGCTCAAGCCAGCCGGTGGTGATCAGGTCGATCGCCATGGCCTGCTCACGTAGCGTGATGTTCGGTGCTTCACGCACACGGTCCAGTAATACGGCCTCAATCTCGCGGCCGGTGATATCCCCCGCATGCAGGACACGCCGTTCAGAATGGCCGCCTTCCTTGCCGAGATCGTATCCCCCACCCTCTTCCGGGTCGCGATGCGTAAAGGAAAGCCCCAGCGCCTCCAGCTCGGACACGGCCTGCGGTCCGGCAGCCACGATGTCGCGCACCACGGCCTCATCACACAGCCCCGCACCGGCCTCCAGTGTATCGGCCACATGCGCTTCGAAGGAGTCCTGCGCGGCGACGACAGACGCCATGCCGCCCTGGGCATAGTTGGTGTTGCTATCGGCCCCGCCCTTCTTCGTCACCACCAGGACGGAACCACTTTCGGCAAGATGCAGCGCTGAGAGCAATCCCGCCAGCCCGCTCCCCACAACACAATAGTCATAGTCGAGAATCTGCATGGACCTCCACTTGTAAGCCGCAGCCCGCCTGGTGTCAATCGTCCTCCACGCTTGGACATACCCCAGTTTTTGGCATTTGGGAAGATAGGAGATCCCTCGACTTCGCTCGGGATGACATCTTCCTAAGGTTCTCTGTCATGCCGAGCGCAGTCGAGGCATCTCCGACACACCATACGAATATGTCCCCGTCTCACTTGTCAAAATGAGGACGAGCCCTGTTTGCAGTCATTTCTGTATCATTGCTCCTGAAAACTGGGGTAAGTCCTGTCCTCCACGCGAGGAGACCCGTTGCTATACCGCGAAATACTTGGCCTGTGGATGATGGGCGATGAGGGCGGAGGTGGTCTGTTCGGGAACCATCTCCATGTTTTCGGTAAGCGTGATACCGAGGGCGCCGGGGTCGAGCAGTTTAAAAACGTGCTCATGCGCCCCCAGGTCGGGGCAGGCCGGATAGCCAAACCCGTACCGCGAACCCTGGTACTCCTGCACGGCGTAGCCGGTCATCGAGTCGGGTTTGTCGCTTCCGATGCCCAGCTCGTTGCGCATGACCTCGTGCCAGTACTCCGCCAACGCATCGGTAATCTCCACGCTGAATCCATGCAGCATCAGGTACTCGTGGTACTTATCGGCGTCGTACAGCTTGTGGGTCTCTTCGCTGATGCGCGGGCCGATCGTTACGACAAAGAATCCGGCCACGTCCCCGCCTGCCTTCTCATCCTTGAAGAAGCTGGGGATGCTCAAGTAGGGCGGCTCTGCCTGGCGCGGGAACGGGAACTCGTACATCGTGCCCTCGTCTTCGATGAAGAGTGAATTGCCCTCGCTGTAACAGCGGTAGTAGCCGTAAGCCACCCTGGGCTGGACGAGCTGATCCTCAACAGCACGCCGTTTCATCTTTTCGTAGAGCGGGATCACTTCACCGTCTACGAGCGCCTTGTACTCCTCCGCGCTCATCTTGCCACGTCGGTAGCCCCAACGCCCGCGGAAGAGCGCCTGTTCATTGATGTAGGGAAAGAGCACGGACGGATCGATGTCCACCACATGCTTGCGTCCAGTGAAGGGGGGTGCAGGAACAGGGTTGTCGGTCATGACATCAAGACTCTTGAGCCCGGGCTTCATCGCCACCGGCACCACCGTGGCGTCGTAGGCAGTCGCCTCAAGCCTCCCCTCTTCGAAATCGCGCACGGCCTTGAGACCGGCAAACGCATCGGCGCAGTAGACCACCGGCGGCGTGAAGCCGGGTACGCAGGATTCGGCCACGAACTTCTTCGTCAGCGCCGCCCCACCCAGCAAAATCGGGGCCTTGAGGCCCGCGGCTTCATACTGCTCCATGCTTTCCTGCATGACGATGGCCGACTTCACAAGCAGCCCACTCAGCCCGATCATATCGATGTTCAGCTCTTTGGCTTTCTCTATGATCGTCTCAGCCGGCACCTTGATACCAATGTTGTGCACCTCGTAGCCGTTGTTCGCGAGAATGATCTCGACCAGGTTCTTGCCGATATCGTGCACATCGCCCTGTACCGTGGCCAGCAGCACGCGCACCCGGCTTTCGCCCTCACTCCTGTCCATCAACGGTTCGAGGAATGCCACAGAGCGCTTCATGACTTCGGCGGACTTGAGCACGAAGGGCAACAGGATCTCGCCCTTACCGAACAGCTCGCCCACATGACGCATGGCGGGCACAAGAATCTGGTTGATAATACCGATGGGCGTCATACGCATCAGAAGAATGGAGAGCTGGTCCTCGATGCCCTCACCATCGCCATCCACGACGCGATCGAACAGTACGCGCTGCGGCAAACGGGTATCCTCACCGTCTTCATCATCCGAACTGTCCTTGGCTTCACTGAAATGCTCGATGAAGCGCTCGAGCGGAGGCGGCGCCTCTTCATCATCGCCCTGTCGGTCATACAGCAGGTCCAGGCACACCGCCCGTTCCTCTTCCGGGACTTTCGCCAGGGGCAGGATCTTGCCGGCATCAATGATTGCCGCATCGAGTCCCGCCTCAACGGCCTCGTGCAGGAACACCGAGTTGAGCATCTTCCGCGAGAAGGGCGACAGCCCGAACGAAATATTGGAGAGTCCGAGCACCGTGAACACACCGGGCAGCGCCTGTCTGATCTCCCGGATCGCGTCGAGGGTCTGGATCGCGGCGTCGCGCAACGTCTGGTCCCCGGCGCCCACCGTAAAGGTGAGCGGATCGAAGAGGATATCCTGCGGGCGCATACCGAACTCACCCACGACGATGTCGTGAATGGCCCTGGCCGTCTCCACCTTTTCGGCTGTCCGCATGGCCATGCCGTTCTCATTGATCGTCAACGCGACCACGGCCGCCCCATAGCGCTTGGCCAGGACACAGATCTTGCGGATGTTAACGCCGCCATCTTCCAGGTTCACCGAGTTGATGATGCAGCGACCGGGATAGATCTTCAGGCACGCCTCAATGACTTTCGGCTGCGTGGAGTCGATCATGAGCGGGATCTTGACCGACCCGGCAAAGAGCCGAACCAGCTCCGTCATGTCTTGCACTTCATCACGGCCGGCATAGGCCGCACAGAGGTCGAGGACATGCGCGCCGTTGGCCTCCTGGGCCAGTCCGATCGAGAGGCAGCCCTGGTAGTCATCGGCCAGCAGCAGTTCGCGGAACTTCTTGGAGCCGTTCGCGTTGGTGCGCTCACCGATCACGAGGGGACGGATGTCCTGCGCGAGTTCAACGGCCTGGTAGAGACTGGAAACAGAAGGCTTCATGCCGACACCTCCCTCTCTCCCGGACTAACATCGGCCAGGGCGGCCACGAGCGCGCGAATGTGCGCAGGCGTGGTGCCGCAGCACCCCCCGACAATGCTCACCCCGAAATCCTTCACAAAATGCTTCATGTGCTCCGCATAGTCGTCGGGGCTGAGCGGATAGACCGTCTTGCCGTCCACGACCTCGGGGAGGCCCTGGTTCGGGATGCAGGAGATCCGTTGCGGCCACTGATGACTCAGGTAGCGCACGTGCGAGATCATGTCGGACGGGCCCGTGGCACAGTTCAGGCCCAGCGAGAAGAGCGGAAATGGCTCGAGCGTGGCAACGGCAGCACCAATATCCGAGCCCACCAACATCGTGCCCGTGCGTTCGATCGTTATCGAGGCCATGACAGGCAGCGCGACCTCCCGCTCCTTCATCACGTCGAACGCGGCCACGAGCGCGATCTTCATCTGAAGCATGTCCTGCCCGGTTTCGACGATAAGAAGATCTACACCGGCCTTGATCAAGGAGCGGAGCTGCTCGTCGTAGGCGGCGTACATGGTGTCGTAATCGATGTGCCCCAGTGACGGCAGCTTGGTTGAGGGCCCCAGCGAGCCGGCCACGTACCGATCCGGCAGGTCGCCTATGGCCGCGCGCGCATGGGCAACAGCGGCCTGATTGATGGCATCCACCCGGTCTTCGAGCGCGTATTCAGCCAAGACAATGCTCGATGCACCGAAGGTGTTTGTCTCGATAATCATTGCCCCGGCATCAACGAAGGAGCGATGCAGTTCCTGGATGACCTCCGGAGCTGTCAGGTTGAGATACTCGTTGCACCCCTCCTTGTCGCCCCAGGCCGAGTCGGGGATATCCATCTCCTGCAGATTGGTTCCGCAGGCACCGTCAACAACCAGGAGGGGGTGTTGGTCTATAGTCACAAGGCTCCGTCTATGCGTCCGCGAACAGGTTCACCGCCGTCATCTCGGCGGGGATGTCCAGCCCCAGAAGGTATAGCACAGTCGGCGCGATGTCGGCCAGCTTGCCGCGCTCGATCAACGTGCGTCCTTCGCCATCGTTGGCAAGATAGAGAAGGTCAACCGGGTTCAGCGTGTGGCTTGTCTTCACCATCCCGGTGACGCGGTCAGTCATCTCTTCGGAATTGCCGTGGTCCGCAGTAATCAGGATGTGCGCATCAAGCTCCAGCAAGCGCTCGACCACCTTGCCCACACACTCGTCAACCACCTCGGTGGCCCGCTTCGCGGCATCAAAATCGCCGGTGTGGCCCACCATGTCGCAGTTGGCGTAGTTGACCGCAATGAAAGCGTACGGGTTGTCCTGCAACCGTTTCAGCAAGGCATCCGTCACCGTGTAAGCGTCCATCTCCGGATGACTCGCAAACAGCGCCGGGTCGAACCGACCCTCGATTTCAACCTGGTCTTCGAGTCCGTATGGCGTGGTGGCCTTGCCGTTGAAGAAACTGGTCACGTGACGGAACTTCTGCGTCTCCGCGATGCGCAACTGTCGCAGCCCGGCCTGTGACATCACCTCGCCCAATAGGTGCGGCATGCCGCCGCCGCCACCCATCGGTCCCATCATGTACTCTGTAAACTCGTCGTAGTAACGGGTCAGCCCAAGGAACACGACCTCCGGCTTGACTGCCAGCGTACCGGGATAGTCCGGCTCGACAAACGCGCGCGACATCTGGATGGCGCGGTCCTGGCGGTAGTTCGTGTGCAAGACGGAGTCGCCATCCTTGACGCCGTCGTAGTCGCCAATGCAGCAGGGCAGCGTATACTCATCGCACATCGGTGTGCCGTCCGGAGCCTGCTCCTGCTCGTAGGACTGCCTGACGTAGTCCTCCGGCACATCCGCCCGCCGCCCATCGCAGGCCACAATGCAGTTGTAGGCCTGGTCGGTCAGCGCCCAGTTCTCCGACCGGTCCATGGAGTAGTAGCGCCCCATCACCGTCCCGATGCTGCATCCGCCCACCTCGTCCATGACGATGCGCAGCTTGGCCATGTACTCCAGGCAGCTGCGCGGCGGCGTGTCGCGACCATCCAGAAACGGGTGAATGACTATCGCGCCCTCCGGGTACTCCTCGCGCGCCCGGCGCATGATCTTGAACAGATGTTCCTGGTGCGCATGGACCCCCTCGTCCTGAAGCAGCCCGAAAAGGTGCAGGCGACTCGCATTTGCTTTCCAGTTTTCGACCAGCGCACTCCACTTCCCGGCCTGGAACAGCTCCCCACTCTTCAGCGCGTCGTCAATCCGCTTCAGCTCCTGTAGCACGATGCGGCCGGCACCCATGTTCAGGTGCCCGACTTCGCTGGACCCCTGGTAGCCGTCCGGCAGCCCAACCGGTTCACCGGAACAGTCGAGAACTGTCCAGGGATGCTTCGCCTTATAGCTGTCGATGTTCGGCGTATCGGCCGCGGCAACGGCGTTCCCCTCTTCCGCCGTCGCCTCGCTCAGCCCCCAGCCATCTCGTATGATCAATGCAACAGGTCTAGTCATCTTTTCTTCTCTTCCACTGGTAGGGCGTGGCGTCCCCGCCGCGCCGTGTACAAGGTTCGGCGCATGCCCGGAGGCCGGTCTGCGCCTGACTCTCTCCTGCCTCAGACATGCTCATTCCTGGCACGCGGCGCGGCGGGACGCCACGCCCTACCATCTGTTCGTTCATCTCAACACTTGGTTAGAGGCCCTGTACCGCAGTTTTCATGGCAGCGATATGCGCGGGACTTGTGCCGCAGCACCCACCGATGATGTTGGCACCGGCTTCTACCAGGAGCGGCACCTTGGCTGCCATTTCCTCGGGGGTCTCTTTGAAGACCGTCTGGCCATCTTCGATCACAGGCATTCCCGCGTTGGGCATCGCGATGATCGGTGTGTCGGGAGCGGCAGCACGGAGGGCGGCCACGATCTTGATCATGTCGTCCGGTCCGGTCCCGCAGTTGGAACCGATCACATCCGCGCCCATCTCAACCGCCGCCCTGGCAAATGCTTCGGGTGTGACACCCATCATCGTGGCATAGCCGCCGTTAAGCTGCGGATCGAACGTGAAGCTGACGACCGTGACAAGACGGGTCTGAGCCTTGACCGCTTTAACCGCTGCAGCGGCTTCTTCGAGAGCTGTCATCGTTTCGATGATAACCGCATCCGCACCGCCCTCTTCCAACGCCTTTGCCTGCGCACCGAAAGCAGCTATGAACTCCTCCTCCGTCGCCAGTCCCAGCGGCGCCATGAACTCGCCGGTCGGACCCATGCTGCCGAGGACATGTTGACGCCCATCGGCGATATCCCTGGCCAACTCGGCGGCGTGGCGATTGATTTCATGGACGGTGCCGTCCAGGCCGTAGTGCTTCAACTTGTAGGAGGTACCACCGAACGAGTTGCACTCGACAATGTCACTGCCGGCATCACGATAGCTGGCGTGAATGGCGCGTACGTCATCCGGACGATCGATACACCACAGTTCCGGGCACTCCCCCGGTTGCAGACCGCGGGCCTGCAGGAAGGTTCCCATGGCGCCGTCACAGACGAGAATCTGACCTGAAGAAATTCTTTGCAGCAATGGTTCCATTCTATTCTCCTTCGCCCCCCCGGCCTTGCACCGGTGGAGCATCGTTTCCGCCCCCGCCACCCTTGCACCGGTGGAGCATCGTTTCCGCCCCACCAACCTTGCACCGGTGGAGCACCGTTTCCGCCCCCACCCCGCTTGGCGGGGTGGAGCGAATGATCCCCCTCCACAGCGCTATGACTGCACCCCTTCACCTGCGGCGGGATAGCGCGAGTCTCGTGCGAAGCGCTTCCCTCGCGCTGTCCAGCCGCAAGAGTCATGTGCCTCCCCTCGGCACTCCCATCACGGCTCCACCGACCAAGGGCGGTGGCGGCCCCTTCCATGCTATCGTTCCAGCTACAACTTCCCTTCACGGCTGGCCGTGATGTAGTTCATGCCGAAGTCGTCCCTGCCGGACAGAAGGTCCTGCGCCAGCTTGAAATTCTCTGCCTCGGCGTCCAGTCCACTCAGGACTTTCGCATTGATATGCATCGGATCCACGATGCCACCGTCGGCGCCCTTCTCAACGGCCATGTAGGTGAAGACCTGGTTGATGAGCTTGCGGCCCGGCATTCCGAACGACACGTTGCTGAGTCCGGCCACGATGTGTACCTCGGCCCCGAAGGTCGCGCGAATTTGCGCCACCGCATCGAGGAACCCGTTGCCGTTATTGCCGTCGACCGAGATGGGAAAGACGAGCGGATCGATGTGCAGGTCCGCATCGCCAAAGCCGGCTTCTTTCAGCATCGGGATCAGGCGATTGAGGTTCGCCATACGCTCATCGGTATTCGCCGGCAGCCCCTCTTCGCCCGCGGCGGAGGCGATCACAACGGCGTTGTGTTCCGCAGCTACGGCGATCGCGTCCTGGCGCTCGAGCGATACCGAGTTCACCATCGGGCGCCCACGCTCCGTATCACACGCTTCCAATCCGGCCTTGAGAATGGCTTCGTTGGAGGAATCGATGCTCATCGGGATGGCGACGGCTTCCTGGGTTACTTTGACGGTCCACTGCATCAGCTTCACACGCTCGGCCACGTCCGTGCTGAACTCGTCCACGTTGATGTCGAGATAGGTCGCACCCGCGGCTTCCTGGCGCTTGGCAAGCTGCTGAATATAGTCCACACCCGCCGCCTGCGCATCGCCCTCGCCATAGTTGCCCTGCCAGATGGCCACGGCACAGTGCTTGACCTTGCCGTTTTCCCAATCGCCAGCCCCAATGAAATTGCCCGGTACGGGAAGCTTGCGCGCCTCATCACCAGCGCGGTAACAGATCGCCCAGCCGCCGTCCGGCTGCTCTTTGACAAACTTCCCGCCAACCTTGTAAATCCGTGTGCAATGAATGTTCTCACCAACCGCGATGAATGATTCAACCTGCATGATAGCTCCTGTTGTTGTTTCCGCCCCTATTTGACGGACGGAGAACGCTACGTTATGGCCCTCAGTGAGTCAAGCACGAGGGGGAGGGCGCCAGGGGCAGATCATTCACTCGTCGGGTAGCCACGTCACCAGCTCTTCGAGCGCTTTGCGCGGCCGCGGGTTCGGGGGAGCCTCAGGGCTTTCCGGCCAACCCAGCGTGATGACAGCAGCGGGCGTGATGTCTCGCGGCCAGCCCACGATGGATCGAACCCGGCGTTGTTTCACCCAGCCGATCCAGCAGGTCCCCAACCCCATTTCTTCGGCTTGCAGCACCAGGTGTTCCCCGGCAATCCCGATATCCATCCAGGGATAATCGATCTTCGTGAGCGTCACGGCCGCGCGATGAACAATGAGCGATCGCTTGATCCCGATAACGATCAAGACGGGAGCCTTCAGAGCCCAGCGCATGGGAATGCCTCTGCGGAACCCCTCCTCTATAATCCGGGTGCGCCGCTTCTGATCGGTCACCACCGCGAACCGCCACGGCTGCTGATTGCAGGCCGAAGGCGCCAACCGCGCGGCTTCCAGAACCTGTTCAATGTTCTCACGTGAAACGGGCTCGTCCCGGTAAGCTCTACAGCTTCTTCGCCGCCTGATGACATCGGCTACACTCATTGCCAACCCTTTCTGCTCCTCATCCATCACTGAATTAGATAATAGTGACCGCATGAATCCCGTCGAGGGCAATCCGGAGGACCTGGTACGACTGGCCAACTGGCAGATGCCGTTCGGTAAGTACAAAGGTACCGTGCTGGTGGATCTCCCCGAGCCCTACGTGGTCTGGTTCGTCAACCACGGCGTGCCCAAGGGCAAGCTCGGCGAGTTGATGCGGACCCTCTACGTGATCAAGGCCAACGGCCTTGAAGATCTGCTGGATCCTTTCAGGAAGAGCTAGACATATTTCACGAGTACGTGAAAACGGCAGGCGGCCTAACGCACAAGGGCGCGTGGGCCCATGAGCCATGTTAGTTCATGGGCAACAGCGATGGCCTTGGGCATCATCTGCTGAAGATCGGTCAGATCGGACCCCGTCAGCATGAAGAAGTAGCGGTCCACGGCAAACAAGAGGAGCGGAGGATCGGACAGTGGCAGCACCACGCAGTCTGACGCACCAGGCGCGATACTGTGCAGGTAGCGTCCGGTCCGACGGAACAGCATGGGTATGATCGCCGCTTTCATCTCGGTCTCGCTTTCCCCGGGCGCTGAGCTCGCCAACAGAACCCCATCAGGCGCGACCAGGGCACAGTCGGCATCCGCGAACAGGGCTGAGATGTGACGGACAAGCTCGGGCAGGCCGGGACGACTGTCTTTCGGCAGGCCGACGAGCTCGTTCAGTGTTTCGTGCCGGTCGCAGCGATCGCGGCGTCTGAGGGTCAGTCCCGTGAGCCGGGTGAAGCGCTTCCTGCCAATTCCACGTATGCGCAACAGATCATAGATGCCATCGAACAGTCCGTTTCGCGTGCGGTCGTCCAGTATCATGCGGGCGCTCTCCGGGCCGACACCCGGCAGTGCCTGTAGCTCGTCCAGACCGGCGGTGTTGATGTCCACCGCCCCTACGGAGGCGCTGCACTCCGCTTCGACACCATTCCAGGCACCGGGAATGCGCGTTGGAACCAGTCGGCGCTTCGGGCCGGTTCCTGTCCCGAACCAGTGAGAGCGCGAGGTCGAGGCGGGTGCCTGGTAAGGAGTTAACTCTCCGACGACGGGCGGAATGCCCGGCATCTCCGGGACAGCCTCCTCGGCTGGAGCGTCCGGAACGACCTCTTCGGTCGGAGCTTCCGGCGCGACCTCGTCCCACAACGCCGGCGCGAAGTAGTCATGCCCCGTCGGCGAAGACGTCGACCCGGCGCTGCTGCTCATGACCGTACCAAACAGCTCGGGCGGGATGGCTTTGACAACCGTGGGCAGATCCAGCTTCACCTCAGCCGACGGCTCATCCTGTGCCCATCCCTCGGGCAGATCAGGCAAGAACTCACCCAGCTGGTAGCTGATAACTCCACTGCGGAGCTTCCGCAACAAGGTCTCCCGGTCCAGCATGAGATTGATGCCCGTCGGCGTGTCACCGGGCCAGCGCGGTCCGCGCAGCAGCGGCGGCAGGTGGGCCAATACGGCCTCGGCCGGGATGGTGAGGTAGTCGCCCTGCGGAACGAGGGCCTCCCTGATCTGGTGAACCAGCTCCGACGCCTCTCCCATGCTCCGTTTCTGCTCCTCTGTGAGATCCGGAACGGGCTCCTCCTCGGCCTCGACCTCGGGATCGAGTTCCAGTTCCGGTTCGCACTTGGGCTTGGGCCTGGGCGGGGGCAAACTGACCGTGTCCGAGGCGGGGATCGTAAACGTGTTCTTCTGCGGTACGGTAGAAGGCTGCGCCTCGGCGGTGCGGATAACATAGGTCCCCTTCAGCGCCTTCGAGGCGCTGGTCTTGGCCCCATCGGATGCCGGCTTATTAAAGAGGAACCCCATAATTGACTTATCACTCATCCCATTCTCCCTGTCAGCCACACAATCATTACTCGCCACACTAACAGAGCAGGTTCTGTTCCAGCCCTCCCCTTCCGTGCCTTCCGTGCTTTCCGTGGCTCCCTCCCCCACGGAAGACAAGTCTCCGCATTCCGCATTTCCCCGGCACGCTTCCTGCTTCTAATCACGGTGGACAACCAGAAGGAAAGCAAAACGATGTCTTGTATCAACTTTGCCAGGAAAGAGCTTCAACTGAAGATCGTCTACTATGGACCCGGGATGTGCGGGAAAACGACGAATCTGCAGACCATCCATCGCATGATCGATCCGGGCACGTGCAGCGACATGGCCTCCATCGCCACCGATGGGGATCGCACCCTGTTCTTCGATTTCATGCCCTTGGAGGCCGATGCCGTGGCGGGCTATACGACCAAGTTCCAGATGTACACGGTTCCCGGTCAGCCCGTCTACGACATGACCCGGCGACTCGTACTCAAGGGCGTAGACGGCATTGTCTTTGTTGCTGACAGCCAATGGTCACGGGTCGAAGACAATGTGGAAAGCCTTGCGAACCTGGAGGAGAACCTTGCGTTGCAGGGCGACGACCTGGCCTCTATGCCGCTGGTAATGCAATACAACAAGCGCGACTTGGATGACATCGCCCCGGTCCACTACCTGGCCTATACACTGGAGCGGGAATCCCTGGAGTGGCCCTGGTTTGAGTCCGTCGCAACAGAAGGCGCCGGCACGTTCGACACCCTCAACACCATTTCGCGGCTTGTGCTGCAGAAGTTCGTCGCCCGCTATAATGAACAAGCGGCAGACCAGCGCGACCTGGTCATGGTATGACAGAGAGGACCTTGTGAACCTGGCCCTGGCAAAGAACGAGATGCTATCCGTGCGGCGGGCGCTGACCTGGCTGCGCGACCAAACCGAGTCGGACGCCTGTATACTGTGTGATTCGGCTGGAAACGTGCTGGACCTTGAGGGCAAAGAACCGCACAACAGCGCCCTCGTTACGGCCTTGGCGGCCGGTGTCTACGGTGCCAGCAGAGAGCTGGCCCGGATGCTGGGCCAGGAGGAGTTCGAGTCCGTTTTGAACCAGGGCGAGACCACAAACATCTTCTTCCAATCGGTCACCGAAGACCTGCTCCTGGTAACCGTGTTCTCAGAAACGGCAAGCACCGGCCTGGTCAAGCTCCACGCCGATCGGGCTGCCACGCTGATGCGCGAAACATTGACCCGGCCGCAACGCGCCGAGGAGATGGCCGGCGAAGCCCTGCCGGCACTGGAGTTTACAGACGACGACAACATGTTTGGCGCTGCCACAGAGCAGACGGAACAGCACGGGCTGCGCCAGAAACGACGGACCGTGGGACAAGTTTAGAACGAAGGAACGTGTGATGGATCAAGTACGTATGGGAGGCCAGATTCAGGCCGGCTTGCTGCCGGACCTCATGCAGTTGCTCAGCAACCGCAGCGAAGTCACCGGCTACTTGGAGCTGCTGTCGGATGATGGCGCCGGAAAGATCTGGTTTCGGAACGGCCAGATGGTCGACGCACGCTGGGGAATCAAATCCGGCGAGACAGCCGTGGAGCTTATGCTCGGGATACGGATCGGACGGTTCCGCTTCATCGAGGCGGAATACACCAAGGAGCCCACGATCCGCCGCGAAACAACATGCATCCTGCTCGACTGTATGCGCGCCATCGACGAACAGGAGCCTACCGCGGCGCGAAGTGAGGCCCCTCTCCGGGCAGAGCGAGGACCCTCCGTAGCTTTAGCGAAGGAGGGCGACTCCACCCAGAGCTCAGGAAACACCGCAGACAGACCGCCCAAGGCCCGGCGTCCCTTGCAGCCGAAGGCAAAGAAGACCAGAGCCACCCGCAAACCCAGCCCAAAGCAGAGCACCAAGCCTGGCAAACTGGGCCAGCTAGCCCTTGCCGCCCTGCTCCTGGCAGCACTCGCCCTGGGCGTAATGTGGACGAGTTCGGCGGGTTCAGCGTCGAAGGAAGCGGACGTGGTTTCGGCAAGGTAGAGCCAATCCGTGACCAGTGGCAGGAGCCGCTCTATCGTATCAACGCGGGGGCCCGCTATGTGGCACTCGATGCAGCCACCCTTTACGGCAACTATGCGTTCGGACAAGCAACACCACGCGACGGCTCCCTTACCGAGGCGCATGTCGCCCCGGACGACGAACAGCGGCATACCGTGGATGCCGGGATCATAATCGACGCAGGAAAATTGGCCACGCTGACGCTCGGCGGTTTCTACGCGCAGCGAGATGGCGCACTGGTGCTCACGGGCAATACCTACGCGGACGCTGAGGGTCTCGAACGTGAGTACTACGCAAACCGAAACATCACCCAGTATGGACTTGAGCTCGAATGCAGGACACAGGCGCTCTGGCAGCACATCGTGCTGTTTGCAGATCTCCTCCTCATGAATTCACGCATCGAGACGCCTGACGGCGATACGGGCGACTACGAGGAGGCACCCGACCAGGTGCTGGGGGCAGGGATCTATGCGAACGTTGGGACGGTAGACATAAACGCATTCGCCCGATATGTCGGATCGTATAAGAACAACCGCTTCTCAGCCGACGGGTCAGCACAACCCCTTGGCGACTACGTTGACCTCGGTCTCACAGTGGGCATCACGCTAGGCCAGGAGCGGCGAACACGAGTCTATGGTAAGCTTGAAAACGTCCTGAACGACGAGTACTCAACCGTCGTGGGCTACTACGACCCCGGCCGCCGCTTCAGCGCCGGCTTACAGCATACATTCTGATCTCTCAGCACGATCCTGCCTTCACAGCTCAATCTTCAATCTCCCTCATCGCCCCGGCCCCTATCCCACCCTGCTCAGTTCATTCAGGCAGTCCAGGGCGGTCTGCCGCAGGGCCGCCAGCCGCTCGCATTTACCGGTGTTGGGGTGGACATAGGGATTGCGCGCATACTGAAGCTTAATCAGCAGTCCCGCAAGGGTGAGCACTTGGTCGTCGCTCTGCAGCCCCCTGACGCGCATCGGATTCTCCACCTTGATCTGTTGTCCCCAGCGCGGGAAGGCGTAGTGCCGCGCGAAGCAGAGCAGGATAATCCCGACATCCTTCAGCCCGTCCGCCTTGAACTTTCCCTTCCGGGACAGCAGCCCGAGGAGGATGTACTTCACATTGGCGATCGTAAACTTGATGTTCCGCCTGCGCGCCCCCACCATCAGGCTCCCCTGAAAGGCCGCGTCCACCCGCCCGCTCTTCGGATCCACGCAGGCTTCAAAGAGGCGGCGGTTTTGGGGATCGTTGGCCAGTCGCGTGATCCTCCCCTTCAGTCGCGCGCGCACCTCGCATTCGACCGCGAGCGAATAGGAGAAGGCGATGCTCCGGGCAAAGTCCGGTGCGCCGCTCTCCCCCTGCGCACCGAGCAGGTATTCTGCTGTCGTCAGCGCTCGCTTGCTGTCCCTGGCCAACTGGCCAAAGTCCGGCAATTCAGCACGCAGACGCTCCACGGCATCGGCACACAGTTCCTCGTATCGCTCCGATGACACGGCCGCCTGCATGGTGCTCAGAGACTCACGCAGCAAGTCCGGGTTCGTGCGCGAGGCGATGAAGTCGAAGGCCTCACCCTTGACATAGGGATCGACGTCATCATCCGCGAGAAGTCTGCGAATGACGTCGAGTCGTGCATCGCCTTCCTCGAAAACCCCCTGCTCCCTTGCGGCAGCGACAACGACAAGCTGCTCACGGCTCCTGGTGGCAGCCGCATGCGCCGTCCGCACCGTTTCGAAGAATCCCTTCATCTCATCCTCGATGCGACTCTTGTGAATGACATGCGCGGCCCCCACCTTCGTGGCCAGCGCCCCCTCTTCAAACGACCCCACCCCGGAAATCATGATCACCGGTAACAGCGGATCATAGGCTTTGAGAATCTCGATCAGATCAAGCCCTTCACGATCCGTCCGCATCTGGAGATCGGTCACCACAACATCCGGCTGCTGCTCCATGACGATCCGTAGCGCCTCGTCGGTATCGGGGGCCTCACACACCTCGTAGTTCTCGAGCAGAATCGTCCGCACGAACGCCTCGCGATACTGCGCATTGTCATCAACAATCAGAATCTTCACGTTTCACTCCAATCTTCATCACAAACTCGGCTCCGCCATCGGGGTGATTGCGGGCCTCTACGGCGCCATCGTGGAATTCCTCCACGATGGTCAAGACCCAGTGCAGCCCAAGCCCCTCGCCGCCATCCTGGGTTTTCGTCGATACGCCATACCGGAAGATGTTGTCGATCTCCGGTTGGCTCACGAGCGTTCCGTCCGCATTGCAGATTCCGGCGCCGCTGTCCCGGACCGCAATGTACACGCCGCCCGTCGCCGGATCCGCCGTGACCGTGACCGTGATGACCCCATCCGACGTACCACTGCGCTTGATCGCGTCCACGGCATTGGTCAGAATGTTGAACACGGCCAGCTTCAGCAGCCGCGGCTCAACCGTGCACTCCGGAAGGCCTTCGGCGTAGACCTTCCGCACGACCGTCTTGCCCGGCAGCGAAAGCGAAAAGACCCCGATGATCTCATCGAGCAGCGTGGTGATCTGAACCGTTTCGTAACAGGGACGATTGATGTAACTGAACGACCGGTAGATATTCACCACTTCCTGCAGCAGGCGGGTGTTGTTGAGCAGTCCCTTCATCGAGTCGGCCAACAGCCCGCGACGGGGATCAGACACCACGCCGCCTTCCTCCGTACCGAGAATCTTGCTCACGGTCAGAATATCCAGCTTGGAGGTGGCAATGATGTTCGTGAGGTCGTGTCCCAGGTTGCGGGCCAAAGTGATGTTGGCGCGGCTACGCTCGTTGCGCACGTGGCGCCGGTTTAAATCAAGAACAGCGACGACCTCACGAAGCTGCTCTGCCAGGCGCCGCGCCGTCTCCAGGTGCCAGGCGCGCGTCCCGGCGTCGACCGTCCCCCCTCTCGGCGGGAACAGCGCCAGCCACGTCAGACGCGGTCGTTCCTCCGGCTGTGTCAGCTCGCACACCACACAATCCACGGCGCCCTCCGACATCGCCGGCCCGCCTCCGGCCATGGCCTTGACGGTCTCTTCAGCAAGCATGTGCTGCCGGAAGGTTGTCTCGTAATCCCCGCCGCTACTGCCATCGGTGGCCGGCACACACGAGGTCACGTCGAGGGCGCCGTCTTCCCCAAGCGTCAGCTCGCACAGAAGGGCAGCACGATAGCCCATCGACGCCACGAGCAGGCCGGGAATCCGCCCCAGCAGTGCAGACCGGTCCATGCGCGCGTCTGCCGCCGATGCGTCGCGGAGCGACTGCACCACGCGCAGGAGAATCGCATCCCGCGCCAGGTTGTTGTACGCCTTCTCGAGCGCACTCGACGGCGCCGTCATAAGCTGAGATGCCGCCCCCGACGCGGCATCAATACGCCTGACGACATGCCTTACGGGCAGGATCAGCTTGCGTAACACCAGGCCGTATCCGGCCGTAACCAGACCGAACAGCAGTAACGCCCACAGGCGGTAGCGGTTCGTGAGCTCCGTAATGGGCGCGTAGCGATCCGGTGTGGTGTAGTGAAAAGAGAGCAGCCCGATCCAGGGCTCCCCCGCTTCGCCGACAACTTCGTACGACACCACGTTCTCGAAGCTGCGGTAGAAGAGGGTATTCCGGAGCCCGTTCAGTCGGTCAAACTTCTCGGGATCTGCCGCCACCACGAGCTCGGGCTCATCTTTCGGTACAATACGGATGCCAAACACGCACCCCGCGCCAGCCAACATCCGGCCGGCCTCGCGTCGCCATGCATGCTCCAGCTCGGCATCCCGGGCACTGGGCGAACTTCGCTGCAGCAGGATACTTCGGGATAACTCCTGCAAGCGGGCCGTGTTGTACGGGAACAGCTCGCGGAAGTTGTACTTGATGATCGATTCCTTCGCGACCTGGTAATACTGCCGATCCAGCTCGCTGAGCAGCATCAGCAGCGTCAACAGGTAGAGAGCGAACGTAACCGGCAGCAGATAGTTCTTTCGGTGCGTTCTGGAAGACATTCTCACTCCTGGGCCTCTAAAGCATGTTGTCCATACTAGAAGGAAAACGTGCGATGTCGACGTCTAATGCAACTCTTGTCGCGACAATCGTCTCGGCTACAGATAGACATTCAGTTGTCTGCTCTCCCGATCTGTTTCGCGGCTTCCAGGCCGACGTCGATCAGGCCATATGGCTTCGCCAGCCAGTAGTCGCGCCGAGTCTTGACTGCCAGGACGTTCCTGCCCTCCCTGATGAACTTAACCTGCTCAGGCTTGAGATCGATCTTCTGGTAGCGGGGACGCGCGAAATAGAGGTGCCGGCTACGTGAATTGCTGGCCACCGACAAAGGCCTGCGGCGAAAGTGCAGGCGTATCGAGAAGGCGATGGCGAAAGCCTGATTTCTATTTTCGCGATCTGGCCCTGGGGAGTGTTGCCAGGAATTCTTCGGGAGTCATGGCGGGGATTGGTGATTTCTTGAAGTCAGTTACGTTGCGCGTGATTATGGTTGTGCATTTTGAGGAGCCGGCTATGGCGGATACTACGGCATCTTCGAAATCCGGCATTGGGATGGAACGTGCGCGCAGGAAATCCCGTTCGTTTTCGGGTTGGATATGCAGTTTCCCTAAAACCCAGTCGATGGCCCTGTTTGCCGCATGTGTGTCAGCATACTTTTGTATGATGTAGTGCAGGGATGTTAGACAGTGAGACGGAAAGCAGGCATTGATCTCATTCTTGGCGGCCAGCGCAACTATCTTGGCAGATGCGCCAAAATGCGGTTCACGTTTTTGGATAACATCCAGAAGCACATTAAGATCAATCATAACCTTCATTTGTGCTTGTTCTCGATATGTGTGGCGTATTCGCTTCTTACAGATGTGTTTTCAGGAATAATCCCGGCGATAGGCATTACTTCTTCAGGTATGTCCTGAGTTTCATTCTGTCTTAATCGTTCAAAGTAACGAAGAATCAGTGCGGTCAGAGAAATTCCGTGTTCTTTAGCATAGCCTTTTGCAAACCCAAGTTCTGCCGGTGGCAGTCTAACTGTCAGTCTCGCGGTGTTCATCTTATACCTCCTTTTTTTGTACAGCACAATAATGCCATATGTACGGCATAATGCAAGCGAGTTCCTCGTGGGGCCAGTGCGGCGATTGCACAAGGGGCACCGATCGGCACGATTGACTTGGATCTTGGCTATCGGCGCACGCATGACAACATCAAGCGTCTGGTGGCCGCGTTGAAGCCCTTTCATCCGCGGCTTCGTGGCGTCGACGAGCCTATTCCCTTCACGTTCAGCGTAAATGCCATTCGCAAGGGATGCAACTTCACGTTCGTCACTGATGCCGGAAGACACCTCTCCCTGTGACTCAAGCTCAACGGTCAGCAGGGGATGCTGATATCGATGTGTCCAACACCGGTTTCATAGCCCTTGCCGTCGTACGACTTGAAGCGCCAGAAATCGTTCTTACACAACCAGAACCTTTGAGATTCAGGCGCGCCGCCAGTGGCCACTCCAACGTTTCCATTCCCCAACAACGGCCCGTCAACAGCGGTCTATGACTGAGTGTCCGTCGGAGGCGCATCAAACACGGCCTTGTACTGCGAGACTATGCGTTGAGCTTCCATCTGTCTCAATCCTGGCCAGAAGCAAGGTAAGTGGACACGGTTGGCCAGGCGCCGCAGGTGGATCCCTTGTGGCGAATCAGCACCGCGAACGCGCTATCGCCGGGGACAGGCGTCACAGGGGTCCGATTCGGATCGAGATACAGGCATCCGATCTCATCGGGCGGAAGTGCGGCCACCAGTTCTCGTGCCTCCGCCACGGCAGCAAGCCAGTGCTGCTTCATTGCCGTGAGATCCAGCGGGACCCGCAAGTGCAAGCGATCGAGATCGGCTTGATGGCAGGCAACGTGGCGGCCAGCCTGGTCCAACAGGAACTCCGGTGTAAAGCCCGGATCTTTGCCGCAGGCAGCCCACGTCATGGCCCCAAGAGAAAGGTACGTGTCATGGAGGTGCAACACATCCACGAAATCACGGACCTCGTCCCGTCCCGCCAGGGCCAGCAGCTTATTCGTTGCCGCGTCGACGTCATGCAGGCGGTACCCGCAACGCACATCCTTCTGCACGGGAAAGAACCGGAACGCGCTGTCTTGCGCCCACTCAAGCTTCAGTTGCTCCTCGCCTACTGTCACTACAGCCCGATGGAATGTGGGCGTGCGCAGCAACCATGAAAACTCGTAGCCCGCGTCAATAAGTGTGCCCCCATCCTTCTCCGCACTCCGGGCCACGCTGTCTTCAACATCATGGAAAAAATCAAGATCTTGTGAGTAGCGAGGTGTGTCGTCGGCGCGATGCAATACCGTCGCGCCCGCGAGATAGCTTTCCGGGCTGCGATTGGCGGCAATATGCCTGAGCACCTCGGCTTGAATATCACTTATCGGCATAACTTCGCGGCAAGGAGGAATCCCCGCCGCCCTCCATTCTGCCGCAGGCCGCGCACAATTTCGGGTATATCCGCAATCGTCACAATCATGTCCTGCCGCATATACCAGAAGCACTGGGCGTGGTACGCGCGAAACGCGCGCCTCGCCTCGCGTACGCGCACCATATTGCGTGCATCCGCCGAGGAAAGCCGGCGACGACTCTTTGCGCCTCCCTTGCGACCAATCTCCGCTAGATACTCACTGATGCTTGACGGCACGCTCTTCATCACGGCCACATCATAGGCTGCTTATGATCCGAGCGCAATGGCAAAATGTGCGTCCTGAATTCGCCACGGCCCTGGCATGGCCATAATCCGACACGCACCCAGCCACGGGTCATCCCTGCTTTCCAGTTTCCAGGTCTGCGCTCCCGGATTTTGCAAGCGAGAAAGCTCAAACACCTTGACTCTTCCAACTAGTTTGTTAGTCTGGTTGTATGAAGACACAGATCGTAGGCGCATTCGAAGCAAAGACGCACTTTTCCAGCCTTCTGGAGAAGGCGCACCAGGGCACTGTTATTGTTGTGACCCGTCGGGGGAAGCCGGTGGCGCAGCTCGGGCCAACCGAGGAGCACTTCACTCGCCCCTCATTCGGCAGCGCGAAGGGGCAGATTCACATCGCCCCCGACTTCGATGAGCCGCTCGACGACATGGCGGAGTACCAGGCATGAACATGCTGGTCGACACCCATGCCATGCTCTGGTTCGCGGCAGGCGACGATCGGCTTAGCCCGACGGCCCGCGCAACCATAGAAGACCCCGAGACGACAACCTACATCAGCGTCGCGTCATGGTGGGAGATCGCGATTAAGTGCAGCGTGAACAAGCTTCAACTGGATCTTCCTCTCGAGAAATTCATGGCTCACAGGATTGACGAGGGATTCCGGGTCCTTACCATCGACACACAACACCTGCCCGCGCTGACCACGCTCCCGTTCCACCATCGCGATCCGTTCGACCGGCTGATCATCTGCCAAGCCATGGCAGAAGACATGCCAGTCTGCACCGGCGATAGCCACTTCGCCGGCTACGAGATCCGCCTCGTCTGGTAGCGCTCGCCAGACAGCCGCAGGGGGCCGTACCGACAACCCGTCCACCAGTAAGCATGGTAAG
>JASLOA010000054.1 GCA_030745755.1 Kiritimatiellia bacterium | reverse complement strand
AACGGTGTGCCTATAGCCGGTGCGAAATCTGAAGGAATGACAGTTGCGCGGGAGAAATCCGGAAAGCGGTCGCATTCCCTGCGGGCCTGAAATTCAAAAACTCACACGTTCCCGAAAAACGCGCTTTTGGGACAGGCTCTATCTATGTCCTGGTGGATGATTGACCGGGCCGCCGCCCGTGGATAGCGCGACTTTGCTATTGTCTCGCACGGAACTTGCTCATAGTATGCCCGCAGCATAGAACACCTATGAAATCGCCAACAGAGATACTTCAAGCCCTTAAACGGGGACCGACGGACGTCGTTGGGCTCGATATCCCGACGAGTTGGCTGCCGCATCCCTCGGACTCCTCCCTGCCAGCGGCATCCCCGCTCCCTATTCTATAGAGGTCGCCGGACTGGCCACCATGACCGCCTTTATGAACGGTCCCGTTGCCGAGCGGGAAAAAGGCACGCTCGGCCTGATCGAGTTTGGCGAGACCTCCAGCCTCTTTGCCTTCTTCCATCGCGGTTCCCCCGTCCTGATCCGCAAGCTCGACCGGGGCACCAATGCCTTGCTCGACAAGGTGGAGGCCACACTGGGTGTTGACCGGGCGACGGCCAACGGCATCATTTCCGACGGTTCCTTTGACATCTCGGCTGCCACCGAGGACGTTATGCAGCCTTTGGTTCGCCAGCTCGTGGTGTCGCGCGATTTCGTGGAACGACGCGAGAACTGCAAGGTTGATGCTATCTATCTTGCCGGTGGCCTGGCGGCATCTCACGACATACAGAACGAGATCAGCGGCGCCATGGGTGTAGACGTGAAGACATGGAACCCGTTTGCAGGACTCACTGTGGCCGCGGACGCGCTTCCCGAGGAGTTGGAAGGACAGGAATGGCGCTTCGCCGCTTCAGCAGGTGCCTGCATGGCAACCTTTGAGGAATAATGAATCTTCGCGCAGACTTGATATTTCCGAATGAGCAGCGCAGCGCCAGCATGGTCAGCATGAAGTCGATCACGCGCGTGGCCTCCATTGTCGGGCCTGCGGTAGCGATCCTGATCATCGCCTTCATCGTCATGAACGCGATCGCCCTTGCAGGCAAAGTGAAGAATGCCGACAGAGAGTGGGCAAGCATTGAACCCCGCAAGGAACAGGCCCTCAAGGTGCTGGACGACGGCAAAGTGAACGATGGCATTCTGACGGAGATCGAATCCTGGAAGCATTCCAGTGTCGACTGGGCGCCGCAGATGATCTCACTCCAGAAGGCCATCAGCCCCAGTATCCAACTGCGATCCATGCGGATCAGCCAGGTACTGAACCAGACGGGCAGAGGCAGAACGGCGCGCACCTTCAGCATGACCCTCTCGGGAACAGCGGTCGGCCGTGAAGCCGAAACCGCCGTGGAAGGGCTTCAGAAACACTTTATTGAAGACGAGACATTCAAAGAAACCGTCGCCAGCGTCAAGATCCCGCGCTATAGCGCGGACCCGGCCAACAAGGCCAACCGCATTTTTGACCTCGAATGTGAATACAACCCGAGCCCATTCGAATGAAGCTGCCGGACAACAAACAAGAGCGGACCAAGATCTTCGTCATGATCGGCTTGGGCGCCGCCCTCGTCGTGCTGGGTATTGTACAAGGAATCATCAATCCACTGCGCAATTCGCGTAAGGCGAAGTTTGCACGACTCGAAGAGTGTAAGACCGGCGTAGAAAAAGCACGCAGGGAGATCCGGGCGGCAGCACGCAGCTTCGACCGCCGCATGGATACACTCAGGACTATCCGTCAGGTCTCCGAACAGCAGATTCTGCACCCCGTCCTGGGCAAGTATCTCTTCTCGCATTCTCACAAGGAGAAGTCTCAGGAAGAGACCATCATCTTCGTAACGGTGGGCCTGGCCATGCCGGATTCCATCTTGCGCGAGACAGGTCTCCCGGAGGACACGGAGCTCGCCCGGCGGCATCTCATTGCCACGGAGACCAAGCGCCGTGCGCTTCTCGCGGAGATCGACAAGCTCAACGAAGCAGCACGCAAAGAGATAGAGAAGGACACTAGCGAGGAGAAATCCAAGCTACTGAAACGTCGATAGGAAAGCGTGAGACTTTTCACCAAAGAGTCTTGGAGCTATGCGGTCCTGATGGTGATCCTGTTTGCGATCGCTGCGATCGCAGTCGCCGTAGCTATCGACTTCCTGCAGACGCGGGTCGATGACCAGGACATAGGAACCGTCACGGCCATGCTGTGGTCGATTACGATGGGGTTCATGCTTATCGCGGGGGCGTTCGGCCTCTGGTCAATCCAGTTTGCGGCAGGCGCCGAGAGCCGTCGGCGCATTTCGGAGATCGTCACCTCAATGGACTACCTCCGGGACGGCTTGATTGCCGTCGATTCGCATGACCGGGTGATCGGGTCCAACTCCCCTGCCCAGGAGATGCTTCACGGAGCCCCTTACCGCAAGCGCCCCCTGGTTGAGCTGTTCCCTTCGCTGCAGGCGTCCGACGCCGACCTGTTGCTGCACAGCGATACTCCCCAGGAAGTCGAACGGTCGCACATTGATGCGGGGCTGACCCATACCCTCCGTTTCCGCTCACAGCCCACGCGCGGCGTCACACTGCTCCTGATCAGCGACGTCACCGCTGAACGGGCCCGCCGCCAACATCGCCAACAGGCGGCAAAGCTGCAGCTTGTGGGTGAACTGGCACGTGCGGTAGCGAATGACTTCAACAACCTGCTGTGTGGTATCGCCGGCCATGCCGCACTGCTGCCGCGACTCCCACCCGGCGCGGCCGAAATGGCCGACTCGATTGAGAGCATCACCGAGAGTGCCGGGCGTGGCATCGCACTCGCGGGCCACCTGATGGAGCTGTCTCGTCCTTCGAGCGGCACTGTGCCGGCGCGCATGGTGGGCGATCACGTGGCCTCGGCCGTAGACGTTCTGCGCGGCACGCTGCCTACCGGCTGGAATGTTGAAACGGACATCAAGGATCTTCCCGCCACGGCCCTCACCGGCATGCAGATCGAGCAGCTCGTGCTCAACCTTGGCCAGATTGTTGCCGAGTCATCAGGCGGGGCCGACGTGATCTCCGTTGTGGTCGGTCCTCCCGGCTCTCACCCGCTTCTGGAGCTGGCCGACAGTTTCTGTGGCGGCATTATGCTCAGCCGGTCCGGGGTGGGCGGTACCGAGGTCGCGGGCGCCCCATCGGCGAGCTCGGAGGAGACAGGCCTGATTCTGTCCGTCATACGCTCAATTCTCGATGGCGCAGGCGGCGAGCTGCACCAGCTCGCAAGCCCCGACGGCTACCCGATATTCCGCATCGCGCTGCCCGTGGCAACGGCGCTTGATGCTACCGAAGAGCAGGTTGAACTGCCTTTCGATATTGACCGCTACGTGGCTCACTGGAGCGTTCTTATAGCAGGGCGCAAGCACCGGCACCTCAGCCTGGTGCAGCGCCTTAAGAATCTTGAAGTGGATGTCGCCCTTGTCGATACGATTGCGGATATCCTTGATGCGACGTCACAGGACGCCCGTTTGGACGTCGTGATCATCGATTGGCCCCTGCTCGGCTCGCACGAGGAAGGTACGCTGAAGGCGCTGGCCAAGCTCTCACCGGCATCGGGCATCGTCGTTCTGCGTCACGAGCGACCGCGAATCGGGCACCATGAGCTGCCCGGCGTGGTCTGTGTTCAGGAGAATGCCAGCGCCGATCGCATTCTGATGGCGATGGTGGAGGCGCGTAGCCTGGCTGCCGCGCGCAGTCACGACGCGAAGTGAGTCTCGGCTCGCTGGGGACCGCGAAGAATCAGCAGCCCGGACGTTCCAGCCGCAATACCACGTTATCGATCAGCCGCGTGTTCCCGACGAATGCCGCCACGGCCAACAGTGCGGCCCGGTCCAAGTTCTCCACCGGCTCCAGCGAATCGGCATCCACGCAGGCAACGTACTGCACCTTGAGCCCCGCGTCACTGATGCCGGCTTCAACAGACGTCCTGAGGACCTCCGCATCCGAGGCCCCCTTGGCGACTGCGTCCTCGGCATCCCTGAGAGCTTTCGATATCGAGAGGGCCTGTTCCCGCTCCGCGCCTGAGAGATAGCGGTTGCGCGAGCTCATGGCCAGGCCATCGGCTTCCCGAACAATGGGCGCCATCACAATGCGAACCGGCATATTGAGGTCCCGCACCATGCGTTGAATCACCCGAACCTGCTGGAAGTCCTTCTGCCCAAACACAGCGACAGATGGGAGCATGATGTTGAACAACTTGGCCACAACTGTCACCACCCCGTCGAAGTGCCCGGGACGGTGCTCGCCGCAGAGCCCCAACGAGAGCCGCGTCTCGGAGATGTGCGTACTGTGATCGGCCGCATACACCTGTTCCGCCCCAGGGCAGAACAGCGTGGTTACGCCTTCCTCACGACACAGTTCCATGTCCCGCTCCAGCGCGCGGGGATAGCGGGCCAGGTCTTCATCCGGACCGAACTGGGTGGGATTCACAAAGAGGCTGACGTCGACTTCATCGCCGTGCTCGTGGGCCAATCGCACCAGGGAGAGGTGCCCCTCGTGCAAGGCACCCATGGTAGGCACGAGCGCAATGCTTGTCCCCCTGCCCCGACGCTCCAGGGCCAAGGACTGCATCTCGGCAACATCTTGAATCACACGCATGGGGTCAGCCTACAGACTCAGTCCCGGACGCACAGCATCCACCAGCACCTCGTTGGCAACCGGTTTGGAGAGCATGCAGTGCGCGCTGTCGTTTTCCACGCGATCGCGCAGTTCGGTGGGCGGCGCAAATCCCGAGCAGAATACCACACGAGGCATCTCCCAATCCTGATCGTGACAGCGCTGCTCAAGCGTCATGAAGGCGGACTGCCCATCCATCACCGGCATATGCAGATCCATCAGCAGCACGCCATGATGTTTCAGGGCAAAGGCTTCGAGCGCTTCGGCACCGTTGGCAGCCACTTCAACGTCAGCATCCGGCAACTCCCATGCAAGCACCATGCTGAAGAGCTTCTGGATGACCTCTTCGTCATCCACCACCAGGATACGGCGTTTGTCACAAGGTACAACGGGCATAGGTTATTGCGGTCCGCTTACGAATCTGAAATCTGCTCAACATCGCTCTCCGACGATGCCCCTGCAAGATAGATAGACTGTGTGGGAAAAGCAAACTCTATTCCCTCCGCATTGAAGCGTTTGAGTATCTGCATGTTCACGCGTTCGGTGAAGGCCATGTAATCCCAGTACTCGGGAGGATGGTACCAGTAGATCATCACAAGGTTGAGCGAAGAGTCGTTGAAACCATCAAAGAAGACGCGCGCAGGAAAATCGGGATGCATGCCTTCGTGGTCGTGCAGGATCTCCTTAAGAATGTCGAGTGCCAGGGCCACCTTGGCCGGAGGCGTGTCGTAGGTGATCGTGATATTGGCCACACGGCGGATATAGGGACGCCGACCAATATTCTGAACCGTCCGGTTGACCATCTCCGAGTTCGGAACCGTAACCAGGTGGCCGTCCAGCGTGCGAATGCGCGTCGACCGAAACCCAACACTTTCAACCGGACCATCATGCCCATCGATCACGATCCTGTCACCGATCTCGAAAGGCCGGTCCCCGAGGATCACGATCGACCCGAAGAAGTTCTTGATCGTATCCTGTCCCGCCAGCGCAATCGCGAGCCCGCCCACACCCAGGCCGGCCAGAATGGTCGTGATGCTCTTGCCGCTGATCTCCTGGACCACGTTCATCACCACCAGCACCATCACGGTAATGCGAATACTCTTTCCCACCAGGGGGGCAAGCACATCGTCCAGTCGGCTCTCGGTCCGCGCCGACATCTCCCGGAGGTAGTGATCGACGATATCGACCAGGCTGTAGATCGCATAACCGATCGCCGTGGCCGTTGCAATGGTGCCGCAGGTGCCGGCAATGCCATCCAGCGCCTCGCCCAGAAGCAGCACAGAAACGCCCAACCGGATGCCGATCGCAAGCCCGAGCAGAACAAACGGACGGGCGACGGCCTTTAGAACAACGGGCCGCCAGGGCCGGTCGCCCGTTGCAGGGCGGTTGGCAATCCTATCAACAGAATAGCGCGCCAGCCTCCCCACTGCTGACGACAGGAGAACGATGATGAAGAAGAGGATCAGCCGCCACACTTCGTTACCGACCACCGAGTAGTTCATCCATTCCATACCCATACTCCTGGATCAGGGCCGCGGCACCGGCGGCGCGTCTCGTCACCGCTTGGGATGAAGCCGAATGCGATCGGGCCGCAGGCCGGGATAGCGTACACGATAGACCCAGTACAGCCGCCCTTCTACCGAGGCACGACGCCCGAGAATCGATTCCAGCTGCTTTGGATTCCCCAACAGGTAACACTGCGTGATGGCTCGGCCTTCCGCGTCGCGCCCTACGAGGCGATAGGAACTCAACTTACCCCACGTAGAAGACGCGGTGCGCACTTCGCCCTCCAGTGTTGCCTGTTCTCCCTGCTTCTTATCCTTCGCCAGTCGGCGCTTGGCCAGCGCCACCGGCAGCTTGGCTGAAGGCTCGACTGCTGACACCTCATCATCCGCGTCCGGCTCGGGCCGGGGAGGTACCGGGCGTGGGCGCGCAGGTGCGGGTCCAGGGGACGACGCGGACGCCACAGGCTTCGGGGGGGGTGCCACGGTCGGCTTGACGGGTTTGGCCGCCGGCTTGCCAACAGGAGCGGCGGGGGCTGCCCTGACAGGAGGCGCGACAGGCTTGGCTGCGGCCGCCTGCGGCGAATCAAGATAGTCGCTACTGATCCAGGCCGACGCTTGCGGAGGAGGCGCAATACGCACCCAGTCACCCACAGTCTCCTGGATCGACACGGTGGTGCCCCGGTCCAGCTTGCCGGCTGGTCGATAACTGATGCCTGGGCCGGATCGAATCTGGACGCGCGAGGCAATGACCGTCGCGTCTTCAATCAGCTCGGCGTAGACCCAGAGCTTGGCATCGGCAGGGGGAGCAATCTCCGACCAGTCTTCAGTGGTGCGCTGAACCGTAACCAAATCGCCCTTGTCCGCCTGGCAGACGATTTCAAAGCGCGTACCGGGACCGCAGCGTACGTTCACATCGTCGGCGGTTACCCTCATCTGTTCGCCGGCCATGGCAGCCGACAACAGTCCCAAGCTCAACAGACTGGGAAAAAGCGACCGATGAATCATTGATCAGACTTGGTCTTGGGCAGACCGGTGGCCCGGTCTCCATCTTTCCACTTGCCCTGCTCCTTGAGCAGGTCGATGCGCTCGAAACGCTTGAGCACATTGCGGCGTGCCCTGATCTTGCTTGCAGATTTCAAACTGGGATGCTGAGACATTTCCTGAACTCCCTCTTTTTCTCTTCCATAAATGCGCCCGAAAGGATGCCATTCCCCCATGAGAAGTCAAGCGGAACATCCGTTTCCAGGGGTTTCACCCCTGGCTATCATGTTCGACCCCGCTGGGGTCGGCCAGACAGCACCCCAACGGGGTGCCACACCATAGCCCGGCGAGAATCGCCGGGAACAGGGGCATCGCCCCTGCTTTTCACCCAATCCTAGATCATATACCGCCGATCCAACGGATAGGCTTCCTCAACGTGGCGAACCACGGTCTCCGGACTGTCGGGGGTGCCGACGACCTCTACGACGTCAAACCGGAACAGCACGTCAGGGTCCTTCAGCTTTCTGATGTAGCGCATAGCCGCCCGACTGGTTACCTGCCGCTTGTGCCGGTCCACGGCGGCTATGGGGCGCCCGTAGCGCTCGCTGGCCCGTGTCTTGACTTCAACGAAAATAAGGACATCCCTGTCGCGGGCCACCAGATCAATCTCATCCCGACCTGCAATACGGACCCGTCGGCCAAGGATGCGGTAGCCCTTCTTCTTCAGGTGCTTTTCGGCTTCCCGCTCGCCCCACCGCCCTGTTTCATCCTTCCGGGCCATCTCATGCGCTCCGCTTAATGGCGGCGGCCTCCCGCACGGGCCGAAAGCTGCGGCGGTGAATGGGCGTGGGTCCGTGTTCGAAGAGCGCCTGCATGTGCGCTTGCGATCCGTAGCCTTTGTGTTTGGCGAGTCCATACTCCGGGTAAAGCCGGTCCAGCTCGACCATCTGGCGGTCCCGGGTCACCTTGGCCACAACACTGGCCGCCGCAATGAGCAGGCTGACCCCATCACCGCCGACAATGGCCGTTGAACTGCAGGGCAATCCCTGCACGGGACGGCCGTCCACCAGTACATGATCAGGAGGAACCGGCAGAGCCGAAACGGCCCGCGCCATAGCCACATGAGTCGCGCGCAGAATATTGAGGTCGTCAATCTCTTCAACCGACGCCTGCCCCACCCCGGTCATGATCTCAGGATGGTTCTGCAACACCTCGAAAAACGCCTCGCGCCGGCGTTCCGTGAGTTTCTTGGAGTCGGTAAGGCCGCTGAGCGCTGCGCGGGACTCATTCTCAAGGCAGTCACGGGGCACTGCAACGGCGCCAGCTACAACAGGGCCGGCCAAGGGACCTCGGCCGGCCTCATCGACACCGGCAAGCAGCATATAGCCCGCTTGCCAGTGTTGGCGCTCGTACTCGAGCATGGGTGGAACCTATCGAGCTGAGCGAATCTTCATGCGGGCCTTGCGACCGGTGAGGTTTCGCAGGAAGTACAGCTTGGCACGCTTGACCTTGCCCTTGCGCTCGATTTCGATCTCTGCCAGGTGTGGCGAGTAAACCGGAAACACACGTTCCACGCCCACCCCGTGGGACACACGACGAACGGTAAAAGTCTCGTTGTTGCCCGCGCCGTCACGCGCAATCACTGTACCGGTAAAGTTCTGGATACGCTCTTTCTCGCCTTCGCGAATTCGCACATGCACTTTAACCGTATCCCCAACACCAAACTCCGGCACATCACGGCCTTCGATTTGCTCAGCGTTAATCTTGTCTATGACCTGCGACACCATGGTCAGCCCCCTTCGTCGTCTTCTATACATTCACATGGATGTACAGGATGAACAGGATGGGTAACGCATCCTATCTATCCTGTGCATCCATGTTGGTTGTCTTTCCCTTGCACATCCTTCGTAATCAAATCCGGTCTACGCAACTGCGTACGTTCCGTCGCCTGCTTCCGTCGCCACTTGTCCACTTCGCCGTGGTTACCCGACATCAGAATCGCGGGCACCTCCATGCCCCTGAAACTGGCCGGTCTCGTGTACTGCGGATATTCCAGCAGCCCGTGGCTAAACGACTCGTCCTCCGTTGCTCCTTCTCCGCCCAGCACCCCGGGCACCAGCCTGACAACTGCATCTACAACCACGGTGGCGGCCAGCGCCCCGTTGGTCAACACGTAGTCGCCAATCGAAATCTCATCCGTTACCAGGCTCTCACGAACGCGCTCATCCACGCCCTCGTAATGCCCGCACACAAAAATCAAGTGCCGTTCCCTGCTCAGACTCTCGGCGCATCGCTGATTGAACGGCTCGCCCTGCGGCGTCATCAACACCACGCGCGATTCCGGTCGCTTCACCGATTCCACTGCCTTGAACAGCGGTTCAGGCTTCATCACCATCCCCGGGCCGCCGCCATAGGGCCGGTCATCCGTGGTCCGGTGAACATCCTCTGTGAACTCCCGCAGATCGATGGCCCGCAACACGGCCCGTCCACTTGCAGCAGCTCTACCCAGCATGCTTTCTTCGAGGAATCCTCGCAGCATGCCCGGGAAAATCGTTATGACATCAATCTCAAGAGGCTCGGACATGATTGCCCCGATGCCGCGCCGGCCCGTAGGCTAGGCGTCAGTCTTTACCTCTTCTTCAGCTTCCTGGGTGGCTTCCGCGACTTCTTCAGCCACTTCGGGCTCTGCTTCAGCAACAGGGGCTTCTTCAGCCGCCTCTTCCACTACAGGCGCCTCTTCCACTGCGGGGGGTTCGACCGCGGCATCCGGCGCAGCCATCGCCTGCTTCACCAGGCTCTTGACCGTATCGCTGACTTCCGCGCCCTGGCTCTTCCAGTGCTCAATGCGGTCCAGCTTCAGGTCACACTTCGAGCTCTCCAGCTTCGGATCGTACCACCCTAAAATCTCCAAAAACCGTCCATCACGCGGGGAACGACTATCCGCCGCCACTACACGAAAAGCAGCCGCATTCCTGGCTCCGGTCCGCGTCAATCTGATCTTCACTGCCATGAGAACTCCCGTCCGATCTACTTCACTCTACACTTCTGTTTCCGCTTTCATGCGAAAGCCGAGGATAGTACGCACCTCTGTTCACGCTTTGCAAGCCTTATTCCCTCAGGTTCTAGCCATTGCCTTGGGGCGGAAGGTCAAGGCGTCGCCCTTGCGCGTCACCTCAATCTTCTTCCCCCCGGCCAGGGCCCCCTTCAGAATCTCTTCGGCGAGCGGGTCTTCGATATAGCGTTCGACGGCCCGTCGCAGCGGACGCGCACCGGAAGCTTCGTCAAATCCCTTCTCAACCAGAAACTCACGGGCGGACCGCGTGAGCTCAATACGCTTGCCCTTTGCCGCCAGCCGCTCCCGAACCTTGCTGAGCTCAAGCGTCAGGATCTTGCGCACATTGCTCTTGTCCAGGCGCCGGAACACAATCATGTCATCAAAGCGGTTCAGGAACTCCGGTTTGAAGGCGCGCTTGGCCTCTTCGAGCATCCGCTTTCTGAAGCCCGCTGCGTCGGCTTCTGCTCCGGTTCCGCTGGCAAACCCGAGGCCCGCACCCTTGTGCGCCGCGTCAAACCCGAGGTTGGATGTCAGGATCACCACGGTATTCCGAAAATCGACATGCCGGCCGAGGCTGTCGGTCAGCGTACCTTCTTCGAGAATCTGCAGGAGCATGTGCATCACGTCGGGATGCGCTTTCTCGACTTCGTCGAACAGCACCACCGAGTAGGGACGTCGCCGGACTTTCTCCGTGAGCTGTCCGCCCTCCTCGTGTCCGACGTACCCCGGCGGTGAACCGATCAGGCGCGAGACGGTGAACTTCTCCATGTACTCGGACATATCGAGCTGAATCAGTGAGTCCCTGTCGCCGAACATGAACTCGGCCAGCGCCTTGGCCAGCAGGGTCTTACCCACACCCGTCGAGCCCAGAAAAATGAATGACCCGATGGGACGGCGCGGATCCTTCAGGTCCGCACGCGAACGACGGAGGGCGCGCGAGATGGTGGACACGGCCTCGTTCTGGCCAATGACCTTCTTGGACAGCTCTTTCTCCATCCCGAGCAGTCGCGCCAGTTCTTTCTGGTCCATCCGCCGCAGAGGCACACCGGTCGACTTCGAGATCACGGCCATCACGTCTTCCGCCGTGATCGTCGCCACGTTCTCGCGGTTCTCCTGGCGCCATGCATCCAGAATGCCCTCAAGGACTTCTTTCTCTTTCCGCTCACGGTCACGCATCTCGGCGGCTTCCTCGAAGCGCTGTTCCTTAATAGCTTTCTCTTTCCTGGTGCGGATCTCACTGATGTCCGCTTCACGCTCACGTATGTCCGGCGAGCGCTTCGTGGACATGATGCGGGCCCGGGCACCGGCCTCGTCGATCATGTCAATCGCCTTGTCCGGCAGGAAGCGCCCCGTGATATAGCGGGCCGACAGGCGGGCGGCTGCTTCGAGCGCCTCATCCGTATAGCGGGCGTTGTGGTGCTCCTCGTACTTGTCCCGAATGCCTTTCAGGATCTCAATGGTCTCATCGACATTGGGTTCATCTACCATGACCGACTGGAAGCGCCGTTCGAGGGCGGAGTCTTTCTCGACAAACTTGCGGTACTCGTTCAGCGTCGTGGCACCGACACACTGCAGCTCCCCGCGGGACAGGGCAGGTTTGATGATATTCGAGGCATCCATCGCGCCCTCGGCTGCTCCCGCGCCGACAATCGTGTGCAACTCGTCAATGAACAGGATGACATTGCCCACGCGCCGAATCTCATCCATGACGGCCTTGATGCGTTCTTCGAACTGGCCGCGGTACTTGGTGCCCGCGATCATGAGGGCCATGTCGAGCGTGATGACGCGGCGTCCATGCATGACTTCAGGCACATCACCCGACACCACGAGCTGCGCCAGGCCCTCAACGATCGCCGTCTTGCCCACACCTGCTTCACCCAGCAACACCGGGTTGTTCTTGTTGCGCCGACACAGAATCTGGATGACGCGCTCCAGCTCGTTCTTGCGCCCGATCATCGGGTCCAGCTCGCCCTTTGTGGCCATCGCCGTCAGGTCGCGCCCGAAAGCCTTGAGGGCCGGCGTCTTGGTTTCTTTGCCGGACTGTTTCTTCGCGGCTGTCGGCGCGTCCGGCTCGTCATCGTCGTCAAAGTCGTCTTCGTCTTCATATTCAAAGCTGGGATCCAGCTCACGCATGACCTCGGCACGGGCGGTGTCGAGATCCACGTCCAGGTTCTTCAGTACCTGCGCCGCAACGCCCTCGCCTTCACGCAGCAGTCCGAGCAGAATATGCTCCGTGCCAACGTAGGTATGATTCAATGCCTGCGCCTCGGCCAAGGCGAGCTGCAGGACCTTCTTGGAGCGCGGTGTGAAGGGCACGTTGCCGACCGTTTTGGTCTCGGGCCCCTGCCCCACGGCTTTCTCTACCTCGTAGCGCACGCTTTCGAGCGAGATCCCCATGCGTTCAAGTACGTTCACGGCCACACCCTCACCCAGTACGATCAGCCCAAGCAGCAGATGCTCGGTTCCGACGTAGGGATGGTTGAAGCGGTCGGCCTCACGGCGCGCCAGCTTGACCACCTGTTGGGCCCGCGGCGTAAAGTTTGCAAATCCGTCCATAATCAGTCCACCAATTCGCACGAAGCGATTCTTTTCTTCACCAGTTGTGCCCGCAATTCGTCCCGTTCCTCGGGATTAATCACGCGCTCATAAAGTTTCTGCAAGTGTCCCGGCTGTGTCAAAAGCATTATCTCGTTCAATTCAGAAGGCGAGACCTTCTTGACCATGCCCAATTCTACCCCAAAACGCACGGCGGCCACGAGATCGGTCACTTCACCGGACGAGAGAAGGCAGGCATGTGACATGATGCCGAGGGCGCGGCCGACGTAATCCTGCACAAAGGAAAGACGATCCTGCAGCAGACGGGCCCGAGCATTGCGCTCATGCTGAACCAATTCATGGCCCACCTTGCCCAGCAGGTCGACGATCTCTGTCTCGGACTCACCCAGGGTTGCCTGGTTGGACACCTGGAAGATATTGCCCTCCGCATCGCTGCCCTCACCGAGAACCCCGCGTACGGCCAGGCCGATCTTGTCCAGGCCCTTAACGACCGGTTCGATCTCGTTGAGGAGGCGCAGACCGGTCAGATGGAGCATCACGCTGACGCGCAGCCCGGTTCCCACATTGCTGGGACAAGCGGTCAGGTAGCCCAGGCGTGGCGAGAACGCATAGTCCAACTGCTCGGAGAGCTCCGTATCAAGGCTGTCGATAGATTTCCACAGCTCCGGGAGACTCATCCCGGGACTGATCACCTGCATGCGCAGGTGATCTTCCTCGTTCACCATGATCGCCACGTTGTTGTCGTGTCGTAGAATAACGCCACTGCCAACGCCCATTGCCGCCAGCTCCCGGCTGATCAGGTGGCGTTCGGTCAACACATCCTTGTCGACCTTCTCTATCTCACCCATGTCCAAAAACGTGCCGGGCTTCAGCGACGGCGCCGCCGCACAGGCTTGCCGAATCGTCTCACACAGCCGCAGCCGCTCGTCATCCTTGGCCCAGCCCGGAAACGCCGCGCCCTTCAGGTTGCGCGCCAGCCTGACACGACTGCTGACCACAATCCCAGCTTCCAGGTCGTCACTCGACCACAGTCCCGGCTGCTTGATAAGTTCATCGACAAACACGGCTAGTGCTCCGTCTCATAATCGCGCTGACATAACTGGTGTGTCATCCCGAGCGAAGTCGAGGGATCTCTGCCCGGAGATGGACATGAGATTCCTCGCTTTGCTCGGAATGACAAGAATCTACATATTGTGAAAAGGTCGTTTGCGTGACAAGACACTAGGCTCCTCCATCCGCGCCGTCCCGTTTCGCCTTGAGGTCGCGAATACGATCGCGCAGTGTGGCCGCTTCTTCAAAGTCCTGGGCCGATACGGCCCGTTCCAGGGCCTGCTGCATGGCGGCAATCTCCGCGCTCAGCGCCTCACCGGCCGGGGCTTTGCCCACATGGCGACTCCCCTTCTGCATCGCACGCAGATAGGGCGACAGTTCCTCGGCAAAGGCTTCGTAGCAGGAGGGACACCCCAGCAGGGAGCGTTTCTTGAAATCCTTGCCGGTGGTGCCGCACACGAGGCACGACTTCTCAGCGGTGGACTCCTGCTTCTCCTGTTGCAGACCGGCGCCGAACAGGAAATCGGGCATGGATAGCGGTGACTGCAGGTCGAAACCGTTCTCAGCGGCACACTCCCCACAGACGTACATCTCCCTGATCTGCCCATCGCAGACCTGCTTGAAATGTACTGAGGCCTCACGGCACTCACAGATTTCGCACTTCATGTCACCTCTCTCGACGACAAGGCCCTGGCGTCCTTCATCATAGTTGCGCCTGCGCAACTCGTGTGTCATCCCGAGCGAAGCCGAGGGATCTCTGCCAGGAGATGGGCTGAGATTCCTCGCTTCGCTCGGAATGACAAAGACTTACGTATTCCAAAAACTCTTCTGCACGCCAGGACACTAAACAACCGGCGTGAACCAGCCGTGCGTGTCCTCCGCGCGTCCTTCCACGATGTCAAAGAAAGCGGATTGAACCTTCTCGGTGATCGGCCCGCGTTTCCCATTGCCAATCACAAGGTTATCGATCTTTGAGACGGGTGTAATCTCGGCTGCCGTTCCCGAGAAGAAGACCTCGTCGGCCACGTAGAGCGCCTCACGCGGAATCACCTGCTGGCGAATCGTGTAGCCCAGTTCACGGGCCAATGTCACGACGCAGTGGCGCGTGATGCCCGGCAGAATAGAAGAGCTAGTGGGTGGCGTGTAAATAACGCCGTTGCGAACCATGAAGATATTCTCCCCGGACCCCTCCGACACGAAGCCATAATGATCCAGCGCAATCCCCTCATCGAACCCATCTTCCGTGGCCTCCATCTTAATCAACTGAGAGTTGAGGTAGTTCCCGCCCGCCTTGGCCATGGTGGGGAATGTGTCAGGCGCAGGCCGACGCCAGGAGGAGACACGCACCGAGACGCCCGCTTCCATGGCCTCTTCCCCGAGATATTTACCCCAGCTCCACGCGGCGATCACAACGTTCACCGGGCACGTCTTGGGGTTAACTCCCATGGCACCCAAGCCGCGAAAAGCCAGGGGACGGATATAGCATGAGCTCAGGTTATTTGCCTTCACCGTATCGATAACGGCCTGCTCCAGCTCGGCCTGATCAAACGGAATCTCCATGCGATAGATCTTGGCTGACTCGTGCAGGCGCCGCATGTGATCGCTCAAGCGGAAGATTCCCGGCCCTTTCCCTGTATCATAACAGCGAATGCCTTCGAATACCGACGACCCGTAGTGCAGCGCATGCGCCATCACATGACAGGTTGCATCTGCCCAATCCACGAGCTTCCCGTCATACCAAATCTTGCCCTGTCCAAACGACATCCCGGACCTCCCTCTACACAATAACGCCCCGCAGTCCATGCGGGGCTCTTCATGACTTCACTAAGAATAGGTGTGATATTGCAGGCAGACAAGCAGTAAACGGAGGTCGGAGGCCGGAAGTCGGAGAGCGGCAGGCTCGAGGCCAACCTACCGTGGAGCGAAGGAGCAGGGGTGTCTGCCGAGGCCTAGCAGATCGAGCGTAGCGAAGATATGCTCCAGCCAGAGACACCCCATTACACGAGCGAGGCCGGGGATGCCTTCCGCAGGCCCATTATCGCGAAGCGATACTCCAGCCAAGGAAGGCATCCCCGGCCGAGTGAGTGGTGCACCCGAGAGGAGTCGAACCTCCACGCCCTCAACGGGCACATGGACCTGAACCATGCGTGTATGCCAATTTCACCACGGGTGCGTAACGAAAAGCAGGGGGCATACTAGTCGGGTCGCCCCCACAGGTCAAAACCATTTTACAGCGCTGATCGAAAGTCTGCGCAGCCGCGGATGCCCAGGTTCAGGTGGAAGAGTGAGCCGGATAGTTCGCCGTTGGCGTCGGGATCTCCCGCGCTCGCCGTTGTGACGAAGATGTCCGTGTATTCGGGCCCGCCAAACGTCACGCAGGAGACATTACGAACCGGAAAATCGATCCGAAGCAATGCTCCTCCCTGACTGTCCAGTCGCACGAGGCGTGCACCATCCCAACGTGCCGACCACAGGCGGCCCTCGGCATCGACGGTCATTCCGTCCGGCTTGCCCTCATCGCCCTCCGGTCGCACAAGCACCCGACGGTTTGCGATAGCGCCCGTCTCCCGGTCATAGTCGAATACCGAAAGCGTGCGTTTGCGCGAGTCACAGAAGTACATGCGCTTCAGATCAGGCGAGAAACCCATGCCGTTGGCTGTTCCTGTGTCCTCAACCACAACGGTCAGCGTGCCATCCGGATCCAGACGATAGAGTCGGCCGGCCCGCTTCTCGGTGGACATTACGCCACAGAATACCCGACCTTCCGGATCGGCGATAACATCGTTAAAACGGTTGCCCCGTTCCTCGGGAATCTCCTCCAGGACGGTGCGAAGGAACTGCCCATGCCGCCAGACCCTGACGGTGCCCTCCGCCATAAAGAGCGCCAGGCAACCATCTTGCTGCAGCGTCATACCTCCCACGGCCGCCCCGACCTCGAACGTCTCGGTTTCGCCGCGCTCAAACTGGTGGCGAAACAGCAGCCCTTCAGGAATGTCGAGCCAGTACAGGCACTGCTCGTCCGGATGCCACAGAGGGCCTTCTCCCGTGTGGCAGGCTTGGCGAACCAGTACGGTGGGTTCAACTACCACTGCAGGGCATGCTCAGGAATGGTGCAGGTTGGCGTACTGCCAATGGGATGAAACTCATAGGTCCCGCCCTTGGGACAGGTGGGAACCGTGGCGCCCTTGATATACTGACAGGCGGCCTCAATCTCGACCGCATCGCCATCAGTCTTTCGTTCCGCCATGGCCCACTGCTCATGCCGACACCATTGACCGCGTAGAAGCCGCTCTTCTTGAGAAATGCATGGAGCTTTGTCGCCGTCTCCATGGCCTGCTTGGATTCAGCATCACCACCCGAAGCGGTCGAGGCAATCTCTACCAGGTCCGCCATGAACCGTTCGAGCAGACCATCAATATTCGCCACGATCATCAGGTCGCCGCCCTGGTCCAGACGCGAAGCCACCGCCGTATAGGCCTGCCGCACCGCCTCAGGATCACGCCCTTCTTCCGCCGAACGCACCTGTGACACCAACACGACCGCCACCAACACACCAATCGAGAACACTCTACGCATAGCCAACACCTTTCTGCTAAATAGTACGGCCCCGACCATCGCACGCCACCCACCCACCCGTCAAGCCCGGCGCTCCCCGTTTGCATGTTTGCCCAGCACTGACACCCCTGCTATGCTGTCGACTCATCACAAGGCGGGAGAGCATGCACTATGACGTTGACCTTGAGAGAACGCTGCCAGGAAATGCAGACCACAATCGAATCGGCACGCATCGAGACGTGGGACGACATCTCGGTCTTTCTGGACCAGATCGCAGCGATCCCCGATACCGTCGAGCACGAGGATCGCGCAGCATTCCGTGAGCTGGTATCCCGAGGCGCAGCCTTCTACACATACGACTATGGGATTGATGGCGTTTCGATCGAGATCACGAAGTACGCCCAATGCCTCGAACATCTTTTTGGTCCCTGCCATGAAGGCGGCATTCCACTCTCTTTCATTGGTGGCGACTTCTACGACAAGGCCGACATCGTCCTCAAGCCCTACTGGAAGCGCTATCAGATCGAAGGGATGAACGGGTGGTCGAAGTGGGACGACGGCAAGTGGTTCTCCAAGCTCTACTACGAAGACATGCCCGAAGGCAGTGATGTTTCGCATGCCATGGCCCACGAGATCTGGAAGCAGGCCGCCGTCATTGCCGGCAAGCTGGCCAACTACCTTGCCGAAAACGACATCTCTCTCATCATCCCCGTCAACATCCCCTCCAATCCCGGCAACATGGCGGCGGAACTTGCCCTGGTCATCGTCTCGGAGATGATGGGGCTCTATGTCATCAACTCCAACCACGACTTCTACTGGGAAGGCGGGAAGCCCGCTGCCGAACGAAGCACGGACGAAGCGGCAGGACCCCGGGACCACTTCTTCCGCAACATCGGCAACAAGCCGTTCTTCAACCTGTTCCAGCGCCTCTATCCCTGGAACGGTGAGCGGTGGGTACAAGTCAACATCAACTCACCCCAGTCCAGGGAGCTCGTTTCCCGCTTCGGCTTTGCCGCTGATCGTGTCTTCGAGCTTGGCACATCCATCAGCGACACCTTCTTCGATCACTTCACTGACGAAGACCAGCAGCTCATCCGCCGCAAGATGGCCTACATCCTGTCCGACGGAGAGCCGGTCGTGCAGACCGTCGGCATCCACGAGCACCTCGAGAAGCTGGGCGATTGGATGACCAGCCAGCACCCGATCGTTTGTGGTGCACGAAGCGGCCTGACGCTCGACCCCTCACACGAGAAGACCATTTACTGCCTGCAGCCGACGCGTGTGATCGCCCGTAAGCGAATCGAAAAGGACTTCCAACTCATCGGCGCCCTCATGGATTATCCCGAGTTCCGTGATGAATTCGAGAGTGACCCCGAACGCCAGCTTGTCGTCCATATCAGCGGCCCGGTTCCGATTGAGCACCGGGAGGACCTGGAAACCGTGCTCTCCGCCTACACCGCTGTTCTGGACGCCGTGCCGCAGGCAGTGGCAGAGCGCATCTTCGTGGCCTTCTCGGTCGGCACCGAGGACCACCCCGCCCTGGAACCGAACGGTCTGACCAAGATGAACATCGAGGAGATCTATCGCCTGGCAACCATCATTCTCTTTCCCAGCGAGACGGAGGGTCGTGGACTGCCCATCGTGGAATCCAGTGCCGGCGGCATAGCAATTGCCTGCAGCCGGTATTACCCCGAGGAAGTGTTTGCCGAAGTGGTGGGCGAGCATTTGCCGGAAGAAGAGCAGATCCGCTACATTCTCTTCCCTGAAGATGGCTTCCCGGAGGACTTCCTGCACGCCATTGCCAGGGTCATGCTGGTTCCGGGGTCTCTGCACCACCTCAGGGCACACAACAAGAACGCCGTCCGCCTGCGCTACAGCATGGGCATGCTGCAGCATAAGTTCGACCTCTTTATCGAAACGCTTGGAGGAGCCCACCTATGAGAATCGGATTCATTGAAGACACACACCTGCGCGGCGGCACTCAGATCTGGGTGATTGAAGCCACGCGCGACTTCATTGCCAAGGGCCACGACGTAGCCGTTCTGGCGCCAGAGGGCAGCCATGTGGCAACGCTCTGCGCCGAAGCCGGCGCCACGGTCTTCCCCTATGACTGGGATGATATTGTCACCAACCCAGATAGCTACCGGGAAGCCTGGACCGAAGGCCTGCGCAACATGGATGTTGCCGTGTGCACGGTCCATCCCCCGCGCGAGGATTTCCACTGTTCCGTCTATGCAGCCCAGTGCATCAAGGCGGCCTCGCTCGACACCGTGCTGATGCCCAAGACCGGCTCGATCGTGCCGTGGTACCTGCGCGAGTACTACCAGCCCGACCCCGATGTGAGCACCCAGGTCATCTGCATCACGAACTTCACAAGGGAGTACCTGGTTGACGTCTACAAGATTCCCGCCGCGAGCATTGACCTGGTCTACCAGGGAACCGAAGTCAACCGCTTCACCTCAACGCCCGAGACCAAGACGGAAGCCTTCAGCCGCTATTCCCTTCCCGAGAATGCCGGACCGGTTCTCGGTTCGATCGGCGCTCTCGAGAACCGCAAGGGACAGATCATCCTGCTCCAGGCAGTCAAGCGGCTGCTCGATGCCGACAAGCTGCCAGACATCCACGTCATGTTCGTGGGTGAAGGACCTGATGAAGCCATGCTCAAGGCCGTGACCGAAGCCTACGGGTTACAGAAGCATGTGACCTTCTTTCCCTTCACAGACGAGCCCAACTACGTCTTTGAGCGTCTCGACATCCTCGCGCTCCCCAGTCTCTACAAGGAAGGACTGCCCAACGTCCTGCTCGAAGCCATGTCCATGAAGGTGCCCGTCATCTCAACCAAGCTCGCCGGCATTCCCGAGGTAGTGATCGAAGGCGAGACCGGCTACCTGACCGACGCCGGCAACATCGAACAGTTCTCCGACGCCATCGAGTCCGCCTGGCAGAGCCGTGAAGCCTGCGCCGAAATGGGCCAGAAGGCCCGCCAGCTCATGGAGGAGAAGATGGACAAGAAACACCAGTTCGACGCCTTCCTGAACTGCTTCCGCCAGACACTTGAGACACAGTAGCCGTTCTGAAACGCCCCCGTTCTGCACTTGGCACCCCTCGATCCTTTGGGTATTCTCCCAACCTGAATTGAAGACGGGCCCATAGCTCAGTTGGTCAGAGCTGGGGACTCATAATCCCTAGGTCGCTGGTTCGAGTCCAGCTGGGCCCACTCTACTGAAAGCGAGCGTATTCTTATGAACCAGCCCCAAGCTCCCATTAACCTTGACGATATCCGGCGACGCCTTAGCGGCAGCGCCATCTGGGTCGTTGTGGCCCTGGTCGTCGTCATGCTCTTCGTGGCCAAGACCATTCGCATCCAGGAGGTCAGCGGCGAACAGGTCGGCTTCCTGCTCAACCGGATCACCGGCAACATCCAGGTCATAGACCGTTCCGGCAAGCAGATCTACAACGGGTTGACCAAGGAGTTCTATGTCATGGAGAAGACACTCCAGACCCTCGAAATGACCGAGCAGATCGGGCGCGGCGACCGGGCCGAGCGGGATGACCTGAAGATCAAGACCGTAGACGGCAGCGATGTCTACGTGGACCTGAAGGTGCAGTACCGCATTAACACCGATATGGCTGAGGAGATTATCCTGACCTCCGGACCGGGCGACCAGTACAAGCAGAAGTGGGCACGCGACTACATACGCTCCGTCTCCCGCAACTACCTCGGCGAGCTCACGACGGAAGAGTTCTACGACTCCAATAAGCGGGACGCCAAAGTCGACCTCGCCCGTGCCGAGTGCAACAAGCGGCTGGAGCGATTCGGTATTCGCATCGACCACATCCTGATTCCACGTCGGCCGCACTTCTACAAGGAATACGAGGAGATGATTAAGAAGAAGAAGGAAGCCGACCAGACCGTTCAGGCCCAGCAGTCCAAGGCCCTGGCCGCCAAACAGAAGCAGGAGACCATGACGGTCCAGGAGACCAACCTCAAGAACGTCGCCGTTGAGCAGTTCGAGGGCAAGATGCAGCAGAAGGTCATTGCGGCCGAAGCCGAGGCTGGAAAGACCATGAAGCAGGGCGATGCCTATTATGAACAGAAGACGATCGCGGCCGAGGCCGAGTTCTACCAACTGGAGAAGCGCGCCGAGGCCATCAAGGCCCAGAAGGCGGCCGAGGCGGCCGGCATCAAGGCGCTGCGCGAGGCCCTGGAAGGACCCGGCGGCGCCAATATGGTTAAACTGGAATATGCCCGCAGACTCAAGGGGCTGGCCATCACGGGCAAACCGTTCTCGGTCGAGGGGTCGGTTGAGCGATTCGAACACCTGCGGGGCGCTGAAACCATCGGCGTCTCCACCAAATAGCAAAAACTTCAGCAAGGGGTATCCATTATGAAGAGCATCAAAGCACTATCGGTCATCGTGATCGCCGTTATTCTCGGCGGCTGGCTCACGGTTCAACTTCTAACGGTCGACATCCCGATTGGGCAGACCGGGGTCAGGATTCAACAGTATGGCATCTTCGGCAGGAAAGGCGTCGTCCAAGCCGACTTTGGTCCAGGCTGGCACCGCGACCTCGGCCCGATCGACTCCTGGGTCGGCTATGACAGCACCGTGCAGACCCTCGAAATGACGAAAGAGGCCCGGCATGGCAGCAGCGCCGGCGAGGACGACGTCAAGGTTCAGTCCGTTGATGGCAACAAGATATCCCTCGATGTCACCGTCAAATACCGCATCGCGGAAGGGATGGCCCACAAGCTGTACGCCGATACCGGTGCCGGCACCAAGTACCGCGCCATCGTCCGTAATGAGGCCGAGAAAGCCTGTATGGGACGCTTCGGCCAGATGACCACCGAGGAATTCTACTCCCCGGAGCAGAAGCGCCGCCGCTCCAAGGAGGTCTTCGATGAACTGACCGCCTCCCTTGAAGACAACTACATTGAGGTGATCGACGTCCTGATCCGCAACGTGGAATTCGATCCCAAGTACGAAGCCAAGATCCGCAGCAAGAAGCTGGCCGACCAGGAAGTGGAACTCAATAAGTCCATGGCCGACGCAGAGCGCATGAGTGGAAAGACCCAGGTCATCGAGGCCGAGACCTCCAAGCTGATCGCGATAATCACGAAAGAGAAGGACGCCAAGCTGATCGATATGGAGGCAACCACGGATCTGCAGATCGCCAAGATCGAGGCACAGTATAAGAAGTATGTCACCGAGAAGACCGCCGATGCCGACTTGATTGCCGACCAGAAGCAGGCCGCCGGACAGCGTTTGGTCAAGGAGGCCGAGGCCGAAGGTGAACGCCTGCGCAACGAGGCCCTGACCGGAGCAGGCGGCGACATCATGGTGGCCCTCGAGGCCGCGCGCAACCTGCAGATCAAGGATGTGACTATCTCCACGCTGGAGGTCGACCTGCTCGACATCACAGGAATGGCCGAGAAGCTGGGTGTTCCGGCAGAGAAGGAGTGAAGCTCCGCTGGTGTCGTGATTGACAAGTTCGCATACAAGGAACCTGTCATTTCGAGCGAAGCGAGAAATCTCCGAAACGTTGAGTGCATAGGAGATTCCTCGCTTCGCTCGGAATGACAAAGCCTCTTGTCTTGAGAGCGAGCTTGTGTGACAGGAAACGAGCCATGGCTTATCGCGCCAAACATATTGCTGAATACGTAGCCGTACGGATGGTCGTCGGCCTCGTGCAGGTGGTTCCCTACCGCCTGCTCCTGTCGGTCGGCTGGCTGGTGGCGACCATAACATTCCGCCTGGGCCGGAAGCGCCTGCACGAAACCGAGCGCCGCATCGCCAGCGTACTCGGAGAGGACACCCCGCCAAAGCGGATACGCCAGATTGCCTGGACCTCGTGGCGTAACACCATATTCAACGCTTTTGAGGCCCTCCGCATTCCGCGCACATCACCCGACTGGCTGAAGAAGCACTTCGACGGTGGTGACATGCTCGAGCAGATGATTCCTGAGCGGGATGCCGGGCATGGAGCCATCATCGCCCTCCCGCACATGGGCAACTGGGAGATGGCCGGACTGGCCTGCCATGTGCACCGCTTTCCGATCATTATCATCGTCGGCAAACAGCGCAACCCGTTGACCAACCAATACCTCCATGAACTGCGCTCTGCGGCGGCCGCTGTGATTATTGAGCGTAAGACCGATATCATGCGCCCGATCATGCGCCACCTGAAGAAAGGCAAGTACCTGGCCATCCTGCCTGATGTGCGCATGCCCTACCCCGATCTGTCCATCCCGTTTCTGGGCGGTGAGGCGAACATGGGAAGCGGTATGGCGCTCTTTGCCCGCATGACCAACCTCCCGATATACCCCTGCTGCTGCGTTCGCGATGGATGGACGCGGCACCGGATTGCCGAAACCTATCCGGTCGTGCGGCCCGACAAGACACTCGACAAGGGCGAAGATATCAAGAGAATGACCGCCGCCGTGATAGCCCACTTTGACGAGGCAATCCGAAAGTACCCGGAGCAGTGGTTCTGGCACAACAAGCGCTGGGTGCTGGATCCGGTGGAGCAGAACAGCAATTCTTCCGGTTCAGCCGCGAAGGAACGCAAAGAGCACAAAGAAGGACAAACAGATGATCAGAGTTAACCCACATTACAGCAAGTTACAGGCCTCCTATCTCTTCTCGGAAATCGCCAGGAAGGTCAGCGAGTTTCAGGCGGGCAACCCGGACAAGGACATCATCAAGTTGGGCATTGGGGACGTAACACACGGACTGCCGCCAGCCTGCATTGAAGCGATGCACAAGGCTGTGGATGAGATGGCCGTGGATGCGACATTCCGCGGCTACGGCCCGGAACAGGGCTACGACTTTCTGCGTGAAGCTATTGCACTTAACGACTTTGCCTCACGCGGCGTCACCATTCAGCCTGACGAGATATTCATCAGTGACGGCGCCAAGTGCGACAGCGGAAACATCCAGGAGATTCTCGCACAGGACGCGCGTATTGCCGTGCCCGATCCGGTCTACCCTGTCTACGTGGACACGAACGTCATGGCCGGGCGCACGGGCAAATGGAAGGATGGGCGCTACCAGGGATTGGTCTACCTGGAGAGCACGGCCAACAATCATTACGTACCGGCGCTCCCATCTGAGGCAGTCGATGCCATCTACCTCTGCTTTCCCAATAACCCCACGGGCGCGACGGTCACACATGACGAACTGAAGGCCTGGGTTGAGTATGCCCGCGAACACAAGTCCCTGATTCTGTTCGATGCCGCCTACGAAGCGTTCATTCGGGATGAGTCCCTTCCCCACAGCATCTACGAGGTAGACGGTGCTGACGAAGTGGCGATCGAGTTCCGTAGTTTCTCCAAGACCGCAGGATTCACCGGTACACGCTGCGCGTATACGATCGTACCAAAGGCCTGTCGCGCCTACGATGCCGCGGGCACCGTGCAGGATCTGCATTTCCTATGGAATCGCCGCCATACAACCAAGTTCAACGGCGTTTCGTACCCGGTTCAACGCGCAGCCGAAGCGGTCTTCTCACCTCAGGGGCAGGAGCAGATCAAGGCACTGAACGACGGGTACCTACACAACGCGGCACATATCCGCCAGCAGATCAGCACACTGGGTTACGACTTCGTCGGTGGTCAGAACTCTCCCTACATCTGGATCAACACAGGCGAGGACTCCTGGGCCTTTTTCGACCGCCTGCTCAACGAAGCAGCCGTGGTCACCACCCCGGGCGCCGGCTTCGGAGCCTGCGGTGAAGGCTACATTCGCATCAGCGCGTTCAACGACTTCGCGAAGGTCGAGGAAGCGATGCAAAGGATTGCGGCTGTTCTGGGGAGGTAGGACACCCCAGGCATTCTGCCTGGGCTATGATGGTGCACCCCTTTGGGGTGCGGACTTCTCTGGACCCCAACGGGGTCCACCATCATAGCCCAAGGTAAAACCTTGGGGAGAGGTGCGACAGCACCCATCCCCCCGGAACAAGGCCGCAGACCCATTCCCACCTTCGCGACCTTCGTGTCCTTCGTGGTGGAGCCCGATCAGGCCAGACTCTTCAGCGCAGCGTTGACCCGTTCGGTCACGGGTGTTTCGTCGATGACGAATTCCTGGCCGGTGATCAGCTCGTACGCCTTGATGTAGCGTTTGGCGGCTTCTATGCGCACCTCATCGGTCAAGGCCGGGATCTCACCGTCACCGCGGAAGCCTTGTTCGGCCAACCAGGTGCGCACGTACTCCTTATCGAGTTTGCGCTGCTCTTTGCCGGCGGCAAACAGCTCGGCATAGGTGTCGGTATACCAGTAGCGCGACGAGTCCGGGGTGTTGATTTCATCTGAGATCGTCAAGGCACCGTCCACACGCCCAATCTCGTACTTGGTATCGACGAAGATGAGACCGCGTGATGCGGCAATCTCGACTCCGCGCTCATAGAGCGCGAAACAGATCTTGGCGGCAGCATCGAAAGTGTCGCCATCGATCAGGCCTTCCTCGATCGCCTCTTCCCGCGATACGTTGCGGTCATGCTTCTCGTGCTTGGTTGTCGGCGTGATGATGGGCTGTTCCAGCTTCTGATCCTTGCGCAACCCTTCGGGCAGCAGGTTGCCGCACATGTTGCGCACGCCGCGCTCGTAATTGTACCAGGCGGATGTCTTCGTCACGCCGGTGATATACCCGCGCACGACAAACTCGAGGGGAAGCTGGTCGCATTCCTTGACCACCATGATGTTGGGGTCCGGCATATCGATGACGTGGTTGGGCACGATATCCTTTGTCTGCTCAAACCAGTAGGCCGCAATCTGATTCAGCACTTGCCCCTTGAACGGGATGGTTCCGAGTACACAGTCAAAAGCGGAAATGCGGTCGCTCACCACGAGAACTCGGCGATCTCCCAGCTTGTAGCTGTCGCGGACCTTTCCCTTGATCCGCTCGCCCAGCTCGGGGCACTGCGTTTCCTCCAGAACATTGGCCAACTGCGCTTTGATCCGATCGTCACTAATCATGTCATCCTCCTATGCTCTCTCCGTTCACATGAATACACAGGATGAGCAGGATTGAGAAGCGAATAGAGAATATCCCCTTCATCCTGTTCATCCATGCTAGATATCTAAGTTCAACACTTGCGGTCTCTCGCTCCATCCACGGTCGCGGCGCAGGCGATCAAGCCGGTCATGACAGTGGCGGCGGATCTCCTCGCTGAGCGATACAATGTCGGCCAGCTTGCCGCCATCACCAAGAAGTGCCTCCGCCGTTCCGCACACATGGCGCAGCCCGAGAATGCCACGCCCCTGCGTGCTGTCCCATATGTCCGACAGCGTCTCAATGATGATGCCCAATCCCGTGAAGAAGATCAGCTCCAGCGGCGCATCGTCCCGTACCGTCAGCTGTTTGAGATCAATCACCCACATCGTTTCGCCGTGTGTGACCTCCCACTCGGACGGCTTGGCCAGACCGGTCCCATGCAGCAGAAAACGACGTGCCGTGCCGGTATTGCCAACAGAATCCAGCCCTTGTGACGTCATGAGAACCAGGGCACGGGCATCCGCACAGTGTCCGGCACAGTCATGCTCAACAAAGCACTCCACGGCCCGCGCCACTTCGGACGCGTCGTACAGGTCGCTTTCCGATTCCATGGCGCACATGCTCTCGATCTGGAGCACCAGGTGATCAAAGACCCCCGCTTGCCGTTCATCGCTGTCTGTGCTCCGCCAAATCACTGTCTGCCGTTCCTTCTTTCTACGCCCCTGTCAGCGTGCCGTCTTTGTTCACAAGCCCCTCTATGGCATTCATGAACTGGTTGACATCCTTGAACCGTCGATAAACCGATGCAAACCTGACGTAGGCTACTTCGTCCAACTTCTCGAGCTGATCCATAACCTTCTGACCGATAGCCTGGCTGGGAACTTCGCGCTCATAGTCCCGTTCCAGGTCGTCGATAATGGCGTCCACCACGCTCTCGATCGTTTCAACGCTCACCGGGCGCTTTTCGCACGCCCTCTCAATGCCCTTGATGAGTTTGTCCCGGCTTAGATCTTCGTGACAGCCATCGCTCTTGATCACCTTGAGGCGTGCGCGAATGATCTCCTCGTATGTCGTAAAGCGGTGCCCGCAGCCCAGGCAGACACGACGGCGACGTATGACCGCGCCACTCCGGGCCGAGCGACTGTCGATGACTTTATCTTCCAGGTTGGCACACTTGGGACATCGCATGAGCGTTCCTTCAATCGGTAAAGGCTTTAACAGCCGACAACAGGGCCTTGGGGTCTTCACTCAGCACAACGTGGCTGACACCAGTCGGGCGGACATCATCCTTGAGATGTCCGGTGTCATCATAGAGCACAACCGGAATGGCGCGTGCATTAGGCATGGCCCGCAGCATGTCGGCTACAGCATCCCCGTTCATCTTGGCGAGAACTTGTTTGCAGAGAATAACATCCGGTCGCTGCAGGATGGCTTGCTCAATCATCTCGGGCCCCTGCTCAACAAGCGAGACGAGCATTCCGGCGCCTTCGAGTTCTGCCTCGATCTTCGACGCCAACATGGCATCATCCTCACCCAGCAGTACTTTGACCGGCGAGGATGTAGCGCCGACATCTTCCTCCTGCCCCGCACGCAGGAACAGAATGCGCCCCACTTCCATCAACAGGTCTTCCGGGGCGCACGGCTTGGCCACAAACCCGTCGACATCAACGTCCGCAAAGAACTCCGCCATGTTGGCCCGTGCCGTCAGAACCAGAATGGGGTGCTTCGGCTTGCCATCGACGGTGATCTCTTTCAGAAACCCGATGCCGCCCATTCCCGGCATACTCATATCCAGGATAATCAGGTTCGGCTCGAGCGTCTTCAGCTGCTTGAGCCCCTGCTCACCGCTGTCTGCCGTAACCACTTCGTACCCCTCGGAGCGAAGGAAATCGCTCAGGGTAACGAGCAGACTGGTGTCATCATCTATCAGCAAGATCGTGTTTTTCTCGTTGTCCATATCGCTCTCCTGTAGTCCATCTACTTCATTGTTGCCATCGGAGCAAGAAACGCCTCTTCGATACAATCAAGCAGGATCGCCTCCGTCCAATCCCGCGGCAAGAGAGGGATCGCAAAACTCTTAAGAATCTGCTGTCTCGCCTTGTTCAGCCCTGCCCCACCAACGGCAATCAGCGGCGTATTCCTCAGCTCCCTATCGCTCTTCATCTTGAGAATGAGTTCGGTGCCGGCCATGCCCTCCATCCCGAGGCCAACCACGGCACCGTGAAAGGTGTGTTCCTCCAGCAATTGCCCGACATCCTCATCCTCCGCGCTTCTTATAACGCGATACCCCGCTGCGGTCAATTGCTCTCCGACCTTCCTGCTGATTCTCTCGTTGGCCTCTGCCACAAGGATCACGGGCGGAGCCACGCCCGGCAGGCAGACCGTCACCAGCGTGCCGCTCTCTTCGCCCGGAAGGGGACTCTGAATGCCGATGCTCCCTCCGTGCAGCGCCACGATCTCTTTGACAATCGCCAAGCCCAGGCCGCTCCCGCTGGGCTGGTTGCCCACCGTGAAGTAGCGCTCCGTGACGCGCTCAAGTGCATCGCGGGGAATACCGATGCCCGTATCACGCACGGCAAGGCGAATCCCCCCCTGGTTGGCCGTGTCGCGTTCGACGCTGACAGAAATCGAGCCGTCCTCAGGCGTGAACTTGACGGCGTTCCCCGCGATATTGAGCAAGACACGTTCCATACGGCGGGGATCGCAGTCGGCGAAGAGTCCCTTATCGCCCGGGTCAATCTGGAGAGCAACGCCCTTCTGCTGGGCGCGCACGGCCAGGGACTCCAGGCTACGCGAAACCAAGCGGCCAAAGGGCACCGTGGCCCGGGCGAGAGAGAGGCTCTCGATCTCGATCTTGCGCAGGTCAAGGATGTCATTGACGGTGGCGAGGAGGCGTTTGCTGTCGCCGTCCAGCATGGTCAGATACTTCCGAACCGGATCCGAGATGGGCCCCAGAACGCCGCGCAGCATGTTGGCAACGGCATAAATCATAGAGGTCAGCGGGGTGCGCAGCTCGTGAGAGACATTGGAGACAAACTGCATGCGGGCCTGATCGTGCTCCTCCAGCCGTCTGACCGCGTCCTCCAATGCCTCCTGCGCCTGTTTACGGACCGAAATATCGCGAACCAGGAAGCACAACATTCCAGTTTCGCCGCTCCTCATCCAGTTAACGGCAATTTCGGCGGGGAAGCTCGTTCCGTCGCAGCGGATCACGCGTGCTTCAATGAGGGTATAGCGCCGCTCCTCCAGGTTCTTGCGAAGGGCCTCCCAGAGTGCCGTGTCCGCACCCGAAATGAGCTTCATGACATCACTGCCATCCAGGTACTCGGAGCCGCATCCCAGTAGCTCCATAGCTCGCGCGTTGTATTCCGCGATGCGTCCGTTTGGAGACGCGATGACAACACCGTCATAGATGCTCTGCAGCAGCGCTGCGTAGTCTGACTGCTCTCCATCAGGCTGCCGGGGCTGGCCAAGAGGTGTGGGCATGGAGCTCTCGCTGACAGACCTATCCCCTGCCAACACGGCATCCATGTCGATGCGCATGGTACTATACGAGTTGTTTTTGTTCTTTGGCGTCTTATCCATTCCGAACCTGGAGATGACAAGTATAGATCAGGCCTTGTCTGCCCTCAATATCAAAGGGGTTCCCCCACAAAAAGGAAGGGACCCCGGTCGATTAAAACCGGGGTCCCTGAAAAAAATACCTGGCGACGTGCTACTCTCCCACGGGCTAGCCCCACAGTACCATCGCCGCAGAGGCCCTTCACTGCCGTGTTCGGAATGGGAACGGGTGTTTCCTCCTCGCTATGGTCACCAGGAATAAAAATAGAAAACATAGAGTAACAGCAAAGCAACAGTGGCCGACGGACCGATTCACTCCGCAAGCGGAATGAAAAAATAAGATCAAGCCTCACGGCAGATTAGTACTGGTTAGCTAAACACATCGCTGTGCGTACACATCCAGCCTATCAAGGTCGTAGTCTTCAACCTGCCTTTAGGTTCCCGAAGGAACAGGGAGATCTAGTCTTGGAGGAGGCTTGGCGCTTAGATGCTTTCAGCGCTTATCCGTTCCGCACATAGCTACCCTGCGATGCCGTTGGCACGACAACAGGAACACCAGAGGTGCGTCATTCCCGGTCCTCTCGTACTAGGGAATGTTCTCCTCAAATCTCCTACGCCCACAGTGGATAAGGACCGAACTGTCTTACGACGTTCTGAACCCAGCTCGCGTACCGCTTTAATTGGCGAACAGCCAAACCCTTGGGACCTTCTCCAGCCCCAGGATGCGATGAGCCGACATCGAGGTGCCAAACCGCTGCGTCGATGTGAACTCTCGGCAGCGATCAGCCTGTTATCCCCGGAGTACCTTTTGTCCGATGAGCGATGGCGCTACCACGAGCAACCACCGGATCACTATGTCCTGCTTTCGCACCTGCTCGACTTGTAGGTCTCGCAGTCAAGCACCCTATCTACCATTACGCTCTACGCATGATTGCCGACCATGCTGAGGGTACCTTAGAACTCCTCCGTTACTGTTTGGGAGGAAACCGCCCCAGTCAAACTGACCCTCTGACATTGTCCCCCACCCGGATTCACGGGCCAGGGTTAGATGGTCGCCTTAACAAGACTGGTATTTCACTAATGACTCCACCACTCCTAACGAAGTGACTTCAAAGTCTCCCAGCTATGCTACACATGATAAACCAAACACCAATATCAGATTACAGTAAAGGTTCACGGGGTCTTTCCGTCCTACTGCGGGTATCCGGCATCTTCACCGGAATTACAACTTCACCGAGATCCATGTTGAGACAGCGCCCAGATCGTTACACGATTCGTGCAGGTCGGAACTTACCCGACAAGGAATTTCGCTACCTTAGGACCGTTATAGTTACGGCCGACATTCACCAGGGCTTCGGGTCGAAGCTTCGTCCGAAGACTAACCTCTTGCCTTAACCTTTTGGCATTGGTCACGTGTCACACTCTATACGTCCTCTTACGAGTTAGCAGAGTGCTATGTTTTTGGTAAACAGTCGCCTGGGCTCTTTCACTGCGCCTTCCAATCGCTCATAAACCGAAGAATAATCACGATCAAAAGGACCCCTTCTCCCGAAGTTACGGGGCTAGATTGCCGAGTTCCTTAACATGGTTTCTCTCGCGCGCCTTGGTATATTCTACCCTCCTACCTGTGTCGGTTTTGGTACGGTTGCCTATATGACTCGCTACGAAGCTTTTCTAGTCAGCGTGGCATCGACCGATCCGTGTCACCCGAAGGCTTCACGTCCCATCGTGTTTCAGAATTATTCCGGTGGATTTGCCTGCCAGAACTTCCTACGCACTTAGACCATCACTTCCAATCGATGGCCGGCCTAGCCTACTGCGTCACTCCATCACTCAAACGCCATATCGGCAGTACAGGAATATTAAGCCTGTTTCCCATCGCTTACGCTTTTCAGCCTCAGCTTAGGGGCCGACTAACCCTGGGCGGACGAACCTTCCCCAGGAAACCTTAGGATTTCGGCGGTAAGGATTCTCACCTTACTTTTCGTTACTCATGTCTGCATAATCACTTCCATACAATCCACTCCGCCTTACGGTTGAGCTTCAGCTCGTATGGAACGCTCCTCTACCACGTGCGTCTAAAGACGCACATCCGCAGCGTCGGCAGTCGATTTAGTCCCGATCATTTTCGGCGCAAAATCACTCGACTAGTCAGCTGTTACGCACTGTTTAAATGGTGGCTGCCTCTAAGCCAACATCCTAGCTGTCATCGCAGTTTTACATCCTTAGTCACTGAACCGACTTTAGGGGCCTTAACTGGCGGTCTGGGCTGTTTCCCTTTCGACTATGGAGCTTATCCCCCATAGTCTAACTCCCACGATTCCACAGATGGCATTCGGAGTTTGAATGGCGTCAGTACCCTGGTAAGGGCCATCATCCAGTCAGTGCTCTACCTCCATCTGCTACCACGTGAGGCTAGCCCTAAAGCTATTTCGAGGAGAACCAGCTATCACCGAGTTTGGTAAGCCTTTCACTCCCACCCACAGGTCATCCAAGCATTTTTCAACATGCAATGGTTCGGTCCTCCCCTTCCTGTTACAGAAGATTCAACCTGCCCATGGGTAGCTCACCCGGCTTCTGGTCTACAGCAGGCGACTGTGGCGCACATTTCGTACTCGCTTTCGCTTCGGCTATTCCCAGAAGGCTTAACCTTGCCACATACTGTAACTCGCAGACTCATTATGCAAAAGGCATGCGGTCATCCCGAAGGACTCCCACAGTTTGTAAGCACACAATTTCAGGTACTATTTCACTCCCCTAACAGGGGTACTTTTCACCTTTCCCTCGCGGTACTAGTTCACTATCGGTCATTGGTGAGTATTTAGTCTTGGGGGGTGGGCCCCCCGGATTCAGACAGGGTTTCACGTGTCCCGCCCTACTTGGGATACCACTAGATCTCATCAAGATTTCACATACGGGGCTATCACCCGCTATGGCCGAACTTTCCAGAACGTTCTGCTATCCATCAGAGTATCATGACGTGGTCCCGCAACCCCAACCCGCAAGCGGATTGGTTTAGACTGTTCCGCGTTCGCTCGCCACTACTTACGGAATCACTATTGTTTTCTCTTCCTCTGGGTACTGAGATGTTTCACTTCCCCAGGTGTCGCCCTGAAGCCCTATTTTATTCAAACTCCAGTAACACCGAATTACCGGTGCTGGGTTTCCCCATTCAGAAATCTCCGGATCAATGCGTATTTGCCGCTACCCGAAGCTTATCGCAGCTTATCACGTCTTTCATCGCCTTCCAATGCCAAGGCATCCATTGTGTGCCCTTATACGCTTGACCATTAAAATGGTCTCTTGTCAACCAACTGCTACCGTACAAGACGGCAACAGAAAGATGATCTCGGCGCAAAGTTGCTTTGCCCGTTACTCTATGTAATTTTCAAAGAACAAATCATTGATGACTGACAATTGATGACTGACGATCTCTCGTCGGTCTGTATCAATCAGCAATCTGCAATCATCAAGAATTCAGTGAGTGGCTTACCGCGGCACGATGGTGGGCGTGCCTGGAATCGAACCAGGGACCTCAGCCTTATCAGGGCTGCGCTCTAACCAACTGAGCTACACGCCCGCGTGGCTTTCCATCCATAGCCGTTGGCGGAGGATGGTGGAGGCAACCGGGTTCGAACCGGTGACCTCATGCTTGCAAAGCACGTGCTCTACCAACTGAGCTATGCCCCCATGGTCCGTCTTCCGATCCCCACTCACTTCAAATAGCATACGCATGCCCGCCTGAGGCGGGTAAACACGCCTGAGGCGCATAAATTTCGCTCCGGAAATGGTGCGACTTGCAGAGACATTGTATCAGTTCCCACTGAGTGTCTTGTACCTGCCCGCCGTATGGCGGGCATTTGGTGTCACCACTATCCACAGTGGTGCACCCGTCGGTTCTTGAGGCCCACGCCTTAAGAACATCGAATTGACCTAGCACCCACCCGGATGTCCGGGTTTCGGCTACTCCTTAGAAAGGAGGTGATCCAGCCACAGGTTCCCCTACGGCTACCTTGTTACGACTTCATCCCAATCACCACCCACACCTTCGGCACCTTCCTTCTCGAAAGATTAGATCAGTGACTTCGGGTGCAGACGGCTTTCATGATGTGACGGGCGGTGTGTACAAGGCCCGGGAACGTATTCACGGCGCCGTAGCTGATGCGCCGTTACTAGCGAATCCGACTTCATGGAGTCGAGTTTCAGACTCCAATCCGAACTGGGGCCGGCTTTGAGGATTTGCACCACCTCGCGGTTTCGCATCCTTCTGTACCGACCATTGTAGCACGTGTGCAGCCCAGGGCGTAAGGGCCATACTGACTTGACGTCATCCCCACCTTCCTCCCGCTTGTAC
>JASLOA010000053.1 GCA_030745755.1 Kiritimatiellia bacterium | reverse complement strand
TTGCCCCAGACACCCAGCGTTACAGGCAGGCCACTGATCTCCAGACCAGGCTGCAAAACCAGTCCATCATTGAGCGTTGCCCCCCGGAACACGTAGGCACTGGCGACATCAAGCGATACCGATGCCTCCGCGGCCATCCCTACTGACACGCACGCCATAAGCGCGAGCACGGTTACCCACCCAATCGATCTGTTGGTCCTCATCTACTTCCGCCCCTTTCTTTAGGTGTTGTTGAACAAGACTGCTTCTCGACAGAAGCATCAGATCGCAATAGACGTGCCAACTTCTCGCATACACATTAATGATGTAATAATATGTTCATCATTAGAGGGTTACGATATCTGCATTTCCTTGATCCACTCTGAAGTGAAGCCTTTTGGTGTTACACTTATGTATCTCATGGAATTTTCAGTGACATTTTTGACATCACGAAAAGCATGACAGGAGCCGCAGGACGGAGAATTTGAGAAGCGAACGGCCTTGGCGGCTTCGATTCTTGCACTCTCGGTGGTGATCGGGCAGATTACGGAGCGGATAACGGAGACAGGGATCATGCACCAGAACACCGACGACATCAGAATAGCGGCTCTCAATCCCCTCATCCCTCCGGCCATTCTCATGGAAGAGGCGCCGATCAGTGATGAAGGGTCGCAGACGGTGGCAGAAACGCGCCAGGCCATCGGTCGCTGTCTCCGTGGCGAGGATTCGCGTCTTGTGGTTGTGGCAGGCCCCTGCTCCATTCACGACCCCAAGGCTGCACTGGAGTATGCCGGGCTGCTGCGCGAACAGGCTGAAAGGCTGGCGGATGAGCTGATTGTGATCATGCGCGTCTACTTCGAGAAGCCCCGTACGAACGTAGGATGGAAAGGACTGATCAACGATCCGTTCATAGATGGTAGTTTCAGGATCAACAAGGGCCTACGCATCGCGCGCGGCCTGTTGTGCGAGCTGGCCGACCTGGGCCTGCCGGCCGGATGCGAGTTCCTCGACACCATCATGCCGCAGTTTATCGCCGATCTCGTAAGCTGGGGGGCCATTGGGGCACGCACAACGGAAAGCCAGGTCCACCGCGAGTTGGCATCCGGCATGTCTTGCCCGATCGGCTTCAAGAACGCCACCACCGGAAATATCCAGGTGGCCGTTGATGCCATCGAAACCGCAAGCCACCCCCACCACTTTCTGTCAGTCACCAAGCAGAGCGTGGCAGCCATTGTGTCTACGCACGGCAATCAGGACTGCCACGTCATCATGCGTGGCGGCCACGACGGCCCGAACTACGACGCGGAGAGCCTGGCGGCAGCATCCGCTCTGCTCAATGAAAACGGACTCCACCCCCGCCTGATGGTTGACTGCAGTCACGGAAACAGTGAGAAGGATGCCAACAACCAGCCGCTCGTTGCAGCAGCGCTGGCCAGCCGCCTGGCCGAGAATGACAACACGGTTTTCGGGGTCATGCTTGAGAGCAATATCGAGGCAGGCCGCCAGGACGTTGTTGCCGACACCCGCCTCACCTACGGCCAAAGCATCACGGATGCCTGCCTGGGGTGGAAAGACACAGTGCCCGTACTCGAGACACTGGCCCAGGCGGTCAGACGACGCGAATAGAGGGTTCCCCGTTCAGCGTTCATAGGTTCAAAGGTTAGGAACGGTCTCAGACAGATCTCATCCAGCAACCTTGAACCTCTGAACGGTGAACCTTGAACCCTTGTAGCGGAGCTGGCCGGACCTTAGAAGTCCCAGGTAACACCCAGGCGGACCAGCCATCCGTCCATATCGACGGTCTCGGTCTGTGGGCGATAGCTACGCGGACGCAGGTACTGCAGGCGAGCGCTTGCTTCAAGGCTAAGGGCGTCACTGACGGGAAACAGCAGGCCGAACGTGTAGAAGAGCGAGAGTTTGTCACCCACGTTCATGTCATCAAAGCTCAGGGAAGTCCACCCGCCACCGATGCCCGCGTAGGGGGAAATCGTATCCATGTGCCACTGAACGAGGAATGCGGCTTCTGCCGATGTGCCGCTATATCCGCCCCTGTACTGCACGCCATCGACCACGAGGTCGTAGTCACCCGAAATGTGGCTGAGCCCGACATAGGTCGCCAGCATGTCGGATATGTCGAACATGTAGGAAACGTACCCACCCACGCCATCATCCATGTCGCCCAGGGGGGACATGACATTGATGCCCGCTCCCGCGCGATGCCCTTGCGCCATAACCGGGGACACCAGCATAACAGACGCGATCAGGGCCAACACAACTACGGATACCTTATGCATGCTTCACTCCTTACTTCCATTTCACGAAGATACTCAAACCGATGGCAGCAGACTAACGACTGCTTCACTCAAGCGCAAACAGGAAAATCAGCATTTCACCCCGCACCTAACCAAAGAGCGGAGGCATCGGGCACTCAAGGGCATCGGCTACAGCCCGAATAAGTTCAGCTTCTTCAAGCGTCACCCTATTGTCGGACGCCACGCAATGTACACAGGCATTCAGGACCTCTTTGCGAACAGCATGCGTGGCACCCACCAGCCTGTCAAGCGCACCGTCAACCGCATCCAATCCACATGCCTCAAGTGTGCCCAGTGTCGACGCCAGCCCCAACGGCTCTGCACCGGCCCGGAACGCGTTTTCGGCTTCGCTCGCCTCATCAGCCCCCCAGTAGGCCAGGCTGGATAACAACGCCACGCACGCATCCCGCACGGAATCGATCGTCTTGTAGTGAATGGCCGTAGACGGCACGTCTTCGAACACGGGTGCCAGGCTGCGCTTCAGCATACGCCGCAGCGCATATTCAAACAGGTCAACCTGCTGGTCCGCCTGCACGAGCTGGCGAACATTCTCCGTGAACACCGCATAGGCCTCGGCGCTCAACGAGCGCAACGCGACCACACACATGTCGGCCACCGGCAGACGATAGGCCGGGCCCAAACCGGAGAGGGCGTCGCCCACGGTCTCCATGGCACCAAGCTCTTCCTGCTGCGCGTGCGAGCGCAGCCATGCAAGCTGCTCGCGCCGTACGTCTGGCTGGCTATCCAGCAAAAGGGCATAGATCGCGCCGACAGCACCGACGGGTGTACGGGTTGTGTCCTTCACCGTGACAGGCAATCGTTCCAGGAGATGTTTCGCATAGGCAAGATGATCGGCGCCCGGGGCTCCGACCGATTCCACAACACGCTCCGGGTCCACGGCAAAGGAGGCCATTGGGCTGACACCCGCCACCTCGGAGGCCGGCGCCACTGTTGCTTCCGACGCCCCGGCTGTCACGCCATCCAACAGTGAGGCATCGATCCGCTGGATCCGCTCTTCGAGCGGCGGATGCGTCGCCATCAGACTGAAAAGGGAGCTGCGCAATCCGTTGGCGAAGAAGAAATGGCTCGCCTCCTCCGCGTGCGTGTTGGCGATGCGAGACCCCTCTGTCCACCCCCCGATCTTTTTCAGTGCACCCCCGATGCCTTGCGGGTTACGGGTGAACTGCACAGCAGACGCATCAGCCAGGAATTCGCGCTGCCTCGACACCGCACTCTTGATCAGCTTGCCAAAGAAGACACCAATGTAGCCGACCGCCATCAGCACCAGGCCCAGCACCACTATGGGCAGGTTCCCGCCCCCCTTGTTGTTGGAGGATCGACTGCGGTGACGTGAGCTGGCTGTCACCCGCACAATGCCGTAGCCGATCAGGGCAATCACCAGGATGCCATGCAGCACACCTATCAGCCGGATATTGAGTCGCATATCGCCGTTGAGGATATGGCTGAACTCATGGGCCATGACGCCCTGCAGCTCATCCCGGCTCAGCTGATCAATGCAGCCACGGGTCACGCCGATCACAGCGTTCGAGGGCGACAGGCCGGCCGCGAATGCGTTGATCGACGCGTCCTCCATCAGGAATACCGGCGGCACAGGAATACCGGATGCGATGGCCATTTCGTCGACCACGTTTAGCACTTTGCGCTGCTGCGGGTCGGTCGTGCCCGGATCAATCAGCTGCCCACCCAACATCCGGGCCACGGCCTCGCCGCCGGAAGAGAGCTGGGAGATTTTATGGAGCGAGCCCAGGACCACAACCGCAAGCGTACCCCCCATCACCCACATCGCCAATAGTGGGTTCCAGAGCCGGGACAGCTCAACGGTCCCGCTGCTCTTGGCGTTCGCGCCAAGAAACGTGGCGGCAAAGGCGAGGTAGACCCCCACGATAATAAGGGCTACGGCAAGAACGTAGTACCCGACGAGCAGTGACGTCTTGCGTCGCGCAACATCCTGGTTCTCAAAGAAGTCCATATCGAATGGTCTAGAATGCCACCTTCACAGCTTCCCGCTCGGCTTCAGAAGACACCTCGAACAGTGCGGCCTCGCCAAACCCTAGCGGGCCGGCAATCAGCACGGTCGGAAACGTCTCGCGGGCGGTGTTATAGACCATGACGGCGTCGTTGTATGCCTGCCGTGAGAACGCAATCTTGTTCTCCGTGGATGTCAGCTCTTCCATGAGCTGCGACATGTTCTGGTTGGCCTTGAGGTCCGGATAGCTCTCGACCAGCGCGAACAGCTTGCCCATCGCTCCGGTAAGCGCTGCTTCAGCCCCCAGCAGACCGGCCATCGCACCGGGCTCGCCCGGAGCCGCGGCGGCCTTTTGATTGGCCGACGCTGCCTGGTTGCGCGCGGCGATCACGGCCTCGAGCGTTTCGCGCTCATGCTTCATGTAGCCCTTGGCCGTTTCCACCAAGTTGGGAACCAGGTCGTAGCGGCGCTTGAGTTGCACGTCGATCTGCGCAAAGGCATTCTTGAAACGATTCCTGAGCCGAACCAGTTTGTTGTACAGCCCGGCAAGCGCCAGCCCGAGAACCACAACAATACCGACAATGATAAGCAATGGGATCATGGCATCCTCCTTCTATGAAGGGGCACCATATCGGAACAGGGCGGGAAGCTCAACGTCAATAACCACGTCAGTCAGCGTCGGCCGGCGTGAATCATCTCGCGGGACACACGGGCACTTGCAATCACGCCGACCAGCATGACGAGTCCACCTGTAACGCCAACACCGAATGTCAGGATTCCGTTTCGATCCACCAGGGACAGCAGCGCAGCAGAAACCACAAGCACGAATCCCAGGACGCTGGCCGAAACCGCGCCGGCCTGTCTTCTCTCTAGTCTGCCCATCGCTGATACTCCTTGTACTGTCCCCACCTGCTGGCTACAGTGTACGCAACATTATGTGTGACTGGATATAGTCCTTTGGTCTCATGCAAGCAGAGCCACGGGCTGTGCGACATACAGTGTCAGAGCTCAGGGTAGTTGAAGCGAGGAGTTGCAGACTGATGGGCGAGATAAGCATGCCGGTGGAAGAAGAGAGATCGGTCTACGTTGTCGACGACGACGATTCGGTTCGTTCGGGCATGGCCAAGTTGCTGCTTTCCGAAGGATACAACGTCAGGACGTTCGACTCTGCCGAGGCCTTTCTCGAAAAGGGCGTCGATGACCAGATTGCCTGCATTGTTCTCGATCTGCAGATGCCGGGACTGAGCGGACTGGAACTGCAGGAGCACCTCCTCAAGGCAGGCAAGGAACTGGCCATCGTGTTCCTCACAGCTCACGGCGATATTCCGGATAGTGTCAGCGCCATGAAGAATGGCGCCATCGATTTCCTGCAGAAACCCTTTGTCCCCGCCTCCCTGTTCGAAGCCGTCGCCCGGCCATCGAGGCAGGCACGCGCATCAATGCCGAACGCGCCGCGGCTGAACAGGTACAGGAACGGGTCGACCGGCTGACACCCCGAGAGTACGAGGTCATGCGCCATGTCGTGGCGGGACTGCTCAACAAGCAGATTGCCTCGGCGCTCAGCATCAGTGAGAAGACCATCAAGATCCACCGTGCCCGGGTCATGTCGAAAATGGAAGTGACCTCTGTCGCCGACCTGGTCCGCGATACGGAGCGCGTCGGCATCGGGCCCGCCAGCCCGGAACTGCAGTAAGAAGGGATTAGGCGCTAGGCTCCAGCCAGGCGCTTGGACTTGTCTCCCCGTGCCGCTTCAGGCATGCTGGCACCATGTTTGACCTAAACGACTACCTGACCCATCGGCGCACGCAGGTTGAAGCCGCCCTCGAGCGGTTGCTGCCCGGGGCCGACATCGAACCCGTCGTGCTGCACGAGGCGATGCGCTATGCCGTTTTCACCGGTGGCAAGCGCCTGCGCCCCATCCTGAGCATGGCGGCGGCCGAAGCGTGCGGCGGCAGCGCCGAGGCCGGGTTGCTTCCCGGCTGTGCCGTGGAGGTCCTTCACACCTACACGCTCGTCCATGATGATCTGCCCTGCATGGACGACGACCAGGAGCGCCGCGGCAAACCAACTGTGCATGTGGTCTACGGCGAAACGAATGCCGTGCTGGCCGGCGATGCGCTGCAGGCGTTTGCCTTTGAACTGGCGGGGCGCACCCCCGCAGTCGGCACATGGACTGCATCTGACCTTGTGCAGGAACTGGCATGCGCCGCGGGCAGTCGCGGAGTCGTTGGCGGCCAGGTCGCCGACCTGGGACTCGCCGGCCGCCGGCCTACCGCCGAGGAAATAGCCTTTATCCATGAACACAAGACCGCTGACCTCTTTCGTGCCGCGTTGCGCCTGGGCGGTATGGCCGGCGGCGGAACGCCGACCCAGATCGAGGCATTGGGACGCTACGCCCTCAACCTTGGTCTTGCCTTTCAGATCACGGATGACCTCCTGGACGCCCCCGCAACCGGTGAAGCACCGGACGAGGCATCCTGTCTCAGCGTCGTCGATTCCGCCTCGGCACGCGCGCGCGCCGAGGCATTGATTTCCGATGCGCTTGAGGCCCTCTCCGTGTGTGATGGCACCGGCTCGGAAGCACTGGAGGCCGTCGCCCGCACTATTCCCGACCGCACACACTGACCACAAAGTTCTCACTTGGCGAAAAAGTCACTTGACCCTGTCCGTCTATGATGCAAAAAGGGCGGTGAACGGAATCACCTGCGGGGAGTTATCGATATGACTGAACCAGCTGATGCAAGGTTTACCCCGACCCATGAATGGGTTCGCGTCGACGGCGACGAGTTGCTTGTTGGCGCCAGCGACTATGTGCCGCACCACCTTGGCGACATCATCCACGTCGAACTGCCTGAGCCCGATGATCATCACTACGAGGAACGGGAAGATCTTCTGGTCCTGGAGTCTCTCGAGGGTGCTATAGACCTGCACGCGCCTGTGTCTGGCACGGTGACCGAAGTCAACCACGCGCTACATCACAAGACGGAGCTGGTCAATGAAGACCCCTACGGTGCCGGATGGCTGCTGCGCATGCGGCCGGACAACTTCAAGGATATCGAGCACCTGATGGACTATCACGAATACGAAGTCGGTCTGCCGCCGGATCACGACGAGCATGACTGATACGCTACTCTTCGGCGGGGCGACGCTAGCATCCTATGTCTTGGGATCCATTCCTTTCGGCTACATAGTGGCCAAAGCCAACGGGGTAGATATACGCAGCGTCGGAAGCGGCAATATTGGCGCCACCAACGTTTTCCGCAGCATCAGTAAAGGCTGGGGGCTCTTCACCTTTGCCTGTGACTTCCTCAAAGGACTTCTCCCCGTCATCCTCTTTTCCATCCTGGCCGCGCGGCTCGGGTTCACCGGACCGACAGACGGCCTGAAGCTTCTCTGCGCCGTTGGCGCCATTGCGGGCCACAACTGGCCGGTCTTTCTGCACTTCAAGGGCGGCAAGGGTGTTGCGACCAGCGCCGGTGCTGTGCTGGGCATTGCCCCGGCAGCGGTTGGCATCGGGCTGCTGATCTGGGTGGCAGCTTTTCTTGTCCTCAGGTATGTCTCCCTGGCCTCCATGCTCGCGGCACTCACGATTGCGGCCGGAGCATGGATCATGGGTCCGGTTCGCAGCGGCTCATCCATGCTTTCCCCAATCGTCTTGAGTCTCATGGCGGTCACGATTGTTGTGCGCCATCGCGCCAACATACAGCGACTCCTGTCGGGCACCGAAAACCGGTTCAGTTTCAGGAAGAAGGGCAAGCCAGAATGATGGGTAAACGCATCACGGTGATTGGCGACGGTGGATGGGGAACAGCGCTTGCCCTCGTCCTGCACGGCAACGGCCATGACGTAACCGTGTGGGGTCCGTTCAAGGAGATCATTGACGACATCAGCTCTTCGCGCGAGAACGGCCACTACCTGCCGGGCATCCCCATGCCGGGCGATATTGCCTGGACAGCCGACCGCGAGGCGGCCGCACGCGAATGCGAGATCGCGGTACTGGCCGTTCCCACACGCTACTTCACCCCCGTACTGGAGTCTTTCGCGGGACTGTTCCCGGCCGACTGCCGTTTTGTCAGCGTTGCCAAGGGACTCGACCAGACCTCACACGAACGGATGAGCGTGGTGGCGAAGACCATCCTGGGAGCGGACAAGGTCGCGGCGCTCTCAGGACCCAGTCATGCGGAAGAGGTCGCCCGCGGGGTACCCACGGCCGTGGTCATGGCATCCGACAACCACGCCCTGAGCCAGGAATTGCAGCAGGTGTTCGCAGCATCCCTGTTCCGGGTGTATTCGTCGGATGACGTCATCGGGGTTGAAATCGGGGGTGCCCTCAAGAACGTGATTGCGATTGCCGTGGGGATGGCTGACGGCCTCGGGTTTGGCGACAATACGCGCGCCGCACTCATTACGCGGGGGCTGGCGGAGATGACCCGCCTGGGTATCGCGCTGGGAGCCAGGCCGGCGACCTTTGCGGGATTAAGCGGCATGGGCGACCTGATCGTCACCTGCACCAGTCAGCACAGCCGCAACCGTGGCGTTGGTGAACGCATCGGCCGCGGTGAACCGGTGGCCACCATCATGGATGGTTTCAAGCAGGCCGTTGAGGGTGTGTGGAACTGTGCGGCGGCATCCGAGCTGGCCGCGGCACTTTGCGTTGACGTTCCTGTCGCGCGCGAAGTCTACGACATCGTCCACCAGGGCAAGGCGCCCAAAGATGCGGTGCGCGCGCTCATGGAGCGAGACCTCAAGTCCGAAGGACTGTAACCGAACCTTCTCAGGCGTGCGCCGCCTCCTTCTTCGTCGTCAGGCGCCGTGAATGCAGCATCTGCGCGATCGATACCCCCTGGCTCACGGACCAGTAGAGCACCAGGGCCGACGGCATACTGTAGAAGAGGAACAGCATCATGAACGGCATGAACATCATCATCTTCTGCTGCTGAGGATCACCGCCGGACGGCGTCAGCTTCTGCTGCCAGAACATGGTGCCCGCCATCACAAGCGGCAGAAAGTTGAGTGAGCCGATAAAGGGCACCGCACCGGCAAACAGACCTTCAGGTTCGCTCAAGTCGACGATCCACAGGAAGCTGGCATAGCGCAGCTCTACCGCACTGCGCAGCACAGTGAAGAGTGCGATGAACACCGGCATCTGCACCGCGATCGGCAGGCAGCCGGCCATCGGGTTGATCTTGTGCTCCTTGTAGAGCGCCATGACCTCCTTGTTCATCTTCTGCGGCTTATCCTTGTACTTCTCACGGATTTCTTTCACGAGCGGCTGCACCTTCTGCATCTCTTTCATGCTCTGGGTGCTCTTGTGCGTGATCGGCCAGAAAAGGGTACGTACGATCAGGGTCAGGAGAATGATAGCCATGCCATATCCTCCGGGGATGACGGCCTGAATGCCATTCAGGGTTGCGAGCAGTCCACGACACAACCAGCGGAACCACTGCCACCATGCATAGAGCATCACCTCGTCCTGGCGCGCACCGAGGGTCTTGAGAATATTGAACTTCTTGGGGCCAACATAGTAGGCGGCCTCGCGCACCACGCGCTCACCGGGTCCGACCAGCTTTGTTCCCAGCTTCACATCGGCGCTCACCGTGTTGACCGCAAAACGCTGCGCCTCCGGATCGCGCGAGGCATAGAGCGTGCATGACACGGCCGGCTCCTCGGGAGCTAGAATCTGGACGAAGAACTTATTCTTGGCGGCAACCCAGCTCTGGGGGGTGGCAACCTGTTGCTCCACACGCTTCGGCATGAGATCAATCGGCATCCGGTTGCGCGAACAGCCGCCACTGCCACCGCCGAACAGTCCGGGAATGCTTTGCAGTGTGCCCTGTCCCTTACGCCCCCAGCGCTGCACCTTGGCGCCTCCCTGATCAGCCAGCGTATCCAGGCCCAGGTACACCTGTCCCCGTGTGTTGGCTTTCGTGCGAACGGCCTGCATGGGGCCCACGGCCAGGGCGTACTCGGGCAGCACCATGGGGGCTTCACTGCCGTTGGTGAACGTATCCGTCAGCTTGAGCCGGTAGTCTTCGCCCAGCTCCAGGCGCCGCTCAAGACGCAGGCCAGTTTCCAGCTCCCGGGTCAGCAGCACAGCGTTGCCTTCGGAAGCATAGGCCAGTTCGTAATCATGGGCCGTCGACAGTCCGGCCAGACCGCTCAGCGAAAGGGCTGGATGCGCACTGAGGTCCAGCACCACGGGACCACTATCGGCATCAACCGTCTCAGGGAATTCTGTCAGCTCAACCCGCGTGATGCCGCCTCCCCAGGAGGAAACTGTGACGTTTGCAGCCGCATTGGTCAGTATGAGCGTCTGCTCGGGCAGCGCATGCTTCACGGGCTCAGGTGCCGGTGCCGGCGCGGCAGTGACTTCAGCCACGGGAGCAGGTGCCACAGGCGCAGTCGGGTCCTCGGCGGGCGGCGTGACGGCTGCAGCCGTTGGTGGAACAGTGTTGGTTACGAGCGTCGCCGGCTGCTCGGCAGGAGCAGGAACCGGAGGGCGCAAAGCGGCCTGCTGGCGCTGGTAGTAGCCCCACCCCAGCAAACCGAGGAACAACACTACGACAATCGTGATCTCTTGTTTATTCATGGTGACCTCTACCTCTATTGAGAAGATGTGCCCGGCACCGGATCCATACCGCCGGGATGAAACGGGTGACACTTACAGATTCTGATAAACCCAAGCCAGATGCCCCTGACAACGCCAAAGCGCTTGACCGCATCCGAGCAATACGATGAGCAGGAGGGATGGAAGCGACAGCAATCGCCCAGCCACGGGGAGATGACCACCTTGTAGGTACGCAGGATCAGCAGCACCAGCGACTGGATCATCTTCTGGACAAATCGCATTATCGCGTTCAACGTCACCCTCCGCTCCTATTCTTCCCGCAGCGCTCTGCAGCGGCGAACCACGGCATGAAGATCTCGCTCCACATCCCCTCGCCCTACATTCAGAATGGCGCGCCGCGCCACAAGTATGCAGTCCTTGTTGCGTGCCACTTGATCGCGGTTCAGCCGGAAAGCCTCCCTCAACAAACGCTTCGCACGGGCCCGATCAACCGCGCGACGAAAGGTTCGCTTGGACGCTATGACTCCAACGCGCGGTTCCTCGGTTGTCCCATCGGCAACCCACAGAACCTGGTAGCGTCCGGCGGCGCGTCGACCACCGGAGAAGATACGCTGGTAGTCATCGTTGTGAACGATGCGCCGCTTGCGCGAGAATCCCTGGTCGGCACTGCGGGAGTCTGAGGATATGCTGTCGTCAGCCTGCATCCCGGTCACATCGCCGGCAGTACGCATACTCAGGCCGAGAGCTTGGTGCGCCCCTTGCGGCGACGAGCGGCAATGACAGCGCGACCGCCCGGCGTGGCCATGCGCGCGCGAAACCCGATCTTGCGCTTGCGCTTCAGGTTAGATGGCTGGTATGTGCGTTTCATTAATCGATGTTCCCGTTCTGCTTTGTGGTCAAAAGGCAGCGGAAGATAGCAGGTTCTGCCATAAAGTCAAGCGCCGGACGGCTAATTTGCCGCCTTGCTCAGAACGGCTTCCGTGATGGATCTTCCGTCCACGAGGACCGGGGCATTGCGCGGCCGCCAGGCCCGACGTTTGGCCGATGCCACCAGCGCGTGACCGCGTGTGAAGAAAAGAAGCAGATCAAGCTGGCTCGCCAACCAGTAGAATGGCGAGGCCACAAGGTAGACGCGCCGAACACTGCGCGCCGTCTCCGGCAGGTCTCGCGGAAGACCATCGAGGATAAAGGTAACAATACAGTCGATAAACTCGACGAAGAAGCGCGAGTAGGACCGCACGCTGTGCACGTCGAATCCGTGTTTCAGAATGCTGAAGAGCTGCGACTCGCTATATCCCGCATAGTCAAGACTCGGACTTTCGCGAATGGTATTGAGCAGAGAGCGCAGACCCCGTGCCACGCTGACGGGCTTGTCATGATGCACATTGACGATCAGTCGGCCATCCGGCTTCAGAATGCGGTGGCACTCCTCGATGAAATTCTCATCGGCGTGGAATCCCTCCAAGCCACCGAAGATGACGACAAGGTCAAAGCTCTTGCGCTTGAATGGCAACGTGCGATCCGTGACACGGTGGACATTCTCATCTACGGCAGCACCCAGCGAGGCCTCGGCATCTTCGGTAAGCGCGGCACTGTGCCAGCGGCCGCCCTGTTTGCGAAGGAGTGCGCTTAGCGCGCCGTTCGGCGACCCGATGTCCAGGCAGGTAAGCCCCTCGGTTGTTCCCGTGATCTTGATCGTCTCGTGGAGACGCATACGCAACGGTACCGAGCGCCGAAATTGGAATGCTCCGGTCTCCATGCCCCTATTCACTGCCCCATCCTCTCGCATCATCTATCCAGACTCTTTAGGGCGGGATTATAACAACCCGTTTCAAGGGGTCAAGCGTGGGTGGAAGGGGAACAGGCGGCCGGAGAGAAGCGCAGGGTCACGCGGACACAAGGGTAAGCTGTATCGCATCCAAGATGTCGGCACTGTCGCGAGCGACGACATATCGGTTAATGTCACGTGACCCCGCCTCTCTCACCGGCTCGACAGGGGCGTCAACTCCTACGGTGTTATACACCACGATTGGCGTTGTCGACGTGGTCGGCATCGCTCGCAGCAACGAGGCGACGGGACCCCCATTCAGACCGGAAAGGAAATGTTTAAGCACAACCACATCGGGCTTCTCGGTCGGCGCGTTCTCAAGCACGGCCGGTCCTGATGCCGCGGTAGTCACACTGTGGCCTTGACGTATCAGTGCTCTTGAAAGCAGGTCGGCCATCTCGGGGTCGTCCTCTCCCAGGAGGACATGGCGCGAATCGCCCTTCTCTTCCGCCGCCGCGGCCGAGGCGGACTCTGCAAGCACGGCGCGGACCTTCTCCAACAGAAGATCCTTGCTGCATGGCTTGGAGATGAATCCCGCCACCTTGACACCATCAAAGAACGTCCGCAAGTTGCGGCGCGCGGTCAGTATAAGAATGGGCGGCGCAGGCTCCTTGCTCGCCTGGACCCGCTTCAGGAATCCCATCCCGCCTATCCCGGGCATGCTGATATCCAGGATCACCATGTCGGGGATACGGCGACCCAGCTTCTGCAGGCCCTGTTCGCCACTACGAGCCAACTCGACCTCGAAGCCGTGATGCTCAAGGAAATCCTTCACGGTGACACGAAGATGCGCCTCGTCATCAACGAACAGGATCAGGGGGGCATTTGTGTCCGCGTGCCGACTCATCGACCTTCTCCTTCGCCCTCAGCGATGCCGGCGGTTGATTGGAGACCAAAGATGGCCTCGTAGGTGTCGCTCAGACCGTCCTTGTCGCAATCGGACCCAATCCCGCGCAGGACAAACAGGAGCATAGCCAGGCCAAGCAACACAACAGAGAACCACACTCCATCCGTTCCCGGCAGCTCCGGCGCTCTATTCATCTTCTTCATGCTGTGTATCACGGCCCCTGTCCCCTATCTGAGGATAGCCTATACCCATCCAGAGCTTAAGGGCTATACGGGAAAAGGCTGATTCTCACTACGGGAGATTCCCTATACACCTGTTATATAGAAACACCTTCCAGGCAACAATTGGGCTTGTCAGTAGAGGCCATAACCACTAACGTCAGACTATCAACGATTCGAACGCAAGGGTAAGCATACTATCGTGTCGCTACAGACTGAGAGCACCGAAATGGCAAAGAGTAGTACCGCGCACATCCTCCTGGTGGATGATCACCCTGTTGTCCGCAAGGGGCTGGCCGCAGTCATTGACGAGCAACCCGACCTGAAAGTGTGCGCACAGGCGGGTTCCTGCGACGAGGCCATGACAGAGCTGAAAGCGAATCACATCGATGTTGCGCTCGTGGATCTTCGACTGGAAGAAGGCAGCGGACTGAATCTGATCGGCAAGATGTGCTCAGAACATCCCGACGTCGCCGCACTTGTCTTCTCGATGCACGACGACAAGCAGTTTGCCGAGCGGGCTATACGCGCCGGGGCCAAGGGCTACGTCATGAAGCAGGAGCCCACCGCCACACTGCTGGAAGCCATTCGATCCGTGCGCGATGGCGACATCTATGTGCGCCCCGACCTGGCCCCCCAGATTATGGGGCGCATAATCACCGATAGCGGAACCACGCGCCTCTCCGAACTGGACTGCCTGAGTGATCGGGAAATCGAAGTGCTCCAACTGATGGCCGAGGGCATGAATCGACGGGAAATTGCAGCGGAAATGGGGCTGAGCGTCAAGACGATCGAGAGCTACCGCGAAAACATGAAGAAGAAGCTCGTTCTCCGCGATACTGTTCAGTTGGCCCAATACGCCGTACGCGCCATGCGCGCCTCCAACGTCTGACGCACCTCACCGGGGAAGACCGCATTATTCCCGGCTCCCATATTGCTGAAGCGGACGATTCGTGCTATCACTCTCTCACGTGATTGAATGACTGACGAGGACTGCCAACTATGCCTGAGCAACAGCCGGATAAACCCGCCGCGAAACCGCGCCCCAAGTTCGTCGTTAAACGTCCGACAGAGACGAGCGCTTCCCCCGCATCCATCCCCATAGAGAAGGCGCCACGGTCACAAGAGGCGACGGGGGGGTCTTTCCTCCACAAATTGCTTTGGCTTGGTCTGATTGCCTGGCTGCTCATCCTCGCCTTTATGCTGCTCGACCCCCTGGCCTTCCTGTTCCCGGACGACGATACGGTCGGCAGCTGGTGGCACGTGGAGTCAGGCGCTCCCGAAGTAGTCCCGGAAGCACCACCGGATGAGACTCCCGGCGAGGAGCACCCCAGCCTGACGGCTCTCAGACAGGTGGTGGCGGCGGGCATCGTATCGAACGACCTCAGTGGTGTGATGGCACTGGTGCAGCAACAGAAGCGTAGACCCAGCCTGTATCCTTACCCGGACGCTCTTTCCCAATTGGCGACTGCACTCACGGCCGTGCGCAATGTCAACACCACCGTGGCCGACAGGATTCGCGAACATATTGACGAACAGGTCGTGCTTAACGTGCGAGGTCGTTCGATCACAATCGTGCCGCGCGCCAGTGCCGGTGAACGCGTCAATGTATTCGTTGTTACACCCCAGACCAACCGCCCCCCCCGCTCGGCAACGTTTGGCATCACCGATCTTGATCCCATCGAACGGGCACGCTGGCTAGGCGAAGCCGATACACCCAGAATATGCCTGATGAAGCTCCATCTGCACCTGCAAGCCGACGATCACGAGAGCGCCCGCGCCTTCGCCCCCGGCTGCGGCCCACTTGCGGATGCATTGATCCAACAGCTTGAGTCCGCCGCCCAATGAACGCCAAGGATGCAGCCCGGCGCGCGCAGGAATTGCGCAAGGCCATCGAACATCACAACCGGCTCTACTACGTTGAAGCCCAGCCGGAGGTCTCGGACCGCGAGTACGACCGGCTCTATGATGACCTGAAGGCCATTGAGACCGAGTACCCCGACCTGGCGACACCGGACTCCCCGACCCAACGCGTCGGAGGCGCACCGCTCAGCGCCTTTGCCCACGTGCAACATCGCGTCCCAATGATGAGCCTGGACAACACGTACAACCGGGACGAACTGATCGATTTCGACCGGCGCATACGCCGCCTTGCCGGCGACGTGGCACTGAGCTACGTGGTGGAGCCCAAGGTAGATGGTGTGGCGGTATCCCTGCGCTATGACGACGGCGTTCTTGTGCTTGGCTGCACGCGAGGTAACGGCCAGGTCGGCGACGACATCACGGCCAACCTGCGCACTATCCCCAGCGTACCGTTGCGGCTTCACACCGATGCACCTCCGCGCCGCCTGGAGGTGCGGGGCGAGGCGTTCATGACGCTGGATGGTTTCGCCGCACTGAATGAGAGTCGGATAGAAGCCGGACAGGATGCGTTCATGAATCCCCGCAATGCTACCGCCGGTTCTCTAAAACAGCTCGATCCGCGCGTTGTCGCCACACGCCCGCTCTCCATCGTGCTGTACGGCCTTGGAGAAACAGACGGCCCTGAGTTTGCGGAACACACCGAACTGCTCGCCGCCCTGGCGGCGTTCGGACTGCCCACCCCACCGCAAACATGGCACGAAGGCTCGATGGACGACGTCTTGCGTGATCTCGATCAGCTCCAGAATCTGCGAGGCAGCTTTCCCTTCGAGATGGACGGCGGCGTCATTAAGGTCAATGAGCGCTCCCTCTATGCGCGCCTGGGGGCCACGGCGAAAAGTCCACGCTGGGCGGTGGCCTACAAGTATGAACCGGAGCGGGCCGAAACCATTCTGAAGGACATCACGGTCCAGGTAGGCCGTACGGGCGTTCTGACACCGGTAGCTGAGCTGGAAGAGGTCCTCCTGGCCGGCTCCAAGATCCGGCGCGCCACCCTGCACAATGCGGACGACATCCGCCGCAAAGATGTCCGTATTGGTGACACCGTTGTTATTGAAAAGGCGGGCGAGGTGATTCCTGCAATCGTAAAGGTTGTTTCCGAGCGTCGCACGGGATCTGAACAGCCTTTTGCTATGCCGACGGCATGCCCGGAGTGTGAATCGGACGTAAGCCGCAAGGAAGGCGAAGTCGCCTGGCGCTGCAACAACCTGCAGTGCCCGGCCCAGAACATTCGCCGCCTCCAGCATTTTTCTGCACGCAACACCATGGACATCGAAGCACTGGGCGGCATTGTCGCCCAAGCCCTGGTCAGGGCGGGCCTCGTTTCGGAGCCGCTCGACCTGTTCGACGTCGCCCTCGCGGAACTCCAGGCACTCAATCTCGGAACCAAGACGGAACGTCGCGTCTTCGGTGAGAGCAACGCCCGTCGACTTCTCAATGCCGTGGAGCGCGCCAGGAAGGCGTCCCTCGCCACGTGGATCCACGCACTCGGCATCCCGTCGGTGGGCAAGACCATCGCCGTGCAACTGGGGACCTCTCACGATTCCTTCTCAGAACTGGCGGATTCCTCCCTGCTTCAAGACGTTCTCGCCCTGGACACGCTGCGTGCGGAAGCCACGGCACTCAATCCCAATTCCCGCAAGTATCCGCTCCAGGCAACCGCACAGCGCAAAGCCATAGAATCCAAGCTGAAAGGACTCCGGGGAGATACCCGCGCTGACCTGCTCGCAACGCTCGATGAGATAAAGGCGGCCGAGAAAGAGGAACGCGCCGGCCGAAGAAGACAGTACGACGACGCCCTGGCACAATCCGAGTGCCTGGCCCATCGGATTCGGGAAGCTGGCTTGACCGAGGAGATCGGCCCGGTGGTGGCACGCAACGTTTTGGATTTCTTTGCCTCTGACGTGGGCCAGTCGATTCTCAAGAGACTGGCACAACTCGGGATCAACCCCGAACCGGACAAAGCTGTAGCGGGCACATCCGCCATCGCAGGCCTCTCCTTTGTACTGACGGGGACACTCACGAACATGACACGTGATGAGGCGGCCGACCTGATTCGCCGCCAGGGGGGACGGGTGATCGGATCCGTCAGCAGCAAAACCGACTTCCTTGTCGCCGGTTCCGACCCGGGAGGGCGCAAGATTCAGCAGGCGGAGAAAGCTGGCGTCGCAATCCTGACAGAGGAGGAGCTCTTCTCGAAGCTGGGTGTGGCGGCCAACATGGTTACCAGGCACACGCCCGCAACCGCCAGGCCAGAACAGCAGGAGCTATTCTAGCTCCTTGCTCTTCATCGCCGCCCGTTGCCGGACCCACACGATCCAGATACAGATCTCGTAGAGCACAACCAGCGGCAGGGCCATCATGATCTGTGAAAGCGGATCGGGTGGTGTGAGCAGCATCGCTGCTACGAGCAACCCTACAATCACGTGACGCCGGTACGCCCGCAGCGAGGCAGACGTAACGATGCCCAGATGTCCAAGCACGACAATCACAACCGGAAGCTCATAGGCCAGTCCAAAAGCAATCAACAGTCGCAGGACGAACGAAACATAGTCCGCCAGTTCGACAAAATCGCAGGTCAACCCCAGCCACTCGTTAATGCGCAGCATGAGCTGCACGACCGACGGCAGCACCAGGAAGTAACCAAACGACACTCCCGCGGCAAAGAGCACCACGGCCATACCCAGCGCATTCCGGATTGCCCGGCGCTCGCGCTGTGTCAGCCCGGGAAACACGAACCAGCCCACGGCCAACAGAATGAACGGCAGGGCCAGAAGCAGTCCGCCCCAGAACCCGATACGGAGCGTGATGGAGAGTCCCCCCGCCACACGCAGGACCCGCAGAAATGTCTCCGGGTCCACACCCGATTGGGCCACAGGCACCTTCAGGAGTTTCAACACATAGGGGGCAAGAGGAAAGGCAAACGCCATGCCGGCACCCAGGGCAATCAACGACCACAGAATGGTCCGCCGCAGATCGTCGAGGTGCTCGACAAAGGGCTTGGTTCCGTAGCTATCCAGTTCCTCAGCCGGCAAGGGGACGCTCCTCCTCGTCTGGGTCATCCTCGTCCGCTGTGACCTCTACATCCGTAACGTCTTTGGGGGCGTCTGCCATATCAGCGGCGCGCGGCCCCGCGTAATCGTCGACCGCTGTTCGGACGCCCTCTTTCATATCTTCTTCCACGCTCATGAGCTGATCGCGGAAATCGTTCGATGCGCGGCGGACCTGTTGCATCAGGCTACCGAGCGTACGGGCCAGGCCCGGCAGTTTACGCGGTCCAAACAGGAGCAGGACCACGAGGAAGACAAGGATCAGCTCACCCGGGCCGGGCGCACCCGAAAAGAAACCGATTTGAAACAGCGGGCCCATCCGTCTTAGCGGTAGAGGGCAAATTCGCCCCGCCGGTTGCGCGTCCAGGATGCGTCGTTGTGGCCCATGTCCATCGGCTGCTCTTCGCCGAAGCTGCGCGTCTGGATTCGCGCACTGTCTACACCCAGGCCAATCAGGTAGGCCCGCACAGCCAGGGCACGATGCTCTCCGAGCGACATGTTGTATTCACGACTGCCACGCTCATCGCAATGTCCCTCAACCACGAGGTTCACATCGGTGGCGCGGCGCAGATAGTCGGCCACCCGGTTGAGCTTGCCGACTTCGGATCCGTCTATCTGGTAGCTGTCGTAGCCAAAACCCACGGGATCGAACGATACGTCGGTCACGCGCGTACCATCCTCAAAACGCTCCATCAGGCGGTGGTCACCCTCAAGCTCCTCAATAATCAGGGATTCCCCGGCCATTTCATCGCCGCCCGTCCGGCAGCCGCCGGAAAGAACCGCCGCACACATCAGAACAGCACCCACACGCCACACATTTGATTTCATTGCCCCGTACTCCATTGCTTTACTGCGAAGACCAATCGGGAGAGTACCAATCTCCTTCGGAAGTCGTTAACCGTAGCGGAGGGTCTCCCAAAACGTCAAGGATATACAAATGTGAGCGGTATCCGGCCGTCCGGGTGCACACAATATGCCTGCTATCAGGAGCCCAGGAGGGGTCTTCCCAGTCGGCGCTTCCATCCGTAAGCTGGCTGTGCCGGCGCGATACCGGATCGTACAGACAGATCTCGTAGACACCACCCCGACGGCTGCTGTAGGCAATGCGTCCGTCCGACGCCCAGTCCGGGGCCGCATTCTCCCGTCCTTCATAAGTCAGCCGTTTCGCCGTCTTGCCATGCACGGCCTGTACGTAGAGCTGCGGGCGGCCCGATCGGTCGGAGACAAAGACCAGTTGCCTCCCGTCGGGTGACCAGGATGGACTGGCCTCCGCCGCGTACGGCGTGCGCGTGATGCGCGAGAGTACGCCGCTCTTGAGATCCTTCACGTAGAGGTCCGGGTTACCGTCTTTCGACAGCGTGACGGCAATCCGGCGCCCATCCGGGGACAACACGGCCCCGCTGTTCAGGCCGGGATAGGCTGCCAGGCGTGTACGACGCCCACCGCCCAGGTTGATACGGTACGCATCGGGATAGCCGTTGTGAAACGACGTATAGAGAATATCGGAAACGCCCTGTCCCCATGTAGGCGAGAGACATACCGCCCCATCGTGCGTCGCGCGCCTTAAGCGGCCCCCATCGGCATCACACAAGTAGAGATCCTGGCGTCCCACCCGTGCCCCAACCATGACGATCTGTGTGGACGCAATGCCCGGCACGCCTTTCACGGCCTTCACAATCGCATCCGCCGTACGGTGAGCCAGTTGCCGGGCTTCGGTTGCCGTTGCACGCAGCGGCTGGGAGAGCAGGGTCTTGCCGGTGATGGTGTTGGCCACGTTGCACTGCCCGCTGAGCCGTCCGTCCGATCCCCGGCACGAGCCCGACACCGCCACACTGGCGCCTCCAGCCGACATTTCGAACCAGCCGGAGCGTTTAAGGTCCGCTTCCAAGACCTGCAGAAACGTCTTGGAGCCGGCCTGGGCATCAACCCGCATCCCTTTCAAGCTCAGAGCCGTCTTGATCGAGCCCTGTTTGACGATCTCAACATCGGCCCCGTGCACGCGCACAGCCACACACAACCCCAGCGCCACCACTCCCGCGACACACTGCCGCCTGTTATTGAACTCTAAACGCAATGCTGATCTCCCGATGTCGTTTTTCGAATCCGCTCGGCAAGCCGGACACCTGCTTCACCGCATTCAGCGCCCGGCGCACCGAATTGTCAAGGACCGCGTTGCCCGACGGCTTCGAGATCCTCCCGGAAATCACGCGCCCTCCTGTCCCAAGGACGATAATCGCCTCCACGGTAACGCCACCGACTTCGGCCCGGCTCGGCTGCACCCACACCTCGTAGAAAGCTGCGCGTACACGGGCAAACCCACGTGCGTCGGCATCCGGTATGCGGGTACGATCCGAGGGGCGGGCGCCTTGAGCCAGCAGACGTTCAATCTCCTCGGGGCTAAGCGTCGGTTTTCTGTCCGATCCCGCCTGTCTTCTAATCCGTTTCTGATTCGTCTCTATCTTCCTCCGTCGAGGCGGTTTCTTCACGGGGGGCGGATCTTGCGGACGTGGCGTGGGTACAGGATCGGGGGGCGGCGGGGGGGCCGGCTCGACGATCGGGGCCGGCTCCGGAGCGGCTTCGCCCGGGACTTCGACCGTGAACTCGATGGGGATCACCTGCTTCGCCTTGGGCTTGAAGAGCCAGCGGCAGCCCGATATGGCAGACAAGCCCAGCACGATCACAATGTGTACGATGGTGACGATGCGCAGGTTGTGACCGAATCCTCTCACGCCGTGCTACTCCTCCTGAGTTACCAGGGCCATGCGTGCCACACCCTCGCCATGCAAGATCTTGAGCACCTTAACCACGGCCGCATACTGCACCCGCTCATCCGCACGCACCATGATCGTTGTTTCTGCCGCGCCCGCACCCAGGGCGTGCATCTGGGCCTGGAACTCGGCCTCTGTGACGGGCACGTCGTCCAGAAAGAGCGCACCATCCTTGCGGATTGTGATCGTCTGGGACTGATCGGACGCCAACGATGCCGCCTGGGCCTGGGGCAACTGGACGGGGATGCCCTGCTCTATAAGCGGAAACGTGATGATAAACGTAATCAGCAGGATGAACGTCAGGTCCATCAGCGGAGTCAGGTTGATCTCGCTGATCTGCTTAAGCGATGTGAGTGGCGTCTTGCGTCCCACGGTATACCCTACGACAGTTTGTGGTAGTGATGCTCAATGTCGGAGCTGAGTTCCTGCGTGAAGTTGTCCATCTGGACACTCATATGCCGCAACTTATCACTCAACACATTGTACCCGATGGCCGAGGGAAGCGCCACGAGCAACCCGATCACGGTCGTCAGGAGGGCGCCCGATATGCCGGGTGCCACGGCCGACATCATGGCGTTGCCGGTCACGGCCATTCCACCGAACGCATCCATGACCCCCCACACCGTCCCCAGTAGCCCGAGAAAAGGAGCCGTGCTGGCGGATGTGGCGAGAAGCCCCATACTGTTCTCAAGAAGCAGAGCCCGGTCCGCCATGGTTCGTTCCGCCACGTTGCGCACGCCGCTGATCTGCACCTCGTTCAGGCAGCGCCGCTCTGAGCCCACGCTCCCCATGAACAGCTCTTCCGGTTCGGCACCCCGCACTTCGAGGGCGGTGCCCAGTGCGAGACAGGTTCGGTCATACACGACGTAGAGCGGACTGCCCTCAAAGCGACTGCGCTTCAAGAAGAGGCCGGCCGGGTGATTTTCCTTGCGGTAGGCCTGCAGAAAACGAAACGACATGATACGCGCCAAGCGCATCTCGCGCATCTTGGTCAGCATCACCGACCAGGCAAAGATCGACCCGGCAAACAGGATGGCGACGATGATCTTGCCGGCCAGGTTCGACTGCCGAATGGCAAATCCCATACCGGCCAGAATCGGTTCCGGCATCCCTCCAAACTCCAGCCATTGAACTATCATTGTGCCTCCCCCCCCTAGGCGTGCTGCTTGGCGATAGTACGGCCCCTCGGAGAACCCATTCAAGCCGAAAAGAGAAATGGCGACAGAAGACCCTTGGATCTCCTGCCGCCACTTCATGAAAACACCGCCATCGGAGGTCAAAGCCCCCCGATCAGGCAAAGGTCTACTTCTTCTTGGCTACCTTCTTCTTCGCGGCTTTCTTCTTCGGTGCAGCCTTCTTCTTCGCCACCTTCTTCTTCGGAGCAGCTTTCTTAGCGGCCTTCTTCTTCGGTGCCGCCTTCTTCTTGGCTACCTTCTTCTTCGGGGCGGCTTTCTTG
>JASLOA010000052.1 GCA_030745755.1 Kiritimatiellia bacterium | reverse complement strand
AGAATGCGCTCTGTGGCGGCCCCCATCAGGAACGTTGTGCCCTCCGGTACACGGGCGGCCAAGCCGTAGTGATCCTGGTGTGGATGCGAGATGACAATGCCCAGCAGTGATGGGTCCGTGGCAATGAGTCCGGCCACTGGCGGCATCGCAACCTTGGCTGGATCATCTGCATCCAACGGAACACCAATATCGAGCACCAGCCGCTTGCCCTGGCACTCCAACTCGACACACGTGCCACCAATCTGATGCGCGCCTCTGTGGATACAAACCTTCATCATCATGAACGTAGGATCATTCAGGCAGCGAGAAAAGGGAATTCATTCATTGTCACCTGAGCTGATAAGGAGAATTGAGGCCGATGGTACGGCATCCCGGTTCGAGTTCGGTCACACAGAGAGTTTGTGCCGGTTTGTGCCAATTTCGGAGTGCAGCTCCCTGCAGTTCCCTGCAGCTCCCTGCAACATATCGGTGGGCGTAAGTGGCTGGTGTGCAGCTTGCTGCAGCTTATTGCAGCTTGCTGCAATATCTTCCAGATGGATTAGAAATCCGATGCTCTATCCAACTGAGCTACCGGGGTATATGTTGACTGTCAAGGAGTTACACAGGGCCAAGAAACCTGAATGTGCCGTTTTACGAGGTTTGTGCCAAATCCGCCCCCCGCCGATCAGTTCAAGTATCGCCACAAGCTCAAACTCGCTGACTGCCCGAAACAGTAAGTGAATTGGCCAGCTCGGTCAACCGCTCAGGTCGATCCGGTTTACCTCCGGCCCAAGTTCACAGCTTGGAAACGTTTTCCTCAGACTGCCCTGCCAATCTTCGGAGACAATAGGCTATTGTACCACGCGATCACTTCGATCATTTCGCCGATGCGCCGCGTTTCCTCCTCGTAGTCGGTCTCACCAAACGGTCGGCCGGCTGAATCGAGTAACTCCTGTGCGACCGCGTTCAGGTCGGCAGCTCCAGCACTTCGAGAGGAACTATAACGGCATGATGTACAAGACTCTCTCCACACGGGCTATTTCAACGGCTCCGGAGCCGTTGAAGCCGGGCGCAAGACGCTCGTCGGAAAACGCCTCAGGCAAGCCGGCATGTTCTGGTCGCAGCACGGCGCAGAGAACATACTCGCCCTACGCTCCGCCATCTTCAGCAGCAACTATGGCTATATCTGGCAGTTCAATCTCCGCCAGGAAAAGCGGCGCGCAGCTTGAATCTGAAAATGCGTGGCCTGCACCCCCCCCATGGGCTTTCCTAAGCATTCTTTCTTGCAGCGCGGACGATACTGGTCTATAGTCATGGACCATAGATCTGTTGCGTTGCAGCAAAGGAGGCGCCATGACTGTTCTGATGGTTCCAAAATCGAAGTTCAAGCCGAAAGCGTTTGCGTATCTGCGCCGGGTGGAGAGTGGCGATCATGTCTGCATTACGGACCATGGTCGCCCAGTGGTCGACATTGTTCCCCATCGTGCTGAGGACGATCGGGAACTGGAAGAGCTCCGCGGACTGGTCCGGAAGTACGAGCGCCCCATGGACCCTGTGGATGTTGAGTGGGAGGCAGGCACGTGATTGTCCTGGATACACACGCGTGGATATCGTTCATCAACTCACCGTGCGAACTCGGAAAGAGGGCCGCGGCAGCCATCAACAAAGCGAGAGAGAATGGCGAAGAGCTTCACGTGTCCTGCATCAGCACTTGGGAGATCCACATGCTAGCAGCCAAGGACCGACTCGTGCTTGGCATCGCGCCGGACGTGTGGGTTACGCGTTGCGAGACACTGAGCTTCCTACGATTCCACCCCGTCAACAACACCATTGCCCGCATGGCTGTGATGGACTGTGCTGCAATGCACCCGGATCCAGCTGACCGCATGATCGTGGCCACGGCAATGTACCTCGGCGCTACCGTGGTGACACGGGATTCGAAGATCCGAGACAGCGCGCTCGTGAAATGCAGCTGGTGAAATCTGTCTACCCCGGGATCCAGACCGTGGATTGCGCAGTGATCGCCTCCGGCGTACCGTCCAGCTCCGGCTCGACCGTGTCGAATTCATCGTGTGCTTCAGTCTTGATTCTATCGGTTTAGGATGCGCAACTCGCGCCAAGTGTGTTGCCCGCAGTTCTGTACGAATCTATACCATCGGATCAATGAGATCTCCCATCGACGCCCCACCCCGCAGTTCGTCCACCATGTTCAGGACCAGAACGTTCCAATTGACAAAATCCTCGGTCATCACAGGTTCACCGCTCTGCGGGTCGTAGTATTCGTGCAGCGTCCCGGTGCGTTTCAGATCCTCACCGAGGAGTCGCAGTGCCCTTACACAGAGATCAGCGGCCTGATCCCGATACCCATAGCGCATGAGGCCGCGGAAGACGCAGTACTGCACAACCAGCCAGATCGGTCCGAGCCAATTGGACGGATTGTTGGTCGCACGCAGATCGAACATACGCTCGTCCATCGCCAGAGAACAGATCCCGTATGGGGCAAGAAACGTCGTCTCGTCCCGCGCATGCACATCCGCGAGGACGGCCGCTTCCTCCGCCGAGGCTACGCCTGCCCACAGTGGAAGAAAACTGCTCCAGGCGCGGATCTTGATCGGCAGCGTCTTCCAGAAGACACCAAGCCCCTTGTGATACCAGTGATAGGGCCGCGTCTTCACATCCACATCCACCGAGTAGAAGATCTGATCCCGGCGATCCCAGCACTCTTCCCGGATGGCCTCACTCAGCTTCCGCTCCCTTTCCTGCAGCGTGGCCGCCAAGGAGGCATCCCCCCAGTCGGCAAACAGTGACGCACCCGCACGAAGTTCTGCCACCATAAAGCTGTTCAAGAACAGGTTCGCCGTGGAAAAGCGCGGACGCCCGAACGTGGCCGGATCGTTGTCCATGCCGATCATTACATCGTCGGCCCAGACGTACAGCCCGCAGTTGGTGTTGAAGTAGTCCGCTTCGTACCGGGCGAAGTACGCGGCCAGTCCGTCCTTGTATTGAGCCGCCCACCTTCGATCCTGCTTCCATCCGGAGATCAAAGCGATCTGTTGCGCCAGGAACGGCTTGTGCATGTTCAACACCTCGCCTTCCCTATGCTTGATGATTTGGTATGACTCCTCCTCGAAGCTCAGGATACAGGTTGGAATGTAGCCGTCCTTCTCCTGGTGATCGAAAAAGTTAGCGATATTCCCCTCCGCATACTCACTCCAGGGGCGATCTGCCACCGTCTTGACCCCGTTGAGTGCACCATCCTTATCGAGTAGGTTAAGCATACCGTAAACCGACCAAAAAGAATCCCAGTCCCAGAGATTCCCCTCATAGCCGCCGCCGGGATCGACAAAGGGATACTTGAGGCATCCAGCCGGCTCCCTGCAGGTACGCGCCAGCTTTCCCATCACCCACTCGCGAATGATCCCCTCGTAGCGCGACATTTCCGTATCAAACTGCATGCTCACCGACTCCTTTTCATCTCTCCAAAACATCCTATGGGGAGGGATACCGGATTACTTACAGGTATCAGTTATCACTGATCACCCTCGCCTCCACCACAACAGGCCCTTCATCTGCAAACGGAACGAGGTCGCCCTCCACATCATCGCCATTTACCTTCAGGCGAATGTTACCGATGGCGAGATGGTCGGGGTTATTCACCGTAACCCGATACACCACGCCGCGTACCTTGCGTGTCACCGTATAGGTGTCCCAGTCGGACGGGACACAGGGCATGATACGGAGTCCCTCAAGGGTGTTGCGAATACCGAGAATGTACTCAACCCCCACCTTGTAGAGCCAGCTCGCACCGCCTGTAAGCCAAGAGAGCTGCCCTGTACCATAGCGCGCATGCTCCGGGCCGTAGATCCAGGAGGTGAAAGCATAGGGTTCGTTGGCATAGCGGTCGGGACCGGCGGCGGAGAGGTTGACGGGCAGGATCTGACTGAAGTACTGCCAGGCGCGTTCCCGGTTTCCAAGCGCACACTCGGCCATAATGGCCCACGTGTTGGCGTGCAGGAAGAGTCCGGCATTCTCCCCTGCCCCGGGCCCATTGGACCGGAACGGAGCCCCATCATTCATCTTCGTGAAACCGGGCGAAAAAGTGCGGATCCCAAACGGAGTCGCGAGGTGCTCTGCAACCGAGTCCATGGCGGTACGGAGTCGATCCTCGGGCAGACATCCGGAAAGCACGGCCCAGCTCTGGGCGTTGAGAAAGATCTTCGCTTCATCGCACGCGGCACTGCCCATCGGCGGTTCATCGGTAAAGAGCAGGCGCCGGAACCAGGCGCCATCCCAGACGGCGTCTGCAGAGAGGGCGTCGGCAAATTCCTGCATTGAAGCCTGCAGGTCCGCCACCGGCCCCTCTCGCTTGGTAGTCTCCAGGATCTCGATCAGCATCCGGGCTGCCAGAATGTACTGTTCCGCTACCATCACGGTTTCGCCGCCCTCATAGTCGGCAGAGAACACCTGCAGCATATCGTTCCAGTCCACATCAAAGAGTTGCGGCAGCCCAGTGTCACCGCGGTGGCCACTAATGAAGGCAAGACTGCGAATGAGGTGCTCGAGCACCGTGCCCTCACCCTCGTCGAAGTAGGGAAGAACTTCGTCCAGCAATGCGTCATCACCCGTCTCGGCCAGATACTGATAAACCGTAAAGATCCCCCAGACGGCCGCGTCGATGCGTGTGAAGCCGGTGTCATTGCCGGTCAACGTTACGGGGTTAATCTGTAGCACGGTCCGCCCGTTGGCGCACATGCTGACCATACACTTCTCAATAATCTCACGTGCCTCGTCCGGAAAGAGTACGGAACAGGATAGTGCGTCCTGCAGCGTGTCGCGGTAACGCATGGCAGCGTCCGTCCCCGTGTGACGGGTCGAGATCGAGCGGGCGTTGCGCATGGCAACACGCACATTGTTGGGCAGCCAGGTATTGAGGAGCACGTTGACGGCCTTGTCCGGGGTCTCCACCTGTGCCGCGGCAAGTACTTTGCCCCAGTAGTCGTCAATCCCCTGTCGTGCGCGGTCCAGATCGTCGCAGCTGGTGTAGGCCTGGAAGAGTCGGGTCGACTCTTCCAGGTTATCGGACACGGCGTACTTGTAGAAGAGCCGCTTCGATTCACCTGCGCCAAGCACAAGCTTGTTCTCCACCGCACAGCAGGCGTAGGGACCGCCATTAGGGATCTCTGTACAGGACAGTTTGGATTCCAGGCCGATCGGATTGGCCTCGGTGCGGCCGCGGCCGATGAAACGATCCCTGAGCAGTTCAAACGAGGTAAACCCCTCGCTTGATCCGAACAGCCCCTGGCCGGTGAAGGGCGACTCAAAGGCGAAGTAGTCGGAGGCAATGGCATTGAGCTCGGAGTTGTGCGTGTAGCGCACCTGATTCCCGCACACCAGAAAGAAGCTGACATCCTTGTCCGAATCATGCAGCGAGAGCTCCATATAGGGCGTGAGCGTCACGTCACGTTCTGTCTCGCCATGGTTGGTCAGGGTCACATCCCAGAGCATGACGTCATCGGCCATGGGAATCGTGAAGGTGAGCGTGACCGCGAGCCCATCCTTCTCCGCCTCGAAACGGGTGTAACCGAGTCCGTGCCGGCAGGCATATCGATCAAGCTCCACCATGCGCGGATAGTAGGATGGGTTCCACACCGATTCCCCGTCACGCACGTAGAGATAGAAGCCGGGCGAATCCATCGGCAACCCGTTAAAACGGTAGCGGGTCATCCGCCCGCAATTGGGTTCGCCGTGCCATAGCATGCCCCCTGCCCCGTTGGAAACGAACGCCTTCAGGTTCTTGCCCATCAGGTAATTAATCCAAGGGGTGGGTGTCGCAGGTTGGGTGATGACGTATTCGCGCGCAGCCTCGTCAAAGTATCCGTACTGATCCATCTGTTCTCCTTCTCTGCCCTTCCGGAGATGAGGGCAAAAGATTATGGCGAAAGACTACGGGAAGAGGATCCCGCCCTTATCTTCCCCTGTCTCACTTCCCCAAACTGATAACGGATCACTAATTACTGATCACTGATTACTACCCGCTTTACGGCGCCAGCACGGCGTCCGGTCCAATCGTCATTGCTGTGTCGTTCACGCCGGCCTCGCCTTCCGCAGGCATGACCAGTGCCTCGGCCGCGATGGGGCGGTACCCGGTAGGATCAAGCAAGGTGAAGCGACACAAACCAAAGTTGCCCTTCTCCAGGCACTCGAGCAGATGCGGCTGCAACGGGACACGGACCTCCGCCCTGGCGCCCGGCGCACAGTTCACCTGAATATCCTCAAAACTCCTGAGGCAGGTCATCCAGTCACCGCCCGCGCCCTGCTGCACGCGCAGCGTACACGCCGCCAGATCAATCGCGTTGTACTGGTTTTCCACCGTGAAGGACAATTCGGTATCGCCCGGATTCCAGGTAAGCCGTTCGGGGAACCATACCGGGCTAAGAAGGACACGCATGATCCAGAAGAAGGGCTTCGGCAACAGGTCGGCCGTGATGACGCCCCAATCACAGTCCTCGCCCCAGCGCACCCAGCCCCAGGGATTGCCCGCCTCCGCACTACCGGCGCCACAGGAGAGCCAGGGGAAGAAGGCGCCGCCGAGACAGGTCGGCTCTCCCCGCATGAAACCCCACTCCCGCCGCATTCGCTCCTCGAACGCAACGAAGGAGCTCTTGTCGGACGGAATCTCCTCGGGAATATCATCAATGATCGATGCATGCGGCGAGTGCAGCAGATCGGGCATCGCATTGAAGATGCCATACTCCGTGCTCACCCAACAACCGGACCAGCCTTGCTCGAGCGCAGCTTCGCGCGTGTGGACGACCATGTCGGCCTCCCAGCTATTTGCGTTCTCAATCTTCCCGTCCGCCAGAAAGCGCTTAACATTATCAAAGACATAGTGTGTATCGGCGATGTCACCAAGCTGCAGCTCAAAGTTACCTGTGATCTTGTTGGCCGGACCAGGCGGCGGGAAGATGGTCGGACGGCTGGGATCGATCCGCTTGACCAGCGCATCGAACTCGCGCAAATGATTCCAGCCCGCTTCTGCGACCTCCCTGGTGTTGGGCATGTTCTCATTGCCCACGCTCCAAGCCATCAGGGAGGGATGGTGGCGATCACGACGGACGGCCCCCTCGATCCGCAGCCATGCCGGCGGCATCCATTCAGGGTCGTGGATGTAATCGGTACCCCAGTCAATCGCAAGCTCCTGAAGCAGATAGATCCCCATCTCATCGCACAGGTCACTCAGACAACGAGGCCCGGTGTAATGGGTGCGAATCATGTTTACATTGCACCGCTTCATCATTGTCAGGTTCTGACGCAGCCATTCCTTCGGCGTGTACATCCCGTGTTCCGGGTGGAATGTCAGGTGGTTCACCCCTCGGAATTTCACCGGATTCCCGTTCAGACGCGGGCCTTCCGGCGTGAGATCGAAGTAGCGAAATCCCGTACGATAGCTCATGCGCTGTGCCGGCTGCTCTCCGGCTGTCAGCAGAATCCTCACGGTGTAGAGGTCCGGATACTCGTCATTCCAGAGCTGCGGGTTCGCCACGGTCAAGGACAGCGGCAACGACGCTTCGGCAGCGGCCTCAACCGTCGCTTCGGCGGCGGCCTCAGCCACGACGTTCCCGGCTGAATCGACCAACTCGACCGACAGGGCGGCCGACGTTGCATCCGCACCCGTATTGACAACAGTCACCGCTCCGCTGACTGTTCCCGTTACAAGATCGCCAGCAAGTGCCGTGATCAGATGATCCTCGACGATGTGGCACGGTTCGACGGCAAACAGCTCCGCCGGCTGGGCCGGTCCGCCGAACTCCAGCGAATGTCGCACCATATCCATCTGCACAAACTTGTGACGGCGGATCAGCCGGACGGCCACCACCGCCTCCTCACCGGCATTGACACGATCCGTCACATCGAACTCGACAGGCGTAACACCGCTCATGTGCTCACCCAGACAGTGCCCGTTGAGGTAGAAACGACCTGCGGGGTAGACCGCGTCGAAGCGCAGCACAATACGCTTGCCTTGCCAATCCGCGGGAATCGTCACACGACGGCGCAGAACCGCGCCATCCTCAGGATCAATGTGGGCCAGTGTAACGCGATCCCAGTTCGGAATGTCCCGACTGTGCGCTTCCGGATCGGCATAGAACACCTTGCCGGGCTGCGCCATCGACTCCCAGTCCGCATCGTCCGTTGCCGGTGCAGCCAAGGCCACTTCATCCGTCGAGAACGGCCATTTCTGTACTCGCCATTCGCCGTTCAGCGAAAGCCTCATGCGGCTCTCGTCCATTACTGGTATCTGTCGAATCCTTGCATCACTCACAGCAAAGTTTCTCTTTCAGGATTGGATGTTAAGGTCGCAGGGCTTCTTGCAGCGGATTGCGGATGCCGAGATACCGTTCGGTAAACGGTACTCCGCCTTTGCGCTCAATGGCAAGCCTTTTGCAGCTTCTTCTGGCACCTCTGAAGCGCGGCACCAGGTGTCCATCCGTGAATACGTTACAACCAATCCGCCCTGGCGAAGCACTTGCTCCTCCTGGGTGAGATCCAGTAGCCCCAGGCTGTCCCAGCCTGGGGGCCTGCCCTCTCTGGTGCTGGGCGAGAAAACGTGGGTAGGAGATGAGAATGTGTTAGGCTGCGGGCACTCCTGAAGGCTTCACGTGCCCTTTCCATCCTCGGCCCACGGCCCGGGACGGGCCGGGGCTACTTGAGTCAGGCAGCCAGCCACAATTCAGTTTGCGCGGACGCTGCCAGCCTGTTGTGCTCATTAGCCCTGATCGGCCACACGAATCACCGTATCACCCGGGACGAGTGCAACTTCCAGCACCAATCTACGTCGGACGGCATTGGGGTGCTCGATGCGCCAGTAGACAAAACGCGTGGCCTCGGCGCCAAGCTCTTCCAGAGGAATGGCACAGGTACACAGCTGCTGCCCACCATTGTTGGCCGCACCGACCCCATCGAATCCTGCAACACTGATATCCTCAGGCACCCTCAGACCGACCTCATTCAGGCGCTTGATGCCGTGCACAGCGAAGAAGTCATTGTAGAACATGATCGCGGTAAAACGTTCACGGAGCGCCTCGGGCCGCGTCTCGCCGCCAAGCAAGCTGTCGACGGGTCCACTCCCCTGCCCTCCACATCCCGGTCGCATCCGCACGACATCAACCGGGCATTCACCGCCCGACCGTTCAAGCCCGGTGCGCAGCCCGGCCAATCGTTCACGCGCCAAGTTGGTTTCAGGTCCAACAAACGCCACCCGACGATGGTCCATTTCACCAAGGTGTACACCAAGCTGAACACCACCGTCGAAATTATCCACCGTCACCACGTCGGCGTGCTCCGGTCCATCGAACAGGTAAACCTGAGGTACGGGACACGTTGGCTCTGGCAGTGGCGCACGATTATCGCCCCGCAAGAGAACCGCGCCGTCGACCTGCTTACGCGCCACCACCGCAGGCCATGCGCCGAGCGGCTCCGGACAGCTCATAATCTCGCTGGCGCATTCACGGGCCCCGCGACTCATCCCATCGCGCAAGCGTGAGAAGAACCCCTCTGCACCTCCCGAATCGCCCATAACACAGAGCGCATGGAGCAAAGTCGTATCGTTCACCAACTTGGGAGAGGGCGGCAAGGCCAGTCCGGCCTCACGAGCCGTATCAAGAATGTTGGTCCGAGTCTCCTGGCTGATACCGCTCTCCCCGCGCAAGGCGCGGGAAACGGTCATCTGCGATACACCCAGCTTCTCCGCAATCGTACGCTGTAGAACTGCCATAGTATATACCCCTGTAACTTTTGTGAAACTTGAGAGAAAGTAACCTATCGTTTCCGAGATGTAAACCACTAACGTCGACAGCCCAGCATCTGGCCTCTTCACGCGCCCCCCGGCTCCAGCTAGCAACGCATGCAACACCTCTATTCTAGATGGTATAGACCGATCAGGAATCGCCTCTGCAGTACGGGCACGTATATCTCTCCACTACGTTATCGATAGAAAGCAAGAGCGTTACGGGAGGGTTCTGCCAGGCTTCGGAATCAGGACTGCGTTGCGTAGTCCTCTAATTGGTATGATCTTCCCTGCCCCGATTCATGGAAGCGAACGGCGACTCCCTGCAACAGTTTCTTCAACGTGCCGACCACCGGCGTGACAAGCAGCCCCAGAGAAGAAACAAGCCTAAGCAGCGTCGCATCCATCAGTTTCTCTTGCTTTGATTCTTGCCTTGAGCTACCGCAGTTGATCCGCGAGCACATCGAGCTCGCCGATAAAGAAGACCACGCGCCCGGCCTGGGGGTGGTTCTGATCCATGGGCACGAGGTGCGTGCATGGGATCGAGCTGTTGCCCCACACACCACAGCGGCCGCTTCCGATGCGGGCCACGAATGCGGTGCCGTCGTATGAACGCAGGAGCGCGTGGTTACCGGGCGGCACGGCGCTATCGACGGACCAGTGATACGGCTGCCGGTCCTCAACGCGAACATCCCCCCGCCAGTTTGGCCGGAAACCCGCCTTGTGATCCGTTACACGAACGAACTTGCCCCTATACAATACGCCCTGTGCTATGCGCTCCTGGCTCGAGAAGAAGGGGCTTATCGTCTTCATGCATACGTGGCTCAGAATGCGGTCATCATGCTCGATGTTTCGGGTATCAAACCTGAACGCAACACTGTTCCCGTCCACCCATGCCTCGAAAGCAAGACGCTGACGACCCCGCTCCCGCACATAGGATGCACGCTGTCCATCAGCCGTAACCTGCCAATCGACCTCTGTGCCCGGCTCCGGCCACATGTTTGCGCCGGGCCACGGCCCAAACTTTGTTTCCGGCACGTCGATCAGCCATACACTTTCCGGAAACCACGGCACTCGCATCTCCAGCGTAGTCGTCTCCGTTCCATGAAGCGTAATGGGTTGCTTCATGTAGAGATCTTTTCTCATCGAAAGCGTCTCGGGCAGAACGCGCGGACCAGATCTATAGGATGCCCTGACAGCACCGCCCGCCGGCGGGTCGTTGGACACGCACCGGAAACCGGACACATAGTTGCGCATGCTGGGAATCCACCCGAAACGAGAGGTCACCATACGGGAATAGGGCTGCGTATGAAACAGGCTGGAACCAACCAGGATGTGCGTCTGTGGACCCCAGATGGCACGAACATACTGACAGACCAACCCCTCCATATCCAACGCGCCGCAGGGGCTTGCGCCCGCCGGCCAGGATCCGACAGGAAAGGTCGACGAGAAAGATATATTTCCCCGCCCCACATAACAGGCGCTCGATGCCGGTGCTGTTCCCCACGGATGCAGGCGACCGTCGCTCCCTCGCGCCGCTAATTCCCATTCCGCTTCAGTCGGCAGCCGCTTGCCCGCCCAACGCGCGTAGGCTTCCGCGTCCGCTGCATTGACGCCAATCATCGGCAGCGCTTCCGTGCCCGGCCGATCCGCCGGCCAGGACCCGGCCAGCTCACGCCAGCCCACAACCCAGCCGTTCGTTATGATCGTGTAACCGGTCTCCTTGATAAACTGTGCAAACTGACCGCGTGTGACCAGGTAGCGGTCAATCCAGAAAGCCTTCACCTCCAGTGACTCCCTGTTGGAATGGTCGCGCAACATATCCGGATGCACACCCGCCGCGACGGCCGCGCGATGCTTCTCCTCACGTGTCATTCCGTAAAGCAACTTTCCACCGGGGACATGAACCATATCACGGTCCAGTGCTTTGGCACTGTACCCGTCGGAACCCGATCCCTGTCCTGCAGAAGGTGCACTTTCAAGATCGATGCACCGCGACCACTCAACGCCGAAAACAGGCACAGTGACTGCCGCTACCATGGTCGTAAGAACGGCCACAAGCCCCGCACGTTTGGAAGCCCCAGATTTCGTCATTTGTATTCGCATGGTTAGGATGAGATGGGAGAGTTATCAGTGATCGGTAGTCAGTAGTGTCCCAGTGTTCGATCGCGCGGTGTGCGTAACCTGTTGGTCGTCAATCATCTGCAATTGAGTTCGTACGTTGGCGACTTGGCAAGGCGAGGAAGAGATATGTGTGTACGAGTAGGTGTACGAGTACGTAGAAGCCCCGCCAATCGCTTACTCGTACACCTACTCGTACACTCGAATCTCTCAATTTCTCAAACGTTGGGACAGTAGTGATCGGTAGTCACTGATTACTATCCCTTTCTGGATCGACAAGACGATAGCGCGGCCATCCTGCCGCTTCCGTGTGGAAGAAGCCCGTTATCTTCTGGTGGGGAGACGTGTGATGGTAACGCGGAGTCCCGGCGCCGTCCTGAACTGCGGCAAACAGTACGATGCTCTTCCCATCGATCTTGTCAGCGCCGCGTAACCACTCCTTCGGCGCGCCAAGCGACTTCCATGAAAAGCGCAGCTCACCCACGTACCCCGCGTCGACATCATCATCTTGGTTCACGGTTCCCGGTTTGCCATCCTTCTTCCGCTTCGGGCGCACCGCGGTCTCCAGCGAGGCGTAGTCCAGAGATTCCTTTGGGGACCAGATAATTCCCTGGTAGGCTCGGGACGATCGATGAAGAGGCCAGTCTTTCCCTGCCACGGTCACCCATATATCACTGAAGTTGTTGGCAGCATTGTGGTGAAGCTCCCAGAAGAAGTGGGGATCATCAAAGGATACGAATATCTCGAACACATCATTTGAGCCGCCGATAGCACACGCTTCGCGGCTATTGCCTTGCGCGCCCTCCTCTTCACCACTTCCTGCGGCACGAAGCGTGGTGTCAAATGTCTCGTACCCCACGTAGAGATACTCATGATCCCAGGCGTAGTACACCTTTGCGGGCAGCGGCTCACTCCGCACGCCCAGTTTCCCATAGGCGAACTCCATCCGGACAGGCTCAGCCGCTTTCCAGCAGGCCTCATCCAATACGCCATCAATCTTAACGGGCTCATCCGTTTTCAGCAGGCTCACGGCGGTGGGCGGCGTCGGCTTACCGGTCGCCTCTTCTTGTGCGACCACGCCGGAACTGACAAAGCACAGCCCTGAGACCATTGCACATAGAATGCGATCTTTATTCATCCGTTGAACGCCCCTTCGCACCAAACTGAAACCGCAAAGTAACAATCTTGCCGGGATCAACCGTCAGACGAGCGACAAGACGACTGGCACGCAGTGTCACCCCGTCTTCAGGTTGCGGATCCTCGTTCAAGTTCACAGTCGTTACCGACTCGAAAGGAATGCCAACGGCCAGCTTGCCCTTTTGCTCGACACCAGTCGGGTTCCAAACCCTGACAATCAATGCATCCTCGCGCTCGGCCTTCTTGACGCAGGCGACCTCGAGGTCCTCAGCATCAAGTGCCAGCATGCTCTTCCCGCCCTTGCACACCGAGCCGATGAGCTCCGAGCAGAGCAACGGGCTGGCGAAATCGCGATAGGCCTGCCACAGCTTACCTTCCTGCCATCCCCCCGCGTGAGGATAGAGCGCGTAGCGCATCGTCAACTGCCCCAGGCTCTGGCTGCCCTCCATCTCCTTGACACCATAGCCAACTGGCCAGCGCTTCAGGCCGATGGCACGCAGAAGTGTGAGCGTCAGCACATCATGCTTCTCTCCGGTAACAAAGTACTCGGGAAGCCCCATGTTCAATACCGCCAACCCACGCCTACCATTGCTCAAACCGGCGAATCCGAAGTTCGGGTAGCCGTCTATTGGCTCAATCCACTCTGACATGTCCGGTAGCGTCGTCGCCCTTTCATCTACGCCATACTGACCACCAGCATAGGTCCTATCCGTCCTGATGCCCGTCGGGAAACAGGCACGCAGGCGATGATCACGGCATTGATTATCGATCGTTGTTTCGACCTCAAGCCAGCGACTCGAGCGGGTCAGGATCAGGCGGGAGGTCAGCTGCACCTTTGCTCTCCTGCCCTTCTCCCCTTCGGGCTGATCGCACCGGGCCGCCGGCAGGCGCATGCTCGTCTTCACCTGCACGACCGAGCGCCAGGCCGTGTTTTCGAGGAGCTCGATCTCTGCGGCTTCTGAAGACACCACCGTCCTGCCGAGCGGCCTGGAGTTCCAGGGGTCACCCACATCACCGACATCCTCGAAATAGTGCAGCCCCTTGTAGGTCGCACCGGTCTCCTTGTGCTTCAAATCCACTCTGCCATCGTCACGCACGACGACTTTCAGAAATCCGTTCTCCAGCACGCGCTTGCCGCGGGCAAGCGGCTTCTGTGCGGACGGACGGCGTCCATTCGGAGATACAATATTCAGGGTCAAGCGACTCCACGGAGCAACGACGGGGGAATCGAATTGCAGCCTGTATCGATGCGTCTTCATGGGGCGCCCGAGCAAACCATGCACACTCGAACCGTCGTCGTGCAGCCGCGTCACATCCGGCACGATGGTCGAACCATCCTCTGCCACCAAGTGAAGATGCTGCGACGCCATCTCCTTCGGCAGATCGACCTCCATCCGGCAGAATCCACCGCGTGGACGGACGTCGAAATTGAAAATGATGATCTGTGCCTCGGGTGATTCTCCTCCCGGCTTCAGCGCCAGTGCCGGCTGCAACAGGCTGCGGCAGGCATCCCCTACGACGCCTTCACTCATCGCCTGCACATCCGTAAAGCGGGCCACAATGTCATCGGCCACTTTGCTGAGACTGCACCCGTCGATGGAATCATGCGCCTGTGATGCCAACAACAGCTTCCAGGCTTCGCCAAGAGATGCCGAAGGATAGCGGGTGCCTGTCAGCCACGCCCAGGTGCAAGCCGGCTCCGCCAGATCAATCAGCATGTGCTCGGTCGTTCGATTCAGCATCTTCAAGTCCATGCGTGCGGAAAGCGTCGCCCACCAGAGCGTTCGGTCTTTGGACGTGACCTTGCTGTCGCGCAACTCACCCACATGCAGTGCCAAGTCGTCGCCTGCTTCGCGACGGATCCCCTTGAACACCTCGGGAAGCGTACTGTCTTTTACGGTCAGGTCGGGAAACGCCTTGTCCGCTGCGGCAATCAGCCTGGGGGTCGCCGGGAAGGGCATCGTATGGTCCATGCAATTGAAGCCAACAAGGTGGGAGGTCGCCGCCCCTTCCGAGGTCTGATTGCGCAGCTTGTCCAGATAGGGACGGAGATGGTGCGGGTGCCAACCCTCTCGATCATTCAACGCGTTATAGGCATAGGGACTGTGATAACGCTGTCCGTCGACGCGAAAGGGCACCCAGTGGTCCTCGAACTCGTAGTCCCAGTTGCTCTCGGGCGTATCGTGAATCACATTGGCGATCACGGGGTGATAGACGAGGCTGTAGAAATTGGTGCGGCCATAGCGTGCGGCCAGATGAAGGGCCAGCACTTCCGAACCGTCGGGGCTCTGCCAGCGGAACTCGCGGGGGGCGCGCTGATCGGAGAGGCCTTTGTATAGGACGGCACTCTCAATGCCGAATCCGTTATAGATCTGCGGCAGCTGGGCAATCTGCCCGTTGGAGCAGGCCGTGTAGCCCTCCCGCATCGCGCCGCCTACGGACTCGGAGGTCGCAACACCCACCAGCAGGTTACGCGTAATGGCTTCGCCGCTGAGCAGCGGCATATCCGGCAACGTATACCAGGGCCCGACCATGATTCGCTTGGCCCGCACCAGTTTGCGCAGCCGTGTTGCCATCTCGGGCCGCAAGCGGAGATAGTCCTCCATGCAGATCGACTGGCCGTCCATCATGTAATGCCGGTACGCGGGATCCTGCTCCATGAGTTCGATCAGACGATCGTTGTGATGAAGCAGATGACGGCGGTAGCTTACAAAGGAGAGCAGCCACTCTCGATCCCAGTGTGTGGCGTTGATGACATGTAAAGTCTGCTTCTTCATAAGATGACCGTAACGTCCACATCTCGCCCGGCAGGCTGGATGGGGACAACGTTCCCTTCGCACAGTCCACCGTTTACGCGGAGCTCCTTCACGCCTTGTGTGGCGCCGGACCGCGACTCAATGCTGATGTTGTACACGCTACCCCGGTATGGACGCTTCACGCCAATCGTGCACCACTCGGAAGGCAGCCGGGGATTTATGCACAGCCCGTCGAACTCGGGTGTGATCCCGGCAAAGCCCTCGAACACCGCGCGGTACAGCCAGCAGATGGTTCCGGTGATGCCTGCAACACCGGTACGCCCGGTCTCGCCGGATTCCGGAGTGTTCGTGTACGACGCAAAGGCATACGGTGCTGACCGGTGGGCCTCCCACTTCTGGCTGAGATAAGGCGGCAACATTCGGCGATACAGTTCCAGCGCTCGATCCTGCCGGCCAATCCGGCATTCAGCGATAACGGCCCACGTTGACGCATGATTCCAGACAGCGCCGTTGTGATGCGCCCCCGGTACGATGCGGCTAATCACCCCAATCCGCTCCTGCGGCTTCGTGTAGTACGGCGCCAACATGGGAAGCCCCACGGGCGTATCCATCAGCTCCTCGACCGCCTCCATACTGGTCAACGCCCGATCCGCCGGTGCAATACCGGCCATGATTGCCCAGGTCTGAGGGTTCAAGTAGATGCGCCCCTCTTTTTCCGTGTGCCCGCCGATCACACCGCCATCATCGTCAAACGCTCGCAGATACCAGCGGCCGTCCCAACACTTGTCGTTGATCGTTGCCTCAAGCTCACGCGCCTGCGCCAGGAACCGTTCCGCGTCTTCGGTCTTGCCCGTACGTGCGGCCAGTTCATGCATTTCCACCAGGTTGATATGATAGAAGATGGCCAGCCATACGCTCACGCCACTCTTGTTCGAGCCCATCAGGCAGTCGTTCCAGTCGCCGCACCTGAGAAACGGCAGCCCATAGCGACCACTCTCGGCATGAATGTAATCAATCGCCTTAACACAATGCTCGTAGATGGTTCCCTCGCCGCCATCCTGGTACGTACACGTCTCGTCAAGGAGCGTATAGTCACCTGTTTCGCGGACGTACTTGGCGCTCACCCAGGGGATCCAGAGCGGGACATCCGAGTTGATCGACCGATGATGCAAACGTCCCAACTCGTCGATGTGTTGATGGGTATATCCGCCACGGAACTGGGACTGGTTGATCTCTTTGATTCGCTGCTTAGCCCGGTCCTGATCAATCGCGCAGAATACGGCCATATCCTGGGCCGTATCCCGGACACCCGGAAAATGATAGAACCGAGAATACGCCGCATAGAAGTTCCACCCGTTAGCGAAGCTCTCGATGTCGCGGTCGGGCAGCTCGATGCGCATCCGATCCAAATACTCCTGCCACCACTGCTTCAACCCCTCAAAAGCAGCATCGGCCAACTCGGGCGTATCATACTTCGTCCGAATGCGCACCACACCATCGCGGTCTTCAGCCATACCAACCAGTACCACCAGGTCCGCCGTCGCCCCGGGTTCGACCTCTACATCCATCTGCAGGGCGCCGCAGTTGTCCGCGCCCCGTTTCACCGAATTACGGCACTCCCCGTCCTGTACGGCATCCGCGTGCGCCATGTTGGTAAACTCGCCCACGAAACTGTTGTATACACAATCAAACCCGGAGGGCCTTGGACTGGATGCCATGAAGCCCACCCGATCCCAAGCACGGTTGTGCTCCGCCATGGTGGAGCGAGGCGCAGGTAACGGCCAATGGTGGCACTCAGCCACGATCATGTCATCAGTGAAAGACACATCCTCAAACAGCGGCGAGTAGCCCCGCAAACCCAGGTCCCAGAGCGCCAGAGAAAACACGCGCAGGCGGCGCGGACTGCTGCCAGTGTTCTCCAGTCGAATTCGCCAGACTTCGACCGCATCCTCTGTCGGCACGAAATAGGTTACGCTGCCGACAATCTCACTCGTCTTTGAGTCTAGGCTTGTATAACCAAAGCCATGCGTACAGGTCCAATCTGAAGGTTGCTCCGCCGAGTCTGTCCCGTTCACCGTCCATACTTCACCCGTATCCTGATCGCGAACAAACACCAGTCTTGGTGATTTCCCGCTGAGCAAACTGTCACTGCTGTTCGAGCGGCCAAAAGAGGGGCCGCTCCCATGCTCCGAAATGATGAGCTTCAGGGCATCTGTTGAGATGAAATGCTGCCAGGTCTCCTTGAGATCCCGCCTCGTAAAGGAGCACTCCCTACCGTCGTCCGAATACTTCCAGAAATCGCCTTGTAACGCCATTGCTTTCCCTATTTCCAGATCACCCGCGTGCCGGCATTGCCATCGAGGGCGTCGGCCAGATGCTCGGGATCAGTTATGATGACCTCCCGGCCGCCCGCCTCGAGATAGGTTCTCGCGGCTTCGAGCTTCGGGCCCATACTTCCTGCCGGGAAGTGACCTTCCTGCATGTATTCACAGATCTGCTCACAGGTAAGCTCATCCAGTCGCTGTTCATCCGGAGTGCCATAGTTCAGACATACCTTCTCCGTATTGGTCAGCAGAACAAAGAGGTCAGCCTTAATATCCATGGCCAGTAGCGCACTGGAAAGATCCTTGTCGATGACTGCTTCAACCCCAACAAATTTATCATTCGCATCCTTCGTCATGGGGACCCCGCCGCCGCCCAGGGCCAGCACGACGTTGCCGGCATAGACCAGTGAACGCACCATCGGGCTCTGGATAATCCGCTTCGGATCCGGACTGGGCACGATGCGTCGGTAGCCCCGCCCGGCGTCCTCGCCCACGACCCATTCAGGGAAGCGCTGTCGCAACGCATCTGACTCGGCCTCCGTGTAAAACGGACCCACCGGCTTGGTGGGATGCCCGAACGCCGGGTCATCGCGATCCACCACGACCTGCGTGATCATCGTCACCACATACTTGCGCCGGTTCCGACGACGCAGTTCGTTCAGCAACTCCTGCTGAAGAATGTATCCGAGCGACCCTTCGGTCTGGGCCACCAGAACATCGAGCGGCAAATCCGGCACCATCTCGCGAGCCAGCTCATTCTGCATGAGGAGATTGCCCACCTGCGGCCCATTGCCATGCGTAACGACCAGCTCATAACCACGTTCAAGCACAGTCAACAGGCGCCCGCACATGTCGCGCGCATTGGCCTTCTGCTCAAGATAGCTGCCGCCTTCTCCTCTCTTGTGAATCACGTTGCCGCCAAAGGCAACGAGCGCAACCGAACCGTCACGCACCTTGGCCTCACCGCCAACTACTGACTCATGCTTAGCCATCAATCGACCTTCAATGTTTCCTGGTTACGCCATCGCACGCGCAGGGAATCCAGACCTGACATGTCGCCACGCAGGACAACGTCGCGGGGCTCGCCCGGCAGCAGATCGAAACAGTTGTCATCGGCTTCCAGCCCGGCCGGAAGATCCATCTGCACGAAATGCGCAAACACATTGGATGACAGCCGCAGCACCGCCCGATCCTCTTCCTCCTCGACAATATCGAAGGTCACTTGGGCCGGATCCATCTTCACAGACCTGAAGTTCATGAACAGGAATACGTTCTCTGCAATCACGCCGTCAGCGCCCGTCAGCCTCGCATGGTAGAAGTCACCACTGCGCATCAGGGTCATCCGCTCCATCGTACAACGCACCGATGCGTTGGCTGGAATCTCAACTAACTCCGCTGTCTCTGTACGGACGGTCCCATCAAAAGAGATGAGCCTGCAGGCCAGTTCCCCCTGGATCGGAGCCAGCGTATCGTTGACCACCCAGGTCGAAACCCCGTACTCCTCCTCCTTGATGGAGACCAGTACGGGTGCACTCGCGCGACGGACATAGTCGTATGAGGCCTTCTTGCGCAGATAGTAATCCACCAGCGACCAACCGATCTCACCCCAGGCATCAGGAAACATCCAGAACATGCTGCCGCCGCAGTCAAACTTGCGCCGACGCGCCTGCTCAATCGCCGTTCTCAGCGCGTCCGCCTGTATCAGCTGTGAGGCATCAACAAGCTCTTCAAGCGTCATAGCCGATGCATCACCGGCCAACAGATCGATCGCCTCAAACGCCTTCAACCCACCCTGCTGGTCCTTCTCTGTGAAGCCGTGCCGATTCGTGTGAAAGCGGAAGCCTTCGGAATCGACGTGACGCTGATCCTCGGGAAGGTAGTCATGGATGGTCTCTATCGCGGGCATGCCAAAATAGCCATACTCTGAATTGAATGTGCAATGCGCGCGCCGGTAGTTGCGGTAATCGATGATATCGTTGCCGCCCGTGGCGATGCTAATGGCCCACCAATGCTGATCGCCTTGATCCTCATCGTTGACGTCATCCCCTCCCCACGGGCTGGTCGGCCGATAGGGGCGATCGGGATCCAGTCCCTTCATCAGATTCGGGATCAGTTCATGCTCAAGCACCAAGCTGGTATTCGACTCGCAGCCTGGGTACCAGTTGTATTCAAAGGCCCAGTCGGACTCATTACTGCCGCACCACAGGGCAATCGACGGATGGTTGCGCAAGTGCGGCACGGCCGCTTCGAGCTCGGCGGAAAGAGCCGTCCGAAAATCAGCGTCATCCCCGGGGTAGACAAAGCAGGCCATCATGAAGTCGTGCCAGATCATGATTCCGTTGGCGTCGCAGTACTCGTAGAAGTCATCTTCCTCGTAGATACCCCCACCCCATACGCGCAACATGTTGAGATTCGCATCCCGAATGAGGGTCAGGACTTCTTCCCGTTTCTGAGGAGTCACGCGCGCAATAATGCAATCCAATGGAGCCCAGTTGGCGCCATTGATAAAGCACTTTTCGCCGTTCACCACGAAATTGAAGGAGCTTCCGCCCGGGACACCATCCAGGGGCTCTTGTGCAAGGGCGATCTCGCGAATTCCAAAGCGCAGATCCTTGACCGTGCACGTGGTGCCGCCGGCACTAAGTTCGGCATGGAGCTCGTACAGATGCGGCTCACCCAACGGTCGCGGCCACCAGAGGCAGGCGGCCGCCACCTCGAAGACCGTTTCCACACGATTCATGCCGGGTTCCGCATGAAGTTCCACCTGGCGTTCACCAACCCCAGGAATGTCGAGCATGAGCAACGCATCAACCGCAGAATCGCTCACGTTCTCGACCTCGGCCACGACGGTCACCACAGCTCCATCCTCACCCGCCAGACGCGTGCGCACCCACAGGTCACGCAGCACCACGGCGTCCAGAAAGTCCAGATGAACGGGACGCCAGATGCCGCAGTTGACCAGACGCGGCGACCAATCCCAACCGAACGTGAAGGCCGATTTACGAACCCAGATACTCTCGTGCGTTCCCTTGCCGTATTTCTCAAGCGGCTTGCTCTTGGCCTCGGCAACCCCGGCATCCAGTCGGACGATCATTTCGTTCTCGCCTTCACGCAGCACGGATGTCACATCGAAACGATGCGCGATCAGCGCGTTGGCGGAGCCGCCAATCTCGACGCCGTTAAGCCAGACCACGGCGCGGTAGTCAAGCCCCTCACAGACCAGTTCAGCGCGTGAACCGTTCTCTCCAGTATGAGTGAACGTGCGACGATACCACCAATACCGGTCCTCGACCCAAGCGCAATCCGGAGCGTTGCAATCGTAAAGCGGCTCTTCGATCTTGCCGTGCCGCAACAGATCCATGTGCACCTCGCCGGGCACAATGGCATCTATCGCGCAATCCCATTCTGCTGCCGCGGGCAACGACTGCCCCGCGGCTTCGTCCAACGGCCTCTCCAAGAGCTGCCATCTATCGTTCAACGCTGTTGTTCGCATGCGTCTTCCCGTCTTGAAATCCGCCGCACCGCAATCGTTACCCCCGCTCGTCCGGAAAACCGTATGCAAATGGTGTTCCCCAGTGTGCGCCATCGTCAGACCACGCATCCCTAAGGTAATGCGCAACCATCTTGGTCTTGCGATCACGCGTGAACACCCCTTTATGATTCAAAACAGGACGATGCGTATGTTGACCCGTCTTGAAATCGGCAAAATTCCAAACATGCTCACCGGCTACGCAATCATGCTTGCGCAGCGCATCAATGATGATTCGTATCACATCCTTCTGGTACTCCTCGGTCCACATCTCAGGAATGTCGGCATGCATGCCGCTGATCGCGTCAGCGCCAAACTCCGAGTAGATGATCGGCTTGCCAAAGATCTCCCATGTCGAGCGGATATGTTCGTCAACATTGGCTTCAATCTTCTCCGGGCGGCCGGACAGCATGTACCAGCCGGGGTACTGGTTATAGCAAACCACATCAAACAAGTGTGCCGTCTTTTCTCTGTGCTGCGCCACACAGATCACAATCGTTGAAGGGCGAGTGTCGTCCAATGCCCGCAGGTCGTCCCGTATGGTCGTGAAATAGGGAACGCTCTTCTCTTCGTTGGTCTCGCTCTCGTTGGAAACCGACCACATGATGACGCTCGGGTGATTCTTGTCGCGCTGATACATCTCACGGATCTCCTGACGGTGGACCTTCAACGTCGCCTCAGAATCCACGTTAAATGAGAGGGTGTTCGCCGAACTCTCGTCGATGACCATGAAACCCCAACGGTCTGCCATCTGCATGATCTCTTCGCAGTATGGATAGTGACTCGTTCGGAATGAGTTCGCGTTGATCCATTTCATGAGGCCCATGTCCTTTACCAGCCACGGGGTGCTGAGCCCCTTGCCGATCACAGGCAGGTCCTCATGTCTTCCGAACCCCTTGAGATAGACCGCCTTTCCGTTTAACAGAATGGACTTGCCCTCAACCTTAACCGTCCGCACGCCAATCGGCAACGTGTACTCATCCACGAGCGTTCCGTCCTCGTCATACAGCCGGCAGCACATGTCATACAGGCGCGGCGTCTCGGGGCACCAGAACACACAGTCAGCGATAGTGATGGATCCGGAAGTTGTCTCCCCATTGACCGACAGCTCGGCCGTTTGTCCTTCAATGGTGACTTCCACCTTCCGCGCGGCCCCGCCGGCGATGCCGACCTCAAACCGGACAATGCCGCGAGTGCCATCGATGTCGGTCTTGACGGTCAAGTCGTCAATATAGGTCTTGTTCGTACTATGCAGGACAACAGGCCTGTGAATGCCGCCGTAGGCAAAGAAATCGTAATGCACGGCAGGGAAGTTGCCCGCACGCCAGTTGGCCACGCCGCCAACCGCAGGATCAAGATTGCCCTGCGGACATGTCATATCCGAAAGCGTGTTATTAACGCGCACGACGAGTAGGTTCTTGGCGCCTTTCTTCAGGGCAGAGGACACCTCGCACTCGAATGGGAGATAACCGCCCTCATGCTCGCACAGGAACTCACCGTTAACCCAGACGGTGGCGTGATACATGGCGGCACCAACACGGATGAATACGTTCTTCTTGCCGTCCCATTCTGCCGGTACACAGAATTCCCGGTGATACCATACGGAGCCTACGAAATTGTGCGCAGCCCAGTCCTGAAACTGATCGTTCCAGCTCGCCGGCACGGCGATATCTCGTCCCACGGGCGGGTTCTCATACCATTTCTCATCCAACCCCTTCTCATCCCAGTCAAAGGCAGCCCGCCAGATTCCTGACAGATCAATTCGCGTCCGGGTCGGTGTATCGATCGGGTATAGCATCTATCTGCTCCTATCCTATCTTCTGAAATTCCCCATCTTCAGTCAGTAGGGACCCCTCACCAGACGCTTGCACTCTTGCGAACACAACGCGGCCGCAGATCGGTTTCCCATTCAATTCTATGTCTACATCCTGAATCTCATCCATGAATTGCGTAAACACTCGCTCGCCATCATGGAAACATACCGTGACGGTGTTACCGCTAACATTCACGTCCCGGACGAGCTTGCACAGGTCCTCAGGACCGGCGGGCTTGTCCGAGGCCGCGACCAACAGGCCCGTGACCACACTGCCATCAAACGATGCCTTGCGCGTCATGCCCGGCACAACTGAGAAGCGGTGCAGGACGTTGCACGTCTCCCGTATTCCATCAATTGCAGCCGGCAGCTGACTGTCGTACCCGGCGAGCGCCCGCACGAAACTCCAACGTCCGTCGAGTTCACAGAGCTCCCAACCATCGCCGGACTGGACCTGTGGCTCGCCCTCTTCATAACCAAGCGCAGCACCACCCTCCTGAACGGTCACATCACGTGTCGTCACCACCTTGTGGAAACGGATATGAAAATCGTCCTTCAGAATGATATGGGAGTAGATGACTGTCTGCTCATCATCCAGATACGGAAGATGGCGGGTAGCCCCAAACGAAGGGCTCGAGCAAAGACAGTCGGGATGGTGGCGCAGAGTAGGTTCACCACCCTCCTCCACCAACGCAATATGCTGTTCAATATGGTGTGGCAGAAAATACTCGCCGGGTTCGCAACCAAACTGGTTGGAGTAGCAGAAATTGCCATACTTCTTCTCCATGCCCGGATGCATCGAGGTGAGCAGGTGATACACCTTCACCTCTCCCGTTTCATTCGTTCCCTGAATGATAATTCCGGGGTTAGGCAAGTTGATCTCATAGCTGCCTTTCTCAACGGGCAGCGGCTGCTCTGTATCCGTCCAGAACGGATGCTCGTCAGGCAGGAGAAAGCACCAGAACGCTTTTCCGGACCAGTACGGCGACCCGGGGCCCGAGTAGGAGTCAATCGCATGTGGGCAATCCGTAAGATATCGCACCGTATGGCGTCCATCGTCAGTGAGAGTGCCACCCTCAATGAAATACTTCAGGTTACCGCTCGCCAGACGGCGGGCTTCACCGGGAGAAAGCGGCGAAATCTTCAACATTTCAGCCAAGCCAAACACGCCGAGCACCGCATAGCGGTAGACCAGGCTGCGGCCAAAGGCCGGGTAAGCACCGTTTGACCCGAAGAAGTGGCGATAAGTCTTCAGGAAACAGCGCGCAGACTCCTGCACACGATCTCTGCAATCCGGATACGAGTCCCCGTCCAGCCAGGACCAGAACAGGAAATAGGGATGAAGCGCGTAGGGGTTGTAATTGTCGAATGCATGCTTGTGACCATCGTCATACCATCCGTCCCCGACATAGAAGCCTTCCGCGATATCGATGTTGGCTTTCATTTGCGCTTCGGAATGGGGCTCACCCAGACGTTTCAGCACGGCGTTGACGAGGACGTTGAACTGGGTCCAATTGTTCTGATACACCTTGCATCGGTTCATCTGGCCGAGCCATCCTGCAACTTGGGCCCTCTCCTTACGACCAAGGTTCTCCCAGATCTGATCTCTGGACAACCACAGGAACATCGCTAACGCCGCCGCCTCGCAGAGGCGTTGATGGGTATCCTCCAGGTCCCCCCAGTACTCGGGCCCTTGCGGGTCCGTTCCAGAGAGCAGACCTTCGGCATAGAAGGCTGCGAGATCCAAAGACTTACCGGAGGGATCGGTGATGATGGTTTCACCGTTGTGCAAGGCGGGGCCCGCGTAAAACGCGGTTCGGGTGAACCCTTCCATCCAATCGGATTCCTTGCCCGCGACGCGACTCGAGTCACCTGGAAATTTGATCTGCGCCTTTCCCGGCGACGCGTAGCGAGCAGCCGCACTCAAAATATGGCCATGGATCTCTCGCCAGTGCGCTTTCGTCCATCCGGTGTATGGAGACAGATCACGATTCTCAGGCGTCGTCAGTCTGGTTATCATCAATTCTTCCTTTTGTACCCGCGAGCCGTTGTCTCGCCATTCCGATCATGGAGCAATAGATCCGCCACCCTCGCCGTCACGAACAGGAACGCTCCAACACTGGCGCACTCAGAATCCCCATCTTTGACAACTGGTATTCGTCAACCCACTGATCGCCGGTGGTGCGCCAGGCATCGGGCCCGTACCACCAACCAAAGTCTAAACCGTGCACCTGCCCGAAGGCGTTCGCACGGTTACCAAACACCGTTAGGTCAATTGCTTCGCCCGCGGTGACCTCTGCCAGCGTCGAACGATGCGGAGCAAACGCGAGCGGGATCCGCACGCCATTGCGCGTCAAGGAAACCAGAGCTCCAGCGAAGCGGGGCACACGCAGCGCCATTCCCGTGCCGCCCTCCGGCAACGTACAGTGATAGGTCACGTTGCCTGCGTAGAACGGCAGCCCCTGCGGGGTCCAGTCACCAAAGGCCAATCTCTTCACGGGCTCGATAATCACGGCCCTGTCGCCTCGGACTTCGACCCCGAAATCGCCGAGCAGATAGCACCACTCAATGTAGGTCTTGCGGCTATAGTCAATGTGCAATTCCAACACATGCCGGCCCGCTGCCAAGTCTGGCAAGGGCACCGTCTCAATGGCCTCGTCCGTGAAATAGCCCGTCACCGTCGCGGGAACCTGCACACCATCCAGCACAATCTTCGTATGCGCCACATTCTCCAACGCAAGCTCTGGAGCCACGACTGGCACCCGGCTCTCAAACACGAAGAGCACTGTCACGGTTGCGGCATGCTCAACCGGTTCCTTATCGGCCCACGGCTGTGCCATGGCGCCATCGACAACGGGCAGTCCCAGCGTCTTACGCAAAATCGGATCGATTTCCAGAACATGACGTGCTGGTTCCCACTCGCCATCGTCCACCCGATACTCTGCCTTGTCCAAAAGCAGCACGTTGGGTTCGCTCAAGGTCACAGGCACAGGCCCCCCGAGTCTTGAGCTCTCTCTAAATGCCGGCGGCAGCAGTGAGTCTCCCTGTTCCCGACGTCCCGGCGTCAGCGACAACAACTGATGTCCGTGGGCGGCCAGCTCACAAGGAACAAGCGTCATCCCATCCCGATACTCGGCACCCACGGGCCGCTCGTCGCCGTTCGCCGTGTCGAGCCGGCTCACCTGCCACGCCCCACGGATGCGCAGCATCAGCCCGCCTTTGCCGTGGTTCCGATCCGTGTTACACACGAAGAGCGTCATGCCGTCTTCGTCGCGCCGCAATTGATGCAGACATCCACCGACCTGCAAGCCATTGGCATCCCACAATCCGACCTCGCGAACCGGTTCGAGGGCCGTCACAATCCGAGACTGCGAGTAGGTCACGCATTCGCAGCGCGATGCCAGCATCGCCGGCGCATCACTCGCCTCCGCGTCCACGAGTGACGGAATCTCTCCGGCAAAAGTTACCTTGCCACCGGCATCGGCAAAATCCTCCAGACGAGCCAGCGTCGTGCTGCGTATGGTGCGCATGCCCGGCACCAGGATCGCATCGTATTCCATTCTGCCAACCGCGAAACCGCCATGAGCGGGCTCGTTCTTCTGTGTCGGTAACAGGGACTCGCTGATGAAATCAAAATCAAGAAAACCATAGAGCAGCCACTTGATCAGACCAGAGAAATTACGGTCGCGCTCCTCCCGTTCAACCGCCGTCGACTCGACCGGGCCACAACAGAGCCAGTACGACTCGACCGGATGGATCACCCCCACCCGCACATGCGGCTTGCCATCGCTCAACGCCACATTCAACCGCGCGAAATGATCTTCGACCACCGGGTACTCGCGGTACCAGGGGGACTGGTAGCTGATCGAGGCCGGGTAGTCGCGTTTCGCCTCGCCGGCCATGGAGACCATGGCGAGATGATGCACCCGATACGTCACGCCCAGGGCGGCCTGCCAATCTCCCTGACGCTTATGCCCGGCGAAATCGAAGCCCCAGTTCGTCACGCCGTAGAGCTCGCTCAACACCCCACTGCGGCCATACTGGTGTGCCGCGGACTGCGCCTGCTTGGCCGTCGCGTATTCACTTTCGGTCGCGTCGCACAGGACGTCAATCCCGGGAATCTGGAACGAGCGGTACCCGCGCATGGACTCGCCCAACGCCGCCGTCTGACTGCCCAGCGAGCACTCCTCCATCATGTGCCCGGTCAGCGCAATCCCGTGTGCCTCACACCAGTCGCCGATCTGATCGGAGAAAGCCTGCGTAAACCGCTCGCATACGTGATCGTGATAGCGATAGCGCCACACCGACGCCTTGCCCTCCGGGAGTTCCCAGAACAGCTCTGGCACATAATCGAGAACGTCCCCGCCATAGCACTCCATGAACGTGGCCCCAAGGTCGTCCGTCCACGGCAACAGAGCAGCGTCGTCACCCAGAACCCGCCTCAAGCTCTGCTTATGTACAAACTGCGGTTCATCCGTGAAGATCGCGGGGATGCTCTTTCCAAACGATTCTCCAACCTCACGCGCATAGCGCTCGTGCGTGACGTCAATGAACCGTCGCATCGCTTCCGGGCTCAAGGTATCCACATACGCCTGATTGTTAAACCAGGTCGATGCCATGGCAACTTCCCGGTAGGCGTACCAGAGCGTTGCCCCCGGTTCTGCCTTCTCCCCTTCCCGAAGCCGCCGGTAAGACGCCAGACACCCCTCCGCCAGCGTCACGGCGTATGTCGCGAGCAAGCGCCCCTGGCCCGTCCGGCAGCCACCAGCCGTAGCGGTAGCGGCCATCTCGCCACGTTCATTGTCGACATAGGGGCGCGGCGTAAAGAGCAGGTGCCGTGCCCTGTAGCGCTCGTCCTTGGTTACGATCCCGCCCGCAGTTCCCGAGGGCCAGCGATCCTCATCGTAGAGCCAGGCCAGCATATCGTTCGCCTCGGCGTGATCACGACAGGCCTTGATCATGTCGAAGAATTCGTCGCTGAGGTACTCCGTATCCATGCCCGTACGGGGATGCATGTGAAACCCGCCAAGCCCCATCTCCTTAAAGCAGTCGATCTGGCGCTTGAGTTGTTCGGCATCCAACCGGTTGTTCCAGGCCCAGAACGGCGCCCCTCTATAGATACTTCCCGGATTCCTGAACGAACTGTTCATCAACATGTTCCTGTTTCTGGGCCACTTGGCCTGCGCTACTTCTTCGCTTTGGCCGGACGCTTTCGGGCGGCACCCGTCGTCTTCCTGGTGCCCAGATTCTTCTCGGTGCGCAGGCGCTTGCGCGCCGCTGGCAGCGCCGCCTTGTACTGCGGTAGCCATTTGGACTGAGCCACCAGCATGGCGTCCACCATCTGCGAAATCTCGGCGGTGTTGCAAACCGCACCGGTCAACGGATCCATCATCGCCGCCTGCTTCAGCAGCTCAACGTCCCCACTCACAGCGGCCTCAGCCGCCATACGCTGGACCGAAATGGACGCGTTGCATATGGCCGCGCAACCCAGGGGCAAATCCCCCACCTGCGGGATGCTGATCCCATTGCGGTCCACATAGCCGGGCACCTCAACAATCGCATCTTCAGGAAGGTTCGTGATGCAGCCATCATTGATGACGTTGAAATGCCCGCGATAGACTCTGCCGGTCTCAAGCCCCTCAATGATGTAACTGCCGTGCTCCGTGCTACGCCCCTCGTTCGGAGTGAAAACCGGCGGCTCCTCTTTCATCATCCTGGGGAAATCCGTCTTGAACCAATTGCGGTTCTCAGTGCAATGGCGCAAATACCCACTCGTTTCGCCGTTGATCCAATTGTCCATCGAGATCCACTTCTTGATCTCCTTCGTGCGCTTCCGATACCAGGGGAGATACTCCGAGAGGTGCCCGTTCGATTCCGTGCTGTAGTAGCCAAACCGACGCAACACATCGATCCGGACCTTCTCCGACTTGCTGTAATACGGGTGCGCTTCGAAGCCGGCCAGCAGCCGATCGGTCCAGTCCTCCCCGTTGTAGAGCACCTGCGTGTACCAGGTCTGATGGTTGATGCCTGCGCAAATGATGTCGACATCCTTCAGCTCGAGCTTCTTGTAGCCCTTGGACTCAGGTTTCTTCTTCCCATTGATCAGAAGCTCAATCACGTTCTTGATCTGCTCATGCCCGCCCTGAACGCCGTGGCACAAACCGACCGTCGGGACGCCACCATACACGTTAGCCGCCCATGTGTTCATGGCATTGGGATTCGCGTAGTTCAGAAGCAGGACGTCCGGGCTGGCCACGTCTCTGATGTCGTCGCAGAACTCAAGAATGGCTGCGATGTTACGCTGACCATACATGATGCCACCGATGCAAAGCGTATCACCAACACACTGATCCACTCCGTATGTCAGCGGGATATCGACATCCGTCTTGAAGGCTTCGAGACCGCCGATACGGGTCATGTTGATGACGTAGTCCGCATCTTTGAGTGCTTCACGACGGTCCATCGTGCTGGTTACCGTTGCCGCGACCTCATTGGCTTCGATATCCCGCTTCGTGAGCCGCGTCACCATATCCAGGTTCCGCTTGTTGATGTCGGTCAGCGCGAACTCGGTATCGCGAAGCTCGGGCACCCGCAGGATGTCGCTCATGATGGTACGCGCAAAGGTAAGACTACCCGCGCCAATAACTGTTACTTTCATCTCATCTTCCTTCTCAGCGCTCCGGTTCTGTAAAGAGATCCGTCCGATATGTCGTGGGAAAATTCGGGTTGTACTTGTAAGATGCGTAGCAGGGCTGCGGCCCTTCCGCCATGCCGTCGAGATTCAGCCACCGCAGATCATTCAGCATGGCATGCCAGGTGGTCAGAAAATCACGACACTTCCAGGTTCGACAGTTCAGATCGTTGCGATGCCAATCCTTGAACTTGCCGACTTCAATCCGCTTTTCGACGTCCAGAGCCTCCTCAACATGCCGCAAAGCCTGGTAGGCCTGCAGGTAGGCATCGTATCCGCGCCCGTCAAGGTAATGGGTCACAGAGCGCGAAAAGGCCAACACCATACGCGTAAGAGATAGAACCTTGTCCAGTTGCGCAATCGCTTCGTTCTCGAAGAATGTCCGCCGGTTGCCGACCAGGTGTTTTGCGGCATCGTGCGCCCGTTCGGCGGCCATCGCCCACTTCGGCTCAGAATCACCAAACCGCGACTCGGCCCAGTCCATCGCCTCACGCAGAGTGTCTACCGGCACCATGTGGAAGATCGCCGGAGCCGCATCCTCGTGGTTGTAGATCTGCTGCAAGGTGAAGCGGACGACCATCGTGTAGAAGTTGTCGCCAACCGTGTTGTCGGGATTGGCATCGTCGAACGGGAAAGGGATCTCCGTCAAGGCGCGGTAGGCCGCCGTCACCTCGGGATGCACCACACCGGGAACCTGCGCGGCGTACCAATCAAAGTACCCCTCGCCGTCATCCCCGCAGATTGTCACCATCGCTTCATAGTGATTCACATATCCGGCAACCTGGCGCAGATTGAAGATCTTCTCGCGTATGTTGGCCACATTCAGAATACAGATCTCGGTCATGCCCAGATCGACCACCCGCTTCAGCTCACGGGCAAAGATGCGTGGTGCATAACTTGTCACACGCATGGACTGTGCACCGTTGAACATGGAGATGTGCTCGTAAACGCCCGTACGTTCAGCCGATTTGCCCACCAGCTCTTCCAGGTTCGTCCGCATGCAGGCATCGCCGTCGTCCGTGTGAATGATCGTCGTGCCTTCAGGAAAGTTCAGCAGACCGGCATTATAGATTTCGTGCAGCTCGCCCCAGAGATAGCCAAAGATCTCCGGGGATTCCTCCCCCCTGATCTCGCGGACTAGATCAACCTGCGCGGCAAGCGCTTCGTTGATGATGCGCGCCTTCGTCTCCAGTGGCGCATCCGGGCTAAGATTCGGATCGTCAACCCAGAATGGGCGATCGAGGAGGCCCCGAAAGTTGATGGTCCACAACACACGCTTACCGACCTGACGTTCGATGCCTTTGCGCCAATAGCGAAGGATCTGTTCACGGTCGGACGTCCACGAGAACGGTACACCACGCGGCCAGAAGAACGGCGTGGCCCCAAGCGGTTCAGCGTGATGCTGGGCAATGTACAGCCCCATGTCGGACGCCAGCTTGATCTGTGGCTCATCCGGCAGGATATTGGTGCCGGGAATAACGCAGGTGCATTGCATGCGCAGCGCCAACTCTAACAGCTCCCGCCACAGATCCATGGAGAAGCCATGCTCAGGTTTCTCCATCTGGAACCCAACCAGTAGATCCTCATCGTTGAAGAAGAATCCGCGATGCCGGAACGTATACGGTTCTGACTCTGTCGTCCTGCAGGGAATCTCAACCTGCGTTGTCAGCGACGGCACAATCTCGGTGAAGTACTGACAGGGGTCGCCCTCAAGCCACTGCTCACTAAATGCGTAAATCCCGTGAATCAGCCCCAGCTCGTCGCTGCCAATAATCGTGACGCCATCAGCCTTGACCTCGATGGTGTGAGCATCAAAGGCATCGTTCGCTTCGTCGAGGCGCAGTTCAATACACGGCGCTCCGCTATGGCGACTCGTTTCTGATTCAAGCCCCAGCTTACGCCTCAGGTCCCGTCGCAATGCACTGGCCGCATATCCAACAGCCACGCTCTCGCTGCGGTCATTGATGGTCGTTTCATTTGTGAGGTCGCAGAAACTCATAGGTGCTCTCTCATAGTTGTCGAAGATGAACTCCTCATCGCTGACGCCAGCAGATTGGAGAGCGCTTCTTTGGCGGGTTGATAGCCCTGGTCGGCGGCTTTGCGATACCATAGTGCGGCTTCAGCGTTGTCCTTGGGTACCCCTCTGCCCTGCTCATAGAGAAAGCCGAGGTTGCATTGAGCGTCAGGCACCCCCTGTTCGCCAGCCTTCCGCAGCCACTTCGCTGCCTCAACGGCATCTTCGTCCACGCCTTCCCCCTCGGCATACTTGGCTCCGAGGATGGACTGAGCCTGTGCGTGTCCCTGCTCAGCGGCCTTGCGATACCATACCGCGGCCTCTGCAAGACTCATTCGCACACCACGGCCTTCCGAATACAGGATACCAAGATGACACTGTGCATCGACATGGCCCTGTTCTGCAGCCATGCGCAACCATCGCGCAGCCGCTTCCTCATTCTTTGGGCCGCCCCGCCCTTCGGCACACATCGCACCAATCCAGGCCTGGGCATCCGCGACTCCCCGATCAGCGGCACGACGAAACCATCGCGCGGCTTCGACTTCGTTCAGCGGAACGCCTTCACCGTTAGCGCAGCGCCAGCCAAAGAGAAGCTGGGCTTCGGGCAATCCCTGCTCGGCCGCCTTTCGAAGCCACGTTACCGCTTCCGCGGGATTAGCGGTCACCCCAAGGCCCCGTTGGTAGCGATCCGCCAGCACCAGCTGGGCCCTGGCATATCCCGCCTCAGCCGCCCTAAGAAACCATCGAACGGCCTCCTCGTCATCGAGCGGCAGTCCCAGGGCCTCGGAATAGCGCACGCCGAGATTGAACTGCGCCGGGGCATAACCATCATCCGCAGCCCGACGGCACCATTCGACGGCTTCGCCATCATCCTGCGGCACCCCCAGACCCATGGCATACATATGCCCCATCCTGGCTTTGGCCGGCGCGTAGCCCTGCTCAGCCGCCTTCCGGTATCGCTCGACGGATTCTTCCGGATCCCCCTCTTCGCCAAAGCCCCACTCAAGAATGATGCCCATAGCGAACTGCGCAGCCGCATCTCCTTCGCTGGCCGGTGCCTTGATTTGCTCGGCTATCACCTGCGCCCGTATCTCCTGCGCCACAGATGGATCACTCGCAAGCAATTCAAAGTTGGCGTAAGTCTGTTCCGCAAGTTCCTCGTCCCCACTCAGCACATGGGGAAGAACCGATTCCTGCAATGACGAAACCAGCAACGCCTGCCGGCTCCTCATCCTCGCTTGACGAACAGGCAGAAGCACGGCAGCGGCGAGAATAGCCGCCAAGAGCACAACCACAGCAACGTGACACCATCTGATCTGTAGCATCTCTACTTCCCGACCTCAACCAGCTCAATATCATCGAACCAGGCCGTGCCCTCGCCTTCAACCACAAGACCTGGTTTAGCGATAGGGTCAAAGGTCCTCACCGCGAACTCGACTTCAAGTCGAGTCCAGTCGTTGTTTCCCTTGAGGGCTTTCGAGAAATACGTAGCTCGACAGTCGTTCCAACTCCAGACGACTTCATCCAGGCGTAGACGCACGCCCTTGCCGGTTGCACCGCGGGTACGCACCCAGGCTGCAAAACGGTAACGCCTCCCTCTCTCCAGACCGATCGGGGCCCCACCAAGAATGGGTTCCGCGGTTTGGCCGCCCTTCACCCGTATAGACTGCTTGCCGGAGTGCCCCATTCGCCTGGCGAGCTGGGCGGTCTTGGTCCACAGGCACCCGTTGTAAAGCGTCCCGGGCGGCACCAGCGTTTCGCAGTCGTTCACCACGCCCTGAAGAAAACCTATCTTCCCGTCCCAGTCGTCCAACGGCAGCATGGTGCGCGCGGCATCCTCCAGCTCCTTGGCGACCGGAAACGGAAGGCTCAGCAGCCGATACGTCGCCGTGATGTAGTAGAAACCATCCGCGCTCTTCCTGGTTGGGGCTTTGCCGAAGACGTGCTGATCGTACCATTCGTCGCAGGTCTCGAATGTGGTCGGGGTCGACTGGATCATCTCGAGAAATGGATTCATGTCCGGCTCAGCAACCCATCCGACGAATCCACCCGCAGGCATGTCCCGCCACCTGGGGGCGAACCGCTGCATGAGCGACAAGGGGTTCTGATACATGTAGCAAAGTTTGCCGTCCTTCCGCGTCCACACGCACTTCTGGAAGCGCTTGCGGTCGTCGCGGCACTCGGCAAGTCCGCCGGCCAGCAGGTTCGCATACTCGAACTTCCTGGGCTTCTCCATGCGTAGATCGAAATCACAGTCCAACACATATCCGAGTAGAGGATCGAAGCGCAGTGTAACGTCCTGCTTCAACAGCATGTCTCCATCCCGTGTCTCGCTGTAGGAGAGTGTGACCGTTTCGCCCCTGCTCGCCAGACCAGCCAGCTCTCCGTCCTGGAGCCCCCGGCCGCCCTGCGGAACCAGGCAGATGCGTGCCCCCTTCAGCGTGAGCCACGTGTAAATCTCCCGCATCTTGTACGGCACGATCCGCCCGCCTTCCGGAGGCAGAAAATGGAACAGCTCGATCTCGCCGAACTCCATGTTGACAAGCCCAACGCGCTGCTTGCCGTCCATGATCCACAGATAAAGATCTCTGTGTTGCTTGTTGCGGACACGGGCGAAGTGAAGGTCCGGCTTGTGCGCGCGCCGCGGCAGAGCGTCATAGCACCGGGCCTGTTCGATGAATCGCTGTAGCCGCCCCGTTTCTTCCGCCGTCTTCCCGGCGTCTCTCTTTCGTGCTATCGCCATCCTATCCCTCTCCTAACAACCGCCCAAGCTCACCTGATAACTGGTTGCTAATCACCGACAACTGATGACTAATTACTGAATATCTTCATATTCGCGTAACGTGAACATTTGGTCCACATATGGCGGATGCCCAAAGGCCCTGACTGCGGCGGAGCTACTTGTGTTGTATCCCAGACATGATGCAGGCTGCCGGCTTCCGTCCTAATCCGAAGCGCAAGCTTATCTGCGGTCTTCACCGCGCATATATTATGAAGCATCCCTGCCTGAAAGAAGCCGGTGTCCTCAATCGTAGGCGGCACCTCGATATCGTCCATGCTCCGCCCCTCAGCGACCGGATAGCGGCGTACGCGCAGGTAATCATCATCGTTGCCATCCTCATTATTAAAGGCGGAGTATGAAAGATGCAGAAGTTTCATGTTCCGGAAGTAGGTGTCCATAAACGGAATCTCGCGACGGTCCGCCCATTTGTGAATATCCTCGTCAAATTCACCGCCAACCCCCTGGGCATGGAAATAGAGGATGTTCACGCCCCAGAAAATGAAGTCCAGGCGAGTGAAGTCGAACTCGACCTTCATCGGGCCGGAGAACGACTTACGCGTCCATAGCACAGCGTGGCAGGCTTGATCACCAGCGACGGGCCCGCCCGCAAACACCATACCTTTCGGTGTATTTCGGACCTCGGCGCGTTGGCCGTCCAGCACCCAGTTCTCATGCCAGTCGCGAGTCCCATCGTCCGACAAGGCCAACGGCAAGTCCATGTTCTCGTACGCCGCGAACTCTTCAGCACTGGAATTTCCTGTCTTCATATTACCTCTCCAAGCTCTCTAAGAATTTCCAACTCTTCGGGATGCAGCAGGCTGCCATCCTTCTTGAAAACATCATGGAAGCAAAGTTCCGGCTCGCCTTGTTCCCTTGTCCAGCCCCAGGGATAGATTGTCTGACTCTTGCCGGAAACAAGCCCCCAATTGATAGCGCCAACGCCGTGATCCTTCAGATAGCGTCCTGACTTCTCAAAGGTAGACCCCACGGCCCGCGCCAGGTACTCGGTACAGATCGCAGGTCTGCCCTGCTCGCAGGCGCGGGCAACTTTGTCTGCGAGCGTACCGTCACCGCTCAAGGCCTTGTCGATCTGATCATATCCATGAAAGCTGATGATGTCACTGAGCTCGAGAACGCATTCGTTCATATCCTCCTGAGGACACCAGAACCCAACGGTCAGCGGCTGGGTCATCCCCACGATCGACCGGGCCCACGCAAACGTCTCTCTCACCAAAGGAATGCTCTTGCCTGCACGTTGCGTGCCCAGGTTCGCAACGCCGTCAACGCCATTCCCCGGCTCATTGTAGAGATCCCAGACCGCAATGCGCTGATCCTCCTTGAAGTGGTTCAACAGCTCCTTCACGTAGCGCTCGAGTCGCGGCCATTGGGTTGGATCTTCGACGACTGGGTGACCGGGCGACTGTATCCAGCCGGAGTTGTGCGTATAGGGCTCCGGTTCAGGCTGCGGCCCGAGCGCGAAATCGCCCTTCCAGCAGTCATCAAAAATGACGAACATCGTTCGGATACCCTTTGCGTCGGCAATGGCCAGGTACTGTTCGATACGCTCTATGAAGCCGTCACGGTCATGCTCCCAAAGCAAGTCGTGAAGATAGACGCGCATGATGTTCATGCCGATGCCCTGGGCTAATCCGAGCTCACGCTCTATCGTTTCAGGATCAAACGTCTCCTTCTGCCACATCTCAAGCTGGTTAATTGCCGTGCTCGGGCAGAAGTTGGCACCAAAGAACCAGGGCTGTCGCTCTCCCCATGCTTGCGCCTTCTCAACGGACCATCGTCTCATCGTTCAACTTCCTGTCGTCATCCCCGGGTGCATGATTGCGGCTAGTGCATACTGCCGCTCTTGATTTCGACGTCCTCACGATTCTCGATACGCTCCAATTTTCCATCGCGGATCCAGGCGATCCGGTCTGAGATCTCCAGCATCTTGCTGTCATGTGTCGCGGTGATGATCGTCACGCCCTGCTCCACCTGCAGCTTCTTGAGCAGATCGATGATCTCCTGGCCAATCTTGCTGTCCAGGTTGCCGGTGGGTTCATCAGCCAGAATGACTCGTGGGGAGTTGGCCAATGACCTGGCGATGGCCACACGCTGCCGCTGGCCGCCGGACAGTTGGTCGGGAAGATGATGCACGCGATGCCCCAGCCCCACCATCTCAAGGATCTCCTTGCCGCGTGCGTCTGCCTGCTCCTGGGGTTCATCACGGAGAATCATGGGCAGCGTCACGTTTTCCAGCGCGCTCATCACCATGATCAGGTTGAAGGTCTGGAAAATGTAGCCAATCTGATTGCAACGGATCCAGGCCTGCTTGTCTTCCGGCAGCGAGAACAGGTCCGCGCCCATGAACTCAATCGTTCCGGATGTCGGCACGTCGAGTGCACCGATCATATTGAAGAATGTGCTCTTACCCGAACCGGACGGCCCCATGATGGAAAGATACTCGCCTTCATAGATATCCATCGACACGCCGTTAAGAGCCCAGACCTCCTCGGCCCCGAGTCGGTAGCGACGGGTAACGTCCGTGGCACGCGCTATGATTTCCCTCGCCATCTTCTAGGCCTCACTTCCTTCCACCTTCAACTTCAGCATGTTCAGGGTCATCAGTTTTTTCGTGAAGAGGACCACGCCCTCTTCCACGTCTTTCCGCTCTTTCCCGAACTCTGCAACCATGCGATCCACAATATCACTCAGCCGGTTCGACCCGTCGACCATGTCGATGAACAACGTTCCGTACTCATCCAACTGGACTTTGCGACTGTAGTCGTGGCCCAGGAGCTCCACGACCTTCTTGCGCAAGCCGTTCAGGTTCGGCGCTTCGCGCAGATGCGCGTTCCCGTCGGAATCTCGTCGCAGCTCGACCGTCTCCGACAGAAGCGGGATGACAGCAAACCGATCGACTATCACCGGCCGAACGTTCCGTCGCTTCCCGCTCCATCCGAACAGTCGCATGACTATTCTCCTTCGATATCAGCCAGCTCAATCTGCATATCCTCCGGCTTGCTGACGCGTGTGATCAGCCCGTCCTCAATCCAGACGATGCGATCGGAGCTCTTGAGCATCTTCAAATCGTGTGTGGCCGTAATAATCGTAACCCCCAACTCTTCGCGCAACTTCGAGAACAGCGTGATGATCTCCTGGCCCGTCTTAAGGTCCAGATTACCGGTGGGCTCATCCGCGAGCAGAATGTCGGGCGAGTTTGCCAGCGCCCGGGCAATCGCCACCCGTTGCTGTTGGCCGCCGGACATTTCGGCGGGCTTGTGCAGCGCGCGGTCACCAAGGCCGACCCTCTCGAGAATCTCGATGCCTTTATCACGCGCCTCTTCGCTGTCCATCCCGGCAAAGGCCATCGGCAAGGTGACGTTCTCGATGCAGGACATTACCTGGATCAGGTTGAAGGTCTGGAAAATATAGCCCACCTTGCGGCAGCGCAGCCACGCAAGCTCATAGGGATCGAGCTGCGCAATATCGACCTGGTCAATATAGACCTTGCCTTCGGTCGGCTTGTCGAGGCCGCCGACCATGTTGAAAAACGTACTCTTGCCGGACCCGGACGGACCCATAATAGAGAGGTATTCCCCGCGCCGTACGTCGAGCGACACCCCGGCCAAGGCATGCGTTTCGCTATCGCCCATGGTATAGACTTTGCGAACATCGACCGCCCGGATCACGTGATCCAGTTTTCCCGCCTCGTTCTCGCCACGAAAGAGCTGTTCCAACTGTTTATCTTCCATCTTCATCTACACCGTGCTCCTAAGCGCATCGGCCGGGACCATGCGCGATGCAACACGCGCCGGGTAGACGGCTGCAGCCATCGACAAGATACTGCCGCAGACAACGGCCACAACCGCAGCCAGCAACAGCTGGCCATAATGAATCGACAGTAGCACCTTGCCAAACCCGTACATGGCGCCGTAAATCACCATCGTCAGCGCGGCTCCAACCAACGCCCCACAGACGGACCCGGCCATGCCGATCAGGGCACTCTCGATCAGAAACAGCCTGCGAATGAATTTAGACAGTGCACCAAGACATTTCATCGTCCCAATCTCACGGAACCGTTCCGTGACGGACATGAGCAGCGCGTTGGCAACGGTAACCACCGTGACCAACAGGGAAATCACGAGGATCCACGTGACGCGGAAACGTTCCGTGCGCGCGGCTACCTCCGCCTCTTCTTTCATATCCTCAGCCTGCTTTCCAAAGAACGGTTCCCGCCGAATCCCATCGCCGACCTCACCGGTGTACTCACGGTCTGCCTGCGTATCGAGCACGAGCGGGCTTGCCATGCCTGCGGTCAACTCCTGGAGGGAAATAGAAGCAGATGCGGCATCACCCATCACAAATACAAGGTCTGCATCTTTGCCAAGCTCCTGCAGGGAAACGGCCGTTAAGCCACTCCTGTCGAGCCCATGCGCCCGGAACAAAGCGGGACCGGAAGAGTTTACCCGCCCCACAAAGGCCAGATCGGTGGCCGTAACCCGCCCGAACGCGGCCACGGCGACAGTCCGGTCCTCCAGGCTTCCGACCTCGGCATTGACCAGGCTCATCATCATATCCACACGCTGGCTCTGTTCGCGCTCCTCGCTCAAGGCCGTCTTGACAATCTGGCCGGTCAGATTGCTCATCAGGAACGCAATCCCGAGCACCACACCCGACACCGTAACCAGTGAACGCCCCAGCCGGATACGAATCCCACTGACCGCAATGGCCAAGGCACGCTTGAACGGCAGCCTTACTTGTGTACCGATCGTCTCCATTGAAGATTGAAAATTGAAAGTTGAAAATTCGAGATGCTCCGCAATCTTCACTTTCCCCTCTTCAAGCTCTCCTTCCTGTTCATGGGCAATTGACAGTCGAAGGTTCTGGTCGCTACGCAGTCTTCAATTTTCAATTTATCGATTTTCCATTTTCAATAGTTAAAACGGCAACGACGAGACCGCCTTAACAATCAGATTAATACCCACGCCGATCAGGGCGACTAGTCCTATCCCTGTCCCGTACCCGGCCGACAGCACGGGCACAATCTGCAGGAACCGTTTTCGTTCGAACTTCTTGCCGAAATAGAATCTGCCCAGGAGCGCCCCGATGACCAATGGCACCGTTGCATGCGGCATCTGGCCAACCCCCTGGACAAATCCATAGATGGCCATCACCGGCATGCTGAACGCCGACATAACGGTAAAGGCCAGCATGGTAAAGGAGAATGAGCCCGCCATGACCGTCGGATGCAAGGCCTGGAAGAAGAGCGGTTTGGCTCCCTCCATGTCGAGTGTGGCCGACCACATCAGCACCGTATTCTTGGCACGCAGGTCCCACATCTTCTCGGCAAACGGATACATCTCCGAGGGAATGGCACCCGATTTCCAGATAAAGCCCCAGAAGATGAAGCTGAGAATGAAGCTGAGCGGGATGATCAAGCCCTTCGCCTTCACGTGGGACCAGTAGTTCGTGCCCGTCAGTTCCTTGGTCCGGAAGCCCTGCGCACCGGTGCCCATTTCATCAACAGGAATCGGCGCCAGCCAGATCTCAACGCCCTTGTAACCGGACAAGATGAACGCGGCCTCACGCAGAAACGGGATTCGCACATGCTGGCCACAGATACCGACCAGGCGCGCATTAATATACGATATCAACGGCGTATACAGAAACGTGAAGGCAAAAAGGAAGACGAGCGGAAACTCCGGCACGAGCAGATGACAAAGGCCGATGGTCAACAAAGCGCACAGGCAGTACAGCTCGACGGCTATGCGCGGAGAGAAGTCGCCGCGGCCCTCCGGGGTATCCCAGATATTCTCACGCCGCGCCGCCAGGTCCCCCTCCTCGGCCCTACGTTTCTTCAGTTCACGCGCCTTCTTGATCAGGTCGCGCACGGTCTGGAAGATAGAAATGACGGCAATCCCGCCCATCACGCCCAAACCAAAGCTCATCCAGAAGTCAATCGAGTTGGCAAACGTCGTCGAGACCGTATCCATGCCCGGCTGCCAGCGCGTCAGCACACCGGCCTTGTGGAGGATCGGGTTCATGATCAGGGTCAGAACAACAGCCGCACCCGACCCCATTACCGCCCAGAAGGGCACGACCATGCCAACGATCAGCAACCCCAGATCGAGCGTGATGCCGGTGGCCGTCGCGGGCAACAGCCCCTCGGTAAGCACCGTGGAATCAAACCAGGGCAAAGGGATGATCTGAATCGGCTTCGCCAGGAACGACCCGGTCACCAGCGGCACACCGATCTGAATGGCACCGTACGCCAGTCCCAGCATGCCGCCCAACGAAAACACTCGCCACTTCCACGTCGTCTTGCGCTCACCCGATTCGGCCAGCGCCATCGAGCCTTGCGCATTGATGCCGGCAAACGGGAACGGCAATCGCTCAATATCGGAAGTCACACGGAAGAAGAAATACGACAACGTGTAGTACTTCACCGTTCCGATAATATGCATGAAGACCATCAGGAGAATGGGCACCAGCCACGCTGAATGCAGCAGGTTACGCCCGGTGATCGCCTCGCTGGTTGGCGCAGGAGCAAACCAGCTCGGGAACTTGCCCAGCAGCCCCACATCCCGCACGGCATCACTGGTAATGAGGTACTGCCGCCAGATCAGGTCGCCGATCGGACCACCCATGGCCATCGCGCCGGAGACCATCAGCAGAATCACCAGTTCCTGCTTACTGAGCGTACGCATCGCGCGCCGACTGACCTCGGAGAATATGATCAACGTCACCCAGGCCGCGGCAAGGCCCTGCCCCGTCACTAGGCTCAGGTAAATCGCGCCCGGCATCATCAACAGACCACAGAAGAAGGCACCGGCGATGGCCACCCAGGTAAAGCCGTTCTTGAACTCCTTGGGAGTTTCAAGGACAGAGCGGTAGACCTCCAGTTCCTTGTCCATCACAATCGGTCTGTCTTCTTTCGCCATCAGCGCCTCGCAATTATCTTCTTCGCCTCAGCGAACATCTCAGCACGTTGGTCATCGGTCGTGGCGCGCCAGTTCAGGAACTGTTTTCGCAGCGTCCCCAGGAAGGGCCTGACGGTCCGCTCCCACGCCTTGGCATGCCCACTCAGCAACGTCAACTCAATGTGTGCAATATACTCCGAAGTCTCAGCATCCGTGGGCAGCGAGATATCCATACGCTGGGAAACCCCGAGGTCATACGGCTTGAGCCAGACCTGGCTGCTCACGCCGGGCATCAAGGGCGCGTCCTCGGGCTCCGTATCGGCGACACGCGCATACGGCTCCGGCGGCGAGCAGAAGAAGCCGCCCGAGCTCCCTTCGCCGTGCGATTCGAGCCAACGCATGAAGTAGCTCACCACGGCAACGCGATCATGCGCCGTAAAGGTGAACGGCAAGTTCAGGGTCATCACATCGCCGTCGATACTGGGCACGGTCCAGCTCGTAATCTCCGATGGCGCGGCCATGCGCGCCGCGTCCCGGGCCGGCAGGATCGAAGAGAGCAGAACGGCCCCCATAATCGCCAGCGACGCATAGATCGTTTCGATCGAGCTGTAGTCCATGTTCAGCCCGCCGGTCATGCCCAGCACGGTCAAGACACGTCCCGTCGCCTGGCTCAAGAGGTACCCCAGCATGGCCCCCATCACGGCATACACCAGCGCCTCGGCCATGAACATGAAGAAGACATGGTTCGGGGCAATACCCACGGCATTGTACACATAGATCTCACTACGCCGCTCATACACAGAACCGCGCATCGTATTGAACACCGCCAACGCCGCAATAATGATCGGAATCAGCAACTCGATCATGCCGCCCAGGCTCTTTGAGCGCTTGCGTGAACCGGCGTACGACACACCGTCAAGCGCGTAGAAGGATTCCTGGCCCGTACGCTCAAGGTACTCCATGACCACGCGGCGCTGTTGCTTGTATCCAACGGCCGGTCGTTCAGGTCTGTCGGGGTCCGCTGGAGAGAGCAGATAAGGCGCAGACGGAAAGAGCACCGAGCAGCTCATCGCGCCTACGCTCTGAGCCGCCGACCCATCCGTCGCTGCGCTGACCGGTGGCATGGCGCTGACAAGCGCCACGTCGGCCGCCGAAAGCCGTTTGACATCCTGCGGGACCATAACCATATCATTGACGTGGTCCTTGCGCTTCGTGCTGATGACCGACAGGCTGTTGATGTCGTAGGGCATGATGGAGTGCCCATCAAGGCCCCGGACTTTGTCCAGCGCCGCCGAATCGATAATGCCGCGTACCGTCAGCTCTTCACCGTTAATCGTGATCGCCATGGTACCTGAATTCACGGACTCAACCGTGATGCCCAGTTCTGTCGCCACGCGTTCGGGCAAGATGATCTCTTTGCTAAGCTTCAAACCTGCCTCCGCAGCAGCTAGCTTCTCCGCACGGCTCTGCGGCGGCCGCTCGAACCAGCCGCGCTCGGTCAACAACAGTTTGTCGATCCCGCTGAAGAGCGGCTCATTCCACTCCATCTGGACCAATCCGCTGAGATGCGCCTGCTTCACCGTTCGGGTTTCGAACGCATCCCGTTCATGTTCGACCAGAACGTCAATGTTCTTCACGCCCTCGGTCCGCCCCTCATAGACGGAGAGGCTTGGGCCCATCCACTTATGAACCGTGACCGGGTAGCGGCCGCTGAACAGGCGCCGGATGGTGCTGAGCCGGCTGTCCGAAAGCGCTTGAAAATCGGAATTCCGCACCATGAGACCATTCCAGGAGGAACGCCCTGTCGCGTGCTCCTTGTTGTCGAGGTCCGTCGAGACGGAGGTGAAACAGATCATGACAAACGTGATGAGCACCAGCGTGGCGCAGGTCAGTGCCGTACGGACTTTGCGGCGGCGCATGTTGTTGAGCCCCAGCATGAAGGCCGTGCCGGCCACACCGCCGCGGTTGATATCGGCCCCCTCGACCTTGCCTTCGCTCGCCCGCAGCGACTTGATGTTCTGCTTAAACTTGCCGGCCACCATCAGCGTCACCAGCCCGGTCAGCAGCAGCATGATGAAACCGAGCAGAATCATCAGCGAGGATCGAACCATCTGGAACGCGGGATGGAAGAAGCGCAGCAGCGAGAACACGACAAGGAAAATGGCGCCGACCGCGAAGAGCTGCTTGCGGATATCGGGGAACCCGAACACCAGTTTCTCACAGAAGAACACAAACGGCACGAGCAGGCCCAGGTACCACAAGATGCCCACGACGGCATGCGAAATGCGCTGCTCGATCACCGGGTGATTGTTAATCGCATAGGCCAGGCTGGACGCCGCCGAGCTCAGCATGCCTTCCAAATCGTTCGCCGCCTGCCGGGCTTTCGCATCGTCGAGCCAGTCACGTCCGCGCTCGTGAAAATCAAGCATCTGTTTATCGGCCATCCCGAACTTCCGCTGCAACGCCAGTCGCTTCTCGGCCGTGCGCAGCATCGATTCGGCAGCCTCCATGTGCGGCAGAACGAATATCGGCGTATCCGCCGCCAGGTAGCCCTTGCCGAACAACTGACTTTCGTCCGGTGCAATTGGCTCTTCCGGGTCGGCGTTCAGCGCGAACGCGCGGGGCACGATGAGCGACTCATTGCCTCCTTCACCGGCCAGCATACTGACATAGAAAACCGCATCCGGACTCACGTACTCAATGCCGGAAGCATGGTAGGATTCATTGAACGGTGATAACCCGGTGGCGTTCAGAATCTTGAATTCGTTGAAATCCGACAGAGTCGAAGGGTTGCCCTGCTCTAACATCAGCACGGGCGCACACCTGAACAGGGCAACGTTCAGCGGCCTGGGCTCGTTCAATCCTTCGGCAGCCAACTTGAGCGATTCAATCTGCAGGTTCTTGAAAACCGCCCGGCTCTTCTCTGACCCATCCTTAATAAACGTGATACGTCCGTCAGCGCCAAATCGCACGGCATCGGCAGTAAACGGATGGGGATTGGCACCGGAGATCCGCTCCAGTCGAAATTCGCCGTAGGGATTGACGGCCAAGATGGGAAGACCCCGCCCCTTCCATGTGAACAGATTATCGGCACCATTCATGCGGGCCTGCCCCTGCTTCTGCTCAACCGCGCGCACAAACGTGCGTCGGGCCATGCGGTGGCTTGGGATCATCTCCGCCGTACCGACACTGGCATACACCGTGCCGCCTATGGAGTGGACGCGTCGGCGCGCCGTGGCCTTCGCAAGACCTTTGAAGGTTACACGCCCCTGGGCCACGGACAGCAACGCCTTGCCCACCGCCGGAATGTGCCCCTTCAGCACATCCGTCTGGCTCATGTTCGCCACGGTATCCTCCGGCGAAAACACGCGCGTATTGCCATCCACCTGGTAGGCGCGGTTGACCACCGAGAAAGCCAGGCGACCGACGGGATACCAGAGCACCGACTTGGAAGCATCAGCCCGGCAAGGCTTCCGGCCACTACCCGCCCTATCCTTGGGGCCCCAGTTGATGACCTCGAAGGCCGGGGCATCCGCCTCCTCGGGAACCTTCTCCATGATCGCATTGGCCAGATCGGTGACCTGCGGCTCCACGATCGATCCAACCTGCGGAATCCCCAGCAGGATCGCCAGATCGCTCTGCTTGGAATGTCCGCCCGAGTACAGGTCGATCACGATCGTCAACGTGCGCTCGTAACGCGCAAACAGGTCGCGCACGGCAATCATATCATCCAGCTCTTGTCGTTGCTGTTGATGATACGTGGTGATCTCAGCCAAATACGCGCGCAGCCGCTCTGCGTAGCCCCATGCTCCGTACTCTTCGCGTGCGACGAGTTGGTTCAGGGGTAACCCCATCATATTAGCGGCACGATTCTCCAGGGTCTTGGCCGCAATATACGTGGTCAACAGCGGATGCTCGTTGGCCTTGGCCTGGCGCTCCTTGTCCGTTGCCGACACGGCATCGAACCCATCGCGGTACGCCGGTCCACCGACTCGCAGATGGGCGAGCTTCGCCTGCAGGGCATTTTCCGAGCGCGCCAGACACACCTCGCCGGCCACGGTTTTGACCCGCTCGGTAATCCACTCACGGAACGCCGGCGGTTCAGCCGCCAGCCGGTCCTTGGTCCATGCGGCCCGCGCAGCGGCATTCGTGCCGGGGGCATCGATCAACGACAACGCCTTTTCGGCAAACGCGATCTGCTCCTGCTCGTGCGCCTGCCGTTCTTCGAAGGTGCGAAAATCGCTCCGCTCATGGCTATAGGTTTCAATCGCTTCCAGGAGTCGATAATCACCCATCTTTGCCTGCGCCGATCCGGCGGTTGCCACAAAGATGACATCACGTTTCAGGCTGCCATCGTAGCGGGCCAGGCCGCGCACATACTCCAGCATCGCCGACAGCGAGATCGATTGCTCCGCGCCGGGCGCCAGGTCCGGAACCCATGAATAGCTATCGTAGGAACACGTAATAACCAGGGCTTCCTCGCGGGGCTGGTCGGCACGCAGTACCCCAAGCAGATTTCGCACATGCCTGGTCTGCCAGGACACTTTGCAGCGCAACGTAATCTTCTGATCGGCATATTTCTCAATCGGCCCCCGCACGAGAAAACGGGGATAAGTACCACCAAGAACCGCTGCACTCAGATCCACCCAGGCGATGCCGGCCCAGTGCTCCTGCCGCTCCGGCCCCTGAATGGTAGCGCGCCGGACAGCCTCGGTCTCTTCCTTTACCAGCACAGCCTTAACACCAGCCGCGGCCAGGTTGGCCCAGCTACCGGCGCCCGATATATACGTCAGAACAATGGACTGGTCCGCGGCGCGGCCGTCCAGCCCGCCGGGCCCACAGCTCTCGGCCGCCACCAATTCACCGCTTATCCCTTCCTCGGGCAGCGCCATGGGCAGAAAGCCGTTCGGATCAAACGGGAAAATCTGAACATCCTCAAGCGGCTTGCCCTCGGCATCGAGGACTTCGCACTGTTCGGTGATCGGAACAACCACAGGAAACTCCTGGGTCACGACCTCCAGCCCTGCCTCGCGATAGGTGTCCAGGATGAGCTTCTCGGTCCGGTAAAATCCCGGACTACCGCTCCGACGCCCGACCGTTCGCTCACCCGACGCCGTCCCGGCCGCTGCGATCTCCGCCAGGCGCTTCTCGAACCCCTGCTCGTCCATCACCTCTGCCATCGGCGCTTCATCGTAGTCCGCAACAAAGACCTGCCGCGGCTGACGCTCGTCCGGTTCGGCAAAATGGACAAACCAGGCCAAGGCCGCGAGGCCCAGGACCACAAACACCCCGACCACAACAAGCTGGTCAACAAGACTGCTCTTTTTGCTCGGCTTACTCATCACTCATTATAGGAGTTAGGCATTAGGCGCTAGGCGTTAGCCCCTAATCCCTTCCCCTATCTTCCCTAACTAACGCCTAGCACCTAGCGCCTAACCACTTCTCCCTACGGTATCCGACAATACACATCCTCAACGCCACTCAGTCGCATAAAGATTCCAACGATATCGAAAAACACCACCGAAACCACACAGGCCAGAAACATGCCGATGGCAAACGGAACCAGGCCATGGCGGATCGATCGTGCGCCCCCGATCTTCAGAACCAGGCTGCGGGCGAGCCAGGCCAGGAAGATGGTAAAGACCATCCCCTTCATGAAGAAGGTCGACGCGAGCAAATATCCCAGCGGATGGAACGGGAACCACACAAACCGGCTGCGCAGAGCCGCCAGCCCAAAGGTAATCATGGCACCGATCCCCATGCCCTTGGCATGCGGGTTCTTGATAACGTTCAGGGGTGCGGCTTCCGGATTCTGCCCTACCGTACCCGATGCGAACGCACGGTCAGCGCTTGTCACTTCGCCGCGATACTCACCAAAATACCAGTTCTGATCGTAGGACCAGGTCGTCTTCAGATTGTCCGCCCCGAATCCGTACAGCCAGCACAGGAGCACAAAGGCGCCGACCACCACGCCGCCCAGCATCCCGAGCGTCAAGCCGGCCCCCACATCACGTGGACGCACGTTGAAATGGCGCCCCACCTCCATCATCTCCACCTGCGCCGGGGCAATCAGCAGGAAACAAGCCGTGCACATGAACCCACTGCAGATGGCTGCCACCAGCATGCCGGTAGACTTGAAGACAGCAATGCCGCCCATGGCAGCGACAAACTGCATGCCAAAATACGGTGTGATATAGCCTATCGGTGCACCACACTCTGCTCGGATCCGGCTGGCCACGAAACCACACATCAGCATATAGGCAAAGAATAGCAACCCGGCAAATGCGCCCATACCGGTCCATATACTCCAGGCAGTCAGCGCCGACAGCGATGCCGCGATCATCACGAACGCCTTACGATAGGAGACGACCTCGTCCGCACTGTCGAGTCCTTCCTTCCTGCCCAGGAAGACACTGCGAAAAACCTTGGCCAAATGGTGACGGCCGACAAACACGGCCAGCAGGGCATAGGCGATGTAGGCACCCATGGTCTGCTGGTGCTCCCACGGATAACCGGCAAAACGCTTGAAACGGAAGAGATCACCGAACAGGTGCCAGAACCGGAACAGCAGGAACGTCGCCCACAACGAAAAGAGGACGTCTGTCTCGATGAGCAGCGCAATGGCCAAGAGACAGAATGCAAACCCTACGTTGAGGCCAGTACCAATTCCCACGCCCTTCCAGTAAGTCTTCGCCAAATCGGAGGTTACGTAACTTTCGAAACTGATATTCGCCGTCGAAGGGCCTGGAATGCTCGGATTATAGAAGTGAAGCCCCTTGAGCAGGGCCAGAACCAACATAATCACAAAGCCCAGCCACATGACCCGATTACGGAAGATCGGCATACGCGTACGGCCCTTCTCATCGGTGGTCTCCGCGAACAATGCCTTGGGCAGAACCGTGAGAGGAAATGAGAAACGCTCGTTGTTGACCCATTGGCGGCGCATTACCACATTGAGCCCCATGAACCCCATAAACAAGGCCGCCACCAGCGACCCCCACCCCAGCATGGGACGAACCCATTGGCCCAACGGCACGAAGCCTGTAAACAGGTACTTCAGTCCGGCAAGGCTGAACATCTGGTCCGGCTTGATAACCGTGGAATTGCGCTCGTGCTCCCCCAGTTTCGCCAAGTTGGCCTCCGTCACCATCTGGCGCCCTGAAAAGGCGCTCTCCACGGCCTGCATATTGAAGAACTCGACGTCCTGGACCGCCAGCGTACCGGGCCCGGTCAACGCAATACGCAGAACAAGGCGCTCCTGCAAGCTCGGTGGAATCGTGACCGGGTTTACCCCAATCCTCTTAAACCCGCCCGGCGCACCGAATGTTGGTTTGGTATCCTGCGCAGAGGTCAAGAGCGGTAGCGCAGTCCCGTCGTCGGCCTGCATGGTCACCCGACACGACGACGACCCGCCAAAGTCATCGGCCTTGATCAAGACCGAGAACAGGTATGGCTCAGCCGGTACAATTTGCTCAACGCCCTTCGCGTCATAACGCGGAATTGTGAATACCAGCGTAGCGCTGGCCTTGGGATCATCATCGTTGCTCAATACCGGGCTGCGGAAGGTGCCCTTGGTGCCATGGTCGATTTCCTGCCATGATATCGAACCGCCACCCTCGTGCTGAATCCCCTCAAGATCATTCTTGAAACGATTGTTCTCGATGAGGTTATCACCATGCGGCCAGAGCAGCGGCGGCAGGGCATCGTAAGAGACAAAATCCTGATGGTGAGGAATGCCCCCCAGAAGACCGAAAATACGATGCCACATGCCCTGCGACATCAGGGGCGAGGCGATAATCAGTGCCGCATAGATCACCACCAGCTCGGCGGCGACCAGCCGCAGGGAACGCCGCACGAGATAAAGCAGCCAACTGACACCGATCAAGGCGCAAATAACGCCCACGGCACTGTTTGCGGGAGAATTCTCGCCCAGCGGCCCACCGTAGTTGGTGAACATCTCCTCGTACTCGATCCAGATCCCCATGAGCAGGAGGGCGACGACGGTCACCACAAATGACCGAATCGTCAGTCCACGCACTCTCCCAGTCTGGCCATTATCCATTCTGCAAGACCTCAATCACTCGATGCATCCCGAGGCAGGACATCGGCCACCTGCGGAAATGCGGCGATCTTCCAACAATTCGTCCACACGCTACCCGTTGTCATAACGGCCTGCAAACCCTTGTATGCTAGAGGCTTCTACCCCGGGCGCCCCGACACTCTCGCGTTACCGTTACTGAAACGTAGCACGCCGAATATGCTTCGACAAGAGGTAACTGAGAAACACATGCTTCAATATCGCACACCGTCTTCACTCCTCCATCTCGGCGAGCTGGATGTCATCGAACCACGCGACGCCCTCGCCATCGACGGCCAGGCCCGGCATGGCGAACGGATCACCGTGTATGGGCTCGAACTCCACGCTTAGAAGAGTCCAGTCATTGTCGCCGGTTAACGCCTGCGAGGAATGCGTGCGTCTCACATCATCCCAATCATAGAAGCACTCGTTGATACGCAAGAACGCGCCCTTCCCGCTTGTCCTTTTCGTCCGCACCCACGCGCTCAGCCGATACCGCTTCTCCGAGTCCACATGGATGGGTGTGCCGCCATGGATAGGCTGCGCGGTGGCGCTGCCCTTGACCCTGAGTGAACGACTGCCCGACCGGCCGACGGATCGGTCCAGGGCCGCATGGTGCCCCCAGAGGCAGCCGTTGTAGAGAGCACCTGCCGGGATCGACGCCTCAAGATCGTTAACGATGCCCGGCCGGAAACCCATACGATTTCCCGGCCGGAATTCGGGCAGTGCGGTACGAGCGGCATCTTCCAACTCCTTGGCCACAGGAAGCGGCAGACTGAGAAAGCGATACGTTGCAGACGCACGATAGAAACCGTCCTCGCCCGGTCGCTCCGGTGGGGACACCAAAACATGCTGATCGTACCACGTGCTGCAGGTCATATGCCTTTCGCCTGGTGCGGAGCGGATGATCTCAAGAAAAGGGTTCATGTCCGACTCGGCCACAAAGCCCACAAAGCTGCCCGTCTCAGGCAGATGAGACCAGTCACTGCTGGCCCGCTGCATCAGGCAGAGCGGGTTCTGATACAGATAACAAAGCTCACCATCGCCACGCGCCCATATGCATTTCTGGTATCGCTTCTTCTCGTCCCGCGAATTGGCAAGGTCGGCCGCGAGCACGTTCGTGTATTCAAATTCCGTCGGTTCGCGCGACTGCATTTCAAATTCACAGTCCAGGACATAGCCCAGCACGGAGTCAAAGCGCAAAGTAAAATGCTGAACAAACCTGGTTTCATCAGCAGATTCCTCAACATATTGCAACCGCAGGAGTTCGGGCGGACTTTCGAGCCATTCCATAGTGCCCTTCCCTGTCCATGTGCCCTGCGGCACGATCGTGATCCGGGCACCGCGCAGCGTGGACCAATGGTAGATCATCGGCATAGGGTATTCGACCACGATTCCGGAGGGGGGCGGGAAGAAACGCAGCATCTCCAGCTCTCCAAAGGACAGGTTCAGAATCCCTATCTTCTGAGCGCCGTCCATGATCCAGAAGAACTTGTCGCGATGCTTCCGTTCCGTGACCGGCTCAATTCGAAAATCGGCACTGTGCGAACGACGCGGCAGCGCGCCGTAGCTGCGCGTGTTCTCGACAAAGGTCTGCAGGCGACCGCCCCGGAGCCTGGCCGGGGCTGGGCCAGGCGATGAAATCCGTTTCAGGATGTCGGCTCCCCCCTCTCTCGCAGTCATGCAACCGTGCCCGGCGCAGACCAGCGTGGCAAGCAGCAGTGCGCTGAGTAGTCCTCTAATTGGCATGTTCTTCCCTTCCTTTCGCTCGCCACTCGCCCAACTCACCGGCCGTGCAGAAGCCGAAGCTCCACCAGTCGTCGGAGAAGCCATCAAACGTAAAGGTCATGGCCGCACCATCGAAGTCCACCACGAGCGGCGGGTGAAACTCAAAGGCGAGGCTATAGGGCCGGCCCGGAAGGCCCAGTTCGGCTGCGGCAACCTTAGCGCCCGCACCGGGTTGAACATCGGTTTCCTTGCCGGCCACGTCTATCGAGATGATGCGATTCCACTTCGGCTTTCCGTCGGGCGCCCGATACAGACCGGGCAACTCAAAGCGAACATCCTCGACCAGGGTCCACTTCTTGACAGAGCTTACCCGGACCCTATCGACGTCAAAGTCGGTTCGGAACTGAACCCGGTTGTCCGCATGCGCTTTGATGGCGGCCGGGACCCTGTAGGGCCAGGTGTGTGCCGCACGCTGATCACGAAAGAGCAGTTCCTTCCCTTTTCCGGAGAAGGTGAACATGGGTTGATCGTCAAGGACAACCGCGTCGTCGGGGCCGGCCAATTTCACCAGCAGACCGTTCCACATCAGCGACTCCGCGGTGTACCCCGGGGCAAGCGCTCGAAAATGCCGACTATCGTCCGGTCCGTAATCGAAAAGCAGGGCCGAGCCAACCACAACCGGCAGGGCTTCATAGAGCGTTCTTCGCTTCGGGCCACGGCGTCCGACCCCGTAGCGGAGGCGATAAGGGATCCGCTTCAGGCCACGCGGCGCGCCCCTACTGGCCCGCAAGGTGACAGCCACCTCGCCCGAGGCTCCGGAAGCAATAGGACCAAACGCGGTTGCGCCCTTTAGCGACAAGCCTTTGGGAAGATCCAGCTCGACCTCGCCCGATACCGACTGCCCGGTCATGTTGGTGATGGTCAGGCGGGCGGAACCGACCGAATCGATCCGCAGCATCGAAGGGCTCCATTGGAAGCCAAACGCGTCTTCGTTCTTCTCCGGTTCAGCCGCGGCTGTTCTGAGCGGCTTCCCGATCAGGAGCCGACCATCAACAACGCGCGCGAGTTCCCCGTTCAGGGTCTTCACCGTTCCGATCGGCGCCCTGAACGTTTCCCACTCGCCCTGGCTGATGGCCGTTCCACCGGCAGCGATTCGCAACCAGGCATAGTCACGGAACGCGAACTCACCGGCATCCGAACCGATCGAAACTATTCTGCGAGGCTTGTCCGCATTCCAGGATACCGCAGCATAGTCCGTACAGTCGGTGCCATCCACACGCACAACGATTCCCTCGTCCGATTGCGCGAGCACCGTAACCGAATGAACGACAGGCGCGGCGCCGTCACGATACGGTTCATGGGTGGCGACAAAGACGGTGTCGCGCACCGTTGACCGGCGCGCCACGAGCATGCCGAGCTCGATCATCTCGCGTCCGGTGACCTCGCCGAACTTCTTGCCCCAGGTGCCGCAGACGGCTGCGGTCTCGGGCGAACCGGCCATGGTTACGCGCACCATCGAAGCAGGAACGTTTGTACTCCCGTCGGCGTCACGGACGACGAACTCGATTTGCCAGGGTTCGTCCGTCACGCGTCCGCGCTGATTGACCAGCGGCCAGAACCGATCGCCGGCGGTGACGCCACCATCAAAGCCGGCAGTGACAGGGCGCGGCTTGCCCATACTGTGCAGCATGTAGTCATAGACCCGCGGAAACTTGCTCGAGGCGGCGAAGAGGTCCAGCAGATAGTGATCGCTCAACAGCAGGACCCGCGCCTGATCTACCCCGTCGTAAACGCTGCCCGACGATGTAGCCACGAACTTCACATCCGGCGTGAACGCATGACGCACGGTGAAGGGGGCATCAGCGGCGTCCTCCTCGTCAACCATCATGGTGGAATGCGCGACCGTATTGTGGGTCCAGCCGATGGCCGGGTTTTCGTATTGGATGGCATTGAAATCCGGATACAGCAGGCGGCCGGCACCGTGCAGCATGATAGAGAACTTGTCGTGGTGATCGTGCCCGTAGTTACGGGTCATCAGGTGGCAGACAGCGATGGCCTTCGGGTCGGTCCAATAGGCTGGCGACTCGATGTTGCGCAGCATGGCCAGTCCGAACGTCGGCCAGATCCTTGATGGGGCCGGCGGGAAGGCCAGCTTCTCGGGGGGAGGTAGATGCGGGCGCTCCCACAGGTCCGGTTTGTAGCCGGGGATCATTGAAACAAACCTGGCATATGCGGGGTCCCGCCCGCCGGCGCGATAGCAGGCGATCAGGGCTTCATGCGCTAAGAGTATGTACCCCGATCCGGACCGCACTTGCGTTCTCCTCTTGAGGTCAAAGGCCTGGTTGACCAGAAACAGATCGCCATGGCTATGGGTTGCGCCATCACCATAAGTCGCCACCCGAATCCGATGTTTGCCCGCGGCGTCCACCTCTATCGGGTAGGCAGTATCGACGTAGTAATCCATCAGGCCCCTGGCGCTGTCGCCGTCCGCCCCCTGGAAAGAGAACCAGTCCTGTCCGGTTGCCAGCCGCCCGTAGAATGAGAGGGCGCCCATACACCACAGGTCCGTGTGGTGAATCGGATAGATAGGCGCTTCGTCCCAGATCTGGCCGTCCACAAGGACCCGATCCAGCATCGAGAAGTAGCTGCCGTGATGCTCGACGCGACCGAAGAGGTACTTCAGCGCGTCACGGTCCTGAAGGGTGAGGCCGCCAAACGCGGCCATGAACAGAGGCTTGAACTCCAGGTTCGCCGTGTAGCGCCAGGTATCCAGCCATTTCATGCGGTACAAGGTCTCATCCAGCAGGCCTCGCCGAATTGCTTCACGGGCCTCCTCGGATAAGCCGTTGTAGGCGAGATCGAAGGCGACGTAGTGTTTGGGGTCGGTGCCATAATGGATCTCCCCCATCTGCATGGTCTGGCCGCCCTTCCAGAAATTGGGATCATCCAGACGCTCGCGATGATGGCTGGGCTTGCCGCGGATACTCATCAACCACTGCTCCGCCGCCCGGGCATCGGCGGGATCGCCTTCCAACGCGTAGCGCAGTGCCGCGGAGAAACCGTCCCCGGATTTCTTCAAATCTGCATAGGCCGCCTTGGCCCAGTCCTCGGCACGAACCAGTTTCAGGATCTCCTGCCGTTTCGACTCGGGCATGAAATACGGCCGACCATGCGATGGCTTAATGCGGGGCGACGCCCCGTATGCCGCCGCGGAAACAAACCCAAGCAGAACCGCGGTCCCCAGTTTCTTCTGCATGGCCACTACCTTTCACTGATCACCGATGGTGCGCCGTTTTACGTCCTGGAGAAACGCATCAAAGGTCCAGGTCCAGTAGAGAAAACGCTGCCGGCCCACCGGGTCATCAGCCAGTTCGCTCAGCGCCTTGTCACGCAGGAGCTTCATCTGTTGTGCAATTTCAGGCGTCCATACCCGTGGAAACAGGGAGTCGGGCACATACCATCCGCCTGGGATCTTGACACGTTCCTTTTGCCACTCACCCTTTTCCCACAAATCGGTTTCCAGCTGCATGAGCTCACGCACGGTGCCGCCGGCTTTCCCGTAGAGCCGTAGGCACATCTCATCGAACACGGCGTCCACGTCCAGCTCAGGGTTCCACAACGCCTTCATCCAGACGTAGAGCGAGGGCGCCGTGGTGGTCCATTCTCCCAGGGTCCACCCGTTGACAAAGGTGCCGACAACCTGCCCCTTGATGGCCTTGTGGTGCTCGCGGATAACATGCGGGTACTGATACGCACCGTAACTCCAGGCAACGCAGTAGTCCCATGTCATGATCGGCGTACTCGTCTTTGCACGCCAGACACGTATCCGCTCAAGACCCTCCTCAAAATTCTCGGGCTGCACACTCAAATGTAGCGGGTACGTGGTCATGGCAACCATGACTACCAAGTTATCCGGGTACTCTACATCCTTCGGACACTCCTGATAATTCCAGTACGGCAGGTAGATCACCTTCTTGTCCGGCCAGCGTTCCTGCACGGCTTCGCACATGCGCTTGACGAAGAGCGCCAGAACCCGTGAGGTACCGTCGATCCCGCCACCACCCGCAGCGATCGTCGCCTTGCAGTCAGCACAATGGCATTCCACCCTCGAATCACCGGGAGAAACCGTCACACAGGTCGCCGTAACCCACGTCACGCCCTTCTTCTGGTCCCATGTCTTCTCACAGCCCGCCAACAGGTAATCCAACGCCTTTTGCGAGCTGTAGCAGAACATGCGAAAATTCCGGGACCCATCCTCTTTGAGCTCGAACATGTCCGCATTCTCTTCGCGATAGGCTTTCGGAAGCCGCTGCAGGTTCTGCGGCTCATGACTCTTGATCTGGTAGGGCCAGCTATTCCCGCCTCGCACCAGCGGCAGGTAGGACGGCATGTGGATTGCCTTAACGCCGTCGGGAATGGCGTCGGGCGCAAAGGGCAATTTCACCTTGTCCGAAGGGTGTACCTTGCTCGGCAGCTTCCATCCTTCCCACGGGTGATACTTCCGCATCCGGAAGGCCGGGGCATCCGCGTAGTGAACCGCGGGGACCGTCAGCGTCTCACGACGCGTGATCGTGCGCCCGCCGACCGCAGTCGGCCAATACCAGCGCACGTCCACGAACCGCTCCAGGAAATCCGCGACGGCCCAGGCCGTGCCTGCGTTCCGCCAGGTCGCCCACGGGTCGCTGCCCGGAGGCAGGGCAATCGTACTGCCCACGAGATAGACGCGGTTCGCGGCCGTCTTGACCTCAAATCCTTCGACCGGGATCGTTGCCGCGTCAATGCCTGCCCGGCGCGTCTCACCGCAGTCGCCAATAATGATGGCCGCCTGCTCAGGGCCCGGCGGCTCCGCGACCTGCTCCAGCGTTGCGCCGGTGCTGAGGCGCACGACTTCGATCAGCTCCTTGACCATCAGCTTGAGCTCCGGGCCGGGCTTGCCGTCGGCCACGAACACGACCGCCCGTGCCTGACCGGCACGTACGACCTCGACGGGTGGATGATCCAGCACATTCAGCGCCGTCACCGGCGTCAAGTCGCGCACCTGGTAGTGACCGCCCTGCTTGGCGACCTCTCTAGCCATGGTGCACCCCACCCCACCCAGAACCAAGAGAGCCATCACAGCCGCCAGACAGGAATTCATCGCTCGTTGCATCATTCGCTCCTTCCTCATCCGCGTCATCAGGGAAATCCGTGGTAGAATCTCCTGTGCTCTGTTCCTCCAATACGTCTCGAACTCAACCCTTATGAATAGATCAGGCTAGCCCGGAAAATTCATAACGCTCGTTCGCTGTCAGTCTGACATCACGCACATCCTGTCCCGGCTGCCGCATTCGATAGGTGCCGTCGCGGTCCGCGGTCAGGACGACCGATGTCAGCCGGCCATCCTGCCAGGCAAGGTCAACCGTCACGCCACCGCGAGCCCGCAACCCGGTCACCGCGCCGCGGGACCAGCCCGGAGGCAGGGCCGGCAACAGGTCGATCACCTCGTCATGGCTCTGCAGCAACATCTCCGCCATGCCGGCTGTGGCCCCGAAATTGCCATCAATCTGAAACGGCGGATGATCATCAAACAAGTTCTTGTATGTCTTCTCCCGGAGCAGTCCCAGGATCTGATCACGCGCCCCCTCACCATCACCAATGCGGGCCAGGAAGTTGATCACCCAGCCCTTGCTCCACCCCGTATGCCCACCCCCATGCGCAAGCCGACGATCGATCGTCGCACGGGCAGCCGCAAACAAATCCGGTGTACGCCCTTTCGTGATCTGCCTGAGCGGCTGCAATCCGATGAGCGACGAAATATGCCGATGCCCCGGCTCGCACTCCTCGTAGTCCTCGATCCACTCCTGCACAATTCCGAGCCGAGGACTGACCACAACCGGGGCCAGCCGCTCCTTCACATCATGCAAACGTTTGGCAAGAACGGGCTCATCAAGCTCCAGAAGTTCCATTGCCTCCAGGCAGTCGTCGATCAGTTGACCGATCAGCGACAGATCCATGGTGGCGCCATAGGTAAACATGCTGTGCCTCCCGTCGGCCGCCACAAAACTGTTTTCCGGCGAATGGCTCGGACAGGTTACCAATCGCCCCTCGCCGGCCGCACCCGCCGGAACTTCGACAAGAAAATCGCACGCGAAGGTCACCGCTTCACGCATCAACGGCCACAACCTGTCGGCCAACACGCTCTTGTCGCCGCTGAACCGGTAGTGTTCCATACCATGCGTGGCCAGCCATACCGCCCCCATCGGCCAGATCCCGCACGGCCCGTCCATCGGTTCGAGACAGCCGTGCACATCACAGACGTGATGCATGACTATGCCTTCGCAATTATACAACTTGCGGGCCGCCTTACGTGCGGCCGGCGCGAGCCGCTTCATCCAATCAAACAGCGGCTCCTGGCATTCGATCAGGTTCGCGGGGCCTGCAGGCCAGTAGTTCATCTGCAGGTTGATGTTGGTGTGATAGTCACTGTCCCACGGGGCCGACATGTGGTGATTCCAGACGCCCTGCAGATTGGCGGGCAAGGAACCCGGTCTGCTGCAACTCATAAGCAGATAGCGACCGTAGTGGAAGTAGAGCGCCTCCAGACCAAGGTCTTCCTCGCCTTTCTGTACACGCGCCAACCGCTCATCCGTTGGCAGCGCAGCGGCCGGTGAGGCCGGCAGCGAGAGTTTGGCCCGATCAAAAAGACGACGATGCTCGACGAGATGACGCTCGCGCAGTTGCTCCCAACCCAGGTCCGCCGCATGGGCCATCACCGCACGGCAACGGCCCACAGCGTCAGCCGACACATCGCCGGGCGCCACATAGGACGTGGCCACGGCCAGGCGCAGTTCAACGGCGTCAGCACCACGCACGCGAATGCAATCCTCTTCGATCAACCGCTCCCCGCCTAGGACCTCCACGTGCAGGAGCATGGCAAATCGCATGCCACCACGGGTCAGGCGGCCGGTCAACAGCAGGTGGCCATCGGCATCGGCCTCGCGCGAACGCACGTCCTGCTCGCGCTGCAGATTCAGGTCCACATTTCCCTGCCCCGGATCGAAGGCGATGCGCGTGCAGATGAGATCGTCCGGCTTCGAGCAGAAGTGTTCGCGTTCCTGCCATACGTTTCGTGACTTAAAACGCGTCGTGGCCATACCGGTAGCGAGATCGAGCTCACGCTCATAGTCGTAGGCGGAATAGGCGAGCTCCCACCACGGACCACCCGGCTTGGGATCGAAACAACCTACCTCATGGCTGACACGCGCCCCACCACCGACCCAGTCAACCACCAGTTCGCCGGCGCTCTGATAGGAATCGATGTTGCTCTCCGGTGAGAGCAATGCCTCATCGGCCAGGGCATACGCCTCCTGGTTGCGACCGGCGAACAGCAGTTCGCGGATTCGTGGCAACGCTTCTTTCGCTCGGGGATTGGCACGGTCGATCCGCTCGCCCTCCCACAACGAGTCCTCATTGATCTGGATCCGCTCGCGCACGACACGACCGTAGACCATCGCACCCAGACGGCCATTGCCAAGGGGCAACGCCTCAAGCCAGTCCTTCGCGTGCGCTCGATACCACAAGCGTGTGGGACATGAAAGATCAGGAGATTGGGTCATGGGTGCGGCCTTCTTTCTTTATCAGTTCCTTCCGGATGTTTTCTTATTGGCTATACACATCGTTGTTCTCAGCGGCGCACCAACCAAGGGGATCCAACGCGGATCGAGACGATGATGGGATTCGACTTTGTCGTCACTGCTCTTCCCATTCGAATTTCGGGTAAATCTTCTGAGGTGGCGGTGTCCTCCACGTCCGGCCCAGTAGCCCGGGAGCAAACTGGAGCCAATAGCGTTGGCCGTTCCCGTCATCGTCGTCAAGTATGCCGAGATTCATGCGAAATTCCTTCTCCGGGCTGAGTCCCAACCTATCCAACGGCAAGCGCAGCTCGTATGAGGTCGTCTTCGCCTCCTCGTCGCGCCTGACCGCATAGCCGGCGGCTTCAACGAGCGTATCCTTCTTGCCGGAGAACTGATGGAACACAACGCCGCCATCCGTTAACGCCAAGCCCATGAGAGTGAGGCTATTGTCAGGAGCAACCACGCCGATCTGCAGCGCGTCGCCGTCCCAAATCATACCCCCACTCTTCTTGTTGAAATGCAGGTCGTCCTTGACCTTGGCAGCAATCCAGAGCGCCGTATCGTCAAAACCCCAGTAGATCCTGGCGCCCAGATCATCATAACTGTTCCAGACCGTTGTCCCGTCGGCGGCGCCTCTCACTCGCGCCGCCTCGGGAAAGATATCGTCCGGCCCGCCGAGCGCGGCCGCTGAACGGCCCCACTCATCCATACGGATTGTGCCGTCAAGCGTGACGACACCCGGCAGCCGCGCGCAGGTCTGGATTCCCATCCCAGTGTCACCCGTATCCGATGTGGGCCACAGGACTTTGACCCCACCAGCAGACACCGTGTCGTACCGGTCGTAGTTATAGTGCGGCCGCCATTCCCTGCCCTGCTCGAACTGGATCGGCACGAACGCGAGGAACCCCTTGTAGAAGCTGATCGGCGCCAACAGCTTGCCGATCCTCATGGCGCCAAGTTGCCGCACAGCCGGCTGACCCGTTGCCTGGTCCAACAGCACGGGCATGCCGTCCGACATGCTGAGCAATACGCCCAAATCGCGTGCGGGCACGGCAGGTACAGCCAGCACAGCAGACTTGGCCGCAACAGCAGGCTGCGCAGGAACGGCGGGCTTGCCCGGGATAGCGGGTTTCCCCGGAACGGCCGGCTTTCCGGGAACATGGACCGACAGCGGCACCGGTTCATAGCGAGTAAACCGCGTCTTCAGTCGCGTCTGCCAGACTGGCTTTCCGTTCTTCCGGTCCAGAGCCGCGAGGCTGCCGTCACTACAGGCGAAAACAACCTTATCGGCGAGCACCACGGGACAGCGGCAGAACTCACTGCCCAGCTCGACTGTCCAGAGAATCTTGCCGTCCGCGCATCGGACCGCCCTGGCGCATCCTTTCTGGTCGGCCAGATAGACAACGCCATCATCCACGGCCGGGGTCGAGTCCGTGTAAGGCGCCAGATCGACCTGCCACAATTCACGACTGTCTTCGGCCCGAATCGCCTGTAACCGGCCCTTGCCTGTAATCACATACAGGTTCTTCCCGTCCGTCGCAATGGATCCGTGGACCGGCCCCGAAAGCATCATTTCGCCGAGCATCGCACCGCTGGCCAGATCGAGCGTATAGAGCTTTCCGGTATCCGTCGCCATGAACACATCAAGATCCAGCGCCACGGGACATCCGGTCAGCCGTTCGCCAAGCCTGGTCTCCCAGAACGGTCGTCCTGACGCGGGATCCATGCAATACAACTTACCGTCAGCACCAGACTTGAGCAGTGCCCCGCCGTACAACGTCACGACCGGGCCGAACCCCATGCCACCGGTGCGGAAATTGTCGTCGGGGCTCCGCGACGCCTTCGAATTCAACGAGAGCCGCTGGTTGAATCCGAGCGCACGCGACAGGTAAAGGTTCCGCTCCGAAATCGCTACCTGCGAAATGGGGGTAGACCAGCGTGGCACGACACCAGCGTCATCACACACGGTCCGAACAAAATATCTTGCGGCCAGCTTCATCGTGCGCTTCTCTACGCGGCTGAACGAACCCATGTACGTGTTCTGACCCTCGGCATCGATAAATCCATGTTTCTCGCTGCCCGACAACGGTCCGTACACCTCCAGCTCGGTCACGGTACGTTGGCGTGGCAACGCATTGATCAGCTCAACCCGGACCTCGTCGGCTCGACGTGCGGGGAACTTGATCAATCGGAACAGACTTGTGTTGTTGCGCACTGACGCCACCCGCGTAATCTTGCGTTTCTCCACGTCCGACACATAAATATCGAAGTGCTTCGTCGTGTTGGCCTGGTCGTAGGCGTTGAAATAGATCGCGACCATGGAGACCCAGCGTGGCTCCTTGAGGCCCATGGCAATCCGGGTCGTGTGGCCCTCCAGATAGGAATGGTACCAGTCGCTGCTGATCTCGTTGAGGCGCCCGTTCTGAAGAAATGAATCACACAGCAGCGCATCGGCAATCTGGTGTGGGCGCTCAGCCAGAATGATGTTCGGAATCTCTTCACGGAGTACGCCGATCGGGTCGTAGGTTTTGTAGAACAGCGGGTTCCGCAACACGACCGGCTCAACGTCATACACCGGTCGATGCAGCATGTGGTTCACGCTCGGGAATCGGATCCGGCGCAGCGTCACGTCGTCCACCAACGCCTCGCCGCCCTGCCCCTGGAATCCCACACCTATCGACCGGGCATCCGCGCCGCTTTTGATCACCATGCGGACGAACTGCCAGTTGCCACCACAGGACAACACGCGCACCACGCTATCGGGATCCTTGTTCTCGACGTTCAGTCCGGCCAGGAGTTGCACGTCGCTGCCGGGCGTTGCGCTTTTATGGAAGAACTCCAGGACCCAGGTGAAATGGTCGCCGATCAGGCCCGAGATCCTCTGCTCGACGGCTCGATCCCCTACCTTCAGGCAACGTTTGCTCTCGTGACCACCGTTCGCGTACTCAACGGTTGCGGTCGCCGCAGCGTCATGGGTATCCCCCTGCCAGCCACCGTCCGCCTCGAAATCTCCATTCTCCAGCCGGCTGCGATCCACGGTAACGAGCTTCTCGAGTTCGCCCGGCTCGTCGATCACCGGTTTGAACAACGCCTCCGTGTGGTCGGGGATCGTCGCGTCGAGATTGGGTAGCTCTGCTGTCTTCAGACTCTGATTGTGCGGCGCGAGCGGCGTATTCCAAAGCAGCTTGCCGGTCATGTCATAGCGCATCACGGCCCCACGCAGGCCGCCGACCAGAAAGCTCTTCGAGTCCGGTGCAATGGTCAAAGCAAACCCCATCTCCGGCAGCCTCGTCTGCCCGGTGCGTTTGCCTGTCTGGGCCTCATGCACAAACGCGTTCCAGTATTCGTCCAGCAGCACAATGAAGTTGCCGTTCGGACTGAGTGCGGCGAAGGTCGGGCAGTTGGTAACGGGCCCAAGCCGAGCCAGTTCCTCTTCCCGCTCCTCGTTCACGCGAACCAGGCGCAGTTCCGCGCCGTCGGGAACCAGTCCCAGGCCCGGAGCCAGGCTGAACGTGGCGCCCCTTGGCGCGGGCGGATCCGTCCGCACGGGCTCAAGCTCGGCATTCAGATGGGTCCTGCCCACGGTGGGGCCCGGCTCGTCCGCCAGCCACCTGACCGTGTTGCCGGGCGCAGAGCTCTCAGCCAGTGTCGAGCCGCTGCTCAAATCCCGGAGCACCAGTCGGTGGCCCTCGATCTGAGCGATACGCGTGCCATCGGGACTGCAGGCAAACGGACCCAGTTTGCGGTGGGTCACATCGCCGTCTTCATCCGTTACCGCCTCGCCAGCCCATTCGCTAGCAAGCTGGAAATTCTCGTCCAACACGCGCATGCGCTCAAGCAGCGGCTCCCGATACACGGTCAAGCGCGCGCCGGGGACGTACGCATACTGGAAGGGCGATTCCGGCAAGAGCGAACCCCCGCCCCCGGCGGAAGGCGACCCGTGTCGCAGTAGATCCGCCGTAGGTCTCTCGCGGTACGTAGGACCTTTTTTGGAAACACCGACATCAAGGGTCAGTTGCGCCTGGCCGAGGGGTTTCCCATCGAGCTCGATCTGGTAGAGCCGACTGCCGTAAGCCGTGAATGCCGCAACGCGATCCGTACCCACGTCAAGACGAGCAACGCCCATCTCCGGTAAGCGATGCGAGAATCGCAGTTTCCCTTGTGCATCCAGCGAGTAGAGGTTGTCGCCATGGCCCCACGTATTGAGGTAGATGTTGCCGGCCTTGTCGAATTTCATGTCGAGCACATACTCATTGTTGCCCATGAAGCTAAGGGCCGATTGCCGCACCGCCTGCTCGCGCCCCTCCTGCCGTTCGGGCTCGCCGTAGGCGGTGGGCCGGGACTCCACCGCCGCCACGGGCGCGGCATCTGTCAGGGCAGGATCCGCCAGAATGCGTTCCACGGCTGCACGCAGCCCTTTGCGCTCATTGGCCACCACGCAGAGCGTGTCGTACTTCCAGTGCAAACCGCGCGATGCCACTTGAATCGTCGGTTGCACCGGCAGCCCTGCGCCCGCCACCGGCACTTCGGTAACAAATCCCTTATTGACCAGTACATTCAGGAGCATCGACGATCGGGCCGCGCCCAGGAGAATCAACGGGCTGTCCACCACGGTGCGGGGCGACATCAGTTCCGGGGACCTGCCGCCATAGCCGCCATGCCAGTGGTGGAAACCGTCCGCATGCGGGTCGGCCGGATTGTTTGGATCTCTCGACGCCAGCCGCCAGACGCTTGCCTCAGGCTTCACGGTCACCTGGATGCCCTTTGCCGCCAACCCGGTCACGAGCCGCTCGACCTCCTCTTTCGAGTCCGTCATGTTCTGCCCAAGCACGACCAGCGCGTTGGTGTTGCCGCGCAAGAAGCGCGCGACCTCCGCGGGATACGGAATGTAGGGCTTCTCGGCAGTCTCAAACCGAAGCGGCGGCTCGGTCCCGGGCGGAGCGGTTAGCGCGAAGCCGGCAGTCTTGCCGGACACATTCTCGGTGACCTCCAGCGAGTACGCGCCCGCCAGGGGCGCCGGCAGCTCCACATCTTTGTCCGGACCCAGCACGCGGTAGATGGAATAGATCTGTTCGCCATTCTTGTCCAGGATCCGAATACGCGCGGGGAACACGCCATCGATCTCCTGTCCGGATGCCCCGACCAGCGTCCCCTGCAACCGCAGCGAGACACCCTCGGCATCGCGGCGCATGGCCAGCCGAAGCGCATCGACTTTCTCAGGCAGAAAGGCGACCAACGCGCCCTCGAACCGAGTCATATCCAACACGAGCTCCCGCTCCGCCTCCCCCGTCTTGTTCAGCGGCAGTTCTTTGCCGGCAAGCAGGTCGTAGGCAACATCTCCCCGGTATGCGGGGACCGCAAGCGGCAGTCGTACCGGCTTGGACATGATGTCGCTACAGGTCTGCCCGTACTCCGGGTCCTCATAGTTGGACATCACGAGATACTGGATCCGGCCGCCGTCGCGCCAGTTCGGACCGACCTTGAACGGCCCGCGCGCCGCAGGCTCGATACCCCACTCGACGAGCTTTCCACGCAAATAGTCGGTGGCCGGTTGAGACATGCTGAATACAGCGTTCAGCTCCGCGTCGTAGCCTGCCACGTTGTAGCCCGGACCGAGATAGTAGTTCATGAGATCAAGATCGGTCATCTTGGTGACCGCGGGGATTTCCCTGTCGAGCGTGCTGTCACGCTCCACAACGACCTTGCAGCCTCGCTTGATCGCCGCACGCAGCTGTTCCAGGGCGCCGTCGGTCAGCTCGCCCGGGAACCGGATCCCGGGGACAAAGATCAATTCATAGCCCGCCAGCGGCTGCTCGAGGTCGCCTTCACGCAGGAAAACTGCCGGGTACCCCAAACGCCAGCAGGAAACCCACAACTCCTCGAGCTGATTGGCCGTTCGGATCGGCTTAAACTCGCTCATTGAGAGCTGCGCCAGCGTGTTGACAATGCCCACCTTCAGGTAGCCGGGCCGTGTGCCGCGCGCACAAAGCTCGCCAAACGGCGCGAGGACTTTCTCGTTGAGCAGCCGCATCGTCTCCTTGCTTTTGATCGTTTCCGGGTTGGGCGTGTCTGTGAACGTCTCATGCCTCAGGAAAGTGGAGACGCCATCGGCGCCCTGGGTCAGCATCGCCATGGCCAGTTGGCGTTGCAGTTGGCCGTCGGACAGTGCGCGTGAGTCGGCGTTCACCGATGTGTTGGCCCAGACCAGCCGCCTGCCGCCCATCGGCGACTCGCGCATCAGCTGGATCATAATCGGTGAGTGCACCCAATGCCCGAGTGTAGGGCCATCGTGGTAGTGCTGGCTGGATGCAATATCCAGCGGTTCAAAGACGTCGGGATGATAGCCGTTGTCGAAATCGGTCGCGGAGCAGATCGCCCCATACCCGTTCTGCACAAACATGAACGCACAATGGTAGGTTCCAATCCGCGCGCGCGGCAGCAGCTCCCTACCCGCGGTGGCCAGACGCCTGTTAAAATCGGCCCACCCGTGCATCTCCCATCGTCGGAGATCCAGGAACCGTTGCATCGCGTCGGGGTCCCACTTGGCCGGATCGGTCTTGTAACGGGTCACCTGCCGGCTCAGATCCTTGCGAATCTTGTTTGGCGTCGTGTCGGTGAAGCGCTTTGAAGCCAGTTGCATACGGTAGGCCGGGAAATACGTGTCGTGCAGCTTCGGCACGCCCACCAGGCCGCGCTCATACGCTTCTTCATACAGATACTGGCCGTCGTAGGCCGGCGAATGCCGCATCGACTGGACCTCACGCCGAATCCAGCGCTGCCCCGCACGGATGTAGGGATCGATGTAGCGTGGAATCTGGTTGTCACCGGAACCGTGCAGCACATCGCCATATTCGAGTCCGTAGCGCACGCAGGCGTTGAGAATCTGGTTTCTACCGGACGCCAGATAGAGGGTATCCGGCGCCATCAAGCGCTCATCCGCTTGCGCCAGCGCGGGACGCGCATCGGCACGCCGGCCATGATAGTCGGCAGCCCACGTATGATAGTCGAGGCGATTATAGCCGACCTGCGCGAGGGTGGAGATCGCCCGATCGATCTCGATCGGTGCGTCCCCGCTTTGTGAACCCAGAATGGCAGTGGCGGTATGCGTATACTTCGTCGCCTTAATCATTCGGAACAGGCTTTCGCGCGGGCCTGCCACATCGAATCGGAACGGATAGCTGGCGACGCCCGCCGGGAGATCCGTCATGGTAAGTTCGTAGCTTCCGGGCAATAGCCTGCGCGTCATGAATTCATCCATGACCAGAGAACCACTGTACCACTTGCCGCCGGGATCATGGATTGCCAGGCGATCTTCGCGCCCGTCCGGATGGGTCAATACGATCGTGCGCTTGCCGGCCGGCCGCTCTGTGCTGGAGCGCAGCACGGCCTGCAGGCGAATGGGCTCGCCTGGCACAAACGCGTCGCGGCCCTTGTTGCTGATGAAGCTGGCAGTGCCCGCCTGCCCCTGCTCAATCACGCAGGCCAGGAACTCGGCAGCCAGGGGTGATACCGAGCCCTGATCCTCAGCCCCAAAGAGCATGACCCGGAACATGTAGAAGCCGTACGGCAGGTCCGGGGTCTCGAAGGTCAGCACATCGCCCTCCCAGGACGACACCTCAGTCGGCATCCAGGCGCGGTGGACAGAACGGGTAGGATCGAACGGCGACACCTGCATGCGCACCTCGGGACGCACGGCGTTGGTGTTGTCTTTGAACTGCAGGCGAACCGTGGCAGCGATATTACGCTCGAAGACCGACAATCCCGACTCCAGAGCCATCATCCGAACATGCAAGCGATCCAGGGTGTTGTCGGCCACCATGAATTTGACCGGATAGCGATCCATATCACCAGACAGTGTCAGCGCCAGCGGCGCCGCAAGCCCTGCTACCCCTGCGGTAAAAGTCGGATCACCCCTCGTCGGCCCCACACGAATCTTCGCCGGAGCCAGATCGGTCCGGGGGATTTCCGCCCCCGCGAAGGCGGCGTCCAGTGCCGTCTTGGTTCGGACCCATGCCGAAAACGTTCGGTAAGAGAGCAGGATTCTTGAACCGTCGGCCGAGATACCGCTGGCATTACTCTCACCCAGCTCAACCCGGCCACCCGGCAAGACACGAAACGCCTGGTCGGCGGGCTTCAGCTCGTAGGCCACATCATTGGTGTTTGCCGGCAGATAGAGGCGCAGTGGGCAGAAGCGCTTGAAATGCCAGAGCTTGTTCTGGAGTTCTTCGCCAGCGGCCGGCTCGAAAACGTTCAACTCGCTGCCCCGTAAACGGGTTTCCGGCGGACCGGAACGATCGGCATCGACGCTCATGATTTCGATCCGATACGTTTTCAAACTCACGGTGCGACCCTGAATGATGATATCCGGATCGTCCGACGTCACGCGGCCGTCCGAATCGATCCGGAACACGTGATGTCCGGGATCGATCACGTGCTCGCCCTCACCCAGAGAAAGGGTCAGCTCCGAATTACGATAGAGGAAATCGCCCCGCCTGGGATGGTATCGCTCGAACGTGTTCGTGCCGTCTACCCGCGCGCCGCGCACCCATAAGGTCGCATCCTCACCCTTGACCGCCAATGCATGGGTCGTCATCTGCATCCGGCCCAACCCGGAATCATACACGGTCGCCATGCTCTTCAGGTCGCTGATCAACCGGTGCGGAGCCTCCGCCGCCACCAGCCGTACCGTAACCCGGTCGGCGTCCTGAACCGCCTTCTGCGCCAGAGCAACGCCCACAGCCAGCACCAGCATCGTCGCAAGGCCAACACCTATCTGTTTGCACTTCTTCTTCATCGTCTCCGAAAACATCTCAGTTCCCCTGAACACTCCGGGACTCTCCAGTAGCGCGGCCCCGTCCCGGGGCCAGCGCCGCCCTCGGGCCGAGACGGCCCGGGGCTACTTGGTCCTGACTCCTGCCCCCTGCCCCTAATGCGTCAACGTATAAAACAACCAATTAATACTGAACTTATACACCGTATCGCGGACCATGAACCCACCATCGCCCACATAGTTGTGGGCCCCCTCGCCCATCGGATTCAATGCCGTGGGCGGCGTCGAGATTTCCCAGAAACATCCGTAATCGTTCGGACAGAAGATGATGGCGGGCCTGCCGTTGATGTAGGCAGCCTGCATCGGTCGGCAGAACTGCTCCTTGCCCACTTGCGGCACACCACTGAACGGGTAGACGATATTGTAGAGGTCGGAGAATTCCGGGGTCGGCAGCATTTGCTTTATCTCTGCGCCCGGTGCGATACGCTGTACGTTCTGCGGGACCGACTCCATGAAGGGACCGGATCCGGTACAATCGTCCAGCCACAGCGTACCGCCGCGCTTCAGGTACTTCTTGAGATTCTCCACCTCATCATCCGTAAAGCTGAATGGGTAGTGACTCGTGAAGTAGATAATCGGGTAGTTGAATATGTCCTCACTATCGATATCCAGTCCGGCATTGTCGACAAACACGGGGAACTCATTCTGCGTTCGCAACGAAACCTGGTAGAAGAAATAGGGCAAAGCCGTTGGATCGTTACTCCAGTCCGAATGACACCTGGGTCGCAGTCGGCGGATCGTGACCTTTCCGCGGCGGTCGATTCTGTCGTGGTCTTTGTCCGCCTTGGATCGCCCATCGAACGTCTTGATCTCTTTCTTTACGCCCTTCTGGAGCCAGCCGGCGTGTGCCGAAGGGACAATCAGCAGAAGCGATAAGCCAACAGACAGAAGCGCGACCAGAGACAAAGGTAAGAGGGCTCCCCCCCCCTTGTCTTTCGCCCTAATCTTTCGCCCTAATCTTCCCCCTCTCAGTTCCTCGAATAACCTGAGCTTGCTCACGCCTCCCCCTGCTTGTCCGCCATAGCCCGAAGGGCGACGGAGGAACACCCGATACCTGCTTGTCCTCCATAGCCCGAAGGGCGACGGAGGAACACCTGACACCTGACACCTCATTCCCCGTCCTCCAGATACAGCACCGGCTCAATCCAGTTACCCAGATCATTCTCGGACCCGTCCCCACCATCGTCCACCATCAGCAACAGGCGCTCGCCATCTTTGAGTCCCTTGACTTCAAGCTTCTTGGCCAGGGTCATCCCGGTCATCGGTCCCGAGCGAGCCTTCTCGATGCCATCCACCAGCACCCGGAACCCTACCGAGCCCCGGCCCCGCGCCATGGCGTCGACACCAACCGTAACCGTGAACCTGGAGAACTGCTTATTCAGCGGATACTCTAACCACGTCTGCCCCATGCAGCCGACCCCCACATCGTAGGTCTGCCTACCCAGTGCCAGAGGTGCGCCGGCCGAGTTGCGGAAGACCTTGGCCGGCACGCCGGCATCAAGACGACCCAGCACACCGCATGCGGTCAACTCGACGCGCCCATCCGTAATACGAGTAAGCCGGAAGCCACCCGCCGAAGACGCCGTGCGATGCCTGAGGCTGACCGTGTTCCGGCCCGCCTTGCATCCGCGCAGAACAAATGTCGAACGACGGGGGCCCGGCGCATACGCCTCGGCAACAACATTCGACATCGCCAGCATTCCGCGCGGCGCAAGATCCCAGGTCTGAACCGGCCCCTGGTTGAGCATGATCTCGACCGTCCGATTCGTTTCATCGGGACGGCTCAGAAGCCACAGGCGACTCAGCAGAACATCGCCGGGCTCTTCGAGTTCGAACACAAATTGCTCTTTGGTAACATCCGCCATGAATCCCGCACGAACGCGCTCGCCAGCGGGCAACCGGGCAGAGGTGCTTTGAACGCGCTCCCCGCCGGTGAACTTGTATTCTGCTGCCTCACGCGAATAGGCCTCGTCAGCAACCAGCTCGAGTATGGGCTCGTGCGATCCGTCCGGCTCAACCCATCGCAGGTTCCGCAGCTCGAACGCGACGCGATCGGCCGTCTCGGAACCAAAATACAGGAACAGCGGCATGGACCCCACCGGCAACGCGTTATCCAGGGCAACCGGCACCCCAAAGGCGTCCAAGGCCTTGACCTTCTCCCAGCCCGGCGGCAACCCATACCGGCGCGCACCACGCACCCGCCAGACAGCGGCGCATACCCCGCCCTTCTTCTGTTTGAACAGGTACGCGCGGTTTGCCTGCGGGTCACGGTCCGAAATGCCTACCGCGCGGATAAGCTCCAGATCCGAGAGCATACGTCGCGTTTCGATCAACCCGAAATAGGCCGGTTTCGGGACATGGAATGCTCGCTGCTTCTGAATGGAACTGTTCCCGTACGGAGGTCGGAACAGAAGCCCGAACCCGTCCCGGGTTTCGCGTCTGTCTACGCTCTTGAACTGGTGCGGCGGCGCACCGGCCACATGAAGCAGAACCGCGGCCCTGGCGTGGTAGGCCGCATGGTCCAACAGGCCAAAACGTTCATCCGTTACCCAATCGAGACCCGTGATCGCCACGTTGCGGCCGGTTTCCCGCAGATCCAGAATGGCATCCAGGTCCCCGAGGAAGTCCTCCATCTGGATGTCCTCGACTGACAGGCTGCCGGGATTGACTTGGACCTCAAACTGATCGAACGACAAACTCGCGGGCTCCTGCATTTCCTCCAGATAGTTGAGCGCACGATCAAACTGGAATCCACCGGCCACCACCGTCGCTTCAGGATTGTAGAGCGAAATCCAGCGATCGAAGATCGCCAGCATGCTTCGATACTTGGGCGGTGACAGATAGGTAGGCAGTTCCTCCTTGTCCGGGCCCTGCCAGAATACCCATTTCTTGAACTCGCGGGCATGTTCCCTGCCGACGTTGCGCATGAAGGCATCCCAGTCGACCATGCGCACCGGTGTCTGCATATAGTTCCCCACCGTGCGAATATAGGTCCCGGCCTCGACCGATTCCTGCTTTTCCGGACCGGCCCAATCGGCCGCAAAGCCGACCAAGGGAACGGGCTCATAGCTCTCCGCCTCCGACGCGCTGGCCCGGTAGCGCCTGAACCAGTCGTGATGGGGCAGGTTAGGAACCGGCTCGGCGGTGTCCCAATCCAGGTTCAGTCGCCTCTCGTTCAGGCCAAGGTCGCGCTGCAGTTCTCTGAAATCGGCCAAGCGGCTCATGATATCGTCGCCAAAGAAGCGCGCACGATCCGGTGCCTGAACATCCGCCTCAAAGACCCGGTCTCCCGGCAATCCCGACACATGTAAGTGGTAGAACCCCTCCCGCAACGCTTCGACCAGTTCAACTGTTTCATGCGCACCGGGCGCCAGGGCGACTGTGCGTGTGCCCTCGGCTGCGAGGGAGCCCACAGGCGTCGTGAGACGGTAGGCCAGGTCCATGTTCATCGGTGTAGCCGCCAAACTGCCGAGCTCCAACCTCAACGGCGCACCGGGAATCTGCATGAGTGTTTCATCAGGATACGCCACGCGAACGCTCAGCGCTTCCGATTCCGGCACATGGGTGGTCACCTTGATCTGGTCTACCCGAATCTCGGCAGGCAGGCCATCCTCGGTCGATGCCGTCAGAACAAGGTTCAGCGGATAGACAGGCGCATACATGGGATTACTCCTGCCCGTGGCATACCCCGGCGGGATCGGCGGCGCAGCAAAACGACAGGGCTTCCACCCTTTCCAATCGACCCGTACCGGCTCGGCCGCAAATTGCTGGAACGGAAGATTGAAATCAGGCGAACCGCTGTCGACAAAGACCGGCGTCAACTGTACGGGTTTCCCGGTCCCAAACACCTGCATCTCGACGCCCGCCACGATGCCCGGCAGCGCCGGATGCAGCAGCACCGAGACCGGCAGATTGGTCGTCACACGAAGCGGCAACGCATGCGCGGATCCATCTGCGCCACCCGGCACGGGCGCAGCGCCCACCTGCTCAGCCGGAAGCGGGCGCCAGATCTTCCTATCAGAGATCCAGCTTCTCGTGTTGTCCGTCAGGCAAATGTACGTTTGACCGTTCTGGCGCGCCAGCATCCCCCTGTGATAGCGACTCTTCCTGTGCCACTTGGGTGCGGGCGGATTAAAATGCTCACGCTTCTCGAAGCTCCACAACAGGCCTGTGCCGGACGGTGCGCTAAACACGATGCGCCCCTTCACGCGCTGACCGGCGACCGGGCCGGCGACGGTCACCAGGGCGGTGACCGGACCCCGCAGCCTGGCTTGGGCAATCGAGCCCAGCGCAATAGCACGCGTGGCCACCTCGCCGGTCGGCACATCGATCGCCTCGGTCAGTTCCAGCCCCTCGACGGGTCGTTCGTCGCCGTCAAGAAATGTCACCGTCACGCGCCCGTTGCGAATGTCGTGGCCCGTGCCGTTCCCAACGGTCACGAAGATCCTGGCCTCGGCGTGCAAGCGTCTGGCGACGGTATCGCCGCGTAGCTCGAGGCTCATCCGCTCCTTGAGCGGCGCCTGGGTTTCCACCAGAATATCGTCGATCCACACGGACCGGTCGGCGGGGCCAAGTTCATCGCCCTTCTTCGGCCGTGCAGGGATTACGCGTAAAGCGCCCACATAGAGGGGTGCCTGAACCGGATGTTCGACCTCCTGCCCTGAGTGACCGCGCATGAATGAAGCCGTATCACGCCCCAGCAGGCCGCTCCCCATCACCGGTACGGTAAAACGGCGCCAGTCGGAGAAGTCGAGTGTGCAGATCGTCACCGCCATGGAGTTCATCCAGCGCTGATGAGCCGGCGCGCCAAACTTGCACGGGTCACGCCATTCCAACACGAGCCGATCGCGCGTGTTGTTACCCTTGACCCATATCCGCGCCGCCTGCGGCAGGCCCGGCAGCCGAATGCTGCTGCCGATCGTTACCGGCTGGCCGTCCGCGTAGTCGATTCTGAGGCTCCGCGCACCGCTACGCTTGACCTCTTCATCAAAGACCGGGCGAGCAAAGGGCTGCGAATGACTGAACAAAACATTGGGGAGTTTCCGCTCAGCCCCCGAATCCAGCGACCGGCCGGGGATATGCCAGTCAGCCATTGTGTCGCTTTCCATGCTCGTGACGGGGATTAGCGACGTGGAAAACGGAAAACGCGCCTCAGCCGCCACCGCCATGCCCAGGGCCTCGCTATTCAGTGTAAACGCAATCGCATACGGCCCCGTCGAGTTGCGGTCCGGCGTCACATCCTTCTCATAAACGGTTGGCTTGTCGTTGGAGAGCCAGATCTCTTCCTCACCGCCCGACAGCTCATTGCCCTCGATATCCAAGACGTGAAACTCGATATCGACCTTCTGATCAACGCCCTGGCCGTGCGGACCGAAGTAGAAGGAAACACTCGCCTTGCGCGACTCGAAGTCACCCTCCAGGTGCACGCTGCAACTGTGAGCGAGTGAGCCCTTGATCGGATAGATGTACTCCTCGCTGTGCAGACCATGTTCCGCGCCACTGACGTTCACCAGCACATACTCGGTGGGAATCTTGTCCACCTTGCTCCCGGCTTTATAGTCCGTCCACCAGAATGGGACGCCCGGGGTCATTGGCGGCAGCGGGAATGTCCGGGTCACACGCTTGCCGGCCCCGTCCAGCTCAACGGGAGGCACACGGATCACGCTATTGGCATTGCGGCTTTCGCCACGCCGGTCCACCGCCCTGACCGCGAGGCCCACCTTCGTCTGACTCGCCTCCGTCACCGGAGTATCAGGTGCCAGCGTCACCTGTAGCTGCGGCGACTCGCCTTTCCACACCAGATGCGAACGGACCGTACCGGCGTGAACCCGGCAAGGAACACAGATAAACAGTGCAAGCAGCGCCGCCAGGCATGTAGTTATCTGTCTATGCTTCATTGTCTGTTGTCAGATTACTGATCACTGGTCACTTCCCTAATCATTTCGCTCCCGAAATCGCGGCGCCATACGCCGACGTCGTTCCGTCGCCACGCCGCTCACCGCGCGTAGTCGTCTGTCGGACCGCCTTGAAATCACTACGGTTATCCACCGCCGTTCTCAACCCCTGCGGCATACCAATGGCTCGTGACCCCTCCGGCTGCCGCTGCACGCGTTTGGCGCCGCGGCCACCAGGGCCGGAAAACTTGGCCATGACATCCGCGCTGCTGCCGGCGAGACCGTCCTCCGGCCCCACGCCCCGAATGAAGATCGAGAACATGGGAGAGACCGTCTTCTGCGGTTTGGGTTCACGATTGTCGAAAGCCTCAACCTGGAACGTGAACAGATCACCCGGCGTCGACAGCTCCGCCTGCTCACTGAATAGACTTTCAAACGCCGCCACCGCGGTCGGGCGCGGCGGGGCAATGGAGCGCTCCACGGGATCGCCCTTGAACGTGATCGTGTTCGGCTCCTCGACCGTGGCCTTCTGCCATTTGACCACGCACTTGGCCGCGCCGAAATCGTCTTCAATTCGCGCGCCGAATGTAAACCCGGCAAGTTGTTCCACCGTGGCCGGCATATCGAGACCAAGAAACTTCGGAAGGATCAGCCGAGGCGGCCTGTCCGGTGTCACACCCATATCGATCGCGTGGAGCGACTCCAGGCCAAAGCCGTGCACATCCTTGACTTGCAACTTCGCCAGACGCTCCTGGGAGTGAACGAACGAGACAGAGGCAAAACGGCCGACCACATCCAGCGGCATGTTCGAGTCGTCATCAAAGGTCAATTGAGCCGCCTCCAACGGCTTGGTGAACACAAACCCGAGATTCACCCGGGTTCCGGTCAGGGCCGTAAACCGGTTCTGGATGCCCTCGGTCTCTTTGGGTAGCTGTCGGGTATAGTTCGGGTATATGAGCTCAACCTGCATATTCTCAATGAGGGGCGGCGACGTGAATACCACCGTGATACTCTCGGTCACGCGTTTCCCGAACGCGAAGCGGAGATGATGCTCACCCGCCAAATTCGAACGCAAAGGCATAACCGCCTGACCCGACTCATCCACCGGCAGCACGACACGCTCCTCTTCGTCTGAGTCGCCTTCACGACGCAACAAAGCCACTTCCGGGTAACGGAATCGCGTGAACCGTAACCCCGTCTCGACCTCCGTGCCGATCAGGTACACGTGCTGACCAGCGCCGGGAAGCAGCTCGTACTGCGTGGGGAACAGCGTCTCCCGCAAATTCACGCTCGCCGAAACCACCGTATCCCGAACACGGGTAAAACTGAACCACGGGGTCAGACCCAAACCCACAAACACAACCAACATCAACGCAAAGCGCAAACGCAGGCGATTGCGTGCGGCCCGGTCAATCTGTTCTTCAAACGGCTGTTCAAGATCCTGGCGTGCATGCTCAATCACGATGTCGGTGAGCGGCGAGGACTCCGGCCATCCCAGGAAGTCGAGCGCACTCACGATCCGGCTGTTCAGCCCGTCGACCAACGCTTCCATCTGAAACGCCTCGGTCATGGCCGTACGCCGACGTTCCCAGCCCCGGCAAAGCCGCACAAGCAGACCAACCAGCGCCACGAACGCCGCCAGCGCGAGAAGAACATTGACGACCGAATAGGGAATCCAGCCGTTCAACAGAAGCAGAGACGCCACCCCAACACCAAGCGCAGAAATGCCAACGCCGTAGCCCAGCGTGGCATTCGCCACGCCACGCCGCACACGCCCAAAGCGCTGCATGCGTCGCTCGAAATGTTGCCCTTGCTCGTTCACAAACTCTGTACTTCCAGATTAGGGTGAAAGATTATGGGAAAAGATTAAGGTTGATGATGAATGTCCCTAATCTTTCCCCCTAATCTTTCGCCTTTATCTCACTTCTTTCTCTCATTCCCCTACGCCAATCCATGCCTCTTCCTTACGTAGCAGTCCACGCAGACCAGCAGAATAAAGAGCACCAGCACACCCGGGCTATTCCACAAAACCAGGTTGCGCACGGCCGGCTCGGTCACGGGCTGCACATCCACACCGTCAAGCCAGGCGGCTGCATCGTCCACGATGACGCCGCCCGCGGCGTCGACCATGGTCGCCATGGCGTCACGATCTGCCGCCAGGTCCGCGTATTCGCCGGCCACCTCGCGTACGACAAACTTCGTCGTCTGCTTCAACTTGCCACGTGTTGCCACCGCACGCCAGTCCCCGGACTGGTCGGCCGTGAAGCGGTATTCATAGAAGCCCGGTCGCTCGGGCAGGTCGCGCGGATACAGGGTCAGCATCTTGCCATCGGGCTTCTCAACCCGCACCTTCAGGTTGGCATTGCGAATAGGCTCATAGCCCTTATTCCGCAGCAGGGTTGACAGGACTACGGTGTCGCCTAATTCAGGGGTTGGGTCCGTCGCCACAAGATTCACACCGCCGGCCCGAATGCCGGGCTCCGGCGCCATGTACCGCACCACGTTGGCCATCAAGCTCTCAAGCGGCGGTGGGTCAAAATCGGCCTGCAACTGCCAGTACCAGAGCGTATCGACCGACGTAGCCAGGATCTTGCCGCTGCCCAGGTCTTGATACGCCATCACCGGAACATCCACCACATTGGTCGCACCCGTGGCGGCTCGAATTTCAGTGGTCCGCGTCAGCAGCGGCCGGGACATAGGCTTGAAGTCGCCCACGTTGTTGCAGCCGTCAAGCTCGGGCAAGCGATCCCACAGTCGCCTGTTCTCGGCGGGATCCGGAAGCAGGCTCAGGAGCGGATGATTGAACTGATCGTCGACAACGTTGACCGTAAATCGGCCGGGGAACTGCGGCTTCCTGGAAAGGCTATCGCTCAAATCAAACGGCAGAATCTCGGCCAGGGGGCTCCCCTCGTACCCGCCGGCCCGGTACACATCACGCCCACCGGTCACAACCAGCCCCCCACCCCGCTTGCGGGCAAACGCAACCAACAGCTTCATGGTCGTTTCTGACAGATCACCACCCGCCCGGAACAGGGAACGCGGCACGTCGCGCAGCACAATGACATCATACTTGAACAGCTCCGGCTCGCTCTTGATGATCCCTTCAGCCGCGTTTGCGTGCAGCGCGCCGCCCTGAACATAGACGCCGCCTCCAGGCATGTGGCAGAGGGACACAAGGTGCACAAGAGGATCGGTTTCCAGAGCCACCTTCATTAATTTGAACTCGAAACGCGGCATCCCCTCAATCATCAGGACGTTGATCTTCTCATCCCGAACATCCGCGAAGAAGGCGACCTGGTTGTTCTCGATGTACGCATCATCAGCTTCCAGGGAAAGCGTATAGCGATGTTGCCCCGGAGCTTCCGGCTGATGCATGATCTCAAACCAATCATATGACTCGCGCGGTACCGCGATCTCGTGGACCTTCTTGTTGTCCTCTCTGAGGACAAGCACGCAGCTCGCACGATCCGAGGCGTCCTCTAAACTGCCGCGGATCACAAGCTGTTCACCCAGCCGGATGACGCTGCGTTCCGGTCGTGCCGAAAGGCTCACATCCGGCAGCGGCGCGTCGCTCCCGTACAGGAGCACATCCACCGCGACACCGCGCGCCTTGAGCATGGCGCCCATCTCGACCGGATCACGCTGTCCGAGATCGCGGCCGTCGGACAGCAGCACAATTCGCTGGAGCTCCGGCCGCCGAGCCAGCTCACGAAGGATCGTGTCATGAATGCGCGTAACCGTCTTCGGTCCGGCGGCATCGCCGAGAGGCACCCCGCTCAACGTCATCGCATCAAGCGTCACGGCCCGGCCCACACCGCTGCGCAGCGTGTCCAGATCGCCCAGCGCCGCTGCGAAGCGTGATTCGCTGTCTTCATCCTCTGTGCGCATGGATCCAGAATCATCCACCAGCACCAGCCACGACGGGTCCTTTGCCCGGTCAATATTGAGCGTGAGATGCACACGTAGCAGCGCCAACAGCAATACGCCGACCATGCCCAAACGTAAAAGGAACGACCACACCCGTACCCGCCGCTGCATCCTGATGGCCGGCAGGAAGTTCACCAACGCGATGAGTAGGCCCAGGATGACGACACTCCAGACCAGCGCGGGATCTATCGTGTTATCGGCGATAAACTGAACATCTGTCACCCGGTCGACCCGCGTGAATGAATCGAGCCCGAACCATCTAAGCAGCAGGCTCATGGGCCACCCCCTTTCGCCGCCCGAATACCGAACCCAGGGATTCGGCCAGCAGGGCGGCCAACACCAGGATCATCAGGAGCGGATAAAGCTCTCGGCCACGCGAGAATAGACCATCCAGTTGATCGGAAGCCGCGACGACCTCGCGTCCGCCACAGAGCGCAGCCAGGTCGTCGGCACCGGCCACGGTCAAGTCCGACTCTGATGTCGAGCGGTTCACGGTCAGCCAGCGCTCACGGGCCGCGAACTTGCCGGGGTGTGTCACCCGGTAGGCGCCGGCCACATAGATGTCCTTCACGGTCACGTGTTCATCTTCAGGCGACATGGCGAACGCATAATCCCGGGGTCCTTTCAGGATCACCTCACCGCCCAGGCCGCGGAACTGGGCAAGCGCCAAACGATGGCTATCCCCCACCAGGATCGCATCCGGCCGTGCCGGAGGTGCATCGTTTGCGCCCGTCAGGCGGTCGATAATCGCATGGACCACCGGGACGAAGCACAGGCTGCGCGGGAATGAGGTGTCGTCCACATTCCAGCTATGCGTCTGTATGCACACCTGTCCCTCGCCCAGCGACGCCACACCCAACAGCGTATCGCCGCGTGCCGTCCTCAGTGCCGCGACCAGTTCGCCCTCGGCGCCCGTGGAGAAGTAGCGTGCGATGCGCAGATCGTTGATCGTACCCCACTCACCTCGCAACAGGTCATGCAGCAACGGGTCCGCCACACGGTTCTCGTCACCATCGATCGCCTGGCCGCCAACCGGCTCGAGAATATCACCAAGCTGGAAGCCTGCCAGGAACGGCTCAAAGGTCTTGTTGAACGACGGCGAGCCCACCTCGGCGTCCGGAATGATGTAGATCCCCCCACCATGACGCACATACTCGACCAGATCCTCGCTGCATTTGGGGGAGGGCAAATCCGCCAGGCCATAGAGCACAATCATCGAATACATGGAGAGCGCGCGGCTTTCCAACTCAGCCGGACGGATGCGTTTCACCGAAACAAAGGTCTCGCCGGCCGTCTCACCCGTGACCTGCGACGGATTGACGGCCAGCGAGAACAGATCCGGGCCCGTGGTCCCGATGCTCAACCCCTCAGGCTCAGGATAGCGACTCGGAGCCACCAGCAGGACCTGCCGCCGTTTAAGCATCCGCATGATGGTGGTGGTGTCATTATCGGCAACAAAACCGTCTTCCGACACGTTCACGCCCCAGGCACTGTCATTGGGTGAGTCAAACGTCCGGACCAGCTCCACCTGGGCCGTCTCACCGGCCGCCAACGCGCACGACCGCGACCCGACACTCACCGGCCCGCTCTGCAAAGACACAACCGCCGTTTGCTGCGTGTCGGAACCGTTGTAGAGCCGCGCCGTCACCTTACTGCTCGACCCCAGATACGTTGCCGGCGGATAGAATTCGGCATCCTCCAGCACAACATTGGGCTGCTCCACCAGCGGGTCCGTCACGAACACGAGCTTCACGCGACTGCCCGCCAACTGACGCGCGAGCATCGACGCCTCAGTGCCACCGCCACCGGCCGTCAGGGCTTCGAGCTGAGTGGCGTAGTTGCTGCGCTGTTGATCGGAGAAGACCAGTACCGCCGGATTCGGAACGCGTAGCGAGCGCAACTCCCGCACCGCATCCTCGACCGCGGCCATCAGACTGCGTCCACCACCATCACTGACCCAGGCGTTGGTCACGGCATGCTCGAGCAGGGCCGCATCGCTCGTGAACCCGCTATGCTCGAACACCTTGTCACCCACCAGGGCAAACGAGAAAGTATCGTCCGGATTCATACCACGGACAAGTTCCAGGGCGCGGGCGCGGTGCAGTTCGAACAGCGAAGTCGTCCCATCCGTACCTAGGCGCTGCATGCTCATTGAGTTATCCAGTACAATGGCCACCGAACGCGGCCCCGGCGTCCGCCCCGGCCCAACCAGGCGAGTCATCAGCAGGACAAACAGCAAGAGCAGCAGGAGGCGTAGAATCAACTGCAACAGATCACGCGGCACCGGGGCAAACGCGTTCGCTACGTCCTTCTGATCCAAAAACTTAAGCGTTGCCAGCGGCTGCGGACGCATCCGCTGCCGATTGATCAGATGAATGACAACCGGCACACCCAACCCGAACAGCCCCAGAAGCATGAGGGCATTCAGCATCGTGCACCCCCTCGCGCCAGCCGATGCAGAAAGTGTGATGAAAGCAACGTGATCAGGTCGTCGCCATTGTGGATACGCAGGTAGTCGATCCCGTGCTGATCGCAAAAGGTGCGCAGTTCGTTCTGGTGTGCTTCGAGTCGCTCAAGGTAGTCGGCCCGGAGCTGCATGGGATCGCCCATAATGCGCTGGCCCGACTCCGGATGCCGGAACTCCGTCATCACATCAAAAGGGAATGTCAGTTCATCCTCATCCATGATCTGGAGCAGGATCACGTCCTGCTCGCGTACGACGAGGCCCTTCAGTGTCTCAAAGAGCGGCTCAAAATCGTCAAGGGCATCCGTGAGGACCACGGTAACCCCCTTGCGGCCGATCCGCTGCATGGCGTCCCAGGCAAGGGCGCCAAAATCACCACCGCCCTTTCCTGGGGGGCGGCCGAGATGTTGAAACAGCAGGGCCAGGTGCCGTTTGCCCTGGCACGCCGGGATCGCTTCGTCAATCTGATCGCCAATACAGAAAAGCCCCGGTGAATCTTGCTGATCGGCCGCCATCATGGCGATCGCGCCTGCAATCGTCGCGGCCAAATCCAGCTTTGAGAGTCGTCCATCGGAGGCCGGAACCTGCATAGAGGCCGAGGTGTCCAGCAGCAGATGGACCTTCATATTGGCTTCCATTTCGAAGCGCTTGACGTAGAGCCGTTTCGTTCGCGCGAAGGCACGCCAGTCGATGGTTCGAATCTCGTCGCCCTGCTGATAGCTCTTGTGCTCGACGAACTCGTTGGAAGCACCGAAATCCTTGGTCCTGTGCCGGTTTTCGTAAAGACCACGCACCAGGAACCGCGATCGCAGCTCGACCCCCTTCAGTCGCTGAAGCAGGCGGGGGTCGATCGTCAGATTGTCGGTTGCGTCTGGCATGGTGGTCGGGGGGGGCAGTTATCAGTGATCAGTCAGCAGTTATCAGTATTCTTACTCCCCCACTTGTTTCTGAGAACGCCGCGGCATCCCGGAGATTAGGGCAAAAGATTAAGGCGAAAGACGAAGGAGTGAGATAGCCCCCCTAATCTTTTGCCCTAATCTTTCGCCTTAATCTTCCCCTTCTCAGTTCCTTCAAAAAGTGTGACACCGTCACAGGCCCCACTGATTACTGATCACTCCTTCAACCGGCACGGCTGCCAACAGTTTATCGATAAGTTCCACGTCGCTCAAATGGTCTGCCATCGCATTGAAATTGAGCGATACACGATGCCGCAACACACTGCGCGCGACACGCTGCACATCCTCTATCGAAGCATGCGTGTTCCCGTTCAATACCGCGTTGGCCTTGGCGCCCAGCGTCAAATACTGGGCCGCACGCGGACCAGCACCCCAATTCAGGTATTGCTTTACAAAATCCGGCGCCGACGGATCCTTGGGCCGGGTGGCGGTGGTCAGCCGAACCGCGTACTCGACCACCGGCCGCGCCACGGGGATGCGCCGTACAATATCCTGGATGCGGATAATATCCTCGCCCGTCATCACGCCCTCGGCTTCCGGCTCGTCACCACCCGTGGTCTGTTCCACAATGTCCACCAGCTCGTTGTTGGTCGGATAATCCACAAACGTATTGAACATGAACCGGTCAAGCTGCGCTTCTGGCAAGGGATACGTGCCCTCCTGCTCGAGGGGGTTCTGTGTTGCCATCACGAGGAACGGTCGCGGCAGCTGCCGCGTCTCACGGCCGGTGGTCACCTCACGCTCCTGCATGGCCTGCAGCAGAGCGGCCTGGGTCTTGGGCGGTGTGCGGTTGATTTCGTCCGCCAACAGCATATGGGTGAAGACCGGCCCCTCAACAAAGCGGAACTCGTGCTTTCCGGTGCCCGGCACCTCGTCCACCACGATCGAGCCGGTAATGTCGCCCGGCAGCAGGTCGGGGGTAAACTGGACACGCTTGAAATCCAGCTGCAGAACCTTGCCCAGCGTCGAGATCAGAAGCGTCTTGGCCAGCCCCGGAACCCCCACCAACAGAATGTGGGCATTACAGAACAAGGCCATCAACACGTCATCGATCACATCCCTCTGGCCAACGATGACCTTCCCCACCTCCGCAAGAATCTTGCCGTACGATTCCTTGCACGCCTCGATCGCCGCTACATCCGCATGCTCTGTCTCGTCACTCATCCTTTGCCCCTTCCCCTATGTCGTTGTACATTCCGCATGATCGGCGAGGATCGTCCGCCATCCCGCTATCCGCGTAGTAGCGTTACAGATGCAGACCGTGCCACAAACACCTTTACAATTAACGTCGAGTGCATCCGCTCCTGCGAATGCCCTTACAACGCGTTACAGAAACATAGCGCCACGTTACCGACTCGACAAGAGGCATCACAGAGAAAGAGAAGAAGCCGCAGCGATTACGCCCTGGTGTGCATTGACACGCTGTGCACTAGTCGAGCATCCAGGTGCCCCACTGGTTCGGCCGGATCCGTACTTCCGAGGGTAGATCGTTGTTGATGGAGACGATGGAGCTCTTGTCGCTCCACATGTAGCGGATGGCGTTGCGGGTGCCGCCTTCGTTGCCGTAGATGACGCCGACATCGCCGAGCAGGGTGAGCCCGGACCGGGGTGTTACGCCGAGCTCCTTCCACGGGATTGCGCACTCTACTACGTAGCCGTCCTCTTCCAGAGCGGTGCGGACGGATAGGTCATCGAGTGGCACGACGTCATCGAGAGTGTCTTTGCCTGAGCTCCTGGTCTCCACGCTGAAGGTGTTGGGTTTCTCATTGGCTTCGGTGACGTAGCGATAGCGTGTGGCGAAGATTTTGCCGTCTTGGTTGCGAGCGATAATCAGGCGTGTGTCGCCGAGCCGGGGTTCCTGCTGTTCCTGACCGAACTCCTTGCGCTTCTCCAGGTCCGTGCCCAGATAGATTTCAACAGCATCGCCAGACTTGAAGAGCAGCCGCTGGTCGGTCGGGGTGTTGACGAACGGAGATTCGTCACCGACCTGAAAGCGGGCGTACAGGTTGTGGTCGTCATAACCAAGCTGAGCCTGAGCCGTCCGCTTGCCCCGCAGGCAGATGGTGAGCGGCTGGACGGTCTGCCACTCCTCAGCGCTGCCGTCAGCGGCAGCGTTCTCGAGGCGTGTGAGGGTTGCGACGCGCTTACCCCGAGCGGAGTGTACGGCCAGGACGTTATGGCGAGCGGCAGCCTCGGCCTTGGCGAGGTCGGCGGGTTTGATTCGGGTCTTTACGGTTTTGCGTTGAATCGTATCGAGCCCGGTAAGCTCCCAGAGCCGCAGATCCGCGTCGCCGCCCATGAAGTAGGTTTTGCCGTTGCCGGAATGCTTGAAGATGGCCCCGTTGAAGTTCTCGGTGAGGACCATGGTGTGGTCGTGGGTGTAGGCGCTGCGTTGATCCTGGCCGAGTGCGTCGATGAACAGCCCCTCCTTCGAGTCGAGGAGGAAGTACTGACCGTAGTAGCCGCAGACGGCGACGATGCCGTCCGTATTCTCAGGGATTGCGGTTACGGAGCCTACCATGTAGCCGGGCGTATAGTTATCGCTGGTCCAGGCGAAGGCCATGTGCACATTGTGGTATTCCCACACCTTCTTGCCGTCGTCAGCGAACTTGACCATACGATGGCCTGAGCCCTGAGGGCGTACGCCGCGCGGCAACGTTCCGCCGGAAACAAGCGTGACGACACCGCCATCTTTGGTGGGAGCGGGGCGATCGACGGCGCCACCGTCAGGATCGGTAGCGATGAGCTGAGGGTTGGCCGGGTCGGCATAGGTAAGGCTGCCGTCCTCCTTGTCGAAGCCGAGGAAATTCCAACGTACGATAGAGAAGGATTTGGTCGTCTTCTTAGCGCCCTGGTTATGCCATTGCTCGCCAGTATGCCAGTAGAAGTTGAGCTGGTGGTCCATGGTCATGCCCCAGAAGTACTCACGCATCGGCAGCCCTTTGCGGATCTCTTCGGTTTGAACCTTGCCGTCGTTGTTGTCGTCGAGCCACCACTGCTTTTTGCCCCGGCTGTCCATCGAGAAGCGTGGCACGAAACGGTCATTGACCGACTCGTAAAGCGTGGGCCCGTGGTTCGTGCGGAGCGTCCACAGAAACTTCCGGCCCTTGTGGTTTGCAAGGATGCCGCCCGGATGCAGGGCCATTTCGGCCAGCATGATGCCGTTCTCCTCCCGTTGGCGCAGCACGGTTGCATCGACTTTCCATGTACCCTTCTCATAGTCGACCAGGTAACGGACGGACTCAAGGTACACGTGCTCCGGCCCTTCGAGGTCAACCGTGGCGCGGGCGGAGTAGCTGATGGAGCCGAAGAACTCTTTCCAGAGCGAACCGTCCGGGTTCCAGGCTGAATAGCGTTTGGGCCTGTTATCGGCTTCGGCCACCCAGAGTCGGCCGTTCTTGTCGACGCCGATACCGTACGGCTTGAGCATGCCGTCGGGATCGAAGCTTCCCAGCAGCGGTCGGCCGCCGGCCTTGCCGTACTTGATCAGAACATTGCCTTTGGGTGAGATGCGCCAGACCTGCATGGTGTCGCCCTGCAGCGAAACGTAGATATTGCCGGCCGCATCGCAGGCCAGGTGGCGCGGGTTATCAAGGTCACTGATGATCGGCTTGAACAGCTGTTTGTCGATGTCATAGGTGCCAAGCGCGTTCTCGCTCACCGCGTAGAGTGTGCCTTCGGAGTCGGTCGCCAGGCCATATGGGCTTGGGATTGCCGTTTCCCCGCGAGCCTTTCCCGAGGCGAGATCGAGCAGATACAGTTTGTTCTCGATCCGGCTGCTGACGATGAGCGTATCGTCTAGAACGGTGATGCCGTGTATCTGCCAGGCGCGCGCCCACCAGTCACGACCGCTTTCGCCTTCCCGGCGGGTGGTGATGGTCGCTGAAGGCAGGCCGGATGTGAACGGTGAGAGCCGTCGGTTGGCGAGGTCAAACTTCGTGACGGTTCCGCGTCCGCGACTGAGCAGGTAGCCGTAGCCCTTCTTCAGCGCCACGGCGAAGGACGCCGGGGTCATGGCGCCATACTGTTTGCGTCCGTTGAGGTCCGTACGGATCAACGGCGGGGCGGCTTCCGCATTGCAGGTGCCAAGAATCACGGCGTCACCGTCGACGGCAGCGAAGGTCGGTTCGTTGTAGTCACCGGCCCAGCCGCCGGTACCATCGGCGTTATGGTAGGGCGGTGTACCGCTGGTGCCGATGTTGCAGAGATACTTCATACCGATGCCGTCGTGCGTGAGCAAGTGGGCGGTGTATGGGCCGACCGGCGCAGGTTTGTCGTAGTCGTCCAGGCCGTCCCACAGGTAGGTATGTTTACCGGCATCGTAGGGTTCCGCGCCGAGGCAGGTGCGGATCAACTTGTCATCGGTATTGCGGATGGCAATGCTGACCTTGCCCGGTTTCTGTAGCTCGAATGCGATGGGAACATGCCCTTCGGCGCGTCCCAGCACGTTGCGCTCAACACGTTTCAGGTTGCCCGCCTTTTCGAAGATGGCCATGCCCCAGGACTTTGGCCCCATGTAGCCGAGATCCATGCCGTCCGGGTCACGCACATCGCCCATGCCACAGCGCACGGCTGTGCCCTGGTCGTTTCCCCAATGCATTTGCCACGAGGCCTGGATGGCATCGCCGCCCTTCAGTGGTTCATCTGCACGTAGCGCTTTCCATGGGATCCGGTACTCCATGGAATAGCCCTTGCCGTCCGCGTCCTTCCGGAAAGCGCCCTCAACGCCCGGCGGGTTCAATACGTTGTCGTGCCAGCCCAGCGTATAATTGCAGTAATAGCCGGCTTGCTTGTCCTCCGTGGAGTACCACAGCGTGAGCATGTTCACATACTTCTGCTGGTCGGGCGGCATCTTCGGCCCGCCTTGCGTGGACACCTTGGAGCGGACCTTCGGGTTGGCGACGAGGAACACGTGAATGGCATCGGCATTCCAGGCCATGTTACCGGCTCCGCCGAACGCGTGCATGTTGAGCATCGGAGTAGGGTCTTTGACGTGGGCCCCGATGTAGAGGTAGTCCTTGTCGTACATCATGGCGCCATGGACCGAATAGGTGTCCATGTCCGCAGCGTCCATGAACATCAGGTTCGCGCCAGACATATCCCAATCGTCGAGCTTACCGTCGATGGTGACGGCGCCGGGTGGTGGGACCACGTGTATTTGGGTGTGGTCACTTTTATTGACGATTGCCACGTAGGCCTGGGCGGTGACGGCGGCGAGTATGATTGCGAGGGTCAGTGTTCGCTTCTTCATACTCACACTCCTTGACTGGCGAGGAATGATGATAGCTCGGCTCCCGGCCGTCACGCCCTTCCACTGGGGCTTTCAATCCCGATATGTCAACGGCTTCGGGTTGAGCCAGTCAATCAGCCCCTGACGGATCGCATTGGCGAAACAGAAGTTTCCGTACGGGTTGTAGTGGCCGAAGACTTGGGCCCCGGCCCGCTCCACGTACAAGCGCTCGCAGAACTGTTCTATCGTGCCTTTATACATCCGGGCATCGTCAACCACTGTCGGTAGCGTATCAATGTAGCGGAACTTCTTCTCGTCAAGGAAGTCCACGAACCTCTGGTCGAACCGGGTACCTTTCTTAGCGTAGGTCTGGACCGTCGGCACGTCATAGCTCAGCAGGATCATGAGCTTACGCTTGTTCGCCTTGCACCATTTGCGAAGCTTGTCCACGGTGAACTTGGTCGACTCAATGCCGTAGGCATGGTGAAGTTCCAGAGCGTCCGCCTGCCGGGTTCTGGCGTTGCGCAGGTTAACCTTGAGGCCGAACGCCTCGGCCAGCTCTTCCAATTCCCCGATCGGCGCCTCCCCACCCTCGCGCAGGCAGTAGAGGTGAGCGACGGGATCATCCTTGAATGCGCTGAAGAAGTTCCTCTTGCCAACCAAATCGAGAAGGTCAGTCGTCTTCTTGCACATTCCAGAACGTTCCTCCCACGCCCCCTTCTTCAAGTCGAAGCGCAGATGCGACCAGGGAAATCCATGCACCGGGTAGCCATCCTTCTTGCCACGTGGCAGGTCACGCATCATCCAGGCCACGCGCACCCAGCGCGCGGCGTCGATGTTGCGCATATAGTCATCATCCCAAACGTTCAGGATAATATTCTCGGCGGCGAGGCTGTTCATGGCCTCAACGCGCATCGCACGTCGGTATGCCTGGTACACGCCGTAACCGCCGACCCCGAAGTTCCTGATCGGTTCGCGGAAGTTGGCGGCAAGCGCTTCCTGCCAGGTCTCACCATCGCTGACCTGAGCACATTGCGTATAGCTGTCCCCGTAGGTATTGATGCGGCAGGGCTGGTCGGCGTAGTTGATCATCTTGCGATGCCCACCGCGACGCGCGTACGTGCCCGCCGTAACGGCACCCGCCTGACCGTCCTTCATGCAATGGTCCTGATGCAGATATCCAAGCTCCGGATCGAACTTGAGAATAGCCGGGTTATCCGGGTCCAGGTAGCGATCAATCTCCACACGGTGGTACGCACACGTGTGCAAGAGCTGCTTCAGATCTTTCAACTCGCTCATTCTTGCTTCACTCCTCCGTTACCGCCGTCGTTAAACAAACGTCTTTGCCGCACGCCCCCTGCTTCTGGCAGGCTCAATGTCACGTTGCATTACCGATTCCTTTGAGTTGGAACACTCCGCCAAACGGGCTATCGAAGGAGGAGGAAGGTTCCGCCGCTGTCGGAATCGCTGGCCGGCGTGATGCTGCCCCAGGTCAGGAAGCCCGACGTGTTGAGCTGGTTATGGTAGTTGGCCTTGATCCACGCAACGCTCCTATCTGATGTGGAGATACGAACTTCATCCATCGTCGCATCTACAGCTATCCCTGCACGTTCTGCCATTATTCTAACGGGATGGTCAGAAGTATGACCTACTGTTGCTGGTAATGCTTTTGCCCCGCCTGCTAGGGCAGCATTTTCGTAGAGATAAGCATTACTTCCATCCATTCTTAAAGCAAAATGGACCCACCCCTGACCATAGACGTAAGAATCAAACCAATTATCCCAGACAAGAGGTGAACCAGGAAAAGACATGCTAAGATCCGTTGTTGCGTTATTGCGTTGTATTACCCAATCGTTAACGTCGTCGCCTTTTGATATAAATCCACTCCAAGCAGGTTGCGTTGATGATGCATCAGTTAAGAATTCGATACAGCCAGTCTTGTCCGATAAATCAAAGGCGGAATGTGATGACATTTCAATGTAATCACTAGAGCCATCATTGGTCAGCGCATTTCCTATTTTTCCAGTGACGGAACTGATGCTACCGCCACTTCTTGTTCCATGATTTTGGTTTCTTGTGCGGTCCTTCATGGCCCCGCTGCCGCCAGAAGGATCTTCATCTAACGGCATTACAAAACTGTAACTTGAATCATAAGTGTTATACTGGCCGTATGTGTCGCTCAGCCCTGGCTGTATTGCACCCGCCTGTCCCCACCACATATAGATGGTGGTATCCGCGCTGCTCGACACAGTCGGGACCTTCACTGCGACCTCGCAGGTTGCGTTCGCGGGGTTGTTATCGGTGACCCATGCGCGGATGTCGCACGCCAGCTGAATGGTGCCGGCCGCATCCGCCGAGAAGCGCACATCGCCGCCGCCGTTCAGACTCGCCTGCGTACCGTCTGCATCCAGCGGCCCGTTCTCGGACGTCAGAAGCACATCAAACGAATGGTCGAAGACCAGCGTCCAGTCGGTGAGCGCGCTGTCAATATGGTTGCTACTGATCGTGATCGGGATCTTGTAGCCCCATCCATAGGGAAACGTGTAGTAGTAGATCATGTTCGGGGCGGCAGCCTGCCAGTTGGCGACATCGTTGCCGTAATTCTCGGCGAAAGAACGATGGAGCGAATACCCGAGGGTGCCATCGGCTTCCGTGGGCCAGGGGTCGCTGCCAACCGAATGAGACCCATCGCTGAAGTTGACCTTCTCCGTACGGATATACGGGACAAACCCCGGTTCCGGGGCGCCCGGCATAGAGAGTTCAATCTTCTCCCCGTCATTACTCAATACATCTGAGTAGGGGCCGTAAATTTCGCGAATCAAGGGGATGCCATGAAGATGCCGGAAGATATCAGGATCAGTCCGTACCACGAGAACATGGCTTCCGGCCGGAATTGAAACGCCGGGCGGGAAGGTGTACTCGATGCCCTTGCTGAATTTCCAGGTATTCGAAGGGTTGGCCGGATCGTACAGGTTGACCGAGCTCTTCGTGTGATTGAATAAACCGATGTACTCCGCCACTTCATCATGGTCAGTCGACGGGTTATACATGATTTGGTTGATCACCACGTCCGGAATCAAAGGCCCGGAGTTGGCCGCACCCATCGTTGGGTTTTTCATCGCTACAAAATCGACACCATACCCCGAGGCAGCGCTCTTCGTATGGCGGCCAAAGGTCACCCCGTTGACCGCTGCGCCAAAGTCTTCTGAAATACTGAAACCACCGCTCAGATTACCTCCCGATCCACTGGACAGAAAAACACTCTCGCCCAGCTCGCTCAGGCCGAATCCGATCCGTTTGCCTGGATCAGATGACAGCAAGCCAAAGTGGTCTTCCTCAGTGAAGACCACATACGCGCCGCCGGTGATCGAGGTGCCCGAGGCAATCTGGTATTTTTTAAGATCATCGAGGCTATCGCTGAGGAACCAACCGCCTATATCGATCGGCGCTCCTGTCGTGTTGTACAACTCGATCCAGTCTCCGCCAGTTTCATCTGTATGCGTCAGTGCTTCGTTGATGACGATGGCATTATTGGCGACACCATTGACTGAATGGTCTGCGCCGGGGCTGCCGCCGTTGGTGCTGCTGGCCTGCCAGCCTTCTTTCCGGTCCCACAGGGTCAGGTCGGCATGGGCCGAATCAACGATGCCCAGCGACGCGCCGTGACCATCGGTGACCGGATACCAATCACCGTAATCAAAGTCGAGGATCTCCCTGCCGGCCGCATCTTTCAATACAATTTCTTCCCCGCCATTGCCCAGAGACGAGCCGATATTGAATTCACCGGCAATATTCAGCCCGGTGCCGTATCGTGTTTCGAAAGTCGACTGGTTTTGCACCACCAGAACGTGCTGTCCGGCCGCCAGCATCATATCCGGAAACGTGAACCGGATCCCATCGGTGAACTCGCACAGGTTCAGATTGATCGCCGAGGCCCCGATATTCTTGAGCTCGATATATTCCTCGCCCAGGGTTTCCGGATGATACATGATCTCCGTGATCCGCAAGTCGTTCAGAGGTCGGTTATCCGCAAAAACGGCCTGGTTCACTGCACTCCAGCTTGAACCGTTCTTGATCCGGGCTCGGACATCAACCGTCTTGTTCAGCGTAATACCCTCGACGGAATAGGCAGTTCCAACGGCGTTGCTGGTGAACGCCTCACGCGGGTCTGTGCCGTCGAGGGTGTAATAGATGGTCCCGGGACCTCCAGACATCGTAAGCGTATTGGAACCCGAGATCGCGCCGCCGGTATCGGCAGGGCTGCCGTTGATGAAAAGGGAGGGCGGAGCCCCTGCACCAGTACGATCCTCCATGTTATCATCGATCCAACCAAGCCGATCAGAGTATTGAGGCGCATAAGCCTCGGCCGCGCAGGAGCCGGTGGGGGTTCCGGTACCGGTCAGCCAGTTCTTCAACCATTCGGCCTGCATCCAGTAGGTGTGATCGTTCGTTTCGCACGGAATGTGCGGATTGCCCCCATAATAGAAGGTCGGTCCGTCCCCGCTCCAATCAAAACTCACCTTCGAGTTAAGAATATCCCATCGGGAAAAGTTCCGGCCGGCTGCTCCTACATTGAGCAATGCAACATGGGTATCGATCGTCTGAGCGACCGTTGCATCACTGAGCACGGTTTCACGCAGGTGGAACCATCGGTCCGCATATTTCAACCGATACTCGGGATCATTCAACAATCGTGCGTGCCAGTTGTATTCCGTGAGATCTCCCTCCAGGTTCCAACCGGTGGTATGATGTGCATTCGTGGTACCTAACGACGTGTAATCATTATTACCCATACTCAAGTTATAATCCCACTCGGCCGACATGGCCAACTTCCCGTCGCGGGCCTTCGACATATACGTGCTGAGCCGATATGCATCCACGTCCTTTGCGATTTCCGAACAGAAATCGTGGTCGATGAATGATTCGACGTCGATATAATTGGCATAGCCATTGACGGGATCGGCAAACTCAGCACCTTGAAGAACCCCTTCGAACTCCTCGATGTAGCTCTTGATGTAGTTCGTTTGCGCAGTGGTGATCTCGGTCTCCGAAGGTTCAACATACAGAAAGTCGCCGGCCCAGGTGTTGAAATGTGGTGTTTCAGATTCCCGCCTGTCATGCTTGATGATGTAGCCGCCGGTAACCTCGGGTTCCGTGGTGTCCGTCAGGCGGAGCGCCTCGACATCCACCCGGCCTTTCCCCCGCTTGATACTTTCCGCCAACACATAGACCCCCACATAATCGCCGGAAGTTGGTCCACCGATTTGTCCACCGTTCTCATTCTTAAAGACCTCGATGAATTTGGTGCGTGACGAATAATGCCCCATGTCGTTGCTCCATTGATAAACGAGGACATTCCGCAAGAATGTTTTGTCCATATGCGGATTGTGCAGCACCCAGTCCGACTCCGAAGGAAAGCCCAGAAGCGAAATCTTCTTGTCTCCGTCGTTTTCATCCCATGTTTCCAGTTTATAAGGCTTCTTGTCGAGCTCCGCGGCGCTCGTTCCACGCACTCTCATCCCCGCCCGACCGGCAAAGTCCGGCTGATCGCTCAAGGCGGCACGCCCGGTCACGCTGTTTGTATCAATGGCGGTCGCGTAGACATCCTGGAGCCATGTTTCCGTAGTCCCCGGTATCGAATCGCCAAACGTATCAATCACCAGAATCGGCACGTTGGAATCGAACGCAGCCAAAGCCGGACTGACCGCCAGATAGGCCTCGGTACGCACCGGCCCCGGCACCAGGCCCGACTGGAAGGCCCGAGCCCGGATTCGTCTTGAATGAGTGTTGTCGATCAAGATGCCGCTTCCATCGTTGTACAGCGTGGAGCCGCTGCTGGGCTCCGCCCCGTCAGTGGTGTAACGGATCGAGCCAATATCACTTTTGGTGGACAGCTTCAGGGTGAAGGAGTTGGTCATTATACCGCCCAGACGGGAGAAATAGACATCTTCGGATTGGGCCGAGGTGTTGGTGGCATTCGGAGAAGGTTGATCCATGAAATACCAGGTACTGGCGCCATTGGGAAAGCGTCCGTAAGAGACATCTTCAGATTGATTACCGAAGGAGATGCTATCCACCAGTGTGACCCCATTACTTTCATAAAGACCGATCTGCTCTCCGCCGGCCCCGAGTTTAAAGTTTGCATGAAAACCATTGGTATTATCGAGCACATCCTTATCGGCCCATACCAGAAGAAAACTGCCCTGCCCGAGAAAAGTCCCTGAGGGAAACTGCCATTGGGTGGGATTCAGCGGATTATCGGTCAGATACATTCCGCCCAAATCAACCGTTCCGGGGCCGGGATTGTAGATCTCGATCCAGTCATCATATTCCCCCTGCGGATCAGCAATTGTGGCGCCATTGCTCGCCATGAATTCATTGATCACGGGGATGGCATTTCCACGTTCCGGCAGAAGTAAGAGCAGCATCATTACGGGTGCGAACGCCATCATTCTTTTGAATGTGGTAAGACTGAGCATCATTGTTATTTTGATATCCATAATATGAACTCCCAGAAACACGCCTAGCAGTCTCCGCACTACGGTATTCTCTCTGCCTCTGTACATCGTTGCCTTCGGCTGTCTCCGCTTCGCTCCGGCTGTATCGATCATCGTCCCAATCCTTATCGACGTCTGCTTTCAGGGGCGCGACTACTTGCGAGCGTCCCTTGCAATGCCTTGTTCGATTCAGCATTGAGCAACTGACGATTACAGAACTCCGTGGTCCATCTGTCGCTCAGATGGACCAGAGTTATGCCGCAGTTGTCGTGGGGATAATCCATCAACTGAGGGGGGCTATGCATAAGGTTCAGCAACTCTCTTATGAAGTGGCCATGCGTAACCATCAGGACGGTTCCTTTGATGCGGGTGGCAGCATCCTCGATACGTTCCAGTGCACGATGAACACGACAAAGTCCCTCCCCAAATGTTTCGTGGTGTGCAGGACGGACAGACTGGCCATCTCGATATCTGAAAAGCTGATGGTTTACGTTGCTCGGTAGGGATGCGGGGTGCGTAAACCAATCATCTGCAGGCGCTTCTCGCTTGTCATGCCAGCACGCCTCCGCAATTTCAGGCCAAATGTCCGCTTGTTGCCGGGATGTGTTGAGATAAGGCGATATGGTCTGTAGCGCGCGCTGTAAGGGGCTTACGATAATACTGTGAAAGGGATGTGATGCAAGCTCATCTGCTAGACGTAGTGCCTGCTTCTCGCCTTTGGCGGAGAGAGAGTCTGCCTGCGCAATCGAGTAATTACCACTGGCATTGCCTTCAGACTCAGCGTGTCGGATGATTAGCAATTTCATATCTTACTCCCTGGGAAGATGCGGGACAGGCATGTTCCTCTCCGATGTTCGAGGGCCGAATTATAGGGGGCGGGATGTCGGCGGTATCGTGATCGGTGTATTGCAGGAGCTGGGCTTTGCCCCGCTCACGGGTCTCGCGTGAAAGGCTGTAAAGGTGGCTGGGCGTTGACTTGTTGCACTCACCATTGCGGTAGTCGTGGAGAAGGAATATGTCCTCGTACATGCTGTCGCTCCAAAGACGGCTTCCCCCGTTGCAGGAAAAGCCGAGATTGGTACCGGCGTAGGCCTCAGCCTGGGCATGCAGATTGGTATAGAATTCCAACGCGGAGGCTTTGTTGAAGCTGTAGCGCTGGGTACGGTCGTTGAGGTCCACCCCTTGCGCGGCGGCCTTGGCCTGGCAGAAGGAGCAGAAGCAGTAGCCGTTGTCTGATTCCTCGACATTGCCGTAGCCCGGCGTGTCCCGCTGGAAAAGCGGCAGCCGAGATCGATGCCCAACTTGATGCCGTCCAGGTTGTTGGATAATGCGGCCGGTTTGTTGAAACAGAGGAAGTATTGGTTGGGCATCCAGGGGCATTCCAGCGGCTCGCCGCTGCTGTTCTCGATGGCCGCGGACGCATCCGCAGGATTCCCCTTGACCGTATGGCCTACGGTGATGCCGTAGTTGGTGAACTGCTCGACGTACGCCGCATCGCTGCCTTTAACGTAGACCCATTCGAGCTTGGTCACATGGAAGTTCGTCACGTTCTGAAACGTCGAGCCGTGTTCGTACGAGTCGTCTCGGAACCTCAGACTGCGCATGACTACGTCGCTGTACGCGGGTGCCATGGCGGGGAACGACGGGGATTGCGCGACCTCGCCGAGCGTCTGAGACAACGCTTGCATGCTCCCCAAACCAACAACTAACACCAAAATCATGCCTGCTAGACATCGTTTACTCATGATCTATTTCCTTACTCGTTTCTGAATACTCCAAATCGTCATCCGTTCTCGCGTGCCTCGCCGTAGCAATCGAAAAGCGTAGGCTGGTCGCCGCTATCGTTGACTGATCGGTTGACGCGAACGGCGACGAGAGCGGTAAACGAGGGGATGCATCTACTCAGCTTCTTCTGCAGGGGCCAACAATTTGGTTAGACATAAATACACAGTACACCAACAGCGGTCCCAAATCAAGGAAAACGTTTGTCTCACGTTTCTCAACAGCGCAAAGAGCAGAGGCGGGCAGACGGAAAGACGCCTTCCTCCTTCGCCCTTTGGGCTACGGCGGACATGTCGGCGAGATGCTTTGGCAAGCTCAGCATGACAGTTCCTTAGGAACTCAATGCCTCCAAGGTTGTCATTCCGAGCGATAGCCTGCCCTGAGCGTAGCCGAATGGGAGGAATCTCGGTTCAGGCAACATGCTGGGCATCTGTGCCGGTCCAGCGAATTGTCGGGGAACCTGAACCACTCATAACTCGCGTCTTTTCAAGCCATACGGTAGCATCCCGGGCCTTTGGTTAGAAGAGTTGTTCTCGAGCGCAGGAGTGACCATGAACGTCCGCGACATCCCC
>JASLOA010000051.1 GCA_030745755.1 Kiritimatiellia bacterium | reverse complement strand
CTGTTCGACCGCGGCACCATTGTCCTGGCGCTGGTCACGTTCCCGATCTGCATGCTGGTGGCTGTCTTTGCGCCGGATGTCTTTGCCGTGTGGCTACCCGACGGGGAGGTGTTTGCCGCCAAGAGCGCCTTTGTCATTCGTTGTCTTTCAGTCGGCATCTTTGTGCACGGTCTGGCGCGGGTGTCCTGGTTCTTCGTTCAGGCGGCCGGTCGACCTGATCTGAGCGCCAAGCTCCACCTCGTGGAGGTCCCCCTTTACCTGTTGGCCGCCTACGCGCTGATCGGGCCCTACGGCGTGGACGGAGCGGCATTGGTCTGGTCGTTGCGCTGTGGCATCGACTTTCTGCTTCTCCTCCTGCTTGCCGTCCGGTTGCTGCCTCACCCCGGAACCCGTTTCATACGAATCACAGCCGTGGTTGTGGCGGGTTGTGTGCTGATCGCCCTCTCCGCTTGGCCTGCCGGCCTGCTTGCCCGGCTGGGTGCATGCGCGTTGTCTGTGGGCATACTCTATGCCGGTAGCTGGTTCTGGGCACTCTCTGCAACTGAACAAGAGTATGTTCGGGTGCAGATCCGAAGTCGCCTGCGCGGCCAGTGATTGACGGCGGCGCTCCGAAATACGATAATGTCTCTTTTCTGAAGACGTAGTAGAAAGAGTCGACATGAGGCATTTCATAGTCATTGCACTGCTTGGCGTCGCCGCTGTTTCGCTGGCGGACGAGCATGGGGACGTTTTACTTGAGATTGGGTTGCGCTCTTCCTGTTTTGAGCTGAGAGATTCCAGGCGTGGCGCGGGTAGGCATTACCTGGGGAGTCTCGATGAGCTGATTGAGGAAACGGACTACCTGCCGCTTCCGTTCGTGAACATCCGGTTCGGTTCCTACTGGGCTCTTGGATTGGGGTATGACGCGTTTCGGATCAAGACGTGGAGTCGGTCGGATTCCGGTGGGGGCGAGATTGGACACAGCGATGGGACTATCGATGTCTCGGGCCCAAGTGTCTCCGCTCAGTTCTGCTTGCCGAATCGCACCAGGTACACCCCGTTTGTCGAGGCCAGTCTTCTGCTCTATAATACCTCCTTCGACCATCTTGATTCGTGGCGCAATGCCCGTGGCGACGCGAACTCCCATGTTCTCGATATCCATGATGAGAATGGTTTCAGGCTTGGACTCGGGTGCGCCATCAGCCTGGCCAAAGACTGGTCGCTCGTGCTAACGGCGGAACGCACGTACCTGGAGGTGGATGCCATCTACTATCTCTATGGTCGTTTGGCGGACACGACGACCTTTCCTCTGGACAACACCCGTTATGGGATTGGCGTCAAGTACCGCCTCTGAGAATGGCCAACCGACTGAAATCGGAACAAGGCACGCATGATTACGGTTCTTCAGCTCTGCGAGCACTTCGGCGGACGTGAAGCCTCGCTCCACGGCGTGGCGCGCGGTTTTCAGTGGTGGATCCCCGCGTTCGACAAGAAGCGGTTCCGTGTACTCCTTTGCAGTCGTAAGGGACGTGACCGGGCCGCGGAACAGATGGAGTCCGGAGGGTTGGCTCCATTGTATCTGGACGCGGGGAAGTTATCGCCGCTGAACCTGGTTCGCCTGGTCCGGATTCTTCGACAGGAGAAGGTCAATATTATCCACGCGCACGGCTACGGGGCCTGCACGTGGGGCCGCTTGGCCGGCTTGCTCATGAAGAAGCCTGTGATAGTTCATGAGCGATGCAACACGCTGAAAGTCCCGCTCTACCAGCGTCCGGTGGAGTGGTTCCTCGGCAAGTTCACACGGTACGCATTTGCAGTTTCCGAATCCTCGCGCCAGTTCTGTATCCACGGACGCTACATGGCTCCTGAGGTCGTTCACGTACTCTACAACGGGATCCTGATGGAGGACGTGCCGAAGGCTTCCGAAGAATGGATCCAGTCCGAACGCGAAAGACAGGGCGCGACCCCGCAGACCGCCGTGATCGGCGTCGTGGGGCGTCTGGAGTCGCACAAGGGGCACAGTGACGCCTTCAAGGCTTTGAAAGCCCTGTTGCCATCGGTGCCAAACGTTCAGATGTGGGTGGTGGGCGATGGCGCTTACGCCGATACACTGCACCAGTGGGTCGCCGAGCACGACCTTGGCGAGGATGTGAAGTTCCTCGGGTTCCGCCGCGACGCGCGCCAAGTCATCCAGTGTTTCGACATTCAACTCTTCCCCAGCCATATGGAAGGAACACCCAATACGCTTTATGAGGCCCTGGCTGTGGGCAACGCCGTGGTGGCTTCCACCGCCGATGGGCAGGGGGAAATCTTGACCGACGGAGAAACAGCCCTTATGTTCGAGTCTGGCGACACGGCGCGAATGTGTGAACAGCTGGGCTGGGTACTTTCCGATTCCGACCTGAGAGCGCAGCTAAAGCGCGCCTCGCATGCGCTCTCCGCGCACTATGACGGGCGCAAGACGATTGACGCGATGCAAGACATGTACGAAAGCATCATGGTAGAGGAGGATGATCGTGCCCGCTAGACTGATAGTATCAGCCGGCTTCTCCCGCTTGCTTCATCAATGGTGGCGGCTGATGCTGACCGTGTCGCTGGCGGTTCTGGTTGTTCTGCCATCCGGCTGCAACGATGATGACGACGAGCCAGTGGTCTTTATCGCCGATACGCATGATTTTGGTGGTAATGATCGTCGCCTCGTGGTTGTGATGGGCGACAGCATCACCACTGGCATCGATGTCACACCGTACCCCGAGATGTTGGCCAGCCTGCTCAACACGGGTGTGGTCAATGAGGGCTTCAGCGGTGAGCATGCCTACGAAGGCGTCCGCCGTGTCAACGCCGTACTGGCGCGGTACCGGCCCGGCTACCTGTTCATGCTCTACGGGGCCAACGATATTCTTCATTTCGCCGGCGCGGATGATATTGCGGAGGATCTCAGAACCATGGTCCGTGCTGCGAAGGCAGTCGCGACAATCCCCATTATCGCCACGCTGACGCCCATGGCTCGAGCACGCGGCATATTTGATTCCGCCACCAAGGACACCAATCATTTCATTCGTGCCATGGCAGCGGAGGAAGGCGTCTTGGTTGTCGATCTTGAGGTGGTCTTCAATGGCTTTGATAACGACGCGGACCCTTACGTCATGGAAGCGGATGACCTGCTCCAGTGGGATGGTTTGCACCCCAACGAGACAGGGAACTGGGAGATTGCCCTAGCCTTCGCCGATATGCTCAACAGCGTGACGCGAGAGTTTCTGTTGGGTCAGCCATAGCAGGGCCGCTATGATCGGACCTTCGTTTGCCAGCGTGAGCAGGTGACTTGAGCTCCACACCCCCTCCGACCACCGCAAACCATAGAAAAGCGGGATAGGACTGGTGAACCGGGCCTCGGTCAGGGGCCACAAGAGCTGCACGCCGCGCCCGATGGTCAGGAAATCAATCAGGATGTGAGACAGCGTGGCGACCAGGCCCAGCGTCAGCCAGCGCCTCATCCTGTGCCCTGTCAAAAGACGGCCGAGCACCCCGACGCCGATGCCGACCACAACGGCCGCGCACAGGCTGTGAGACTGCTGGTTGTGGTAGCCGGCAAGATCATGGTGGAGCATGCCCAGCACGAAGTCCATGTCGACAACTGTCGCTGCTCCCAGTGCGCCGCAGATCAGAATCAGCCTCTTTACGGTGCCAGTCAGTTCTGTAAAGTATTGGTTGGCTATGCGAAACAGCACGTAGCCGACCGCAATGTGCGTCAGTGGGGAGGCCATGCCTAAGCATCCTTTTCAGGAACACTGCTGCCGATGGAACGCTCCTCCGGACTGGTCTCGTGTCCACGCAGAATCTCATCCGGCCCAAGTCGCCGATCCAAGTGGCGCTCCCATAGCTTGGCGTATTTCGCAAAGACGCCATAGGCATTGCTGACCGCCACGACAAGTCCGGGTATACCGTCCAGGAATCCTCGCTTGATGAAGTAGCCCCGCAGAAAGCGCAGCGCCGGCCGGGTCAGCATGTCGCGCAGTAGCACAGGTCGACCATCTTCGAACTGGCCGGCCGCAGTAATGCTCGAGAACTTGTTCATGGAGCTGATCTGGTCTTCGATACCCGTATACGTGTAGTGATGCATCGGGTTCTTGAGATGCTTCACCCGGCCATCCACCTCAATGCGATCATGCGGCTCGCGTCCGCCACACCGCCCCCGGCTCTTGTTGAAGAGGCGCAGCTTGGTATCGGGGTACCAGTCACCATGACGGATCCAGCGGTGCAGGTGACGCACCATGCGTGGAAACTCGTAGCCATCGTATCGCTCGCTGCGGCCGGACCTGAACTCGTCCAGGATCTCGTCGCGCAGCTCGGGCGAGATCTCCTCGTCGGCATCAATGAAGAGGATCCAGCTTCCTGAGGCCAAATCCTTGATCAGGTTCTTCTGGCCGATATAGCCCAGCCAACGGTGCTGGTAGACCAGGTCGGTGTATTCCCGGCAGATCTCGGGTGTGCGGTCGGTGCTGAAGCTGTCGACTACGATGATCTCGCTGGCCCACTTGACACTCTCCAGGCAGCGACGGATGTTGTGTTCCTCGTTGCCGGCTGTGATGCAAACTGATATGCGTTCAGGCATGCTTGTCCTGTTCTCTCTGTGCCAAAGCGAAAGGACAGTAGCGCAAATACTCGCAGACTGCAAGACGGGCGCTCCGGAAGAGCTTTCTGCGCTGCGCGCCTCAAACAGGAGTCAGGAGTCAGAAATCAGTAGTCAGTAGTGCTGACGCATCATGTCCAAGGCCTCGATGAATACCAGCGATTCGTGTAAGTCGCCATTCTTCGCGGGGTCAATCCTTCTGTCTGCCTCTCATTCTGAATTCTGACTCCTTTGCCGGGGGAAACGAAATCTTGCACAACCATTTCGCACTGCTCGCATTGACTCGTTTCGCTTCGCAGAATGCTCTCCGGAACGGGCGCGCTCTCTTGGCTGGAGTATCGCTTCCCCCGTCGCTCTTCGAGCTAGACGGTGTCCGAAAATGGCTGGTAGGGCCCGCACTCCGTGCGGGCCCTACCTCCTGATGCCAGCCCTTTTGCACATGCACCCCTTTTCGGACAGGGTCGAGCTATGAAAGGAGAAGCCACGACAATAGGCCTGCGCGCGCCCGTTCCTCCACTAAGGGCATGTCTGGCGGTGCCATTCTGCAATGACGGGTGATCCCCACAGCCTCGTGAGGCCGAGACAGCGGCAGATGCCTTCGAGGAGGGTGGAGAGGGGGGGGCATCGCAGCGTGCGGTGGAGCACCATCGGTAAGAAGAACTGTTTCCGCTCTGCCTGGCAGGTGAAGCCGTGCTTCTCAAAGGCTTCGGTCAGCTCCTCGCGGCTGAACAGCCGCCAGGTGCGCGTGTTGCCTTCCAGCCTCTTCTTGGCCGAGAAGAGCCCGCCAGAGAATGCATTGAGGCTCTGACTGGTGGGATAGTCGATAATGACCGCGCGCCTGGTCACCCGGCAGAGCTCCCCAATCAGCGCTGGCCATTCATCGCAGTGCGTCAGCAACCGGAAGCAGAGCACCGTGTCGACCGATCCATCCTCAAACGGCAGTTGCAACATCGGGGCACAGACGAATCGACACACGTCGCGGACCACGAGATCTTGAATCCTCGCACTGCATTCGGCCGCGCTTCCATGAACGGTTAC
>JASLOA010000050.1 GCA_030745755.1 Kiritimatiellia bacterium | reverse complement strand
GATCTGTCATTCCGAGCGAAGTCGAGAGCCTGTGCTGAGCTTGCCGAAGTAAATCTCCAGTGTTTTCGATGATCAGGAGATCCCTCGGCAAGCTCGGGATGACAGAACGGCTTGAACTGCTGCCATAATGAGAACTGCTGTGGCGCGCTGCCGGATGTAACCGAATCGGCTCGACACGTAGCCGACTTTCGAGTACCCCTATCCCTCGCGTTCTTTTGACAACCCGCAGACGACTGCGATGGGAAGGTGCATACACTGTGAGTGAAATTAAAAAGCTGCTGCCGCTTCAGGACCTGGACTGTCAACTCCGTGATATGAAGCGGGAACTCGAGGACATCCCGGCACGCAAGGAAGAAGAGCAGTCGCGCCTACAGGAACATAAGGCCAACTTGGCCGCGGCCGAGGAGGCGATGAAGGGCGAGCAGGCTAAGATTAAGGAGCTTGAGCTCGAAGTTCAGTCGTGCAAAGAGCAGATCGACAAGTATCGCCAGCAGCAGATGGTCTTGAAGTCCAACAAAGAATTCAGAGCGATGGAGATCGAGATCGCCAACGTCCTGTCCAAGATCCGTGAGCATGAGGACCAGGAACTGGTACTGATGGAGGATGTCGAGAAGGCCCGCGTCAACGTGGATGAACGTCGCAAGGAACTGGCTGCCGAAGAAGAGGCCGTCAACCTGGATGTCGCCGACCTGGACGAACGGATGGCCGGCATTGAGGCGGAAGTCTCAGCCATGGACACGCGTCGCGGCGAGGTCCTCGCAGATGTACCCGAAGAGATGCTCGCCCGCTACGAGCGCATTCTTGCCCGCCGAGACCGTGCCCTTGTACCGGTAGAAGGCGGAATCTGCAGCGGTTGCCACATGAAGCTGCCCCCCTCGGTAGCGCAGAACATCCTCAAGCAGGAAGACTTGGTTTCTTGCGACCACTGCGGCCGTCTGCTATACATTCCTTAGCGGTTCAAGGTTTCAGGTTCAAGGTTCCAGACGATGTGGCCGGGACCGCCGTTTTGGACTGATGTTCTTTTTATGTGTAATGACGATCGGGGCTTTCGGTCGCTGGTCTGCGCCTCGCTCTCGAGGCAGGGACTATCGGGTGGTCTTAGCACGCAGGCGTCGCCGCTGTAAAGCGGGGCAGCCAGGCGGGCATGCCACGCCGTAGTCCCCGCCCGGAGGGCGGGGCGTAGGCGGGAGGAAAGTCCGGACACCGCAGGGCAGGATGCCTCGTGAAAACGGGGGACGTCGTGTTTAAGCACGACGGACGGCCAGTGCCACAGAAAACAGACCGCCCGTCTTCGCCCTCCGGGCTACGACGCGGCAGGCCCGTCTTTGAACGGGTCTGCAGGTCTGCTCGAAGGGCGGAGACGGGTAAGGGTGAAAAGGTGGTGTAAGGGACCACCGGGTCGAGCGTAAGCGAGATCGCACGGTAAACCCCATCCGGTGCAAGATCAAATAGGGAACGAGAGACGGCCCGTCTCGCTTTCCGGACGTTCGCGTCCGGGATGACAGTTTCGGGTTGATCGCGTAGATAAATGACCGAGTCCCGGGCGCGTAAGCGTCCTGGGATCAACAGAATCCGGCTTATGAACCCCGATCGTCGTTATGCTTCTATCTGCAGCCGCCTGGCAGCGGCTCTGCCCGTCATCGCCCTGGGTGTGGGCGGCTGGATACTCTATCGCACACACGCACTGCCCGTGCCCGCGGTTGAGGCGCTGGCATCCACGTCGGTTAGCTGCGTGCCTGTTGCCGCGGTTCTGCCAGACTCGCTGGACTGGACCGTGTTTCGCAACGAGCAGGCGCCGACGCCTGCCGCGCGCGGTGCGCTCGCGCGCCGGTTTCGATTGGCGGGAACGTTCTTCGTGTATGACAGCACGGATGGCGATACGCGCAAGGCGGTTCTGCACGACCTTGAACAGGCAGTTCAGATGATCGTCGGTGAAGGTGAGTCGATCGGCGATGTTGACGTTCTTCGCATCGCTAGCGACCGTGTCATTCTTAGACGTGGCATGGAGGAGGTCGAGTTAGGGCTGGGCTTTTCGCGGGCCGACCCGGAGGCCGGCTCGGACGAGGCGGCCACGGCCGGCGAAGAGACCGGCGACAAGGAGAACGCGTTTGGCGGCAGAAAGACCGGCAAGCATAGCTGGGTGTTCCGGCGCGATGCCTTGCAGAAGTACTACCAGGAGGTCCTGGACGACCCGGAACGCCTCGTTCGCATTTTCGACTCCATGAAGGCCGTGCGTGGCGGTGATCGCCGGATCACCGGCTATCGCCTCAACATTCTGGGCGAGGGAGACTTCTACCGTGCCGTCGGCCTGCGCCAGGGCGATGTCATGCGCAAGGTCAATGGGATGAACATGACCAGCCGCCGCCGTGCCGAGTTCCTCATTGGCGAATTCGCCCGCAACCGGGCCAACGTATTCGAGATGGAGATCGAGCGCAATGGCAAGCCGATGAAGCTGACGTATCAGATACGTTAGCTATTATACAGTTTTCCGCTCGGATAGGCCCCCACCACACGCAACTTCGACGAAGCCTTGCGGGCGGCCGAGAGGGCGCGCTTCACTTTGGCTGTGCCGGGATTGCCCTGGATGTCTACGAGGAAGATGTACTGCTGTGGACAGCCGCGCATGGGGCGTGAAAGCAATCGTGACAGGTTGACGTCCTCGCGGCGGAAGCACTCCAGGAACGTACACAGGCTGCCCGGCTCGTTGAGAAGCTGTACGGCCAGGGTGATCTTGTTGGCGCGCGGCTGGGTCTTGACCTTCCCGCCAATGGCGAGGAAGACCGTGATGTTGGGTTCGTCCGTCGCAATCGGGTACTCCAGAACATCGAGATTCCATACCTTGGCCAGCTCGCGGTTCCCGAGTGCGGCAGCGTGGGGCTGCTGCCAGGCGCGCTGGGCCGCCATGGCCGTACTGGGCACGGACTCCTTGTCAACACGAGGCAGGTGTTTCTTGAGCCACGAGTTGCAGTGATCGAGTGGGATGAAATGCGAGTAGAGTGTCTTGACACGCTCATCCTTGCGGCCGAGCAGGGCCAGACGAACGTTGAGGGAGATCTCCTCCAGCACGTGAACGCGGGGCCGGTTGGCCAGCAGAATATCAACCATTTCGTATATGGCGCCGCCTGACGAGTTCTCGATGGGAACGATACCGCGCCGCGCCGGATCCTTTGCCACGTAGGTGCAGACGTCATGGATGGAGGGGAGAGGAACGAAGTTGTTCTTGGCGCCGAACTGCTTGCGTGCAACCAGTTCCGAATAGGTTCCCGGCGGCCCCAGGTAAGCGATATCCTTGCGCGGCATGATTTGTCTCCGGTTTATCAGCAACTTCTGCTATACAACGCAGACCGTATCCAAAGGGAAGCGGGAGTGGAAGGAGGATTTTCTGCGGGGCAGAAAATCCGGAGGTCGGAACGCGGAAGTCGGAGGTCGCTTCTCCATCCGACTTCTGACCTCCGATTTCTGACCTCCGCGCGACGGGTGCGCAGAAGGGAAGCAAGAGGAAGGTCCGGGGTATGTCGGAGGTGTATGTCAGTGCGGCGAAGCAGCGTGCGCTGGCGACGCAGATGGAGAAGCTGGGTGTCGAGGATGCGGACCTGACAGAGCGCTTCATTCTCGGGAGTGGTGCCGGTGGCCAGAAGATCAACAAGACTGCCTCCTGTGTCTATCTCAAGCACACGCCCTCCGGCATTGAGCTCAAGTGTCAACGCTCGCGCTCGCGCGAGATGAACCGCTTCCTTGCCCGGCGCGAGCTGTGTGATCGCCTGGTTGAACAGATTGCAGGCGAGAAGAGTCGACGCCGGCAGGCGATGGAGAAGATTCGCCGCCAGAAACGCCGCCGCAGCCGGCGCCAGAAGGCAAAGATGGTGGAGCTGAAGCGACAGCGTGGTGCGCAGAAGCAGCTGCGTGGACGGATCGGAAACAATGGCGAGTAAGAAATACTCTGGTGACTTGGTGCGCAAGCTCGTGCGGCAGGTGGAGACCTCCACCTGCGAGTGCCTTCCGCGCCCTTCCCGCTATGAGCAGGGCGACGTGCTTCGTCTCCCCCTGCATGGCGTGTGGCCTGTCGGTTGCATGACCGGTGAGTTCGAGATTGAAAAGTTCATCGGTGGTGGATTCGCCGGACAGGTCTACCGCTGCAAGCTCGTGGCCCTGGAGCATGAGCATGGTGCCCAGATCGAAGGCCTGGAGGTCGGCGCCATCTATGGCGTCAAGATTCTCATTCCGCCCTCCCGGTTCGCGAAGCGCTTCAGAAACGTCGTTTACTGGCTGGCGTTCCAGGGGCCCTTCACGGCACAGGTGATCGAGTCGGCCTGTCGGGCCGGTGTGCTCTGGCAGAAAATTATCCGTCACGCGGCTGCGCAGGAGTTTGGCAGTCCGGACTGCGTGGCCGATGTGTATGCTCATTTCTTTGATCCCGGCCAGCAGGCCTATGGCGAGGTGCGCGAGTGGGTGGAAGGGCGCATGTGGCGGCTGGAGGCCGACACACGCCTGGGGGAACGCCGCCGGTGGAAGACGGTCGATCCAGCATCAGCGGGTAGCCCTGAATTCACGGCCAAGCGGCAGTTCATGTCGCGTTTCGTGCGCCTGCTCCACCGTATGGGTGCCGGGGAACTGGCGCGGCAGTACGAATGGGGAACACTCAAGAGTCAGCCCAACCTGCTGAAGCGCTACGGCCATGATGACGATCCGGCAGCCGGGCTGTGTGCCTTCGATTTTCGCGCCGGCCTTGCCTTGCTGCCGTGGCTGCCCATGAGTCCGGCAGACTTCGGCCTGATTCTGCGCGGACTGCGGCGCGGTGCCGTGGTGCAGTTCGATCGTGGGGACATGAAGCAGTTGCGCGCGTTCGTAGAGTCGAACGCGGAACATTTTGCCGGTATGGAGGGCATGGTGCGTGCGTTGGAGATGCATGAGCTCTCGTACCGTGCCTCGATGCCGGACATTACACACCAGAGCTGGCGTCTGCTGAGAGATGCCGACCTGCGTTCGGATGTGCGCGAGGGCCTGGTGACGGGGTATCGTTGTGCCGGGCTGGTGGATGAAACGTATGCGGAGCGGCTCTTGGAGGGCGGCGGGCGGTTTGCGGGCTTCTATCTACTGGGAGCCATCCCTGTGCTGGGGCGGTTCCTCAGACGTTGCCGGGGAAATGCCGCGTATCGCCTCCATCTGCGCCGTTTCTGGAAGAAACCAGGATACCGCCGGAAATGCTGGGGGGCGAGTCTGCGCCACCATCTCATAGGTTGGCTGCGTTGCGGCCGTGTTGGCGATGCGCGGGCGGAATGGCTGATTGCGCATCCGGCATGGTTCTGGGTCCAGGCCTTCACGCTGCGGATCCTGCCGCCGGGGCTCCATCGCGCCGTGGCAGAGCCGCGCATGGTGTGGGATCGCATCAGCGGCGCGTGGCGTTTCATGCGCTCGTTCTTCAAGGATGCCGCATTTCGCGAGCAGTGGCTCGGCGACCAGGTGGAGGCCGGATTCGAGGACGGCATGCTGAGCGAGGTCGAGCGCGACCGGATCATGGGGCACGTCCGGGACCCCTTCATCGTGAAGTACCTGCGCTCACTCGGGGTTCACTTCGCCACGCTGCCCGTGACCCAGATCGTTTCCGTGATCGTGGCCACGACGGTGTTGGTTTACAAACTCATGCAGGGCGAAGACGCAGGCGTAGCCTGGCTCTACTTTGGCGGCATTCTAGTCGCGTTCCAGGTCGTCCCCATCTCTCCAGGCTCTATCTGTCGCGGTGTTTACGTTGTCGCGTTGATGATCAAAGAACGAAACTACAGGGACTACCTTGTGGCGGCGCCGCTCTCGTTCGTGAAGTACATCGGTTACCTCGCCTTCCCATTTCAGATGATCACCACCTATCCCGAGCTGGCCCGTTTCATGGGGAGCCGTTGGGCCATGGATGCCGTGCGGATTGTGCCGGTGTTCGGCGAGCATGGGGCGCTACTGGAACATGCCGTATTCGATCTGTTCTTCAACGTGCCGCGCGTCATCGGCGCGTGGTGCGGTCGGCACGCACGACTCGTGCTGAATCTCTGGATGCTGACCGGTGTGGCGATTTTCGACCTGGTGACGCGCACCTGCGTGCTGGATGTGAAGAGTACGACCAACCTGTTGATCGCAGTCGTGGCGTTGTGCGTGCTGCCGAGAGTCTTGTTCTATCCGGTGCTGAGGAGGAAGTAACCGCGGATCAGGAGATGAGGCGATTAGGGCAAACGATTAAGGCAAACGATTATGGGGCTTTTGCTGGCAGCCTTAATCGTTCACCCTAATCGTTCCCCTTAATCGTCTGGCCCTTCATACAGCGCGACAATCATCTCTGCGACATCATCTACCGTCAGCCCATTCGTATCGACCTGGTGGGGTAGGGCGGCGTAGAGGTGGCGGCGTTTGTCAAGGATGCCGAGGATCTTCTGCATCTTGTCGTCGCCTGCGAGCAGGGGACGGTTTGTATCGTGCGCGACGCGCTCAAGAATCGTTTCGGGTGTGGCCTGTAGACAGACCACCAGGCCGGTGGCACTGAAATCGCTGATATTGTCCGGGTCCAGCACCACGCCGCCGCCGGTGCCGATGACCAACCCGTCCTTGGTCGCCAGTTCTTGCACAACAGCGCGCTCAACCGTGCGGAAGTAGGGCTCCCCGTCCGTGGCGAAGATCTCCGTGATGGGACGGCCTTCACGCTCCTCGATGCTGGCATCCATGTCGACAAACGCCAACCCGAGCCGCTCCGCCAGCACATGCCCGACACTGGTCTTGCCCGTCCCCATGAACCCGATCAACACAATATTACGCATAACCCGTTTCTCCCTCGGCAGCCGAGTATCCGAGCCAATCCAAAACCTGTCAATAGCGTTCCTTTTTTCTTGATCTTGTTCGTGAAAGGAGGAAGATGAAGCCGAAAGGTCGGAAGGTTGTATCCGTAGTCAGTAGTTGAGGAGGTCTGTTATGCGTGCCCACCGTTCTGTTCATGTTGTGTTCACTTGTCTTGCAGCCTTCTGTCTGTTGGCTGCCGTCGCCTCGGCCGACTGGTTTCCGGGGGACAACCACAAAATGCACTTCCCCCAGCTGCCGGACGCCCAAGGCTGGGACGTTAGCTTCGACGGTACGATAGAGCCTGTCCCACTGCGCGCAAGGCATTGAGCCATAGAAGATTGCGTGGGTAGAATTTCGGGCAAAAGGAGCCGAAATGGCTCCTCTGCCCGAAATAGGCGTGTTATATTCCGGTAATTCACCACAAACACCGGGAGA
>JASLOA010000049.1 GCA_030745755.1 Kiritimatiellia bacterium | reverse complement strand
GAGCGTCAAGGGCCCGGTCAGAAAGCATCCTGACGGAACAAGCACGGTACCGCCACCCGCTTCACCGCAAGCGTCGATCGCTGCCTGGATCGCGGTTGTACACTCGGTTCTGCCGTCTCCTACAGCGTTGTGTGTCAATACGGATATCATTCTGTGTTCCGTTCTTTTCCGAATCGTGAGGATCACGCGCGGCTGTAAGCCCGCGCGGTGCAACGGCTTCGTTCAGCCATTCTTTATGTCGGCGATGCATTGCCTAAATTGATCTATCCGTTCATCGGAATACACCGCAAGCGCGCTCACATCTCCACCAATATTCAGCAAATTATAGCCCATATCGCATAGTGTCCGAACCTTGTCCGGCACAGCCACCGTTCCAGCCATCTTGCCCGCTTTGCGTGCCACTCTAGCGATTCTTTCGCCGACCTTCATGGTCTTGGGATCCCAGATCTGTCCAGGTATGCCGACGGCCGCCGAGTAGTCTCCCGGTCCGAAAAAGAGCATGTCGACACCGGGACATTCCGCAATCGCTTCCAGTTCGTCCAGCGGCTCAGGATCCTCGATCTGGAATATCGTAAAGCGTTCCGCATTCGCCTGTGCAAGATACTCCGTAAACTCAATGCGCGTGTAGAGCCCGTCGACATTGCCGCCATCACAGGCGCGTCTTCCCAAAGGGGGAAACTTGGTCATGCGCACGACGTCACGCGCATCGGCAAGCCCCATGATATGCGGCACCATGACGGCGACCGCATCAGCCTCCAGGCCGCGAATATGATCGCTATAACTGCCGCGCGAACACCGGACGATTAAGTCAACGTCGAATACCTTGGCCGCGCGGACCTGGTTTTCGATGTTCTCATAATTTGTAGGAGTGTGCTCCGTACAAACCCAAACAGCATCTGTTCCCGATGCTGCCATCGTTTCGACGATCCGAGGGTCCGAGGAGATGACTTTCAGGCAAGACGCAACCCCTCCCTCGCGAATAACGCGCAGGACCTTGCTGGGACGCATCGCGAATTGGCGATGGTGCGAGTCGCTTCTTTCCGCATGTGACATTTATCCTCCTGTTATGCTGAACGCTGCCTTAACTTTCGCTTCGGCACGTGCCGTGAAGCGCAAGGCTGTGTTGGACTACGGTGATGTCTTTTCGGCCCCGAGTCGGTCTTCTACCCAGGCATATGTCCCCATCTGTTTTCGCTGATCTTCGGTAGCCAGTCGGTCCAGGGCAGCTTTGCCGAGGCGGTCCTGGACTTGTTGATAGTAGAGGCTGGTCGGTGCGAGGCGGATTCCCTTCTCGTCCTTCTTGCCGGAACCGAGCACCCAACTGATGCCGCCGGCGGGTGCACGCACATTGAATCCCGGAGCGACGCAATTATAGAAACACGTCTGAGTTCCTGCCCAGCCGTGGCCGGTTCCGGAGTTTCCCCGAAATCGGGATTCCATCCCTCTCTTCGATTTCACGTTGTCATATAGATTACCGATAGCATAGCGATGATGTGGGCCAGCGGAATTCTTGGAGTTGAAACCGATGCAGTCGACGAAAACGTTGGGGCCCGCGGTTCTGCTCTGATTCGCAAACTCATGGCGGCCCGCAAATGCCACGCACCGCTGCATAAGGTTAAGTTGGCCATCGATCACAAAGGGATAGCGGCGCCCGCCGGAAATCTGTGAGGCATGCCCCAGGTTGACGCAGTCCTGAACCGTGGCGCGTTTGCCGCGGGCGTAGACCAGCGACCACCCGAAGTAATTCCCCGTGACATTCCGCACCCAAGTGTTTTCCGTGTTGTGCTCCAGCTTGATCGCATGCCAGGCATGTTTCTCCGCACTGCCTGTACGCCTCGGATTCCCATAGGGATGTTCCTCGGTCGGCTTGTCAAATTCGGAAACCAGACGAAGGTTCTCGATGCCGACCTCTTTCACGCGCCCCGGTGTTCCATAGTTGTATATGGCGCCCCCGCCAAATTTCTGCTCCATCGCATGAACGATGGGTGCATCGATGGTCACTCTATTCCCCGAAATAGCAGTAATCTTGCGTTCAAAGTAGAAGTCGTACTCACCGGGCTGCCACTGGCGAGTAAAATCAAACTTCTTGCCGTCCTCGGAGAGGGGGACGCGTTTCTTGAACTCTTCCAAACTTTCCCCCACCTTCTGCAACATTTTATACTGGCTGTCGTATCCGAGGCGTTGGTAGTAGAAGCCGGGCGCCTTGCCGTCTTTCACCCACCGCACGTCACGAATGCCGGCCCACCGGGCAGCCAGTTTGTCGCAACCAATGGAACTAATCCACTCCGCTGTAGAGGGGCGGAACACAACAATGCGGTCTCCACGCCTATACTTGGCGGCTGACTTCACCGTAAAGGTGTGGGCTCCAACCGGAACATAGTCGTCGACAATGGCTTGTTTGGACGATTCATCCACCTGAATCTTCTCTCCATTGCCCACCGAAAGAAGTGTCCGTTTGTATTTGAAGTCACCGTACCCGGTAGCAATGACGAGCGTGCCATCCGGGCCACTGCCTTCGCCACGCAGAACAATGCCGCTGTGACTCATTTTGAGCGCTCCCTCGACCCGGTAGACACCCCGCCTCAGCAGCAGCGCGCCGCGATGTCCGTTCTTGTCCTGAGGGAGTTTGCCCAGTTTGTCCAGCGCATCCTGGATGCGTTGGGTGTCGTCACCTTCTGTGGGTTCCAAGGTCATCCGCACAGGGACATCAGGAATCGCCTTTTCGCCGGCATGGTACCCAACATGGGAGAAATCCGGCAGACGGTTTCCTTTTGCGTCCTTTATGTAGACCAGCTTGCCCGTCTCATCAACGCGACACGTTTCGCTTGCGGTCTTCTCTCTTATGGTCTGCGCCATGAGACTGCCCTGCAAGGCAACCAAGGCGATGCAAATGGTAAGGTGTGTTGATATCTTCATATTCTATTGTCCCTGTCAACGCTTCAGCGTGCTCTCCTGATTCCTGACCCCTCCCCTACTACTCCTTCTTCGCTTCGGCAACCACAACCTTTGCATGCGCGGCTTTGGCCATCTTGGCGATCTCGTCATCGCTCAACACGCCACGCCACATCTGCATGCGGGCAATGCCGCCGCCAAAGTTACTACCGATCTCCATCGGGTTTTCCGTCAGGCCAACAAAGTAGGCTGACCAATAGGCAGAATTGACTTCCTTCCCATCGATAAAGACTTTCGACGGTTTCCGTGGCCCTTCATAGGTCACCACGGCATGTATCCACTGGCCGCTCTCCGAACGTCCCGCTCCAGCACGCGAACCGTCCCGCCTCTGGCGACGCAATCCCGCGACGGCACCGTTTGGACCGAATGATTCGTTCTCCGATAGCTTCAGTACACTCGGGCGTTCCCCACTTTTTCCCGGCTTGATGAACGTCGCGAAGGTAAACGGTTCGTTGTCGGTCATCGTGCGTGGTGCGATCTTGTCCGATTTCAGGAGGGTGGCCTTCCCGTCAAACTCCACCACACGCACGCCGTCTACCGTTTTGGCTGTGGGCACAACATTCGGCTTCTCTTTACCGGTCGCTTCGTCCATCGCATCGGCACTGAGGAACGCTCCGCCGAGCGTCCCGGTATTCCTGATGCTCTTGACGTATGTATCGGCTGTGAGTTTGCGGAAGTCGATATCGACGGCAGGTTTGGCCGGTAGCGACGTGGGGTCGACAGCGGCCGTTGCCTTCTCCAACTGCTCGACAGGGAAGGACTCCGGATATACCTGCAGTTTGCCAATCAACACAATCTTGTCTCGGTTGGTAGGAATGGAAAACTTCAAACGCTTGGATCCCTCCCGGACCCTTTCTGTGGAAATGGGCCTTAACGTTGCCGGGGCTTCCAGAATGACCTCTCCGTCCACAACATACCGAATGGTTTTCCCGTCATAGTTCAGGCAGGTGGTTTTCCACACATGGCCCAGGAAGACATTGAAACTCACTTCATCTTTGTCCGGTTCGATATACGTATGACGCCGTCGCTTCGACACTCCCAGCCGTTTAGGTAGCCACTGCATCTTTCCGTTCTTATCTTTGATCTGTTCCCTCCACTGGAATACGCCCACATTTGAATGTCGGTTCCTGGGGATATAGTTATATCCGCCGTGACCGTGGTCGTTGGCACCCCAACGAAAAATAGACCCATTATGACCTTGACCCATCATATAGAGTGTATGGGCGACAATCGTGAAGGGTCCACCTTCTAGCATGGATTCGGGAACGTCAAAACTGCTGGTGAGTGCTTGATCACTCAGAGGCAACCCAACGGTCCCGTCGAGGTGCGCTTCGGTTTTCGGCTGATTGATAACGACCGTATGGCCGGGCTTGAATGCGCCGCCACCGCTTCCAGTGTAGGTCCATTCAGTCACGTTGCCTTCCGGCACGGTTGCAGCATCGATGTCGAAGACCAATTCCACCGGTGTGGAACGATCCGGCTCTTGCGGCTTCTTCATCGCATTGGCCTGGATCTGTTCCGGTGTCATCGCGCCCTTATGCACGCGAATGGCTGAGAACGCTCCGTTGAAGAAGTAACGCCAGTTCCAGAAGAACATGTCGTAATGGGCACCCACGTTCATCCGATGCAGCTGCGAGGGACGCAACAGGCCTTTGATCTTGCCGGCGGGCTTGCCATCGACAAAGACATCGACCTCCGCTGCGGCCTCGGCCTCTTTCAACTCGGCCAGTTCTTCTCCCCTTCTCTTTGCTAACTTATCTTTATGCCGCTTCAGGTAATTCTTGCGTTGCCCCTCATCTTTGAGTTCCGAGAATTTCGGGTCATCTTTCAAGTCGTCGGGACTGACTTTCAGATCGATTTTCCAATTCTTCATGTAGTCGCTTAGGTTGTAGTAGGCAGGCCGCGTCGGTGTGGTCGGTTTGGGGAATACCAACACCACGTGATGCCACTTGCCGTCACGCGTGACGCCGATCTCATCCAGCTCCTTGTCGGTCAGTTGGAAGTCGCCCCATTCCAGCGCCACCTCTTTGACATCCTTGACCAGGTTCTGGTTGACGTCGCGCTTCATCCACAACTCCAACGTCCGTGGCGGATTCTTGACCATTTCGGCGTTCGGTTTGAACCCGCCGACCATGCGGTCTTTCCCTTGGAAAACCGGAACCTTCGCGCCATCGACCATGCGCATCACGGGCGTACTTCCGCTGAAGTCCCACATGAACGTATCGACATCATTGTGCAGACGACCGGCCAACGTGCCGAAGTTAGGCCAACTGCGAATCCATGGCTTGCGCAGGTTGTCCGGATGGAACGGGTCGTGACGATGTTGCGGAATGTCGGTGTATCGACGGCAGTCGATATCGACGTAGAGTTTTTCGGCCACCGCATCGGGCGTGCGATAATAGAGCGGCGACTCTTCGCGGAAATGCTCTTCCACTTCGTCAAGGCTGATGTCGTAGTTGTAGATACGCGTCTGCCCCAGCTCGCCGGCGAACCCGTCGGTGACGGTCGCTCTGGCAGCCTCTTTGACCCATCCGCCGATGGAGACGGCCGCGTCGTGCGGCAGGTCAAACTTCTGATTCTTGCTGACGACCTCTTTTTCGTTCACGAAAATGCGAAGCAGGCCGGCTTCGTTGCCGGTGTCTCCGCCGCCTTCGTAGATGAAGGCGAGATGCTGCCATTGACCTTCCTTCGCGCCGGGGAAGTCGCTCCATCTGAACTGGAACGACATTCCATCCTTGCCCGTCAAGGCCGCCAGTACGGCGTCCTCGGTTCCGGCCTTCTTGCGGACCCAGAAATCGGCACCGAAATCGCGATTCCCATACAGCCCCAGCTTCGTCCGTTCATCCCACAGCAGCGCGGATTTTCCGTCGAGCGTCACTGCCGTCGCAGCGCCAATTTGCACTGCTTTGATCGCGTCACCCACCGGCGTAAACACGCCTTGGGTGTTGTCTACAAATCCGTATCCGCGGCGACCGTCTTTGCCTGGCTGGTCGCCGTAATGTTTAATCAATCCACCATCGTTGCCCCAGGACAGGAGTTGGGCATCGGCGTCGGTTTTCATTCGTTTTCGCGGGTTGAGGTCGATATATCGATCTCCACCGATAACCGTCCGCATCAAGTTGTACAGCGGGCGGTTGTCGTTATAGAGACGTACCCGGTCATCGGCAAAGGACATCCCATGAAATCCCATAGCCATCTCTTCACCCACGTTCGACCCGCCGTATCCGCCGAGCCCTCGGTTGGTGTCGATGCACTTCTCGTAGTTCTCCATCTTCTTCTTCGTCCACCCCGGCCAAAACGCTGCCGGCGAGCAGTCCAGATGGTGACCAAACTCGTGCATCACGAGATTTCCGCCAAAAATTGGCTCTCCGACGTGCGGGTCACCGCTGAGTCCACCGTAAGACATCGAGAAGTATCCACTGCCGTACGACCCGCCTTCGAAAATCCAGCCGAGTTTTGCGCACGATTTCTTGTATTCATAGAAATCACGCAACTTCCGCCACTTGTACAAGAGGCGGCTGAATCCGATCGACTCATCATCACGCAACACGTTCGATGGCGACGATGCCGATGATCGCGCTGGATAGCCCACGCGCTCTTCGGTCTGTTTACATCCCATCGCGCCCTCTTTGACCTGATCGTGATCATAAGCGGGCTTGGCCCAGATCGTGTCCACCTCGGGGGTGAAGTAATCCCGGACATTGAACGACCAGGTATCGCCCTTGGTGATCCGACCATCGTCCCACACAAAGTCCACCCGCCAGTACACCTTCTTCCCCGGATGCAGGTGCTCCGGAGTCGGATACAACCACGTGGTATGGGTCCGAGCCCCGCCTTTTGGTTGTGTTGTCAACGGTGCGTAGGAGGGCTTTTCCATGGTGTCGAGTGCTTCGGCGCTGTGCGCAAAGTACAAGCGTTGTGCCTTTACGTCAGGGGTCGGGCCACTCCAGTTGACCACGCGCATCGGCGTGACCGTGACGCCCATCTGAGGACGTGGCGTATGCGGACGACCCAGACGATTATCAAACGACCACAGTTCACCCTTCGTCAGTTCTTTTCCGTTCTTGTCCAACTGCGCGACACGCCAGTATTGGATCGCACCGGGTTTCATTCCCTTGATCTCCAGCGTCGGTTCGGTTGTCTTGATCGGTTTGACGGTTCCGGCCTCTACGGCCTCTTTGTCGATACCGAAGTAGACGTTGTAGGTTGCGACATCGCCCAGGCCTGGCTTCCACGAGAGCGCCGCATTGTTTTCCGACATTTCACCGCCGACGGCGGGCTGGGGTTCAAACGCATTGCTCATCCCCAGCGATTCGCGGACCTCAAAGAAGTCCATCGCGTAATCGTAGACGTCTATCTTGCTAATGTGGCCGACAAAGTTCATCGACGGACCCGGTGATTGATTGAACCAACGGCTCCCTCGGTTGGCACCGATGAAGAAATGCTGCCGATTGTCTTCTTTGAGTATCCTGCCCGGCGTCTTGCCGTCTGCACTGGCCGTCACAAACGAGCCCGGCCCATACGCCCAACGACGATTGGTGTCGCCATATCCGTGGGTGACCGCATCGGTGTCATAGCTACTAAGGCGGTAGAAATACTTTGTGCCCGGTTTGAGGTCTGTTAGTTTGGCCTGGAATTTCCCGGCAGGGATGTTGTTGAGATTCTGACTGAATTCCCAGTGGTAATGACGCATCTGGAACCATTGGAAGTGGTCGATGTCGCCCCAATACGCGCAGACCGACCCGGCCCCGTCTTTCGAGAACAGCTCGCCATTCAACGTCGCGCTTGTGGCTGTGATCTCGGTAACCGGCTCGCGTTCGACCTTCGAATCGTATTGATACGTCGTGAGCAACTCTCCATCGCGATAGATGCTCAACGTCCCGTCATGGCCGCCGGTGTATACATAGGTCAGATACTGCCACTTCGGTGAGGTCAGCTCGGGGGCGTCCTCCCCCATGCCGATAATGCTCAGCCCGGCAATGTCTGTATTTCCCCAGCACTGTCCCTTGACGCTTGCGGTGAACACGGTCTGTTTGTCGCCACCCAATGCACCCCACGCCATGATGGGCGAATGATCTCCATCCCCCTGGGTGTTGACGAGGGCTGTAAACGTAAACGGGGCTTCGTAGTCGAGATAGTCCGTGACCGTGAACGTCGAGGTGAGTCCTTGGAATGAGGGTTCGGCATAGGCTTGGGTTATCTGTTTAAAGTGTAGGGCGCGGTGTCCGTCGTGTTCGACCACTTTGGGCGCGACGTTCATGGGGACAAATTCGCCTTTCAGCGCACCGGTGTTCTTCCAACTCTTCAAGTCGCCCTTGCTCAGTTTTGAAGCATCGAGGCTGATCAGGTGACGACGGCCGGGTTCCATTTGGTGGTCTGTAACCGTCTGGGGGATCGTTGCCATTTTGCTCATGACATGGTGTACCGAAGGTGCACCGAGGAAAAACATAGGAGTTTCAAACAGTTGGCCGCTCGGCAGACGGAACTCCACGCGCGTCGGGGTGGCCGATTCAACGGTGCCAGTGAAATGTCCAAGCGGGCTGCGAATGTGGTATTTGGGTTTTTCTTCTTCGATAGGCCGCGTGATCTTCTTGCTGCGGATCGGAGAATTCTCCACTTCCGCAGCGAAGCCACTGATCCCACAGAACAACCCCGCCAGAGCCATTGTGGTCATCACTTTTCGCATCATTGTGTTTCCCCTGTATTCTCACCGCTTCATTTCAGTAGGCAACTATAGCCGATGACAGGCCATCCAACGATGGACATAATGGGTTTTGTGATGCACTTTATGGCACCGAGACGGTGCTGCCTGGAGCGCCGTCGGCCTCGACGGCGTCTTCAGGGGAGCGTCGCTAGCCGCTGCAAGTCATACAAACGAGAAATCAGTTCTGGATGGGTCATCACAGTTTCTTCCTGTTCTTAATCCGCTCCTTCCGCTTCTGCTGTCTCTCTTTGCTCAACGTTGGTAGGACACTGGCGCGTTTGCAGTATTCCATGTATTGATCATGGAGTCTTTGCCGTATTTCGGGATTGCTTTCAGCAAGATCATTCAGTTCAGAACGATCCCTTTCCATATCGTACAGTTCCCACTTATTGATGTCGGGGCCGCTATCGGTCAAGACCCCTGCGCCTACCAGTTTCCACTTACCAACGCGAATAGCGCAGTTCCTTTCATGCTCCCAATAGAGGGCATCGCGGTCAATCGTTTGCCCCTTGAAAACGGGGACAAGGCTCTTGCCTTCCATCGGCTGAATCTCATTACCATTGTGGGCCTTGGGAAACTCTGCGCCACTGACATCGATACAAGTGGCCATAATATCGATCACGTGGCCGGGGGTTCTTCGCCATTCGCCTTTGGCGCTGACCGCTGCCGGCCAGTGCACGATGAGAGGAGTTGAAGAACCGCCTTCGTGGACAAAGTGCTTATACCGTCTGAACGGTGTGTTTGAAACATTCGCCCAGTTTAAGCCAACCATGTTGTACGTATCGGCAGGACCGGGCATCACTCTTGGACCCAGACGCATCGGAAATCCAGCGCGGCTCTTTTTGGGAACCATAGCCGTTTGCAGTTCATCCTGACTCATTGCCTCTTCAGCAGGAGTTGAAGCGCGCCGGCCATCATTTCTTCTACGTACCAGAAAGTCTTCCTGACAACCGCCATTGTCCTGCATGAACAGAATCAGTGTATCGTCGAGAATGTTCTGATCTTTGAGTTGCTGAACAATCCTGCCAATACCTTCGTCCATGCTGGTGACCATCGCCGCATAGGTTTCCATGTTTCTCAGAGCAACATCTTTGTTCTCAACGCTTTCCCAGTTGCCGACAGTTGGTGACAGTTTCGATTCGGTGCCGATGAGGCCGATTTCCTGCATGCGTCTGAAACGGGCCTGTCGAATGGAATCATATCCGCCATCATACTTGCCCCTATATTTTGCCATGTCTTCTTCACGAGCGTGCAGCGGCCAGTGTGCAGCAGTGTAGGCGACGTAGAGAAAGAAAGGCTTGTTGCTGTCATTTTCCTCAATATATTTCACCGCGTTGTCGCTGATGGCATCGGTGTAATAGAAGCCATTGTCCGGCTGGTATTCCAGGTCATTTTCCGGCGTGATCAAGGTATTGTCGCGGGTGAGCGAATTAGGATCCCAAAAGCTACCAGCGCCGTGAATGGTTCCATAAAATCGGTCGAAGCCGCGTTGCCGAGGCCAGTTCTGGCGGTCAGCTTCAGTCTTCCCTTTGACATGCTTTGTAAGGTGCCACTTCCCTACCATGTACGTTGAATAGCCAGCGGGCTTCAGAGCTTCGGCAATGGTCACCGCTTTCTTGCTGAACTCACCGCGGTACCCGTCAACACCGCGATCACCCATCATGTGGCCAACACCGGCCTGATGTGGATAGAGCCCGCTGAGCAATGACGCACGAGTCGGGCAACAGCGGCCGGTATTATAGAATTGAGTGAAGCGTAGTCCGTTGGCCGCCAGGCCGTCCAAAGAGGGGGTATCTATTTCGCCACCGTAACAACCGATATCAGAGATACCCATGTCGTCTGATAAGATAACGATGATGTTCGGCTGAGAAGCTGCTTTGACCGTGATGGGCAACAGTAAGAAGGGAAGCAGATATTTGTGTAGACCAACGCTCATTCTTTGTCCTATTCGTCTCTGTTACGTAACCATTAACTGATTACGATCACTCACAATCAAGATGAAGTGCGGTGGAGTTCCCGTTGGATTATTGCCAAAAGCCACTTGTTTCGAATCATGACGCGGCCCGCGCACGATACACCCCGGCAGCGCGAAAGCCGCCGCACCGGCAAACGCAACCTTAAGACAGTCACGTCGCTTCATAATTCTCGTTCACTCATACCGATACGGCTTGATTCTCTTCATCCAACGGTGGATCCGTTTGTTCTTGTTCTCGAAATCTTCTTCCAGCTTGTGTTCGGTCTTCCAATCGTCGGTGGTGAACAACCATTGCGAGGGGTGCTGCAGCTTAAGCGCGATGCGTAGTTGCTTGAGGTCGTCCACCGAGTCGGGGCCGATGGCGTCCGCGACCAGTGTCTTCGTCAATCCCCGCCTGGACTGGGATTGAGGCCAGGGTTCGGTGGAAGCGTTGAGGGCCTTCCATTTGTCGGCGTTCGACTTCGTCGCATTTTCGCGACGGGCGTTGTCCCAGGCGGCTTTGGCAGTCTCGACCTTTTCCCCGGACTCGCTGAGATGTTCCCGCATATAGGGCAGTTCCCCGGCGGAAATCGACCGCTTGATCGTATTGATTCTCTGCTGGATGGGTTGGGTTTTCTCCTGGTCGGAGGTTGCCGCCAGGGCCTGGGTATAGGCGTTGGAGAAGGGGTGTTTCCGCTGCTCTTTTCGGATGACATTCTGTCTTTCCTGCAGCAGAGACTTCAGGATATTCGCGTCGATGTAGGCCTTGTTCTTCAGAAGGGCATCGTTAAGGAGAGCCTTCTCTCGCCGTTGAGCGTCCTGCAGTTGATACCACAACTTCGCGTATGGCATGTCGTCGTGCAGCAAACCGGTGGGCGGCCCACCGTGTTCGCCCCGTTTATGCAACATTTCATCGCGACGTCTCGTCAGTTCCCGCTTTGAGTCTTCGCCCGCTTCTTCCAGCACCGCCGCAAAGACCGCCGCCACCGGGCCGCTGTCTTCCGTCAGTTCCCTGGCGCGGGCGTCGAGCTGGGTTTTGATCTCGGCGATCTGCCTGCTCAACGTCTCCTGTTGCGGTTTGAGTGACGCGACGACCGCTTCACGAAGCGTCTTGATCTTCGTTTGGATTTCCGCGGATTCCTTGTTGAGGGCATCCATCTTCCTGGCCAGTTCTGCATCGGGCGGCTTATTGCGATTCTCCTGCCACGCTTTGTAGGCCAGGCCCTTGGGCGAACCTTGTGGTGCCTCGCGGTATTCCTTCTCTGCCGCGCGGCGTCCTTCTGAATAGTCCTTGCGGATGGCGTTGATTTGCTCCTGAAGCTGCTTGATCTCCTGCTGCTTCTTCACAACCGCATCACTTGCAAAGTACTGCTTCTTCAGCTCGTGCTGCTTGATTTCCTGCTGTGCCTTCAGCGTGTAATACGCATCGCGAAGGGCGAGCGTCTTCTGGATCGCCGCGGACGTGCCGCCCTGTTCGTAGGTGAAGATCTGCAGCAGGTCTTCGTCGTTGGCCTTGACGTGATCAGCCAGTGGCGTGCTGCTTCGGTAGAGATTCTCCACGACCCGTTTGTGGCTGGCGCGATCGCCGAATTCCTCATCCAGTTTCTCGAACACCGCGGGCATCGCCTTGTTCGGACTCACCGTCGGTGGAGACGGCAGCGCGGCGAAGTCCTCAGCCACCTCGGCGTACACCCGCAAGGTATCGAGTTGCCCGGCGGCGTAGTTCGGTGTCTTCTCATCGCGACTGCGGAAAACCAAGTTCCGCCGGGCAAACTGCGGGGCATAAACGTAGGCCGACCGGAAATCGGATTTCTTTTCCGCGGCGGAATCATCCACAACCAGCGCGACGCGCTGGCCATCGATTTCCACGCGAATCGTTGCCCACTCACCCGCCACCAGCGGCTTGCGTGCCGACAGGGCTTCGCGCTTGCCCTTAACCGTCCATTGCAGGACGAGTTCCCCACCCTTCTTAACGGTAAGCGTCATGCGGCTGTCGAGGCCTGACCCGAAATCGAACAGCGTTTGCGGTTTCCTGGACGCAGCGATCTTCACCTGCATCACGATCATTACCTCGCCGAGGTCGATCACTTCGTGCGAGATTTCGGCGTGCTGATCCTTGCCGTTGAACACCAGGGCGGTGTGGTCGTCGTTTGCATCAAACCCGGGCCGACCGACGAGGAACCCGTCGTGATTGACTTGCCCCTTTTCGGCATGGTACCCGAGGAAGCCGAACCCTTCATCCCGCAGCCGCATGAGATTCTCCAGGAGAACCGGTTCGTCTCGCAGAATTTCGTAGTTGGCCAGCAGGTTGGCGTTGTCCGATTCGGGCCCCTGGAGAGAAAGCCGGTTGACGCGTTTGACTTCCGTGCCGCTATTGGGTTTGGCCCTGGTTATTCCGCGGTGGTCTATCATATCGGTATCGGTTGTGATGCGGTGGAGTTCCCCCGCATCGTAAATTCGGGAAAACCCTTCGACCACGACGTCGCCGATAATTTGTGCTTTACCGCTGATTTTCGCGTTGTCTTTGATGACGGTTCCATCTCCAATGACGGCGGCAGATTCGATAAGCTGGGCGTTGTCCAGAATCCTGGCCCTGCCCATCACGTAGCAGTTGGGGCCGACGTAGGCCGTCGGGGCCACTTCTGCCTGGGTCGAAACCCATCCACCCCCGTTGGGGTGAGGTGCCCCGTCGAGATTCTCCAACATGAACTCGATACGCCCGATCATGAGTTTCGCGTCTCGAGCAAGTCCTTCCCAGCGCCAGCTGCGATAGAAGCGGATGCCCGTGTCGGGGTCCCGGTCCAGTTTCGACTTGTATTCGGCGTGGAATGTCTTGACTTCCTCGAGTTGTTTCTCGAGTCGGGCCTGGTACTCTTTCCGCTCGGTCTCGGTCAGGTCCGGTGTGAAGTCGTAGGCTGTGAGGATCTGTCCAAACTTATCGCCGTAGAACATGGTGGGAAAGACGAACAGCCCTGTCGTGCCTGAGAGATCTATGTTGTTGTTGTCGGCGAGGGTTGCGTACGCTGCACCCGGTTTGGCGCCACTCAGCGTAACCTGGTAAGGGTATCGGTAGGTGTAGGCCCCTTGATAGACGACCCACGTTTCACTGCGAGCGCCGCGCATCAGCGCTTTGGGCGTCGCGGTGACGGTCAGCCAGAAGCGCTTATCGCCCGGATTGATCTCCAGCGACATCTTGCCCTTGTTCCACAGCGGCGAGTAGCGACAGATACTGTTCTTGTCTACCGCCACGATGCAGGCCCGCCAATCGGCGTGCGTCTCAGGATCGTGATCGCCTTTGAAATCGACGGTGATCTCCTTCGCACCTTCATCGGGAACCAGCCGCGAAATGCTGACACCGAACGGATCGGGGGCTTCTGCCGACGGACAGCGATAGATCCCCTTCTTCGCGTCCACCGGAACCAGGAACGACCGGTTAGCAGCGCCGGCGTGGGTGCGGAACTGATATTCCTGCTGGCAGTCGAACTCGGCGAGTCGGGCACCGATCTGTCCCATCAAGTCGCCCATGCCGCGGATGGCGTCCTCCTTGCTCCATAGGCCTCGCTCCACGCCGAGGTGGGCGTAGACGTGCATGGGTGTGGTGTCTTCCTGTGCCGCCAGCGTCGAGGTAATCGCGGTAATCGCGTACCCCCAGTTGGGGTCGTCGGCGAGAATCTCATACCCGCCGCCACCGGGATAGCACCCGTGGAAGAATCCCTTCCATGGCTTTTCGATCTGGTGGCCGGTCTTATGAATGTTCGCCGGGTTGCCCATGATCTGTAGCGAATCGGCCGCAGTTTCGGCGCCGCCAAAGTCCAACAGCCCCCCACAGAGCATTCCGTGTCCCCATTCGTGGAAGACGCCCTCGATGCCCGGGCCGCCCAAACTGCAACCGCCATATCCACCACCACCCCCGCCACCGCGGGCACCAAACTCCGGAACATACTTGAACAGGGCAGGCTGTTCCCAGTAGCGAACCAACGCTCCGCTGTATTCGTGGTAGGCCCAGTAGGCTTCCATCTGGTTTTTTAGATAGGAAATGGTGTTGACGACATACTCGTTTTGCTCTTCGCGTACCCAGCTTTGCCCGTCGGCTGGGGCCTTTCCGGGAATCACGATGGAGGCGTGTTTCGTGTCGAAACGGATCTTGCCTGAATGCTTATGCAGGTGCTCCATCCCTTCGGGATAGGCCTTAGCGCGGTCGGGCACGGCATACTCATCCTGCAACAGCGTCTTGGAGACCCGTTTCATCTCCTTGTTGTAGACCTGCATAATGTACTGGCGGTCCGGTTCGCTGAGATACTTCGCAAGGAAGATCCGCTTGCGGCCATCTTCCAGCCGCAACACCACGGCCGGACAGCGGTAGCTCGTCGGATCCGCGGCGATTTCTGGCGAGTCGTCGCCCACGCCGCGGAAGTTGACCAGGTGCGCCTTGAAGGGTTCGGTCGGGAAGTTGTCCAAAAGGGATTGCTTGAACGATTCCTTCGGGACGCGCGGCGTCCAGGTGCGCAGCGGCGCGCCGGGGATATCCTCAAGGGGGGTGAAGTCCACACCGCGCTTGGGCCACCACTCGACCACGCGACGATGATAGCCTTTGAGGTCGTCCGGGTCCTCCTGAACGACGGTATCACGACCCACGTCACTTCGCAGCCGCCCGGGGTAGCGAATGTCATAGTGAAAATCGTATTCCTTGTGATCCTTGCGCGACTCATACTCCGTCGCCATTGCAGGCAAACATGCCAGCATCAACGCCACGCAGAGGACTTGCGATCGAGAATCAATAGTCACAGTGAACTCCTCGTTGATTGCGCACAAACATCATTCATGACGATGGCGACAATAGCCACATCGTTGGCTTCCAGGTGAAGCGTTCCGGTGCAGGGCGTCTCGGTGATTAGCTCGTCGCCCTGTGGCACGTTGTCGACCGTCACCGGGCCATCCGTGTGATTGATCAGGAACCAGAGAGTCTTGTCTTCATCGCTGCGTTGCGTCACCTCGACACCTGCGGGGCAACCGGGCAGCCGCGGTTTGAGTTGGGCATCTTCCAGCAACATGGGCTGGATGCACTGCCATGTCCTCTCGTTCAGATAGGTCGCGACGTAGTACACCGCGCCTTTGCCGACCGCGTTCCGTGTGACCGCGGGCGCTCCCTTGAGATGTCGCGTCTGCCACTCGGCAACGACCTCGGTGTCCGCATCGGCTTTGATTTCCTCATACCAGTGTTCGCTCACCACGGGCTCGCCGCCGTCGGTCGCAAACGCCAAAGGCCGCGCCGTCGTGTTGTTCTGCTTGCCGTAGGATTCCACGGTGATACCACACAGTTCACGCAGGCATCCGGGAAGCGTCTCGCCGACCACGTTGTTGTTCAGATCGCGGGTTGCGGTGCGAGCACCCACGACGAGCACGCCGCCGTCTTCGACAAATTTCTGCAGCGGTGCTGTCCACGCCGGATCGAAGTACGCCCAGTGCGGGATCACGTACAGTTTCAGCCCGCTCAGGTCATCGGCTGGATGCGCGCATCCCACCGCTATGCCCTTCTGGAAGAGTTCGCCATGCACCGCCTCGCCGATCTTGCTTTCGCGGAGTAGGCCCAGCGTCAGCGTGGCGTGGGCGTCAGCCGCATCATTATCGCCATAGGCGATGGCGGCTTCGATCTGCACGCTCGTGCCCAGAATTTCCGGCCCGATTCGTTTCAGTTCCGCCCCCTCCTGGCATAGCTCGCGATAGCGTTTGCGCGGCACGTTGTCGTGATCGAGGATGCCTCCCCAATACTCCTCCGATCCGAACCGGCAAATGCGCCAGCGGAAGTGTACAAAGCTGTCGGCGCCGTGGGCGATCGAGCGGTACATCATCTGGCGCAATTCGCCCGGTTCCGGTGTGTCGGTGGCGAAATGGAGGCCCCCACCCATCCCGGCATGTTGCTCCATAATCATGAAGTTGCCCGTCAGTGCGCGGGCGCGATCGCAGTTGTACGCTTGGCCCATTCCGCGACGGGACGGGTCCTGCTCGAACATGGGATAGCAATCGTAGGAGAGAAAATCCAAGTCCTGCCCAAACAGGCCGCGATAGTCTACATAATCGAACGTACCATTGTGGGTCACGAACCAACCGGGCTGCGTGGCGCGCAGAATCTCCACTTGCTCGTGCTGAAAATGGGAAGCGGTTCGGGCGAGCGAGCGGAAGTA
>JASLOA010000048.1 GCA_030745755.1 Kiritimatiellia bacterium | reverse complement strand
CCTGTACCGGGACTCTTATCTATGGGGGGGGCGGCGCATCACACCCGGGTGCACATAGTCTCCCACCTCAACATCAGGTTCCAGACTACAACGACACGGGCCTACTCGCAAGGGCCCGCAACTGTAGAATGGCGGCACAATCCCGACTATCACGAACCTGGCTCAGCGAACGGCGGGGTCAGAGCCCTGCAACGATCAGTTGGCACCCCCTGGGGGAATCGAACCGCTCTTTCGATGACGAGGCAGTCTGTATCGGATTCTTCTGGACCTGGCCGGTGCGGGTCTGCATGATGCCGCATTCTCTGCGGGGGTTTAGAACGGGTGGATGTGAGGGCGTGCTGTGCCGGAGATTCTCTGCGTTAACATCGTCGATAAGGGCACCTCTGGCTTTGTCAGGGAGCGACGCGAACGCCGGGATGAGCTGGCGGCCGATGCGGATGTTGTGGAATTGACAGCCGACGAGGCCCGCCCCGAACATGTGCGTGATACCATTGCCGACCACGAAGCCACCGCTCCGTTCTCCATGCTTGCCTATATCGGTCACGGTGATCCCGGCATCCTCTACTACCAGCACAAGCTCGGCCTCGAGATGCTGACCCAGTACGATTCCCCCGACTCCCTCCGCGAGCTCGTCCGCCAACGCACCATCTATATCTTCGCCTGCAAATCCATGACCCCCGAGTTTGCCGGTGTTCTGCTGCAAGCCGAGGCCAGCCGTGCCGCCGGTTTCACTGCCAGCCCCAGGTACAGCGACCTCAATGGTCGCCGCCGGCTCGCCGATTTCGATACGTACCTGATCAAAGCCCTTCACCGTGGTGACACCAGGGAGACCATCCTCACTACGCGTGACACCCTCGTTGAAGAAGCCCGGGCCGATCGGAAGAAGGACTGGGGGCCCAGATACAAAGCCAGCCTGACCCAGTTTGTCACCGCTCTGCAATCGTTTGACATCTATGAATCATAATCGCCCCATCGAAAGGAACCCCCGCCCCATGACCAAGCGACCACCTGCCCTGCAACGTCTTCTCGCAATCCCTCTCATCGCCCTCACCGCCGGTTGCGCCTCCCGAATGGTCGGGAGCGGACCGCACCCCATTGCCACGCTCTCCGAGAGCGAACCCGCCATGGTCTACTACCTGGCCAAAGACGTCCTGCATGTCCGGGGCACCGCCCACTATGTCAGATCCGGCAACGTCACCATCCAGGACGTCACCCGACGCGATAAGAAGGGAAAGAAGATCGTGGAGCCCTGCTTCGTCGTTAGCAGCGTGGGGCCTGAGTTTGTCCGTTCCGACGTCACCTTCAACTTTGTCCCGACCGTCGACAGCAAGGCCTTCTACCGCCTTGATACCCGCCCCGGCTGGTTTAGAAAGAACACCCAGGCCCTGGGTCTCACCCCCTCTGGAGTCCTCGGCTCCGTGGATGCACTGGGGGAGGGGAAGGCCGGCGTCGCCCTCGGCGCACTCTCCCGCGTAGCCGCCAGTGCCGCAACCATTACCGGTGCCCTGGGAGAACCTGGCCCCATCCCCGTCCCTACAGACAAGAGCGGCGCCCTCGCCGGACTCTCTCCCCGCGAGCACTACTTCTACACCGTCAACCCCTCCGCCCTCAAACAGCGTGAAGCCCTCTCCGATCTTGCCAAGACACGGCAGGAGCTACTCGATGGCCAGGTTGCCCTCGCCTCCCTACCCGCCGACGGTATGGCCGGCGCCGTCCTCAGGGAGAAGGTGTCCGCCCACCAGAAGGCCGTGGAAACAGTGGAACAGGAAATGGCGACCCGATCGTCCAAACTGCGGCAAGCCATGGAGCAGTGCTTCGCCAGGACAGGCCTCACCGAAGAGACCTCCACTCAGAAGCACGTCGCCCGGTTCGAGCTATCTGAAATCCCTCCACACGACCTGCTCCCCACACCCACCTCCCGCATCGAAGCCCTCGAAGCCCTGAGCGAGGACTACCCGAAGATGGCAGAATGCCTGAAAGAGCTCCGCATCCTCCTCACCATCGACGGCGCTCTGCCCGCCCCGAGCAATCCCGCCGACCTCGAGCCGGAAGAGTGCTCCGCCATCTTCTACAGAATGCCTTTCCCTGGCGTCCTTCGCGTCTATCGCCACGGTCAGGATGCATCCACAACCGGGGACGATGCCGCGCGCGAGCTGCAGCTCACCGAAATCCGCGACGTCTCGCTCCTTCACTCCGATATGCCCGCCACCGCGCTGCCCTCGCATCCTTCCCTCTGGACCACCCGCCGCGCCCAGATCAGACTCGACGCCAACCACCGTCCCAAGGAGCTCACCTGGCAGAGCGGTGCCGTCGGCGCCGATGCAGCAGCCTCGGTAGCCGAAGCCCTGGCCGACTTCCGCAAGGAAGCCGTGACCACCGCCGACCAGGCCGCCAAATACCACGACAAGATGCGCGAGGTCCGTCTGGCCGACCTGGAGGACGACATCGAAGAGCTCACCCACAAACGCGACCGCCTCGAAGCCCGGATCGAGCTCCAGGGCGCCGTAGCCACAACCGACCAGCGCAACGAGCTCATCGCCATCTCCGCCCAGGCCGATATCCTCAAGAAACAGGCCGAAATGGAGAAGTCTCGTCGCACTATTGAGGGAGGTAGATGACGTGCACTTGGGGGCGGCCATCTGAGCAGACCACCACGCCCTGGGAAAAACGCACACCCGTGCCGCCTCTCCACCCCTGCTGCAACCGGGCTTGTTTTTGGTCCGTTCGTTCTGTATCTTCCCCTCTCTTCCAGATTGGAGATGACGGTATGGTGGATGAAGAGAAGAAGGGGCTGGCGGGGATCGATACGGCGTACGTGGCGCACCTGGCGCGCATGCATGTGTCGGACGAGGAGATTGCCCGTTTTCAGCCCCAGTTGGAGCAGGTGGTGGCGTATGTTGCCAAGCTCCAGGAACTGGACGTGAGCGACATCGAACCCACTTCGCACGCCCAACCCTTGACCAACGTCCTGCGTGAAGACGGCGTGCGCGAAGGGCTGACCAACGCGCAAGCCATGGCCAATGCGCCCGCGAGCGTGGAAGGGCAGTTCATCGTGCCCAAGATCGTGGAATAGATATGTTTTGGAGTGCGGCGGCTTGACGCCGCTTTCGATGATCGGGGAAAGCGCTGTCAAGCCAGCGCACTCCAAAGCGCTTCGCGCCTGACAAGAAACATTGATGGCCAAATGATGAGTTGTGATTTCAACAGTCTGACGATCCATGATCTCCTCGAGCAGCTCAGGAGTGGGGAGACGTCTTCGGTGGAGGTCGTGCAGGGGTTGATTGAGGCTATCGGTGCGCGGGACGACGATCTGAAGGCGTACGTCTCTCTCGACGCGGAGGGTGCGCTGGCCCAGGCGCAGGAGGCGGATCGCAAGCGTGCGGCGGGCGAGGATGGGCTTCTGCTGGGTGTGCCGATTGCCATCAAGGATGTCCTCAACGTGTCCGGACAGCCGTGCACCTGCGGCTCGCAGATCCTGCAGGGCTACGTGGCGCCCTATGATGCGACGGCCATCGCGAAACTGCGCAAGGCCGGTGCGGTCTTTGTCGGGCGCACGAACATGGACGAGTTTGCCATGGGCGGCACCACGGAGAATTCCAGTATCCAGGTGACACGCAACCCTCATGACCTGGACTACGTACCCGGCGGCTCAAGCGGTGGGTCGGCCGCGGCGGTGGGCGGTGGCATTGCGGTGGCGGCGCTGGGAACGGATACAGGCGGTTCCATCCGGCAGCCGGCCGCGTTCTGTGGGTGTGTTGGGCTTAAGCCGACCTATGGACGTATCTCGCGCTACGGTCTGACCGCGTTTGCCTCATCGCTTGACCAGATCGGGCCCATGACACACAGCGTGCGGGATGCCGCCATTCTGCTTGAGGCGATGGCGGGGGTTGACCCGATGGATTCCTCATCGGTAGATCAACCGGTGCCCGACTACACGGCGGCTCTCACGGGTGATCTGACGGGCATGACGTTGGGCCTGCCGAAAGAGTATTTTGTCGAGGGGGTCGACGCGGAAGTCGCCGCCTCGGTTCGGGCGGCGGTTGAGCGCTGTCGTGATCTGGGCGCGGAGATCCTGGAGGTCAGTCTTCCACATACGGAGTATGCCATTGCCACCTATTACGTGATTGCCACGGCAGAAGCATCGGCCAACCTGGCGCGCTTTGACGGTGTGCGCTACGGACGTCGTGCTGAGGCGGGAACCGACCCGATCGATATGTATGGCAGGACCCGGGCGCAAGGATTCGGGCCTGAAGTGAAACGCCGGATCATCCTGGGCACCTACGTGCTGAGCAGTGGCTACCATGACGCCTATTACCTGACCGGGCAGAAAGTTCGCACATTGATCCGGCGCGATTTCGAGCAGGCCTTCGCGCGATGCGATGCGATTCTTACGCCGGTGACTCCGACCGCAGCCTACAAGATCGGCGAGAAGGTCGATGACCCGCTGCAGATGTACCTGGGTGATATTTTCACCGCCACGGTGAACCTGGCGGGCAACTGCGCCGTAGCGGTGCCGTGTGGGAAGACAGCGACCGGGCTGCCGATCGGATTGCAGGTGATCGGCCCCGATTTTGGCGAAGCGCAGGTGTTGCGGGTGGCACATGCCTATGAGCAGTCGGGGGCCACATCATGAGCTGGGTGGCCACGATAGGTTTGGAGACACACGTTCAGCTCCATACGGAGTCGAAGATGTTCTGCGCCTGCTGCACCGGTTTCGGTGCCGCGCCCAATACGCACGTCTGCCCGGTCTGTCTGGGCTACCCGGGCGCGATGCCGGTGATGAACGGGAAGGCGATCGAGCTGACGGTCCGCTCCGGCTTGATGCTGAGCTGTGAAATCCCGCTTTACAGCAAGTTCGATCGCAAGAGCTACTTCTATCCGGACATGCCCAAGAACTATCAGATCTCGCAGTATGATATGCCTCTCTGCCAGGGAGGCGGGGTGGACATCACGGTCGATGGGCAGCATCGGCGGATTGAACTGACGCGGATCCACCTCGAAGAGGATGTTGGCAAGAGCATGCACTTCAAGAGCTCGAGCGGCGTGGACTTCAACCGTGCGGGCGTGCCGCTGATGGAGATCGTCTCGGAGCCGGACCTGCATACCCCGGAAGAGGCCATGGCCTACCTTGCGGCACTCAAGCAGATCCTGCTCTATGCCGAGGTGAGCGACTGCAACCTGGAAGAGGGAAATATGCGTTGCGATGTAAATATCAGCATTGCCCCCGCCGGCTCCGATACCCTCGGCACCAAGGCCGAAATCAAGAACATGAACACTTTCCGCGGCGTTCAGAACGCCGTGCGTTACGAGATTGCCCGCCAGATTGATGTGCTGGAGTCAGGTGGCAGGATCGTTCAAGAGACGCGTCGCTGGGATCCTGACACGGAGATGACCTCCAGCATGCGCACCAAGGAGGATGCGCACGACTACCGCTATTTCCCGGAGCCGGACCTGATGCCGGTGGTTCTAGCCGAAGCGCAGATTGAAGCGTGGCGCGCCACACTGCCCGAGCCGCCCGCCGCGCGGCGTGAACGACTGGTCAGTGAATATGGCATTCCGGAGTATGATGCGGGCGTCCTGGCGGCCGACAAGCGGGTGGGGGACTTCTTCGAGGAGGCGGCCAGGGCATCGGGTAACGCCAAGGCTGCGTCCAACTGGATCATGACCGAAATGCTGCGCCTGCTGGGCGAGCAGGAGATGGACATCGCAGATGTGCGGGTAGCACCTGCCGCGCTTGCCGAACTGATCGGACTGGTTGATGGTGGTGCGCTGAACTCAAACTCGGCCAAGGAGGTCTTTGCCGAGCTGTTTGCCGAGGGTGGAGATCCCAAGGCCATCGTCGCAGCCAAGGGGCTGACGCAGGTCAGCGATTCGGGCGCCATTGAAGGTTTCGTGCAGCAGGCCATCGAAGAGAATCCGCAGTCGGTGGAGGACTTCCGAAACGGCAAGACCAAGGCCGCCAAGTTCCTGGTGGGGCAGGTGATGCGCCTGAGCAAGGGCAAAGCCAATCCGAAGATGGTTGGCGAGATTATCGCGCGATTACTCAGCTAATGCCTTGTGAGCAAAGCAAGGCATCCGTATAGTAATCGGCCGAGGGGGAACCATACTACATGCCGCTGACTTCCAACGACCAATATGTGCTGGAGATTCTGCAGGAGCAGGGGCTCTTAGCGCCTGAGCAGATAGAGGAGGCGCAGAGCAGCATCATCCGGGCCGGCACCTCGACGATTGATATCCTGATCGATCGCGATGTGCTGGACGAAGACCAGGTCATGCAGATCCTTGCCGGGCAATTCGGCATGCAGAAGGTCGCCCTGAAGGATATCGAGGTGCCCCAGGAAGTCCGGGACATGATCGATACCCCGACGGCCCGCAAGTACCGGGCGGTTCCCATTTACATGAGCGATAACGTGCTTACTGTGGCGTTGTCGGATCCGCTCAAGTTCGATGCGCTCGACGGACTGCGTCACATGCTCGATTGTGAAGTCGAAGGTGTGGTCACGACCCAGGCCGAGCTGAAGGTTGCGCTGGACCACTACTATACTGACGAGTCCGACATGGACAGCATGTTGGACCAGATCTCAGACGGTACGGTCGATGTGGCCATGGCGGGTACGGAAGACCGTATCCAGGATACGTCCGACGACTCTGATGCTCCGATTATCAAGCTGGTCAGCCTGATCATTCTCGAGGCCTACCGCAACCGGGCCTCGGACATTCACCTCGAACCGCTCGAGAAGCGGTTCCGCGTTCGCTACCGCATTGATGGCGTTTTGCACGAGGTGGATAGTCCACCCAAGCGTTTGCAGTCCGCCATCGTCAGTCGCATCAAGATCATGGCGACGATGAAGATTTCTGAGAAGCGGAAGCCGCAGGACGGACGTATCCAGGTGAATATCCTGGGCCGCGTACTCGACCTGCGTGTGTCGACCGTTCCGACCAACCATGGCGAGTCGATCGTCATGCGTATTCTTGACAAGCAGAACCTGGCCCTTGGTCTGCCCAAGCTTGGGTTCTTCTCGGATGACCAGCAGATCTTTGAGCGGATGATTGCGCAGCCGGATGGCATCCTCCTGGTGACAGGGCCAACCGGATCGGGCAAGACCACAACGCTTTATGCCTGCCTGGGGGCGATCAACCGGCCTGATCGTAAGATCATAACGGTGGAAGACCCGGTTGAGTATGAAATGTCGGGCATCAACCAGGTCCAGGTACGTGCCCAGATAGGGATGACGTTTGCCGTGGCGCTGCGTTCTATTCTGCGCCAGGCGCCCAACGTGGTAATGATTGGTGAGATTCGTGACGGTGAGACGGCCAACATTGCCACCGAAGCGTCGCTGACCGGTCATCTTGTCTTCAGTACGCTGCATACGAACGATGCGCCCGGGGCCATTACGCGTCTGCTCGATATCGGTGTGAAGCCTTTCATGGTGGCGTCCTCACTACGCGCCGTCATGGCCCAGCGGCTGGTGCGTTGCATTTGCGACAACTGTAAGGAAGAGTACCAGCCCGAGCGCCATGAGCTGGTGGGGCTGGGAGCGGCCGGTGAGGCCTTGCTGGATCAGAAGCTGGTGCGCGGTCACGGCTGTGCCAAGTGTTCCCTGACCGGCTATCACAGTCGAAAGGGCCTCTTTGAAATCATGGTGGTGAACGACGACATTCAACGTATGATCTTTGAGAAGGTGAGCGCCGCGGATCTCAGAAACTTTGCCCGTGAAGCGGGTATGCGCACCTTGCGTGAGGATGGCCTGCGCAAGATCGGCGCCGGGGTGACAACGGTTGATGAGGTCCTGAGGGTCACGATGGGTGACGTCGAATAGAGGGAGGAACGCATGGATGCTTCACATGTCGAGATGAACGATTTGCTGCAGCTTACTGTCGACGAGGGATCGTCGGACCTTCACCTTACGGTAGGCGTCCCTCCGATGCTCCGCATCAACGGCGGGCTGCAACCGCTGGATTGCCCGAAACTGACGCCGGAAGACACCGAGCGCCTCATGAAGAGTATCACCTCACCCGATCACCAGCAGAAAGTGCGCGAGGGTGGGGGTACGGACTTTGGTTTCAGTTTCGGCGAGTCGGCCCGGTTTCGTGTCAGCGTGCTGAAAACGAAGGGCAACGTGGGTGTGGTCCTGAGGCAGATTCCCACGGAACTGATGTCGCTTGAGAAGATCGGTCTGCCCCCGCAGATCCGCGAGCTGCTCTTCAAGCCGCGTGGCCTGGTCCTGGTGACCGGTCCTACCGGGTCAGGTAAGACCACCACGCTGGCCAGCATGATCAACGTAATCAACCAGGAGCGTGACTGCCACATCATCACGATCGAGGACCCGATTGAGTATTACCACCAGCACAACAAGTCGATTGTGACACAGCGCGAGCTGGGGGTTGATGTGCCGTCTTTCAAAGAGGCCCTTCGTCGAGCGTTGCGCCAGGACCCCGATGTCATTCTCGTGGGTGAAATGCGGGACCTGGAGACGATGGAAGCGGCGATCACCGCTGCTGAAACGGGCCATCTGGTCTTCGCAACATTGCACACGACCGGGGCGGCCAACACGGTCGACCGCATTGTGGATGCATTCCCCACGGATCAGCAGGAACAGGTTCGGACCCAGCTGGCGGCCGGTATTGTGGCCGTTATTTCGCAACTACTGCTCGTGCGCCAGGACCAGCCCGGACGTGTTGCCGCGTTCGAAATCATGATTTCCACACCGTCGATTCGCTCGCTGATCCGCGAGAACAAGACGTTCCGTCTTGCGTCGGACATTCAGACGGGCGCGAAGTACGGCATGATTACGCTGGATGCCCATATGCTGGCGCTCTACCGTGCCGGACAGATTGGTTACGAGGACCTGATTACCAAGGCCCAGGATCCCGAGATGATTATCCAGAAGCTACGTGAGGAAGGCGGCAAACGCTGAGATGGCAGAGAGTAACCATATAGATCCTGTTCTACAGCTCGTGTCGGAGCGGACCACCCTGACCGAGGAGCTGGCTTCCGATATCATGGAAGAAGAGGCGTCGACCGGGAAACCTGTCCGTCAGATCCTGATCGACATGGGGTTGCTCACCGAGGATCAGATGCTCGAGCTGTTCGGTGAATACCTTGGTACCGAAGTCATTAATCTACCGGCCACCGACGTTCCGCCTGATGTCGTGCACAGTGTGCCGGCCAGTGTTGCGCGGATGTACAATGTCGTGCCGGTCGAAGTGGGGCCCAACTCGGTCAAGCTGGCGACCTCAAGCCTGGTCAGTCCTGAGGTCATGGATGAACTGATGTTCGTCCTGACACGGGATGTCTCGTTTGTGATGGCCAGGGAGGATGACTGCCAGACCTTCATCAACCAGTTCTACGGTGACGACAGCGCCGCGGTTACGGATATGCTGTCGGCACTGGAGTCCGAGATTGAGGACAGTGACGCCTTGCTCCTGGGGGATGAGGAAGATGAGCACGGGATCGAGGAGGCCGCTGGATCGACCCCGGTGATTCGTTTTGTGAACCTGGTGCTCTACCAGGCCGTAAACGACCGCGCCTCGGACATCCATTTTGAGCCGTTTGAGAAGGAATTCAAGATTCGTTACCGTGTGGACGGTGCCTTGTACGAGATGCGCCCCCCCGCCAAGCGGTTGGCCATGCCGATCATTTCGCGCGTGAAGGTGATGTCGAACCTGAACATTGCCGAGCGGCGCCTTCCCCAGGATGGTCGTATCCAGCTCACGATTGCCGGACGCCAGATCGATCTGCGTGTCTCCACGCTGCCAACCCAGTTTGGTGAGAGCGTCGTGCTGCGCGTACTCGACCGTTCGGTGGTGTCACTGGACCTGGAGAACCTTGGCCTCCCGACAGATATGTACGACACGATCATCCAGGACATCGAGCGTCCGAATGGGATTGTTATAGTGACGGGGCCGACCGGATCCGGCAAGACGACCACGCTCTACTCGTGCCTGCGCCGGATCAACAAAATTGAGAACAAGCTGCTGACGGCCGAGGAGCCGGTTGAGTATGACATCGAAGGCATCATCCAGGTGCCGATCAGTGAAGCGGCAGACAATACGTTCCATAACGTGCTGCGCGCCTTCTTGCGCCAGGACCCGGATGTCATGATGGTAGGTGAAATCCGCGACCTCGATACGGCCCAGATCTCGGTGCAGGCAGCGCTAACCGGCCACATGGTGTTCAGTACGCTGCACACCAACGATGCGGCCGGCGCCGTGACTCGCTTGATCGATATGGATGTGGAACCCTACCTGATTTCATCGACACTGACCGCCGTGCTCGGCCAACGCCTTGTCCGCACCATCTGTACGCATTGCAAAACGGCCTATGAGCCGGATGATGACCTTATTGAGCAGTTGAGCCTGACGCGTGAGGACGTGGCCGGTCGTTCCTTCTATTATGGAACGGGATGCCAGCACTGCAATGACACGGGCTATCACGGACGAAAGGGCATCTACGAGTACTTGCGCGTGACCGACAAGGTTCGTGAGCTGATCGATGAGCGCAAGCCGACACTCATCATTCGTGAAGAGGCCATTCGTGAAGGCATGCGCCCGCTTCGTGAGGATGGTGTTCGCAGTATTTTGGATGGCTATACGACCGCCGAAGAGGTCTTGAAGTATACGTAAGGGGATTGAGAGTATGGAAGACGTTGTTATCCTGGGATCGGGGCCCGCCGGACTGTGCGCGGCTCTCTACACGGCGCGGGCGAACCTGTCACCTGTGGTTGTCGAAGGGCTTCAGCCGGGCGGACAGCTCACCACCACGACCGAGGTCGAGAACTATCCCGGCTTCCCCGAGCCGTGCGACGGTACAGACCTGGTTATGCGGATGCGTTCTCAGGCTGAACGGTTTGGAACGCGCTACATTGCGGACGAGGTCGTAGCGACCGATCTGCAGCCGGGCAAGCTCACGATCTCGTTGTCAGGTGGCGATCAGCTTGAGACCCGGACGCTGATTATTGCAACCGGAGCCAGTGCGCGTTACCTGGGGCTGCCCTCGGAACAGCGCCTCATCGGCAAGGGCGTATCCGGGTGTGCCACGTGCGACGGCGCGTTCTATCGCGGGCAGAAGGTGGCCGTGGTGGGTGGTGGGGATACCGCCATGGAGGATGCGCTCTTCCTGTCACGCCTGGTGGAGCACGTCACGGTTATTCACCGTCGCGATGCCTTGCGTGCATCGCAGATTATGGGCGACCGCGTCCTGGCCAACGAGAAGATCACGGTGGCCTGGGAGTGCGTGGTAGATGAGGTATTGGGTGAGGACGGCGTTGAGGGTGTGCGCCTGCGCAATGTGAAGACGGGCGACGTTTCAGAGATCGCGGTTACCGGGTTCTTCGTGGCGATCGGGCATGATCCCAACACGACCATATTCGCTGACCAACTCGACGTAGACGAACAGGGCTTCCTGGTGACAACCAATACGCGCACGAGTATTCCTGGTGTATACGCGGCGGGCGACGTGCAGGATCCGCTCTACAAGCAGGCGGTTACGGCTGCGGGCACCGGCTGTATGGCCGCCCTTGAGGTCGAACGCTTCCTGGCTACAGCCGAAGCATAGCCATGGGGGAAGACATGCCCGAGAGCTCAGCAAGTGACAAGGGCGTGCTGGGACCTTACCGGCGTCTGCTGGGGTATGTTCGCCGCTACTGGGTGCGACTGGCACTCGGATTTCTTTTTGGCGCGTTCTATGCCGCCGCAAACTACGGGTTTATCTGGGCCATCCGCAGCGGGCTACGCGAGGCCTTTGGCTCTGAGGCTACTCCGTCCATGGCGGTGGTAATTGGCGCGGTGCTTTTCTTTCCGCTTGTGGGCCTGGCGCGGGGTGTGGCCGATTACCTGTCCCGTTGCTACGTGCGCTGGGTGGGCGTCCGGATCGTGCGTGATCTGCGCGACGAGATGTTCAGACACCTGCACAACCTCTCCGTATCCTACTTCTCCGAGCGGCGCACGGGCGAGCTGATCTCGCGCGTGTCAAACGATACGGTGCTGGTCGAAAGCGCTGTCTCTAACGTGATCACGGATCTGGCCAAGCAGCCGGTCACGCTCCTGGCCATGGTGATCTGGCTCTTCGTCCTCGATGCTCGCCTGGCCCTGATCAGTCTCCTGATGTTTCCGCTGTGCGTCGTGCCCGTCCTGGTCTTCGGGGTGCGCGTACGGCGACATGTCATCTTGGCGCAGGAGCGGATTGCCGATGTGGTCTCGATTCTGCAGGAGACCATTTCAGGCGTCCGTATTGTCAAAGCCTTCGGAATGGAAGCGTATGAAACCAAGCGCTTCGAGGAGCAGACGCACCGCTACTTCGAGCGTATCATGCGCGTTATCAAGGCGCAGAACGCGATTGAGCCGATCGTGCTCTTCATTTCCATGCTCTCCATTGCGGCTGTCCTGGTGTACGTCCGGATGACCCGCATGCCGATAGAGGACTTCATGGCGTTTCTGGCGGCGCTGATTCTGATGTATGAGCCGGTCAAACGGTTGGCCCGTGTGTCGATTCATCTGCAACAGGGCAGCGCGGCCGCACAGCGCGTGTTCTCGGTGCTCGATACTGAAGCAGCCGTGAGAGATCGTGAGGATGCCGCTGAACTGAGCGAGACGTTCGACGCGATCACATTTGATCATGTGAACTTTGCCTACGGCGACGAGCCGGTGCTCAGAGATATCAGCCTGGAGGTGTCAGCCGGGGAACGCGTGGCTTTCGTGGGAAGCTCGGGCGCCGGTAAGACGACGCTCGTGAACCTGGTCCCTCGCTTCTACGATGTGACCGGGGGTGCCCTGCGTGTTGGAGGACCGGATGTCAGGGAGCTGACCCTGGAATCACTGCGCAGCCGGATCGGCCTGGTGACACAGGAGACTTTTCTGTTCAACGACACGGTAGCCAACAACATCAGCTACGGATACAGGGCCGCCGCCCGGGAGGCTATTGAAGACGCCGCGCGTCGCGCCCATGCACACGACTTCATCATGGAGATGCCGCAGGGCTATGAAACGATCATAGGCGAACGTGGCGTTCGGCTTTCCGGCGGTCAGCGTCAGCGGCTGGCCATTGCACGGGCCATCCTGAGGAATCCGCCCATCCTGATTCTGGATGAGGCCACCAGTGCGTTGGACACGGAGTCGGAGCGAATGGTACAAGCGGCGCTTGATGAGCTGATGACCGGGCGTACCGTGCTGGCCATTGCCCATCGTCTCTCGACACTCGCAAACTGTGATCGCATTATTGTGCTGGATGGGGGACGAATTATCGAGCGCGGCTCGCACGACGAATTGATGGCACTGAACGGCGCCTACAAGCGCCTGTATGATCTGCAGTTGGGCTAGTGTCGTAAGTGAAAAGTTGACAAACAGAGGGACTGTCATTTCGAGCGGAGCGAGAAATCTCCGGGATACCGCTTGTAGTGGAGATCCCTCGGCAAGCTCGGGATGACACTGGACTCATGAAACGTCCTCCCGAGACAGGACACCAGGACATACTATGAAATCATATCGAAAAGAGCTGTGGTTTGACGTGAAGTCCCGGAGGGAGATACGGGACATTACGCCCATTATTGAGGAGTGTCTTGCCGAATCCGGCATCAGCGAAGGCCTCTGTCTCGTCAACGCCATGCACATTACGGCCTCATGCTTCATCAATGATGCAGAGTCCGGTCTCTATTCCGACTACGAGAAGTGGCTTGAATCACTGGCCCCGGAGAAGCCTTACAGTCAGTATGCTCACAACGGATTTGAAGATAACGCCGATGCGCATCTCAAGCGCACCATCATGGGTCGTGAAGTGGTGGTTGCCGTGACGGACGGCAAGCTGGACTTTGGGCCATGGGAGCGGATTCACTACTATGAACTTGATGGCAAGCGCCGCAAGCGTGCGCTGGTCAAGATTATTGGCGAATGAAGACGGCTGACTTCGATTACGAGCTTCCGCCCGAACTCATCGCGCAGGCACCGCTGCCGGAGCGCTCCGAATCGCGCATGCTCGTGCTGCCGCGCCACGGCGGCGAGGTCGTGCATGGGGAGATCACCGATATCGTGGCCCATCTTCGTCGCGGCGACCTGCTGGTCGTGAACGACACCAGGGTGTTTCCGGCCCGGATTCTCGGTCATCGGCTGGACACCGGTGGGCGCGCCGAATTGCTGCTTACACACCGGGTCGAGGAGGCCGACGAAGGCGAGGTATGGGAGGCCCTCATGCGTAGCGGGTTCCGTCCGCGGTGCGGGATGGGCCTGAGTATGGCTGATGGTGAGCTGGTGGCCGAAGTGCTTGAGCCGTTGACGGGTGGGCGAGTCAGGGTGCGTCTGGATGGTAAGGGCTCTCTGGAGGACATTCTCGATCGGCATGGCAAGGTCCCGTTGCCGCCCTATATCAGGCGCGAGGAGGGTGATGTGGAGCAGGCCGTGGTTGATCGCGAGCGGTACCAGACCGTCTACGCCGCACAGCGCGGAGCGGTTGCTGCGCCCACGGCAGGACTCCATTTCAGTGACGGTCTGCTGGATGAGCTCAAGAGCATCGGGGTAGGGCTGGCAAGTGTCACGCTGCACGTCGGCCCCGGTACGTTTCGCCCCGTCTCCTCGGATGATCCTGAGGCCCACGAGATGGATGCGGAGTGGTATGAACTGTCGCCTGAGACGGCTGATCGAATCGCCGCAACCCGCGCCGGCGGCGGGCGCGTGGTGGCCGTGGGCACCACCACGGTGCGCACACTCGAGACCGTGGCCATGGAACATGGCGGCATCGTGCCCGCCACGGGATGGAGTCGCCTCTTCATCCGCTCGCCCTTCGATTTCAAGGCCGTGGATGGCCTCCTGACGAATTTCCACCTGCCGCGCTCCACGCTGCTCATGCTCGTGAGTGCGTTCTGTGATGGGGACGAAGGGGACGGCCGGGAGCGGGTCCTGGACGCCTACCGGGCCGCTGTCGCCGAACGCTACCGCTTCTATAGCTATGGCGACTGCATGTTCATCGCGTAATCCCCAAGAAGATCCCCCAAAAGACCTATTCCCGGATATGAGCTAATGTGGTACACTCTTTATGACGTTTGGGACTACTTGTTGGTTCCTGGCTGACTGAATAGGCCGATATGAAGCGCTTTTCGTACATTCTGATGGGATGCGCGCTGCTACTGATGTGCAGCGTTATGCCTGTGGTGCATGCCAATGTCATTCTGGGGGAAGAACATTGGGATAGCGGTTTAGGGAGCCCGGAGTGGACAGAAAATGAATCCTACGTATCGCTCGTAGATGATAGCAGTGGCTATCTTGAGATTAACTACACCGGCAGCCGTGGTCCCGGTCAGGCGGAGACCACTGTCTATATGGAAGATCCCGAAGTGTTCTTTACGGGGAATTGGGGAGATACCGCCGAAAATAATCACACGTGGATCGAGTTCGACTTCTGGGCGGACGACAATGCACCCCTTGATTTCGAGCTGCGGTTTGAGGGCACCAGTGGCGACGTGTGGCGATACGATCTCTCGACGGCTTCGCTAGGCTCCGGCTTCGTGAATTTCAGTGCCGCACTCACGTATAGTGACTGGTACTACGGTGAGTTCGGCGGCAGTGACGTGGAGACCTTCCTCAGCGACCTGAACGCCATTGACTGGATCGGCATCTACATCTTCGATGACGACACGGCGGCCAACGAATACCGTTTGGATGACTTCCAGTTGATGGTTCCCGAACCCGCAGAATACGCCCTGGCGTTCAGCGCGTTGGCGGTGACGTTGCTGTCGGTGCGTCGGAAGCGGAAGAAGGGCGCTGTCCAAGCTGCCTGAGCGTCTCGTCCGCCTTTGACAGCAGCCTGTTGGCATTCAGGATGTCCTCATCCGAAATACCTTTCGATCCCTTCAGAATGGCGCGCAGGATGTTGATGGTTTCCTGGAGTTCATCACGCCGGAAGGCAATTTCGGCCCTGCGCAGTTGAGTGCGAAACGCTTCGGGAGATCCGGCGGGTGGTTCCGCGGAAAGCCAGCCTAGAGCCTGTTCGGCTTCCTTGAGACGGTCGTTCCGCAGGTAGACCAGTGCGATGGTGTCGATCAGCCATGGGGAATCGGTGGTGCGTTCCAGCAGCTCGGGAATGATCTCCAGTGCCGTGGCAGCGCGGCCGGGCGCCTCGGCCAGAGTGTAGGCCAAATTGTTGAGCATGGCGGCGTTGCCGGGATAGCGCTGTAACCCCTGGCGCAGAAGGTCGGCGGCCCGGCCAGGGTTGCGCAGCAGACGGGCTGCTTCGGCCCCGATGATGTAGGTCATGCGGTCGGTCGCCCCGGCCTCAAGCGCGGCCGTGGCCTGGTTCAGGCTGTCGAGCACTTCCCAGCCGCCCCGCTTGAAACGCACGAAGGCCAGCATACGAGGCCAGAGGCTGTTGTCGGGGTCACTGCGGCGCAGGTTCTTGAGTGCCTCGACCATGTCATCGTCCAGGTCGAGCTCACCATCATCCATCTTGAGTTCGACCAGCTTCTTATACAGGTCGGGAGGCGGCTGCAGCGCAGAGCGCAGTGCCCGCGTCGTGCAGAACTCGGCCCAGGTGAGGTCGCCCGCCAGGATGGCGCAGCGCAGTCCTATAATGTAGGCGGGAAGCAGAGAGCGAGCGTCGTCCGTAGCCTTGCGGGCGGCGAGTATGGCGCCCCCCCTGTAGCCGGTACGCAGCAAGAGCTCGGCAGCGCGCGTAAGCGTGGCAGGCGGAAAGGCATCAGCACTGATTGCGGTCTGGATGGCCGTGATGAGCTGTGGGCGTTCAGGCGGGTCATCCGGATTGTCCAGTCCTTCACGGGCGAGAGAGAACAGCCAGGCCAGCCATAGTTCGCTATCGGCAGGGCAGTGCGCGCGTGCGCGTGCGATCACGTCGGGGGCGCCGCCCGACAATCCCACCAGGAAGCGCCAGTGCAGCGCCGTCTGCGGCTGGGCGACGGTCGCGGCCTCAGCGGCTGCACGGGCCGCTTTGTAATTCTGGCTGCGGCAGAGCAGCAGGCAGAGCTGGCTTAAGGCGGCCGCGCGCTCGCTGTCGTCACGCCCGCACGCCTGCCAGCGTTCCAGGCGGAGCAGCGGGCCCGGCTGGTCGGATTCGTAGGCTGCCAACCAGAGGGTGTAGAGATCGAGCAGGAAAGGACTGGTCGTCTTGGGCAGGTTCTGCCTGGCCTGCGCCGCGTAGTTTGCAAAGGCCTGCTCGGAAGGAATGAAGAGCAAGTGCCAATTGAGGGCCAACACGGCTGATGGCAGCGCATAGCCTTGCACGGCGTCAGGCGGTACGGGCGGTACACCCAGGAGCGCATCCTTTTTGAGGCGCCGGTATTCGGTGAAACGCTGGGTACGGAGCAGGGCGTCTGCCTCGAACATCTCGAGATCGGGCGCGCGAAAGAGCACGTCGCGCGATAGCGCGGCCAGTGACGCCTCCGGGGAGTCATACTTACCCAGGGCGAGCGAGAGCAGACCGGAAGCCTGGCCTGACTGGGGAAAATGACGAACGGTCTCACGCGCGGTGTGGAGTGCACCCAGTCCAAGCTTGAGATTCAGTTGGGCGGTCGTGAGTCGAGTCATGGCCGTGAGGCGCGGTGGGTTCGCATCGTCGGGATAGGTCCGCAGGGCCTCATATACGTTCTGCCAGTCCCCGTTGCGCTCGTAGATGGCGGATAGCTCAATGCGCGCTGTCTCTGCCTCTGCGGGGTGTGTTTGAGCTATACGTGCAAGCACTGCACGTGCCCCATCGAGATCCTTGTCGATCTCAAGGGCGAAGGCGTATTCATAGCGCATGCCGAGTGAAAGCAGGTCGCTTGCGTCGAGTGCTTTGAACTGATTCAGGGCCCTCTTCAGAATGGTTTTCCGGGTCGGCACCGTATCGCTCACGCTGAGTTCCGGGCCCAGCGGGATCGCGTCGCACACGGGCGCCCATATCGGCGTGAGCCGCCCTACGTGAAAATACGGCTTGAGCGTGACGGCATCCCACGCGCCGCCGGAGGGGAGCCCAAGGGCGCGCCGCCGGAAACTGAACCAGCGGTGACCATAGCGAACGGCTATCATGGCCAGGCCCGGGTAGTCCGGGGCGATGGTCTGGATACGCTTGTAGATCGCCCACGCCAGGTCCGGGCGTCGGATTTGGAAACTGTCCGCAACCAGGCTGTACAGAGCGTCCGTATCTTCTGTCGTCGGCAGGCAGCGGTGGAGGTGCTCGGCATAGCGCTGTTCCCAGCCTTCATCCGGGCGCTTGCCCGTGAGGTAGAAGAGAGGCACAAGCAGGCGTGGATCCCTGGGCCAGTCGGCCGTGGCACGGTTGGCGAGCGTCGCGACATCGAATACCCTGTTGAGGTTCATGAACGCCTCGGCAGCCGAAAGCGCCTGAACGGGGTCGCGGTAAGCAGTACGGGGATCGGTGTCGGAGATGACATCCCACTTGCGCACCAGCCGCAGGTAAGGGTAAAGAGCGCGAATGCGGCCGATATTGGGCTCCCACTGGGCGGCCGTGATAACGCGCCGGGCGACTTCATCGGGATTATTGGCATGGAACGCCATCTCGGCCAGGATCATGGCGACGCGAGGGTCGTTCTCGCGCACATCCTCGGGCATCTCGTCGATGATGACGCGTGCATCGGCGCTTCTGTCGAGTCCCATCAGGGAGTAGGCCTTGAGAACCAGGTGTTCGATGTTGCGCTCTCCGTCCGTGGGAGGGAAACGTTCCAGGCGGTTCAATGCTTCCTGGTACTTGCCTCGCATGACCAGTAGACGGAGCATGGTTGAAGCCCACGCATCATCATCGGGATTCATGGCGGCAACTTTCCATCCAAGCCGTTCGGCATCCGCAAGCTGGCCGGCATCACGCATGGCTTCGGTAACGCCACGGTGCATTTCTGCGCGATGGTAGGGCCGTAGTTTGAACCCGGCGACAAGCGCCACAAAGAGCACCATCATCCCGGCCAGAATCCGTCCGGGATGATCAACCAGTCGGCGCCAGAAAGGGGGAGGCTCGCGCAGGATGGTTCCCAATTCAGGCGTCAATTCGGAGGCGAGGTGATCGGCCTTACGCTTGGCGTGACGCATGAACTCGATCTCGAGGTAGACCAGGAACACGGCCGCGATCACAATCACGCCTGCGGTGTCGTGCAGAAACTCGAGGCTGTCCATGTTCGGCAGGCGGGGCACAATGAAGACCATCGCGGTAATGCGCAGTGTGTTGAGCGCGACGGCCTGCAGAAGGGCGGCCGCTACGGCCAGGATCTTCTGGTGTAGAGCGAGACGTTTGATGAGGCCGAGGCCGAGGGCCAGGATGAATACCGTGGTTGCCGTGCGCATGCCGCTGCACCATGCCGGCACCTCAAATATATGAAGTCCGGTCTTGAGCACGAGACCATCAGCCCATACGCGCACGTTGAAAATATGCAACAGCCATTCCGAGCCCGTAACGGAGATCTGCTGCATGGTGATCTGGAAAGCCCCCAGAACCTGGGAGGGCAGGGGATGCGCCCAGTAGACAAGGAAGAGTGCCTTGGCCGCATCACGCGCATAGTGACCGGGCAGGGCCCGGCCCAGGCAAACGGCGACTACGATCAGTAGCCCCAGCCACTCGCCCTGGTGGATGCCAAAGACAATGCCCACTATGTGCAGTGTCACCCCGCACAATCCGCCCACGAGAATCAGCCAGGTGGGCAGAGGTGAGGCCGGCTCTTCGGGCTTGGGGCGCAGTATGACCAGAAGCGCAAAGACGCCCGTCAGAAGAAAGCGGATCAGGGTGTCGGGTGCGGCCAGGAGCTGCCCGATGTGGGTAAACACCCACAGGCCCAGCAGTAGGCCGGCCGCGGTAGCGACCAGGCTCCGCGTTGCACGATAGTCTTGCGTCATGAGACCCGCATCATACGCGAGATGCGGGCCTCATCTCAAGTCACTAGCGTTGCGCTACCTCTTACACGCCCAGACGATTCTGTCGAATCTTCTCGGCGGCGGTCTGGTTGCTGGTCACCTCGTGGCCCTCCAGCGGCACGATCTGGGTGTGGATGGCATCCAGTATCCAGCTCGGCTGTGGGAAGAAGGCATCTTCGAGCTCGTAGGCCGGGGTGATCCAGTTGCGCGATCCCACCACCGCGGGCGGCGCATCGAGGTAATCGAAGGCCATCTGCGAGAGGTTGGCGGCGATGCTCTGCATCACGGAGCCACGCTCACACGCGTCGGAGGAGAGGACCACACGGCCCGTCTTCTTGATGGACTCCACCAGCGGCTCGTAATCGAGCGGGTTGATGCTGCGGCAGTCCCATATATCGGCGCTCATGCCATAGGTCTCCTGGAGCGTGTCCGCCGCCTCAAGCGCACGGTAGAGCGTAGCGCCAATCGTGATGATGGTGACATCGTCACCGTCACGGCGTTTTGCCGGCGGGCCCAGCGGCACTTCGTAGTAGTCCTCAGGGACTTCTTCCTCGAACAGTTCGCCAATATCGTACAGGCGCTGGCTCTCAAGGAAGATGACCGGGTCCGTTCCGCTCAGGGCGGCATTCAGCATGCCCTTGGCATCGTACGGTGTAACCGGGAAGACGACCTTCAGGCCGGGAATGTGGTTGACCAGTGCGCTCCAGTCCTGTGAGTGCTGGGCACCGTACTTCGAGCCCACAGACACACGCATCACGAGCGGCATCTCAAGAATACCGGCCGACATGCTCTGCCATTTGGACATCTGGTTGAAGACTTCGTCACCGGCACGACCCAGGAAGTCGCAGTACATCAGCTCAACCATCGCGCGGCCCCCTTCGAGGGCATACCCGACACCGGTACCCACGATCGCCGCCTCGGAAATCGGTGAGTTGAACAGGCGGTGATACGGCAACGCTTCGGTCAAACCGCGGTAGCAGGCAAATGCGCCACCCCAGTCACGGTTCTCTTCGCCGTAAGCCACCATCGTGGGATCTTCTTTGAAACGGTGTAAAGCCGCTTCGAAGATCGCATCGCGATACTGGAAGACCTTGTTCTTTGCCACGGGCTTGCCGTCAACAATACCGGCGCGTGAACGACGTGAAAGCTGCTTCACCCGCGGGTTGTCATCTCCGGCATCCAGCAGCTCAGGCGCACGGTCGTCAAGTGTCGGCTTCGTGTTGTTCGAGAACATGATGCCCTCGATGAAGTTCGGATCGACGTACGGCGAAATATCGTCGTCAATGGCCAGTTTCATGGCGTTGGACACGACGCCTACCAGGTCAGTCTTGATCGCCTCAACGCCCGCCTCGTCAAGCGCTCCTGCAGCCTTGAGTTCATTTGCGAACCAGACGATGGAATCCTGTGCCTCCCACAACTCCATCTCGTCCTTGTCGCGATAGGAGGACGCATCGGACGGCGAGTGACCGGAGTAGCGATAGGTCAGCGTATCAAGCAGAACCGGGCCTTCGCCCTTCTTGATGAGCGCCATCTTGCGCTTGATCGCATCGGCCACGGCCAGCGGGTTATAGCCGTCAACACGTTCAGCATGCATGGCGACGGCATTGACGCCGGCACCCATGCGGGCCATTACGTCATAGCCCATGGTTTCCGTCTGGGTCTGCCCCCCCATGCCGTAGAAGTTGTTCATGAAGTTGAAGATGATCGGCAAGCCGCCTTTGCGGTCATCCGGCCACAGCGTTTCGAACTGCGTCATTGCAGCGAAGTTGAGTGCTTCCCAGACAGGGCCACAACCCATTGAGGCATCGCCAATGTTGGCAATAACGATGCCGTCCTTCAGGTTCACTTTCTTGTACAACGCAGCGCCTGCAGCAATATCAGCAGACCCGCCCACAATGGCATTGTTCGGGAAGATCCCGAACGGCGTGAAAAACGCGTGCATGGATCCGCCGAGGCCGCGGTTGAAGCCGGGCTTGCGGGCGAAGATCTCAGCCAGTGATCCGTAGACGAGGAACTGGCGGGCCAATTCCTTCACGGAGTTGGTGGTGACGTGTTTCTCGACGATGGCAAGACACTCGCCGTCCATGAAAGAGGTCATGATGTCCATCAGGACGTCGTCTTCCAGCTTGCGGATGGCGGACATGCCCTTGGCAAGAATCTCGCCATGGGAGCGATGCGAACCGAAGATATGGTCATCCACGTTGAGATAGAAGGCCTGGCCCACGGAGGAGGCCTCCTGTCCCATCGAGAGATGGGCCGGTCCCGGGTGGTTGTACTCCATGCCCTGGTAGACGCCGGCCGTCTTGATCTCGTTGATCATGAATTCAAATTCACGAATCAACATCATGTCTTCGAGCATGCCGATGACGGCATCTTTGCCCAGCGACTTGAGCTCGTCCGCTACCGTGCCTTTGTAGGCATTCAGCGGGACGGTCGGGAACTTGAGCTTCCCGGGTTTACGTTCTTCGGTCGGGTCAACAATATGGACTTTCGGCATGGTGCTACTCCTCTAATCTACTCTGTTGGTATGCTAACTTAAGGTTCTGCTATCCCGTTTGTGGCTTGCCCGGCGAAGCCCGCAGGGCGAAGACGGGTTAGTGACTCGTTGTAATCAGTGTATCCCGAATCAGTTCCGACACGGTCGGGTGGGGGAATACAATCTCTTC
>JASLOA010000047.1 GCA_030745755.1 Kiritimatiellia bacterium | reverse complement strand
ATGATACCGCAACAAAACTGAGGCCGGTGGCGCACGATGATTTTGAGACCGTGCATCCTGACGAGCTGATTGCACACCTCTCACAAGCCCCGATCCTCAAGATCGGTGTGATCTCGCTGGGCCTTCACGTCGCGATGATTGTGCTTCTGTCGATCGGGAATTTCGCGATGTGCGCGAAATACAAGACCTTCAGCGTGACGGGCGCGGTGGCGGAGCACGCAGCGGCGTTGCAGGATCAGAAAGCTGCTGCGAAGAAGGCAGAGCGCTCCAAAACTCTGGCGGAACAGAAGGCCAAGCGCGACGCGCAGGCCAAGATTGACGCTGAAAAGGAACCGAAGAAAGACGCCGACGCGGCTGAGAAGCCGGCCAGAGAGAAGTCTGCGATAGAGAAGGAATTGGAAGAGACCTCTTCCGAGCGTCCGACCGAGTCCAGCATGACCCTGGATGATATGGATGATGGATTGTGAGAAAGAACACTGAACCCTTGTTTCTGAATGCTCCAATCGTCATCCGCTCTCGTCGCCGTTCTCGTCCACCGGCCGATGATCGGTTCACGATAGCGGCGACGAGAACGGTGAACGAGAAGGATGCACCGTTCAGTTGCCCATGGAAACACTGAGCACCTGATTTGAAAATAGCACGCAAACAACGTTATGTGTCACCGATGGCGAAGGCGTTAGACATTGTCTATGGCGTCATCGCGCGGATACATGGCTGTCTGTCGGTGGCGCTTGTGTGGCTGTGTCGTTGGCTTGATCGCTCGCTGTCGGGGGTTGCCTGGTCATGCAAGTTGGGCTTCATCTCCGTCATTCTCGGTGGCATGGCATTTCATTGCGGACTCTCTGGCTTGGATTGGTACAAGGCCCTTGCGCAACTGACACCCGTGCATTTGAAGGTGCTCAGTGATGCGGGGATACTCACCGGTTGGGCCGTGTTCAGTCCCTTGCTTCGCGGCGTTGGCATTCTGCTGCTGATCTGCTCGCTGCTGGCGCTGAAGCGGCACAAGCACACGCACCTGGTGCTGAAGGTGGCGGCAGCCGCGCAGATCGTGGTCGCCCTGTGGGTTCTGGCGTTCATTATCAAGACTCCCATCGCTCTGCTGGAGGGATGCGACAAAGAGCTGTTTGTCGCTGACATGCGCAACGCACTGTGGATGGTAGGCTTTGCGGCATGGCTTGTTGTGGCCGCGATTGGGGCTCTCTTTACGTTGGGCATATCGTTGCAATCGACATCCGCGTTCTACGGCTCGGGCTCGAAGGCGACCCTGGGCGACAAGCTGGTCGATAACCTGCAGACACACGGCGAAGACCCGAACTACCGTACCTCACTGTACTGGTCTGCTTTTATCCACATATTCGTTCTGTTCATCTTGCCGTTGTTGATGATGCTGGGCATGTGGCAGTCGCGCTACAAGATTCCGAAGGGCAGCGGCAGTCCTGTCGCTGAGATGATCAAAGTGAAGAAGATCAAGAAGCCGCCCAAGAAGAAGTTCATCTTGAACCCAAACTCCGCGATCGTTTTCTGGGTTCCCAAGATCGAAGACAGTGAGGTCATGGAGGAGGTGGACGAGGCGACGGAGAATCAGTATGAGGCGACGGCAGCCACCAAAGGCGGAAAGCTGGGCAAGGGCGGCGGGAAGCGGGGCGGCTGGCCGAACGGTATGGAGAATGCGAAGGTCCGCTTCATCCGTCTGAAGTACGCCGGTGGCGACTGGGATCAGCAGATGGGCAAGGGCGCCGACTACAACTTCCTGATCAAGTTCAAAGAGCTTACCGGCTTCAAGATCGCGAAGAAGACCGAGGCGATTAGTATAGCCGCGCTGAAGCGGTTCCCCAAGAAAGGGGCGCCACCCTTCGTCTACCTGACCGGTAGCCAAAGCATGACTATGTCGCAGCGAGAGATGAAGACCCTGCGCTGGTATCTGCTGGAAGAGGGCGGGATGATCTTTGCTGACAACGGTGGTGGCCACTTCGACCCGGCCTTGAGGAGCCTCATGCGACGGGTGTTGCCCGAGAAGCCGTGGATCGATATCTCGAACGACGATATCATTTATAGGCAACCCTACCGGTTCGCGCACGGCGCGCCGCCGCTATGGCATCATTCGGGCACGCGTGCGCTGGGCATGAAGCACAACGGTCGGTGGGTGGTCTTCTATCACCAGGGCGACATCAATGACGCCTGGCAGGAAGGCGGGTCGGGTGTAACAGCGAACACGCGCAAAGCGGCATTCAAGATGGGCATCAACGTGGTAAACTACTCGTTCAACCAGTATCTAGCCCTTCACTTTGGCGAGTAAGGGGGTCACCGTGCACCATTCACATACACTCTTTCTGATCGTACTCGCGGCCTGTGTCAGTTCATCGGTCTATGCGCATCCGAGCGCTATACCGCTGGTCGAGTTGAAGGTGAGGCTTACGGATGACGCGCTGACCTACGAAGCCAGAATACCGACGTTCGCGATAGAACCGTTGGCGGGATACGATCTGTCAGAAGGGGAGTCGCTGGCGACGCTGCCGACGGGTAGTGACGAGGTCGAGGCGTTCTTTGCCGAAACGTGCCCGGTGACGATCGATGGGATCGCCGTGCGTCCGGTGCTGGCCGACCTTACGATCTGTGCCCCGGAGCTGCCGGCCTCCGGGTATGGTCAGCGTCCCTGGGAAGATGATGCCGGTGGTCAGGATGCCACTCCGTCCCCGGCTCCGCCCGCCAAGTGGGTGGAGGCCAAGATGCAACTTGTCTACAGCACAAAGGGTACGGCACGCCAGGTTTCCATGGCGTGGAACGTGTTCACCGCCGACGGTGCAGACGCTTTGGGGCTGCTGAATCCTTTTGGCATGGATCCTTACGGCGGCTCTGATGCAGGCCTGGAGGCTGGTAGCCCTGACGAAGTGATTGCGGTATCTGAGCTGATGGGACGACGGTCCTTTCTTACCTTCACGCCTGAGGAGCCGGAAAATGTCTGGCATTCCGACCTAAAAGGGGGCCGAGCTGATCTGATGGCGGTCGTGCCCAATGCGACAGAGAAGACCATCAGTTTGCCCATGGTGCCCATGGCCGCGATGGTCCTCTTGATCCTGTTTCTGGTGGCGGCGCGGTCCGGAAGCAGACCGCGTGGTCTTGTGGCGGGTGCCACGCTCATGGTCCTGTCTGTTGGGATTGTGGGGCGGGATGTCGGTCGCGTCGAGATCACGCAGTTCTGGCGGGGTGGGGTAGAGATCCCCGACGAGGCCGAAGCGAAAGAGATATTCGCGGCCTTGCACAAGAATGTCTATCGTGCCTTTGACTACGAGACAGAAGATGCTATCTATGACGCCCTTGCACAGAGCGTCTCCGGCGAGCTGCTCGACGAGATTTACACCGATGTCTATCAAAGCCTCGTCCTGCAGGACCAGGGCGGCGCGATATGCAAAATCGAGAACGTCGAGATGCTGGAGAGCAAGATGATGGCTCCCGATCCGGAC
>JASLOA010000046.1 GCA_030745755.1 Kiritimatiellia bacterium | reverse complement strand
GTCTGCCCAAAATCGGTCGCCGCGGCCTGTTCGAGGGCCCTGCCCCATCAAAAGCGGCCCCTCATGCCCGCTCCGTGCCGCCGGGCCTGTCCGCCAGATGCCCGTCGTGCCAAATTGCTCCGGTTTGGGACAGGCTCTACGTAGTGTTCGACGGCGATTCATCTGTCATCGGCGGCGACATCACAGCCTCGGCGCCGGGCGTCAGGGCGCTCTACAACAAGACCGGAGAGACGGCAGACCGACGCATCCGCCGCATGCTCGAGCAGGCCGATCGTCGCGAGGAGATCACCGTGGTTTCTGATGACAACGAGGTGCGCGACAGTGCCCGGGTACATCATATGCAAGCCATGAGCGCGCTTGATTTCGGACGCATTGGCGTCCGAAATCGAAGTACGAACAGCCGAACAGCCGAACGACGAACGACGAAAGGAAGAAAGAGAACCGAGGAAGCAGAGACCCCGTTACCGCCTGCGGCGGAGAGAGCCATTACTGACGAACTTCGTGACCTGTGGGACGCTTAGAGAACCGAGCGGCAGCCCTGCCAGCGTTCCCTACTTCGTAGTTCGGCTGTTCGGCTGTTCGAATGTTCGTACTTCTTCCATGAGCGCGTCCAGCGCCTCGCCCTCCTCGACGGTCCTGAGATGCTCTCCCTTTAGATAGAGCGCAAACTTGCCCTTGCCTCCGGCCACGGCGATGTCCGCTTCACGGGCTTCGCCGGGACCGTTGACCATGCACCCCATAACAGCCACCAGCGGGCGGGCCGCGTTCGGGTTCTGTGCGTAGTACTCGTCGAGGGCAGACTCGACACGGCCGGCGAGCTCGACCACGTTGACATGGACACGGCCACAGGTGGGACAGGAAATAACACTGGCGCCCGGCGCACGCAGGTCAAGTGCACGGAGCAACTCCAGCCCAACGCGCACTTCACGCGCAGGCGTATCGGTGAGAGAGATGCGAATGGTGTCGCCAATCCCCTCCTCAAGCAGAATCCCCAGCGCCACGCTTGAACGGACCGTGCCGGCCATAAAGGTACCGGCCTCGGTCACACCCAGATGCAGCGGGTAATCTGTCCGTTGTGAGAGCAGTCGATAGGCCGCCAGGGTGCGTTCCACATCAGACGCCTTGACCGAGATCTTGATCGCACGGTAGTCGCATGCCTCCAGCAGCCGCACATGCCGCATCGCGCTCTCGACCAACGCCTCAGCCGTTGCGCCGCCGTGCGCTTCGAGAAGGTCATTTTCCAGGGAGCCGGCATTGACCCCGATACGGATCGGGACCATACGCTCGCGCGCCGCGTCCACCACGGTCCGCACGTTGTCGGCTCCGCCAATGTTTCCGGGGTTGATTCTGAGACCGTCAACCCCTTGGGCGAGCGCCGCGAGTGCAAGGCGGTGGTCAAAGTGGATATCGGCGATAAGCGGAACGGAGGTCTGCTTCTTGATCTCGCCCAATGCTGATGCCGCCGCCTCATCAATAACGGCCAGGCGCACGATATCGCAACCGAGTGTGGCGACCTCGTTGATCTGCTCGACCGTCGCGTCCACATCACGCGTGTCGGTCTTCGTCATGGTCTGCACGCTAACCGGCGCATCCCCTCCCACAGGAACGGATCCCACATGAATCTGACGAGTTGGACGTCTTTTCATAGTGAAGAAAGCTCCATTCCCGGCGATTCTCGCCGGGCTATGACGGGGCACCCCGTTGGGGTGCTTCCAGAGCGACCCCAAAGGGGTCGAACATCATAGCCAGGGGTGAAAGCCCTGGAACACGACGCAGTCCAAACAACCCCTATCCAAGTGCCATTCGAAACCGATCTTGCTGCCCTATTCGCGTTCATCTGTGTTCATTTGCGGCTCTTCCACCTTGGCGGGGAGGAGCTTTCTAACCTTGCTCCCCAGTGAGGTAAAGCGATCGAGGTCGCGAACGCTTAGCAGGATCATCACACCAATCAGCAGTACGGCAAATACGTTCACCAGTGCATTGACGAATTTTGGGGAGACCGGCTTCCTGAATATGAGTTCCCAGAGAGAGAAAACGATATGGCCGCCATCAAGCACAGGAATCGGCAGCAGGTTCAGAATAGCCAGGTTCACGTTCAGGAAGCCGGTGAACCAGACGGCAAGCATAATGCTGGTCTTCACGATGGCCCAGTAGCTGATCATAATGGCGACCGGTCCACCCACGGCCTGTGAAGCCGCCTTGGCCTGGCGCGGCGTCACAAGCGCACGCAGAACGCGCACAATGGCGGACGCATGGCCACGCAGCTGCTCCATCGGCCTGGGGCGCACGATCGTGTCGTGCTCAACGGCCATCGTATTGAAGACAATCCCGATGCGTGCCTTGTTGTTCTCAACATCAAAAGCGGGAGTAACCGTCAGCTCCAGTTCCTGCCTGCCTTCATCGGTTTCACGCTGCACCTTCATCGGCACGGTACGTCCCTGTCGCTGTCCGACCAGTTCACTCAGATGCCCTCGGCTCCACACAGGCACGCCATCAAACTCGGTGATCACGTCGTCGGCCTGCACGCCGGCTGACTCCGCGCTCATACCTGCAGTGACCTGCAGCACCTGGCACAGGTTGCAGCCCGATACGCCCTCCAGGCTGGCTTCTCCCACAATGCCCTCGCCTGTTTCCAGGATGATCTCGCGCGTGCCCTCAACGCCCAGCCTGCGCACAGAAAGGGTAACCGTCTGGTTCAGCGCCACCTCCAGGCGTACATCGCGCCAGCTCTTCACCGGAGTGCCGTTGACAGCAACCACCTCGTCACCAATACGAAGGTCTTCAACGTAGGCGGCTGATTCGGGAGCAACGAAACCCACCACGGAAGATCGCTCGGAGGGGCCCGCCGGGATACCGATCCAGAAGACAAGCCAGGCGATCAGGATCGCCAGGAGAGTATTCCCTATCGCCCCGGCCGCCGACACGATGATCTTGCGCCATGGGGCGATGGACGGAAGCGGAGGACGCGATTCCTTCCCCGCCTCGGCCTCATCGTCACTGCCCTGGATGTGGCTCATGCCGCTGGGATCAAGCTGCGGGAGGGCCACGTAGCCACCAAAGGGGATGCACCCGATCTTGTACCGGATGCCCTTGATCTTCTTCTCCCAAATGGAGGGTCCAAAGCCGATCGAGAACACTTCGACTACCAGGCCCAGCCAGCGCGCCGTCAGGTAGTGCCCCAGCTCATGGATGAAGATCGTGACCCCAAACAGGAGTACGAGAATCGGAATAATCCAGGCAGAATCAAAAAGGGCTAACATGTAATCTCCTCGCGGGCATACGCTCGTGCCCATTGATCGGCGGCCATAATGGCATCCAAATCGGGATCGTCAATCCGCTTATGGTCGGACAGGGCGGATTCTACAAGTCGCCATATCCCCGAAAACAGGATCTCGCCGGCCAGAAAGCGTTCCACCGCCACCTCGTTGGCCGCATTCAGCACGGCGGTAGTGGTGCCGCCGGCTTCGCCTGCCGCAACGGCCAGGTCGAGACAAGGGAAGCGCTTGCGGTCGGGCGCCTCGAAAGTGAGACCATCCAGACTTTCGAGATCGAGGGCAGGCAGGCCGCCTTCACAGCGATCCGGCCACGTCAGAGCATACTGGATCGCAAAGCGCATATCCGGGCGCGTCATGTGTGCCACGCTGTTGCCATCTGCAAACTCGATCATCGCATGGACAATGCTCTGGGGATGAACGATCACATCAAGGCGGTTGAAAGGGACACCAAAGAACCAGTGCGCTTCAATGAGCTCTAGCCCCTTGTTCATGAGCGTCGCAGAGTCGATCGTCACCTTGGGCCCCATACTCCACGTGGGATGCGCCAGGGCGTCGGACGCGGTCACCTGATCGAAGTCGACACCGGGTTGATTCCTGAACGGTCCCCCAGACGCGGTCAGAATCATGCGACGCACGCCGGCGCCATCGGCGGTGTGACCGGACAGGCACTGGAAGAGGCCGCTGTGCTCGCTGTCGACCGGCAGAAGTCGAGCACCGGTCTGTTCGCAGATCTGCATGACCCGCTGACCAGCCCCGACAAGGACCTCCTTGGTTGCGAGCGCCACGTCGGTTCCCTGTTCCACCGCCGCCAACACGGGCGGCAGACCAGCCAGGCCCACAACCGAGCAGAGGACAATATCGGCATCGGCCAGCATGGCCAACTCGACCAGCCCCTCCGGTCCGGCGTGCAGTGTCACGCCCTTCGGGAGTTCCGCGGCACAGCGCTGGGCCGCAGCGGGATCGCTTACGGCCACATGCTCCACACCGAATTCCCGGGCCTGCTCCAGCACGCGATCGGTGTTGCGCTGCACGGCCAGACCTACAATGCGCAGACGATCCGGCAGGGCACGTGCCACGCGCAGCGCATTCTCCCCAATCGATCCTGTACTCCCAAGCACCACCACGTTCTTCATGAGAGGATGAACCTCGCGTAGAAGTACAGCACCGGCGCACCGAACAGGAGACTATCGAGCACATCAAGCAGACCGCCCATACCAGGAACCGTCGCGCCTGAATCCTTCGATCCCGAGGCCCGCTTGAGTAGCGACTCAAACAGATCGCCGGCTATCCCTACCAGGGCGAGAAGCAGACCAAGAATGGCGGCATCAACCATGCTGATCTTCAGCACGCCGATCGAGCGACCGGTCATATGGACGTAGGTCAGACTGGCAATCATAGAGAAGCTCAAACCGCCCGCAAGCCCTTCCCACGTCTTCTTCGGCGAGAGGCGGGGGAAAAGCTTGTGCTTCCCAATCGCCGACCCCACAAAGAAGGCACCAATGTCGGAGCTCTTGACCACCACAACCAGATAGAGCACAAGCCCACGCCCCGTATCGCTTACAGGGCTATCGAACGGGCCACAGTCCCACGTGTACACCAGCCGTGTGATGTAGTTGAACAGATAGGCCACATAGAAGACACCCAGCAATGTGCAGGCCACTGTGGCCAGTGGCTGAGTGTTGTTGCGCTGCGGGAACTGACGAAAGAAAATGGCGACAACCCCCACGCATAGAACAAGGTGCTCCCACGCCAGGGCGTCGATGGCCTGATCGGCCGACAAGCCAAGTGTGACGTAAGTGCTCGTGATCATCCCTGTCCCCACGAACACGCCCAACCACCGGAAGACAGGAATGCCGGGCAGGTTCAGCATGCGGTAGAGCTCAAGCTGGGTCATGGCGCTGATCGCAACCAGAAGCAACCAGCCGCCAAGGGAGGGCATGTGCTTGGCCGCCAGAATCAGGGAGGCGACAATCAGCGTGCCGCTCATGATACGCTGGGCCAACACACGTCGTTTACCAGGAGCCGGTTTCTGCATCACCCCACCCCTCCAAAGCGCCGCTTTCGACCCGCATAGGCCGCCAGCGCCTTCTTAAACTCATCTTCACGGAAGTCCGGCCAGAGTACGTCCGTGACATACAGCTCAGTATACGACAGTTGCCAGAGCAGGAAATTGCTCAGCCGCATCTCACCGCTGGTTCGGATCAGCAGGTCGGGATCGGGTACATCCGGCAGATAGAGACGATCCGCAATGGTCTGCTCATCAATCGCATCCGGGTCCAGCTCCCCGGCCTTGACCTCGCTCGCAATCTGTCGGGTGGCATCGACCAGTTCCGCCCGCCCACCATAGCTCAAGGCCAGGATAAGTGTTCCGTTCTCGTAGGTCGCGGTCTCGCGTATCACACGCTCCAGTTCTGCCCGCACAGCGTCGGGCAGGTCATGGATGCGACCGGTCGCAAGCAAGCGCACCCGGTCATCGTGAAGCTCCTGCGCACGGTCACGCAGAAACGTGCGCAAAAGCCGCATCAATCCGTTGATCTCAGCCTTCGGGCGGGACCAGTTTTCCACACTGAACGCGTAGAGTGTCAGGTAATCCACTCCGGCATTGCGACAGGAGCGAATGGCGTTTCGAACGGACTCAGCCCCTTGCTCATGCCCCTTCAAGCGGGGCAATCCGCGCTGCTTGGCCCAGCGCCCGTTGCCATCCATAATGATGGCCACGTGGCGTGGTACCCGCGCTGTCCGGTCCTCATCACTCATACGCTACATTCCGACGCGCAGCGTACTCTTACGCTGGGGACCGACCGACAGGATGCCCAGCTTGACACCGGTCAGCTCCACCAGTCGTTCCACGTAGTCCTTCGCCTTCTGCGGCAGATCTTCGTAGGTCGTGACCTCGGAGGTCGGCGTCTGCCAACCCGGCATCTCTTCGTAGACGGGCGTACATTTCTGGAGCACGCGGATATTGCCGGGCACGCTATCAAGACGCTCACCGTCGCACTCGTAGGCGACGCAAATCTTGATTGTCTCAACTTTGTCCAACACGTCGAGCTTCGTCATGGCCCACACGTCAAAACCATTGATCATGGCCGTATAGCGTGCCAGCACAGCATCGAACCAGCCGCAGCGGCGCGGCCGACCTGTCGTGGCGCCAAATTCATTCCCTTCGCGTGCAAGTAGCTCGCCGATCTCATCAGTCAGCTCTGTCGTGAACGGCCCTTCGCCAACACGTGTCGTATAGGCTTTGATCACGCCCAACACGCGGTCGATCTTGTTGGGCGGCACGCCGGTTCCCGTGCAGGCGCCGCCCGCAGAGGCATTCGACGAGGTGACGAACGGATAGCTTCCGAAATCGATATCCAACATGGTGCCCTGTGCGCCTTCGAACAGAATCGACTTGCCGTCGCGCACGGCCTGGCCCAGGAATGGAATCGAATCACCGATGAAGGGACCGATCACACGTACGGCTTCGCAGGTGGAGGTGATGAGCTTAGCCGCATCAAGGGGCTCTGCGCCCATAGCTTCGAGCACCTTGTTCACCTCATTCATCCGCTCCGTCAAGAGCTGCGGGAACTCAGGGTCGAGCAGATCGCCCATGCGCAACCCGACACGCGACATCTTGTCGCCATAGGTTGGGCCGATTCCGCGCTTGGTGGTCCCGATCTTCCTGTCATCGCGACAAGCTGCCTCGCGGCTGGCATCCAGGGCACCGTGGTATGGAAAGACAACGTGTGCGCGATCACTGATCAAGAGGCGATCGCCTATCTCGATACCCCGCTCTTTCAGCTCTTTCAGTTCTCCGGCCAGCGCAACAGGATCGACCACCACACCATTACCGATCACGCACTGCTTGCCTTCGTGCAGCATGCCGGACGGCAGCAGGTGGAGAACATACTTCTCGTCACCAACCTTGACGGTGTGTCCCGCGTTGTTGCCGCCCTGGAAGCGGACCACAAGATCCACTTCCGGCGTCAATACATCAATGATCTTGCCCTTGCCTTCATCGCCCCACTGGGCGCCTACGAGTACGGTATTTGCCATTAGATAGCCTCCAGAACAGATTTCACCACGTAATCTTGCATCTCCTCAGTCAACTCAGGGTAGACAGGAAGAGCCAGCACCTCGCCAGCCGCCTTCTCGGCAACCGGGAAGGCACCCGCCTCGTAGCCCAGCCCCGCAAAACACTCCTGCATATGCAAGCAGAGAGGATAGTAGATATCGTTGCCGATCTCCTTCTCCGTGATATGCGCCTTAACCGCGTCCCGGTTGGGAGCCCGAATGATAAACTGGTTGAAGATATGAGGGTGCTCGACCCCTGCATCGGCATAGACCATTGTCGGAGTCTGCACCGCACTTCCCTCGAACCCGGCCGTGTAAGTGGCTGCGTTCTTGCGCCGGCTCGCATGCCACTCATCCAGGTGGCGCAGCTTGACCGACAAGACGGCGGCCTGGATGGCATCCAACCGGAAGTTTCCGCCCACCATCTTGTGGTAATAGCGGGGATTCATGCCATGGTTGCGCAGTTGGCTGAGCTTCTCGGCCAGCGCTTCGTCCTGCGTCGTGACTAAGCCACCATCGCCGAAGCCACCCAGATTCTTGGATGGGAAAAAACTGAAACAGCCCGTGGTTCCGATGGCGCCGGCCTTCTGCGTGCCAGATGCGGACGGATACTCTGACCCGATGGCCTGTGCGCCGTCTTCGATTACGGCGAGATCATGCTCCTTGGCCAACTCCATGATGGGGTCCATGTCAGCGCACTGCCCATAGAGATGCACGGGCATGATCGCCCGCGGCGTCAAACCAGCGAAACGATCGGGCCAGTTGGCCAGCAGGTTCCTGATCGCCGCAGGGTCGATATTGAACGTAACAGGATCGATGTCGACAAAGACCGGCGTAGCACCCACACGTGCAATCGCGCCCACGGTGGCAAAGAACGTGTAGGGCGTGGTGATCACGGCATCGCCGGGCCCAATGTCCAGCGCCATAAGCGAGATGATCAGGGCATCAGAGCCCGAGGAGGCGCCGATCGCCGCCTTGGTGTCGCAGTAGGCCGCCGTCTCCGCCTCGAAGGCCACCACCTTGGGGCCAAGAATGAAGTACTGGGCGTCACAGACTTCATCGATCACCGCGCGAATCTCTTCGCGCAACGGTGCATACTGTGCTTTTAGATCAAGCAGCGGTACCTGCATAGTCGCATTCCTATCTATCTAACGTTTAACACTTTGTGCAACTGCACCTGCAATCGCACGGGCAATCCATCGGCCAGAAGCCACTCCCCCAACGTCGCAGCATCCAGCTTTCCCCAGGCGGGACTGAACAGGAGTGCCAAACAACGCGCGGACAAGTCGTGCTCCCGTACGAATTCGGCGGCCCACTCATAATCGCCCCGGTCGCAGAGGACGAATTTCACTTCGTCTTTGCTCCGCAGGCGAGCGATATTGGCCTCGTCAAATGTTCCCGCCATACCACTGCCGGGTGTCTTGACGTCCACGACAGCTATCGCGCCATCGGGAATCCGAGAAATGTCGCATGTTCCATTGGTTTCGACAAGCACCGTCTTGTCCGGCAGCCCGCAAATGGCCTCTGCGAGGTACTCGAATCCATCCTGCTGCAGCGGTTCACCCCCGGTAATCTCAACAAGAGGAACTCCGCTAGCCGCACAAGCGGCCACGACAGCATCAATCGCCATCGGCTCACCCTCTTCGAACGCCGCCGGCGTATCGCAGTAAGTGCAGTTGAGATTGCAGCCCGCCAGTCGCACAAAGAAGCAGGGCATCCCCGCATAGGACGACTCCCCCTGGATCGACTCGAACAGCTCTGCTACCCGTACCTCAGACATGGCCCGTATTATGCCTGCTGCGCATCACAGAACGAGTCAATAATGGTGTTCTGTTATTGAAGCGCCGGCTAGGCCGCCATACACTAGTGTCCTGATTGAGAAGATCGTGAAGTAAGTAACCGTCATTCCGAGCGAAGCCGAGGAATCTCCTACTCACTGGGCACCAAGGAGATCCCTCGGCAAGCTCGGGATGACAGCGTGACCTGTTTCATTTGCGTATTTGCCAATCGCAGCACTAGGTGCCTCAGTATGCCCCGGACCGAACACACTGTAATCACAGAGCTGGCGTACCGGATTCTTCCGGACTGGCAGAAGGCTCTGCTGACTGAACAGCGGGTCGCATTGATCCAAGAGCTCTGTCGTCTGCCGGAGCTGTACTGGGATGTCCGCGGTGAGGGCCATGCCAAGGCGACGCCGTACGCGTTCAAGACCGACGGCGTGGTTTTTCATTTTCTGCCCGACACACCTATTGCGCCCACCTACCGCTACCAGTGCGCCGATCCCGAGGCACAGGTGCTCAGGCCGCTGCTTCCATATGAGAATCCCCATTGGCATCATGCCATGGCCGGGTTCCGCTACTATGCCACGCAGGCCATCGAGGCCATGGCGGCAGGTGACTGGGAGCGTGGCTGCGCCTTTGCGGGGTGGCTGATCCATGTGCTGCAGGATCATAGCTTTGGGATTCATAGCCTCGAAGGGCCTTACGGCACAGATGTGTTTCTGCTTCACCGCCTGTTCCCTGATGCAGAGCATCCCGAGCATGATCCGTCCATCATCCTGCGCCAACCCACGGCGCCACCCACGGCCACCGACTTGCGCACCTACATACCCCGCCTGCTCGGCTATCACGCAGATGAAATTGCCTTCACGCTCTTCTCGCGACACGTGGAAGCCACGCTGGCCGCACGACGGCTCTGCCATCAAATCGTCATCAATGCGCGCATGGACAGGGGCGACCTGAACGCGCCGCTCTTCGCCGAGATGTACCGTGGCGCCATTGCCCTGACGGCCGATACGCTGTTCACGCTCATCTGCGTGGCCAGACAACGTGTCGGCAACTCGACGGCGCATCTTGAGACCGTGCACCTGTCGGACATTGAGCCCTACCAGCGCCCCTGGCTCACTGCCCCGCCCTACTGGACACGCGGGTATACGATCGGTCACGCCCTGGACAACGGCGGGCGCAGGATCCCACTTCAGCTGCGCCTGCCGCCCCGCAATGTTCCCGTGACGTTCGCCAAGGGCATGGCCGTCGGCGGACACTACTGCTCAACGCTCGCTTTCGAGATCCCGCGCAAGACCTATTCCGCGTTCGACTGTTCGATCGGACAGCACGCGCTCTTCAGCACCCGGACCGGTGAAGTCCACCTGACCCTGAAGGTGGGTTCAACCATTCTCTTTGATGATGTCATGAAGGGCTCTGATCCCGCGGCCGTACTGCACGTCGACAATCCACAGGGCCGGATCTCGCTCACGCTTCAGACCCGCGATGGACTGGACGCCAATATGCACCACGTCATCTGGGCAGACCCCGTGTTGACGCGGTTGCCGGCGCCGTTTTGAGACGACCCGCTCCCGCCGTCGCCAAGGCTATGGCGGGCAGGCGGAAAGTGGACACTTCCAGGGAATGGCGCTCACATATGAGGGGTTGGGGTGCATGCAACCTGGTCCCAGCAATTCTCGCTGGGCTATGATGGAACACCCCTTTGGGGTGCTTCGAAAGGACCCCAAAGGGGTCCAACATCATAGCCAGGGGTGAAACCCCTGGGAACCCGTGCGCGGCAGACCGGCGTTATTCATGCCGCAGTGCCGTGACAGGATCCATCTGCGCGGCACGCGCGGCGGGTGCCAGGCCGAAGATCACACCGACAATCCACGACACCACCAGCGCCAGAAAGATCGACTGCGCTGTCACGATGCCCTCCCATTCAAGCCAGTGAGAGGCAATCGGAACGGCGGCCGCACCGACCACGCAACCCAGCGCTCCACCCACAGTCGAGAGCGTTACGGTTTCAATCAGAAATTGCATAAGAATATCGCGCCGACGTGCACCCACGGCGCGTCGCAGCCCGATTTCGGGTATCCGCTCGGTCACGATCGCCAGCATAATGTTCATGATACCTATTCCGCCGACCAGGAGGCTTATGGCGGCAATACTGACCAGGACCAGGCTCAGAATGCGCTGGGTGCGCTGCTTGCTTTTCAAGAGGTCGAGCGGCACGGACATGGTGACATCGGACACTTCGTGGCGGTCATCCAGAATACGCCGAATCATTCGCGCCGTTCCGGGCACTTCGGATTCATCCGCAACCTGGATCACGACCTGCCCCACGTCGGTGCGCGTAAACTCGACACTGCCCGCCTCACGTTGCACCGTGGTGATCCCGAAACGGGCCCGCGCCACATGGTAAGGCATGAAGATCGCACGATCGCCACCGGGCACCGACAGATCAACCACCCCCACAACCCGAAAGTGCTGCCAACCAACACGAATAAAGCCTTCACCCACGAGCCCGCTGCGACGCAGCTCTGCATCCAACCCGCTTGTAACAACCGCGACCTGGTGCCGCTTGATGTCATCCAACGGCGTCAACAGGCGTCCCCGCACCAGCTCCGTGGTAAACAGGCTGAAGTAGTCCGGCTCCACTCCCAGCACACGCGCGTCAATGCGTTCCCCACCCGCATAGACCTTGCTCTTCACCTGGTGAGCCACGGAGATACTTGCCGAGGGACAGGCCCCTCGAATCAGGGCCACGTCTTCTTCTGTCAGTCCATAGCGAAATAGCTGCGGACCGTGCCTCCCTGACGACGACTTCACGGCCGATGACGGTGGCTGCACGGAATCAAGGATCACATTCTGCAGCCCCAGCGCGGAGATTTCACTGAGCACAGTGCGCTGAGCCCCCTCGCCGATCGCAAGCATCGTGATGACGGCGGCCACGCCGCACAGCACGCCCAGCATCGTCAGCGCCGTGCGCAACTTGTGGCGCATCAGGTTGCGCAACCCGTCGCTTACCAACTCAATTGGCCACAAGAGATCCATGCCTAGTGCCCTCCAACACAGACAGGCTTTCGCCACACGCAAGCACATGTCATTCCGAGCGCAGCGAGAGCCTGTGCTGAGCTTGCCGAAGTAAATCTCAGATCCATGTACGGGCAGAGATCCCTCGACTTCGCTCGGGATGACACACAAGCTATACAAGCGTAATCATGGTACATCACACCCCCTCTATTCTGCCGTCCCGGATATGGACCACCCGCGGAAGATGCGATGCAATCTCGCGATCATGCGTGATCATCACAATGGTGCGCCCCTGCCCGTGCAATCTCTCGAGCAGCGCCACAATATCGCCCCCCGTTCGCGAATCCAGGTTCCCGGTTGGTTCATCCGCCAGAATCAGCGCCGGCTCGGTTACCAGGGCACGCGCAATCGCCGTGCGTTGGCGCTCACCGCCTGAGAGCTGCGACGACACATGCCCACGGCGCGCCGACATGCCCACCTGCTCCAATGCATGTGCCGCCCGTTCGCGTCGCTCCCGACGTGGTATGCGCTGATAGTAGAGGGGAAGCTCGACGTTCTCCGATACACTGAGCTGCGGCACAAGATGGAACGCCTGGAACACGAAGCCCACCAGGCTTCCTCGCAGTTCCGATAACTCGCGGTCATCCAGGGCATGGACCGGCCGGCCATTGAAGGAAAGCAGCCCTGATGTCGGACGATCGAGCAGTCCCATAATATGCAGCATCGTCGATTTGCCGGACCCCGACTTCCCCAGTATGCCGACGTACTCTCCCTCATTGATATCAAGGCAGACATCGTCCAGAACGGTCAGGCCGTCACCCACGGGGTATGTCTTGGTGATATGTTGTAGACTGATCACAAATCAGGTCCCCGGCGCCACCAACATCACGGCATCACCCTCGGAAACACCTTCCAGGATCTGCGCCCGTGTATCCGATGTCTCGCCGACGCGTACCGCGCTGCATTCCGTACGTCCCTTGACGCGGCGATAGACCACCAGCTCTTCTCCCTCTCTGAAGACAGCCTGCAGCGGTAGTGTCAGCGCATCGGGGATGCGAATCGTCTCGATCTCGGCTCGGCAGGAAAAACCGGGCTTCAGATCGGCCCCATCATTCAGCGCAAGCTCAACCTGGAACTCTTTGACGTCGCCACCCAGCCAGCCTCCCGAGTTCGCGACCTCGGCCACCTTCGTAACGGCGCCGTGCATGACAAGATCGGCCAGGGCCTCGCAACGCAGCGTGGCCTTCTGTTCCAGGGTCACCCGATGAATGCTGGCCTCGGGAATATTCACGGCAGCAATCATGCCGCTCATGTCGGGAATGGTCATAAGCACCTGGCCACGACTGATACGGGCGCCTACCTGTACCTCAGCCCGGCGCCACGGACGGTTGGGGTCTGCATAGGTGACAACGCCCTCCGTGGGTGCCCGGACGACGCATGCCGCGAGCTCCTCCCGTTGTTCCTTCAGCTCATCGGTTGTCACATCAAGCGAGCGGCGCGCCGACTCGACATCCTGTTCCTTCTGGCGAAGTCGAACGGCGCTGTTCTTGCGGACCTTCTCCAGATCGGTCTGGGCCGATTCAAGCGCATTCACCGCTTCGGTCTCGCGCAGCGGAAGCGAATAGCGCTGATTCAGCACCTCTTCAACCTTGGCCGTCTCGTGCGCCACCTTGGCGCGTTCCAGCGCAATCCGCTCTTCCTCGACCTGGTCCTGCGTAACAAAGCCCTCTTTCAGCAGTCCCTCGATATCGGTGACCCGCGTCTCTTTCATCGTCAATTCACGTGCTGTAGTTTCCACCTGCAGACGTGCTTTGCGCTCTTCCAGGGGCGCATCCCCTTCACGGTATTTCTTGAGTTTCATCTCGGCCGAGGTCACGGCCTGCTCGGCAGCCTTAAGATTCTTGATGTTGTCCATCTTCTCGACCTCGAGCGCGGTTATGGCCGCATCAAGACCGTTCTGCTGCTCTATCACGCGGCTTTCATAGGTCCGAATCTGCTTTTCAATCTCGTCTGTAGCGAAACGTGCCACAACCTGGGTGTTCGTGACCCGTTCACCTTCGGGCACGATGAATTCGATTGTGGCGCCGCCCTTGATCTGGGGATAGATCTTGTTCGCATCCGCGGCGCGTATTTCACCGGACGCGCGCACATGAACCACGAGGTCTTCCCGGCGCGCCGTTGCGGTCAACACCGCCGGTCCCTCCGACCCCCGTTTGCATCCCGGCGCCACACAGGCAACCCCAAGGAGCAGAGCGGCCAGTCGTATCCAGCGGTTTGTCTTCACGGTCATTCCCCTATTGTTTGCCAGCCCCAACTTCTATGATGGTCCCATCCGGCCGTACGTCGAGCGCACCGATGTTGCGCAGCAGCTTAATCCGCTGCACCTCGTAACTCACGCTCACACGCGCGTACGCGTTGCGTGCGGCCAACAACTCGTTCTCCGCTTCCACAACATCACGGTTCAACAGCTCGCCACTGCGGAAGCGCAACATGGCATTGCGCGCGCGCCGCTCCGCGATCGCGATGTTCTGCCGCTCAATCGTGACCGACCCGGCAAGGAAACGCAGGCGCGTGAAACTGTCGATCACCTCCAGCCGCACCTCATCCCGCTTCTGCTGCAGGGCCCGCTGCGCGGCGTCCAAGTCAAGTCGGGCCAACTTAACCGCATCGCGTTCGTCACGCTTGTCGAGCGGCAGCGCCAGCGTCACCCCGGCTTCATAGGTCTCCTCCAGCTCCTGGTCGCCGAAGGATTCCGCCCCGCTATCTGAGAGCGTTACGGTCCCGTACACATCCAGGTCCGGGCGCAGCCACGACTTCGACTGCCGCAGGCGGCGCTCCGCATCAGGCACACGGTCGGCAACGGACTGCAAATCGAGACGATATTCCAATGCGCGCTCGACGCACTCGGCCTCGTCTGCCGGCATTGCTGTCACCGACGGGACATCACCCCGGATGGCCGGACGGCGCTCAACCGAGAGACCGAGCGAGAGCAGGTAGCGTCGAATTTGGCCGTCATAGTCGGCTTCGGTCCGGTTAAGCTGATTGCTGGCCGACAGCTCCTGCTGCTGGGAACGCAACACGTCGATGGCGGGCGCCCGGTTAACACTGAAGAGGGCCTCGGAACGCTCGCGCAACCGGCTCGATTGCGCCACGTTGATGCGCGTATTCTCCAATACGGAACGCTGCAGAAGCAGGGCATAGAAGCCCTCCAGCAACGCGATCGCGCTGTCCTGCCGTTCAAGCGCAAAGCGCCGCAGCGCATAGACCAGGTTGCGCTGGGCCTGGGTCAGGTTCTCATGGCTGATCCCATAGCCCGCCCCTGCCAACAGAGGTTGATCCACGCGAAGACGCACGCTGCTGCCATAGACAGCATCGTCGACCCCGTTTGTTCCGCTCGACCGGTCGACACCCGTACTGCCGCTCAGCGAGACATCGCCACCGCTGGGCAGAATTCGCGAGGCCGAGAGACTGAGGTCGCCTGCCCCTGTCCGACTGCCGTCGGCATTTTCACCAAGGACGTAGGACACCGTACCGGCCAGGGTGACCCCGAAGTCGCGGCGTACTCCCAGCAGCGACATGGTCTCACGATAGAGCCGGTCGCGCTGGTCTTGCAGGCTTCGACTGTGCCGCGTTCCTGCTTGCAGAGCGCTTTGCAGTGTCAACATCTCGGGGGCCGAAGGACGTTCCCCGGAGCTGTCAAGCAGTGCGTTCGCCACCACGTTCGAGGAGACGGCGGGGTCGGCCGCTACACGGCGCTCTATCTCACGACGGACCAGCCGGTCCGTCCTGCGCGAGGACACACACCCCACCAGCACGATGCAGAGCAACACTATAGGAACCGGGCGCTTCATATCCGGGGGAATCTACCGCAAACACCCCCCCGGCGAAAGGTGCAAAAAACCGTGGACATCCCCCAATTTCTGGCAGTTTGAGACATAGGAGATCCCTCGGCTTCGCTCGGGATGACAATTCCTTAGCGTTTTCTGTCATGCCGAGCGTAGCCGAGGCATCTCCTCCTCCAATTTGGTGCGTTGACTATTCCAGATCCTGAAGAAGGACAGTCCTTTGTTTACAGGCGTTTCGAGAGTGTTGATCTAGAAAAGTAGGGATACGCAAAAAACTGTTTTCCCACGCTTGAACATGTTCTCAAGACGCGCTAGGCCCAGTGCAGATGTCAGTGCGCCAGTGGCTGTTCATCACTAAGAAGGAGGGGTTCCATGACACGTAGACATATTCTCTCAGTCCTGATCGTAGGGCTGTGCGCAGCCCTGATCGGCATCACCGGTTGCGACAGCGACGATGATGACGATACCGCCGGTTCCGGAGGAGGCCTTCCGGGCACCTGGACTATAAGCGGCGCCACAATTACCGCGCCTCTCGTTGGCGACAATGCCGCCCTGCTCCAGCTTGCGGGTGTTAGCGTCAGCGGCAGCACGATGACGGTTGACGGCAACTTCCTGTCCTTGCTGGGAATTTCCGTCACGCTGATCATCGATGCTGACGGCACATGGGCCCTGGCGGCAACCGTACCGGACATTCCCGGGTATGTTAGTGCAGGGACCTATAGCGCGAAGGCACCTATGCCGTTGCGGGCGATCGAGTGACCGCTACGATCACCAGCGTTCCCGCCGAAGCGGCAGGGCTGGTGGCTGTGGGCGATGTCTACACGATCAGCATCAGCCAGAGTGGCAATTCGCTGAACCTCTCCGCCTCAAGCGCTGATCTCGGTGTGGCAGGCGTATCCGGTTCAGTCGACTTCACACGCTAAAAGTCGGAAGCTGGCCGCGTGGTACGGAGCACTGCCAGCAGTGCTCCGTAGACGGCCATTCCCACGACAATGGCCGCGACCACGCCCACCAATTGGGCGAGTTTGCCTTCCCCCGCAGCCAATCCGCCTGTCAGCTGCAGCCAGCCGGGCACGCGCATCGCCACCCACGCCATCCCCAGAGCCGCCAGCAGCGTGCGCAGCATACCTCCTGTCAGGTGACGCCAGCCCAGCGCACCCACGCGTCGCTGCAGGATGACGGCGAGACAGACGCAATTGGCTCCGGAGGCCAGCACCGTGGCGAGAGCAAGGCCGGCATGCTTGAACTCAAGGGGCCATGTCAGAATGAACGTGATGTTCAGAACCAAGTTCAACACCACCATGACAATGCCCACACGCACGGGGGTCCGTGTGTCCTCAAGGGCGTAGAATACGGGCACGAGCACCTTGTAGAGACTGAACACGATCAGCCCGGGAGCATAGAAGGCAAGTGCCCGCGCCGTCAGGAGACCGGACTGCTCCCCAAACGCCCCGCCCTGCCATGCGTAGACAAGATCCACAATCGGTCGCGCCAGTACCATCAACCCCAATGCCGACGGCACCATGACCAGCATCAATCCATGGACCGACGCACGAAAAGTCGTACGCAGCTGCACGGGATCACTGTGAACAGCCTGTTGTGAGAACGTCGGGAGCAACACCGTTCCCAGTGCCGTGGCAAACAGCCCCAGCGGCAAGTAAACCAGGCGCTCCGCGAATGTCAGCGCCGCCGGAGCCCATTCCGCGGCCCAAAGCGCAAGAATGCCATCAAGGAAGAAGTTGATCTGGTGAATGCCCATTCCCAGGGCGCCCGGCCCCATCAGGAGCAGAATCCGCCGTACCCTGGCATCCGTCCAGGCAAACGAAAGACGGGGATGCAACCCCAGCCGCCATAAGCCCGGAATCTGGATCGCAAGCTGTAGCGCGCCGGCCAGGAGAATGCCCCAGGCCAGAAGCTGGATGCGCTCGGCAGCGGGCACGTCCGCGTTTCTTGCCGCCAGAAGCAGCACCGCAATCCATACGACATTCAGCACGACGGGCGTAAACGCCGGCAGAGCGAAGCGGTGGTGCGCGTTGAAGACGCCCATGCACAGCGCCACCATGCAGATGAAGAATGCGTAGGGCAGCAGCGTGCGCAGCAGCGGCAGCACCGCCGTAACCCGTATGCCCCAGTGCCCGTGCTGCAGCGCCAGCGAAACACCACCCACTCCAAGCGCCACGATCGCAATCAGGATCGTTCCCATCAGGGTCATCATCCGCCCTACCAGCTGCTCGGCCGCTTCCTTTCCCTCGCCGGCGACAGTCTTGGTCAGGACAGGAACCAGGCCAGCGGAAAGCGCCCCCTCCCCGAACAGCCGCCGGAAGAGATTGGGCGCGCGGAATGCCACATCAAAAGCGGACTTGGCGAGTGACGTCCCGAAATAGTGGGCCATCAGGATCTCTCTGAAGAGCCCGAGGGCGCGACTCACCCCGGTACCCAGGCTCACCACTGCGGTCGATTTGAAGATGCGATGACTCATGAGTCTTCCAGAACGCCGCGGGCCTCGGCCAGGACCCGCTCCGGCTGAACACTATGCAGGGCTGCCGCCGCCTCTGCTGATTCACGCGGGACATCGCGGGTACGCTGCTCGGGAGGCGCGCCACAGATTACGCGGTTCGCTTCTCCCAGTGGACCCGTGAGATCCGGATCCGTCAGTCCAAAGATCGCCACCACGGGAGTCCCCACCGCCGTGGCCAGGTGCATCCCTCCACTGTCGTTGCTTACCGCTGCGCCGCAACGGGCCAGGGCAGCCGCAAGGACCGTGAGGGAGGTCTTGCCGGCCAGGTTGCAGGCGGCATCGCCAACCGCTGCGGCTATGTGGTCGCAGGCAGACGCTTCCGCGGCCGTGCCAAACAGCGCAATGCGACCACTATGGCTCTCAACAAGTCCCTTCGCAACATCGGCAAAGCGTTGCGGCGGCCACCGCTTGGAATCACCGCGTGCCGCTCCCGGCAGCATAGCTATCCACGGCCGGTTGTCATCGGCAGCCAGAAGCTGCGCTGCCTTGTCCCGCGCCGATGGGGGGGGGGTGATGCGCGGGGGTACAGGCTCATCCCTCTTCAGCGTGTTACACAGACCATCAGGAGGGCTCAGAGGAGATGCTTCGGCAAGCTCAGCATGACCGTTCCCTGAAAGACACACTGATTCTGGAACTGTCATCCCGCCTGCCCGCCATAGCCCAGCGGGCGACGGCGGGAGCGAAGTCGAGGGATCTCCTTTCGGGCAACACGCCGTCTTGTCCAGGCCCAGCAGCCGGTAATACTCCCAGACCTGGTGTGAAGCATCGCCCGGCTGTCGACCCGGTCGGCGCTCGGTCAGCAGGAGCGCACGCCCATGAGAAGCGACACCCATACGCCGTGGCACCCCTCCCATGAAGGGAAGCAGTGCACTCCGAAAGGAGTTGGGGAAAATGACCGCACGGTCGAACAACTGCTGTCGCAGTACCCGCACTGTGCGGCGTGTTCCGCCGCGGCCTTGCGCGATGGGGACAATCGCGTCGACCGCGCTGTGCATCTGCCAGAGCGGAACCATGCCCGGCTTCGCCAGGAGCGTGAGGTGTGTATTGGGACGGCGCTGTTTCAGCACCTGGAGCGACGGCATGCTCATAATGCAGTCGCCCAACCAGTTGGTTCCGCAGATCAGTACGCGATCCATGCTACCTTCTTCCCCAATTCAGGCCGCTTTCGATTTGGATCTGAAACAGATACGCGCTATGCACTCGTGGAAATCCTCGGCACCGCTGAGGATTTCAATATCGACCCGCAGGAAGAGAATCGGGACGTCGCAGCGATCCAAACGCGGAAACCGTACGGCATCCTTCTCGGTGGTGATGATCGCCTTGGCCCCCTCGCGCTGGGCCGCATTGATGATGTTGATAATCTCCTGCTGTGTATAGCGGTGATGATCGGCAAAGCGGTGGGCATCGACCACGTCGGCTCCGCGCCGGGTCAGCTCCTGCTCGAAGCCGGCCGGCATCGCGATTCCCGACATGGCAACCACTTTGATCCCCTTGAGATAGTCCAACTCATACCGTTCCGAGCTGAAGACGTGGGTCAGGTAGCGGGCGGCATGCCGACACTCAATGATTTCAGCCGTTGGATTCAGCTCGCGCAGGCGTGCCCGGAGCGGATCCGACCCGGCACCGTTCGACTTCGTGATGAAGATGAAACTGGCACGGCTGATATTGCGAATGGGTTCACGCAGAATCCCACGCGGCAGTACGTGCTCGTTGCCGAACGGATTGGTGCGATCGACCAGGACGATATCCAGCCGATGCTTCAGCGCCATGTACTGGAATCCATCATCGAGCACCAGCGTGTCGCACCCCAGTCTGTTGATGGCGAAGCGCCCACTCTTGACGCGATCCTTATCAACCAGGACCGCTACATCGGGCAGGTTGGAGGCAAGCATGTAGGGTTCATCTCCGCTCATGGCGGAATCGAGCAGCAACTTGGAACCGTCGGAGACAACACGCGGCGGACGCTTACGCTCCCGGAGCAAGAAACGATCCATGAGCCGTCTCTGCAGCGGGGCCTTTGCCTTCTTATACCCGCGGCTCAGAATCGCCACACGGCGTCCAGCCTTCTGCAGTTCGCGGGCAAAGATCTCCACGACCGGTGTCTTGCCGGTGCCGCCGACCGTCAGGTTGCCAATACTGATCACCTGGCAACCGAGAGCATTGGGACGTATCAACCCTTTCTGGTAAAGGAACAGACGGACACCAACCACAGACCCGTAAAGACGAGACAATTCCTTGAGGAAGCGAAGGACCAGCCGAACACGCCGACCATGCCCCTGGTCGGCCCCCTCGCGACCGATCAGCTTCACGAGTTGCTCTTCTGCCTTTTCGAAACGCTCTAACATGAGAACTGCTCTATTTCTCCGCCCCTCATTCAGGCGACAGTTGATCCCCAACCCGGGCCGGCAGGACCCCGAAGTCCGGAATGGTGCCCGCTTCTCGAAATGCCTTGGGACCCATACCCAGAACAGACTGGGACGTCCGATGAAAATGCAGACTGCTCTTGAAACCGGTTAGCGTGGCGATCCTATGAATGCGCATCCGCGATCGCTTCAACATCAGGCAGGCGTCGGCAATGCGGACCCGGGCAATTTCCTCCTGCATGGTCCGTCCCAGCTGCTCGTGAAAGAGGGTCTGAAGCCGACGGCGTGTTACGGGAACATGTTCCGACACACTGTCCACATTGATAGGGTCCCGGTAGCGGGTCCAGATGAAACGCAGTGCGCGGGCCGCATGAAGGTTGGACAGTACCACGGTGTCAGTGGATGCACGAACCTTGACCGGCCCTGGTTCGATCCGACGGGGCGTGGACGGTGGAGGACTGCCCGCCATCAGACTGTCCAGTAATCGGGCGGCTGCGTATCCGACTTCATGAGCGCGGACATCGACACTCGACACAGGCACCCGGGCAACGTCACAGAGCATGGGATCGTTCCCCGCGCCGATGACCGCCACTTGCTCCGGCACGCTGTAGCCCAACCCGACAAGGGCGTCGATCACAGGCGCTGCCTCCAGATCCTCTGCCACCATGACCGCAAGAGGCACACGCAGAGAGGACAACATGGGACCCATCCAATCGCGAATGGCTTCGGAGCTGCTGAGGACGGAGGCGCCCTCCGGAGGTGCCAGGCGTACAAACCGCGCACCCGCAGACTCAGCTTCAGCCTTGAAGCCCACCAGACGTGGCGCGTCCGCGGGCCCGCAGAAGGCCAGGGCCTTGTGTCCACGCGCCAGGAGATGTCTTGCCGCTGCACGGCCGATAGACTCATCACAACAACTTACGCTGGGCCATGTGTGGTCCACGGACCGGTCCAGCCCGACCACCGGCACATCAAGCCCCCGCATGAACCCGGTGACGTCGGTACGGTTGGCACGCCAGCACAGCATCCCATCCACGTCGCTTCCATCAGGCACTTGCCCCGTGTAGGACATGCGGCAATCGAGAATCCAGCCGACATCGCGCGCAAAGGAGACAACACCCGCATGCAGCGCATGAGAGCTTCCTGGAGCCAGGAGTAATACACGAGGGCGTCTGTTCACGGGTATCCTTCATTCCAAACGGGAGGAGCGTCAAGAGTTCGCGAAACGATATTTTAACACACCTCAACAGTCAACCATCATCTCCTATCTGACTAAAGTGCTGGACTCCTCCAATGCCTGCAGCCGATAGTATGCGCATGACGACAGCACGACATCCCGAGCATCAGTATCTCGACCTTCTCACCGACATCCTTGACAATGGATCTCGCAAGGAGCTGTTTCTGACCGACGAAGTCAAGCAGCAGTACAGGGACCAGGGCGAACCCCTCCCCTACATCAAGTCGGTCTTCGGCCGCCAGCTCCGCTTTGATCTGGCGGACGGCTTTCCACTGCTGACGACCAAGAAGACGTTTGCGCGCGGCATCATTGAGGAGTTGCTCTGGTTTCTACATGGCGACTCAAACATCAAGTACCTTGTCGACCGCAATGTCCACATCTGGGACGAGTGGGCGCACAAGAAGTATCGCAAGCTGGCGACTGACGAAGGGCTGCCTGAACTGGGACAGAAAGCCTTTATAGAGAAGCTGAAATCTGAGCCGGCCGACAGCGACTTCGTGCGGAAGTGGGGTGAGCTCGTAACGATCTATGGGCGTATGTGGCGCCGCTGGCCCGCCAGTGACGGACGCGAGATCGACCAATTGGGCTGGTGCATCAAGGGATTGCGCGAGCGGCCGTTCCGCAAGTCCTATGTAGTCTCAGCCTGGAACCCCGACTTCATCTACGACATGGCCTCGCCGGGCAATGCCAACGAGGTGCCCCCGTTCTGCCACACGACCTACCAGCTCTGTGTCACCGGCGGGAACCGTCTCAACCTGGGGCTCTACCAGCGCAGCGCCGATGTATTCCTGGGGGTGCCGTTCAACATCGCCAGCTATGCCCTGCTCCTCCTCATGGTGGCACAGGTGACCGGTCTTGAGCCGGGCGAATTCGTGCACACGTTCGGTGATGTCCACATGTACTCCAATCACGAGGAGCAGATACGGGAACAGATCGCACGCGAGCCGAAACCATGGCCCCGCATCACTCTGAACTCCGCGATCACAGACATCGACGGTTTCTGCAGCGATGATTTCACCGTGGAGGGCTACGACCCTCATCCGGCTCTGAAAGCCCCCATCACCAACGTAGGAGGGTTCTAGTGTCGTGTCACGCAAACAAGCTCTCACAACATAAGTCCCTGTCATTCCGAGCGAAGCGAGGAATCTCAGCCCCATGCCTGGGCGTAGATCCCTCGACGTCGCTCGGGATGACACATCAGTTACACGAACGCAATTATGTGACACCACACTAGCGGAGGGCAGCACTCATGACGCTCTCAATCATCGCAGCGCTCGGTTCCAACCGCGCCATCGGGCGCAACAATGCGCTGCTGTGGCATCTTCCCGGTGATCTGCCCCGCTTCAAGCGACTGACAACCGGGCATCCGGTCATCATGGGGCGCAAGACCTTTGAATCGATTGGCAAACCACTGCCCGACCGACTTAATATCGTCATCACCCGCAGTCTTGCCCTGCAGATAGACGGCGTGACCGTATGCCATGGCCTCGATGACGCTATCGCCTATGCTGCGGCCAACACCGCACCGGACGATGAAGTGTTCGTCATTGGCGGCGGCGACGTCTATGCCCAGACTCTCGATCGCGCCGCTAAACTCTACCTCACGGAGGTCGACGACGCTCCCGCGGATGCCGACGCGTTCTTCCCGCACTATGGCGCCTTCTCATCTGTCCTCACCTGCGAGGAACGCTCCGATGGAGACCTGACCTACCGCTTCACGGTCCGGACGCGCCCAGGCACCCAGCCCGGGTGATACCGGCCTCTACTACTTCCAGGTACAAATCGCCTGTCATTCCGAGCGCAGCGAGGAATCTCAGCCGCAATCAGAACGCTGAGATCCTTCGCTTCGCTCAGGATGACCGCATGCATGAATTCACACTGCGGAGTATTGGCGAGTGGTGCGAAATACTTCCTCGCGCTAAGCTCTTGATCTGTCTCCACCAGGACCGATAGAATCCGGATCATGAAAAGCCTACTCTATCTCCTCCCCTGCTGTTACTTATCCTCATAATTGGGTGTGAAGACGACACGAACGATGTCATCCCCATTCCTAACACGATAAATGCCGCAACGGTCTGTCCCACCTCCGGACAGCCCCCCCGCATGATCACCTTTGCTGGACGCACGTGGGAAGTTCGGCAGTCCGCTTCCCCCGCCGCCGCCGGGGAGAACTGCTGGGCCGGAGATGTCCACAATGCCTGGGTCGATGACCGGGGACGGCTGCACCTCAAGATCACGCGACGTGGCGATGTCTGGACCTGCGCCGAGATCTATTCATCCGACAGCTATGGCTACGGCACGTATACCTTCCGCGTGGCCTCGGCGGTGGGCGCCATGGACCGCAACGTCGTGCTGGGGCTCTTCACGTGGGACAACGACGCACCACGGGCCGGCAAGCTGCATGAGATCGATATTGAATTTACCCCTTGGTCGCGCGTGTTCGGTGAGAACCTGCACTACTCCGTTCAGCCCGTTATGGGGCCTGACACAGACAACGGGCAATACGACGAGCGAACCGACGGCGTGTTCATGCCCGGCGATATAGGCATGTCGGTTCATCGGTTCACCTGGACGCCCGGATACGTTGACTTCGCCAGCATGAGCGGGCCCAGCGAGACAGGTGCGGTGCTGCACAGTTGGCGTTTCACGGCAGACAACCCGGCGCGCCGCTCCAACGACACGACGCTGGCTACACCCGTACTGATTCCCACACCATCAGGGAGCACGACCGTCAGAATCAATCTCTGGCTGAACGACGGCGACAGTGACCGCTATGGCGACGCCCCATCCGATGGCCGGGAGGTCGAGGTAATCATCGACCAGTTCACTTACGAGCCTGTCTGAGCTGGCTCGTGAAACAAGTAACTGTCATTCCGAGCGAAGCCGAGGAATCTCCTACTCACTGGGCGCCAAGGAGATCCCTCGGCAAGCTCGGGATGACATCGTGAACCTGTTTCATTTGCGTATTGATCAGTCACAACACTACAGATCTCCGGCGGTTGCTTCCATCGGGCTCTGCTGCTCGGATGGCAATGCCTGGCGACTGCCGCCACGCTTGAAGATCCTGCCAAACAGCCGGCCGAAGAACTGCCGAATGCGAACGCCCACGCCTGGTCGGCGCAGTTTCTCAAGGCGCCGATAGCCCATCAGAAGCTCCTCAGGAGAGAAGTCCTTGCGGTTGACGTTCTCCGCCAGCTCCATTTCCAGCTTGTCGGCCGGACTCTCCCGGTCCACCACCACGGCGTCAATCGTGTACCAGCCCAGCCGGCGTGCGGAGAGGAGTCGACGATTGCCGGCGATCAACTCGTGCTTGCGCGTAACGACAATGGGACTCATCTGCCCGAACTTCTGCATGCTGTCCATGAGTGTCGTCAAGTCGCCGACATCCGTACGCACGCGTTCTTTGATAACAACCGAATTGACCGATATCTGCATCTTACACTCCGTCGCCATGGGGCAGCAGCCACCCGTGGCTTGCGTTTTTCTCCAGAACCATGGGGAACGGGACCGAGTTTCGCACATCCCAGCACATCTTCAAGTCTGTAGTGATAAATGCAGAATTGAATTCCGGGGCTGGAAGCGGTACAACTGGTTCCAAGTCTGAACTATGGATAAGTCACCCCATCTCACGTCACGCAACAAGCGACGCCTGCGACGGCCGCCGCGCACTAAGACTGTCCGTACTGCCCCGCAGGCACACATGTTCAGTCTGGGCAACCCGTTTAAGGGTGGCATTTCGCGCAAGCTCTTCTTTCCTGTCGGGCGCATTCTGGACAAGGCGCTGGGGCTGGATGGCATCTACGACATCTACATGCGCAGCGCAGCCGGATCCCGTGAACAGCCGTTCTCGGACAATGTTCTTGAGGCCATGGACCTCTCGTTCGAAGTAACCGAGGCCGACCTGGCACGCATTCCGGAGTCCGGGCCGGTGGTCGTTGTCGCCAATCACTGCTTTGGCGGTGTCGAGGGTGTGCTACTGGCGTCCATGCTGCAGATGGTGCGCCAGGATGTGCGTATCATGGCCAACTACATGCTGTCACGTATTCCAGAGATGCAGGACCTGTTCTTCTTTGTCGATCCCTTCGGCGGGAAGGATGCCCCGCGCGCCAACATCCGCCCGATCAAGCAGTCCATCAAGTGGCTACGCGAGGGCGGCATCTTTGGCGTATTCCCTTCCGGGGAGGTCGCCCATTTTGATCCGCGCAAACGGGCTGTGGTCGAGGGCGAGTGGAGCTCCTCCATCGGGGGCGTCATTCGACGCACGAAGGCAACCGTGGTGCCGGTGTTCTTCGACGGGTCCAACACGGTGCTGTTTCACCTGCTCGGACTGGTTCATCCCCGGCTACGCACCGCGATGCTTCCGCACGAACTGGTGAACAAACAGGGCCGGACTATCCCCGCCTACGTCGGCAACCCCATTCCCTTCTCGCGCCTGGAGGACATGGATACAGATCGCGAAATTATCGACTATGTCAGGATGCGTACCTACAACCTCCGCAACAGAAAAGGTCACAGGTCGCGCCGCATCATTCGGCTGCCGCGACGCCACACCTCTGCCACCCCACAAGCGCCAATCGCGCCCCCCGCGTCCCCGGCCGCACTTAAGGCCGAACTGGACAGCCTCGATCCGGAGCAACGCATGCTCACAGCAAAGGAACTCTCGGCATGGGTCGCCCGGGCACCACAGATTCCCACGATCCTCCACGAGATAGGACGCCTGCGCGAAGAGGCGTTCCGTGCTGTCGGGGAAGGCACAGGACAGGCGATTGATCTGGATGAATACGATGACTACTACCGTCACCTCTTCCTCTGGAACAGTGAGAAGCAGGAAGTCGTAGCCGCCTATCGTCTTGGCGCGACGGACGAGATTATCCCGCAGCGTGGTCTCCACGGGCTCTATACGTATAGCCTCTTCCGCTATCGCCGCAAACTGGTTGACCGCATTCAGCCGGCACTGGAGATGGGACGCTCCTTTGTCCGGATCAGCTATCAGAAGAGCTACACCCCCCTCTTAATGCTATGGAAGGGCATCAGCGCCTACATCGTCCGCCATCCTCGCTATCGCATTCTCTTTGGTCCCGTCAGCATCTCCGACGATTACGGCACCAGCTCGAGGAATCTGCTGATGGCGTTCCTCAAGATGAACAAGTTTGAACCCGAACTGGCGCGACTGGTGAAGGCGCGCACACCGGTACGCCAGCCGTTTCTGCGCAAGCTCCGGCATCGGGAGATGCGCACAGTGGTCGAGAGTGTGGACGAGGTCGAATCGCTCATCGGCGATGTCGAGACCAACATGAAGGGGATGCCCATTCTCCTGAAGCAGTACCTCAAGCTCGGCGGAAAGCTGCTCGGTTTCAATATTGATCCCGCCTTCCATTACGTATTGGATGGGCTGATTCTTGTAGATCTGTCTGAAGCAGATGACCGCATCTTGCGCCGCTATTTTGGAGATGAACCACTGGCGCGTTGTCGCGCCTACTGGCAGGAACAGCAGAGCGCTGTGAAGACCGAGGAGCACAGTATCGATGAAGCAACCTAACATTCTGTTCATTATGTCGGATGACCATGCGGCACATGCCATGAGCTGCTACCGCAGTCGTATCAACCGCACGCCCGGCATCGACCGTATTGCTGCCGAGGGTATGCGCTTTGACAGGTGCTTCTGCACGAACTCCATCTGCACGCCCAGTCGTGCCACCATCCTCACCGGCACCTACAACCACGTCAACGGTGTGACCACCCTCTCCACCATGATGGACAACAGCCTCACGACCTTCCCAAAACTCCTACAGAACGCCGGCTACCAGACCGCGGTCGTCGGCAAGTGGCACCTGGGTCAAGGTCCCGAGCATGAGCCCAAAGGGTTCGATTACTGGTGTGTGCTGCCCGGACAAGGTCTCTACCACGATCCGGAGATGATCGAAATGGGCGAGAAGAGTACCGTGCCCGGATATGTCACGGATCTCATCACCGACAAGTCACTGGACTGGCTGAAGCAGCGGGACCGCGACCGTCCTTTCTGTCTGCTGTGCCACCACAAGGCGCCCCACCGGCCATGGGAGCCGGCCCCGCGCCATATCGACAAGCTGCGGTATACCCGGATCGCCGAACCGGATACGCTGCATGACGACTACGAGAACAGGGCCCGTGCAGCCGCAGCCGCCACAATGCGCGTCGACCGGGATCTGAATGCCACCGACCTGAAAGAACCCGTTCCTGAAGGGTTAACCGAGAAGGAAGAACGACAGTGGAAATACCAGCGCTACATCAAGGACTACCTGTCGTGCATTGCATCGGTGGATGAAAGCGTCGACACGCTGCTTGACTACCTGGACGAGAACGGCCTGGCCGAAGACACGATTGTGGTCTACACGTCCGACCAGGGCTTCTTCCTGGGCGATCACGGATGGTACGACAAGCGCTTCATGTACGAAGAGTCACTCCGCATGCCTTTCGTTATCCGTTACCCGCGCGAGATCGCAGCACACGCGGTCTGTGAAGATATGATTCTCAACGTTGACCTTGCCCCCACGTTTCTTGATTACGCCGGCATCCCCATCCCATCAGAGATGCAAGGCAGCAGCATCCGGCCACTCCTGAACGGCAGGTTACCGGGAGACTGGCAGACCTCCATGTACTACCGCTACTGGATGCACCTGGCTCATCACAACGTCTACGCCCACTATGGGGTACGCACCCTGCGCTTCAAGCTGATCTACTATTATGCCGATAGCATGGGGCAGCCAGGCTCGATCGATGAGTCACGGGAGCCCGAGTGGGAATTGTTTGACCTGGAGCACGACCCCCAGGAACTGAACAACCTCTACGCCAATCCGGAGTACGCGGACGTTGTGGCCGACCTGAAAGAGGAGCTTCACCGCCTGCAGGCACAGGTCGGCGACACGCCCTGCAAAGAAATATAGCGTGTTGCGCTACTTGACGGTCTTGCGCGTCAGCTTTGCCAGGGACTTCCACATCCCATCCGCATCCTTCTCGGCCAGGAAAGCACTACGCGCTTCCGTATCCGAGAATGTCTCAGCCAGTCCCGCCAACAGCTTCAGGTAGAATGCACTGGCCGCCGTGGGTATCACGATAAAGACCACGATCCGGGTCAACTCTTCCTGGTCCCCATCCCATCGGATCCCCTTGGACGATAGACCCACCGCCAGCGCCAGACCTCCACCCTCGACGCCACGCACGTGCGGAACAGCCAGGCCGTGCCCGACCGCCGTACTGACGATAGCCTCACGCTGCAGGGCGGCTTCAACGAGCTTGTCGGATCCCTCCACAAACCCTTCGGCCTCCATCTTGGACGCCATTTCTTCAATCACCTCTTCCACCGTTGTGGAGGTGAGCTTCGGAATCATCAGGGACGGAGACGAGAAACGGGCAATGCCGCCCTTCTGGCGCCCCGTACGGCGCCGTTTATTGGCGATCCGCTTGGCCGCCGACTCGACGAAGTAGAGCATGCGCGCACAGTTGGGACAGTTATGGACCTCGCGGGCCAACCGCACAGCCTGGACCAGGCTGATGGGCAACGACATACCGCAGCCCGAACAGACCTGCACGGCGATGGGAACGATGGCGGACTGCTGCTTGTTTCCAAGCTTCTCAGCATGCTCGCGGACGTCCCGCGGCAGTTTGCCAGTCATGGCCTTTATGGCGGCATTCAGGTTCTCCAGGTGCGCCTCACCTGACATGAGCTTCTGCTCATCACGAATAAGAATCAACTCCTCCAGCTGAATCAGCTGGTTTACAACCGGATGCATGAAAACCTCCCTATGAGCCCTATTAACCAATCATCGAAGCACCGCATTCTAGCAGGCGAGAATGAGAAAGGCCACCCCTTTAGAGAACTTTCCTGAGTCGGATGCATTACGTGCGCGGGAGGGCTTGACACGCTGAGCACCAGATGCTACAAACCGCCCGTTTTCGTAGCAGTCCCCGATTCGGTGGGGGTATAGCTCAGTTGGTAGAGCGCTTGAATGGCATTCAAGAGGCCAGGAGTTCGAATCTCCTTACCTCCACCGAGTCGGGGGCTTTTCTTATCTACGTCACTGGCCTCTGCGGTCTTTCAATTTCTGTTGGATTACTTTGGCACGCCTATCCGTTGAAGCAGGACGCTCGGGATACTCCCAGACGGCTTCCAGCTGACTCTCGGCCTTTTCCAGGTCACCCGTCAGAAGATAGATCTCGGCGGCGTTCAGGGTCACCTCCAACGCGGCATAGTGCCCGGGCTCCACGAGCGAAAGGGCCCGGTCCATATACTCACGTGCACGATCGACCCGGCCGGCGCGCAGGTAGACCATGGCGGCTGTGTCCAGGACAGGGAACGAGTCCTGCCCCATTTCAAGCAGGAGGGGCAGAAGCTCTTGTGCTCTCGATACGGTCGCGGTGTCCTCGAGCAAGGTGTAGATCAGGTTGTTGAGTATGTTGATGCTGTCCGGATACATCCCGTACGCCGATTCCAGAATCTCGACCGCCCTGACGTGATTGCCTTCGATCCGAGCCGCTTCGGCCGCCATGAGAAGCGACTGTATACGGACCTTGGGGCGATTCTTGTCGATCACGGGGGACAATACACTCAAGGCCCGGCGTGTGTCGCGCTTCTCGAAGTAGACAAGTCCCAGGCGCTCAGCCCACTGCTGTTCTTCGGGGTTCTGCTCGCTCAGGTACTGCAGCGCCTTGACCACGTCCGCATCCCGGCTGTTACGGGCCCATTTCAGCATGACCACGGCCCGATAGAAAATATCCGGCTCCCTGGCCAGTTCGGCCCCGGTCAAGGCGCAGGACAATGCCCATTCATACTCCTTCAGCACAAGCCCGCCTCGGATGCCCAACACATAGGGCGGAAGCAGCCCCTGCGACACCTGAATCGCGTGCCGTGCGGCAGCGGCTGCCGCCACCGGCATCCCCGAATCCAGCAGAAAGTCACCCGCCCGCGTAAACGTCTCCGGAGAGAACCGACGATCGACGACAGCAGCCTTGATCTCGGCCCCCGCCCACTCGCCTCGTCCGTCTGAGATGAGACGCACCATAAGAGACGCCAGCCATATATCCGGATCATCGGGGCAGTGTTCTCTCGCTGCCGCAACAGCCGCCGCCCGGTCTTCGGCCACAACCATGTGGATACGCCGCAGCACCACCGAGTCGGGCATCAGCTCAAGTCCCGCTTCAATAGCCTTGGCTGCCTCCGCATAGCGTTCCTGGCGCGCCAACAGCATGGTCAGGTGATGAAGCGCGCCGGCCTTTTCCAACTCGTTGCGGCCGATGGCAGCCCAGGTCGCGACGTCAGAAACGCTGCCCTTTCCCTCGGCCAGACACCAGTCGCGCGACAGGGTCCGCAAGGCGATGATGTAGGGACTGGTTGCCTTGTCGAGCTCCGCCGTATACTCCGCCGCTTCCGCGGAGAACCCGGCCGCATCCAGCGGCGGGGGCCAACGCTTGGCCATGATCAACTGGGCCCGCGGCAACGTGAGTCGCTGTTGCTCTCCCCGCTCATTCCGCACAATCCCAACGCTCATCGCGTTACTGATCCGCTCCGCTTCACGCGTACGCCCTGTGTCGTAGTACAGCTGGGCGACCACGCGTGGATCAGGATCCCCTGCCTTCTCCAGGATGAAGAGGGACTGATCTTTGTACCGGAACACATCCCAGATTGCAGCGAGCGCCGCATGGACCCGGCGTGAACCCGGATAGATTCGGCGCGCCTCTTCGGCCGTGTGTAGCGCAGCCACACCCATGTTCAGGTTCATCATGGCATTGATAAACATGAGGTCAGCGCCCAATCGGGGCTGGTAGTTCGGCAGCGCCCGGTAGGCAACCATTGTTTCGTAGAGCGCCTGCCAGCGTGACTGCTGATTCTGGAACACGGCACGCTGATAGAGGATCTCCCGCTTCTTCTCAGGATAGCGCTCTTCCATCTCTCTCAACTTGGCATGGGCCTCCTTGTACTTCCCGGCCAGACCGAGCGCCGGTGCAACAGATAGATCCATGCGTTCGTTGAGTGTTCCGGCTGCCGCTCGCTTATCGATCTCGGCAAAGAAACGTTCAAGGTATCGCGTACGCCCCTCGGTGCCTCGCGATCCGGCCACCGCTGCACCTTCAGGAACATGATCCCACAGCGCCTTGAAAGGCTTCAAGTCGCTCGTCGCCTGGTAGAATCGGCGCAGGTCAATCCGCTGGGAAGCGCTCTCCGCTTCAACCGATAGTGCGTGCTTCCTGAACATGAACCACATGCCGTTGAAGCGTGCCAGCGAGAGATGCAGGGCCGGGTCGCCCGAATCGAGCTCGCGCAGGCTAAGCCAGGCCAGCCAGGCCAGATCCGGACGACTGAGCCGGAACGCATAGTCGATATAGGATGCCAGCCGATCCGCGTTCAGCCTCCCAAGGTTCTGAGTCAAGTTGTGCGCAAACATCTCTTCCCAGCGTCCGCCGGGCTCACTCATCGCCAGGGAAAAGAGGCTACTCAGGAAACGGGGGTCATCGGGATCGCTCAGGATGATCTCCTTCATGATCTCTGCTGAACGCGCCACGTTGCGCATGTGCAGATGGGCCTGGACCGCGACCAGCGCCGGACCGATATCGCTATAGGGAACCGAGGAGTTGTCACACTCGACAATCGTCTCCCACTGCTCACGCAGCGCCAGGTAAGGGAACAGGGCCCGTACGCGATCCTGAATCAAGTGTGACCGGGCCGCGAGAACGATGCTCCTGTTGACCTGCTCAGGAATATCCTTAACGGCCGCAAACTCGGCCATCAGAATGGCTGCACCCGGAGCTTCCCCCGCCTGCTGCGACGCATCCCTTACAACGCTGAAGGCTTCATCCACCCGTCCCAACGACATCAGGGCCCGGCCGCGCATCATGGATTCGAGAATGTCCAGTGGCGGCGGGATCGAGTCAATCACCTCTAATGCCCTGACATAGTCCTGCTTCACGAGCAGCACATGTGCCCGCTTCTTGAGGAGGTCACGATCGCCTGGCGCCAGGACCAGTGCCTCACGGATCGCCGCGCTGGCTGCCTCCACCTCTGTCTCCAGAAGGGCGTCAATGACCGGCCGCATCATGTTGAGCCTATGCGGTGAACGCTGCTTGTAGACAAGGTAGGCCACGCCAAGAGAGAGAACACCGAGCATCAGCAGCGGTTTCCACACCATGACAAATAGGCGCCATGCCCCCGGCAACGCCCGCCCACGGTCAGGTTTCTCCAATTCCCCATCGCGTATGCCCTCTTTGATACGCCGCCGCTTATCGCGAAACACCTTGTAGGCAGAGACTTCGACCTGCACGATCAGAATCGTGACAAGCAGGAAGACACCCAGCGTATCGTGCAGGACTGTCTCCGCCCATTCGCGTGGCATGCGTGGAGCCAGGATGACGACAGCGGCAATGCGCAAGATATTGAAGGCCAGGACCTGCGCCACGCCTGCTGCCAGTAGCACCAGGTTCTCAAACCAGCGCAGCCGAAAGAGCAGGCCGACCCCGAACGTACAGAGTGATACGGTCACGGCCGTGCGCATCCCGCTACACGCTTCGGGGATACCCACCGTCAGCAGACCGGTCCGCAAGTAGAAGCCTTGTGCCCATACCGGCACGTTCAGGGCATACAGCAGCCCCTCTGCGCCCTGCACGGATATTTGCTGCATCCAGAGCTGAAACCGGCCAAACACCTGTCCCGGAATGGGGTGCATCCAGTAGAGCAGGAAGACCGCGATCAACACGTCGCGCCGGTACTTCAGATCCAGAGACCAGCGCAGGCAGGCATAGAGCAACAGGATAATTCCGAGCCACTCGAACTGATGGACGACGAAGATTGTCCCCACCAACGAGAGGAGCGCCCCGCCAATCCCCATCGCCAGCGAGAAATGAGGATTGTTCAAGAAAGGAAGGCGAGAGATCGACAGGTCAGGATTCTTCTCCTTGTCGGGCTTGGGCCTGAGCAGAATCAGGGCAGCAAAAATGGAAACCAGGACCACACGGATCAGGGAATCGTCGTCCGCGGCAACCCGCTGCATGTTCGTGAGGGCCCAGACCGCGAAAAGCCCAATGCCCGCATACAGTACTGTCCTGCGTGTTGGTTCAGAGCTCATGTCGGTAGGTTAGCAGAACCGAGACAATGTCCCGGGTGTAATCAAGTTCGTCGTTGTCTCCGTCACGCTCTATGTGCTCGGCAGAGGCGGAGAGGTCAAGTTCGTCTGCCAGCCGCACGACGGAGCCAATCTTGTAGGCCCACGTGTCGTAGTCGCCGCTCAATTCAGGATCGCCCAGCGCTACCGCTTTATCATCGTTGGAGCGCTCACTGTAGCGGATCGAGCCGACCAGCGAGACGGCGGGGAGAATGGGGATCTCGCACAGCAACCCACTGGTCCAGTCGGTGTATCCGCTCACATTCATACTGCTCGGATCGCGTGTTTGCCATCCCGTATAGGCGTTCCACCGCGAGAATTCGCCCGTCAAGCGGATGTCGTAGCGCAGGAGATCAAATTCCTCCAACGACGACGTATATCCGCCACGCAATCCATGCGCGTACGAGAGACCATGCTGCAGGTCAGGACTCAAGCGGGTCTGCAGACTCCCGCCGTAGAGCGTCGTATTGACCTCTTCCATGCTGTTCGAGATGCCCGAGACCGTGCCCATGGCATACCCGCCGAAGATGTTGACTGTTGTTCGCTCGGTCAACAGGGTGGTGAGATCGGCCCGGTAGTCATTGATCATCGTATCGGCTCTCTCCGACTCGGGGTAATCGATGTGCGATAGCCCGGTGCGAAATCCGAGAATCATGTACTCGGCCAATTCGTACTCGTAGAGCAGGTAGCCCGAATGTGTCACGCGGGACTGATGTTCCCACTCATCATCAAGAGCCCAGCGATCCCCCCGCGACGCACCGAACCCCAGGTTCTGCCGTTCTGCCAGAAGCAAGTCGCCGTCCAGCCCGATGGTGTTCGAGATATTCTCAAACCGCTGCCCTCCGTACCGGTCATCCAGGCCACGCGTATCCAGGTAGTCCATCTGCCACCCAAACGCATCCCACAGACGCATGCGCAGATAGGGAACGGGGGACAGCTCCATTGACAGGTTGGCGTTGATGCCTTCTCCAGGCAGAAACACGCGGAACTCGCTCTCCTGCGTATCCAGCGGATAGTACTCGTAGCGCAGACCCAGTGAGACATCCAGGTCCGTGTGAGGTCCAATGACCAGGTAGTTGCGCATATCCAGGCCAACAATGACCGGATACTCAGCACCATCTTTCTTCACGCGTCCGCGCGAGCCGGCGAAGAGAAAATCCGTGCCCGCGCCCGTCGTCTCAACATACCGATAGCCCGCGCGGAGCAGAAAAGCCCAACTCGAGTGAAAGGGTCCAAGCTGAATAGTGGCATACTCAGGTATGGCCACCTCACGGTGATTGTCATAACGGAGGTTCTGCCCCCACACAGACACTCCCGTCAGCACGAGCAATGCCCCCACCAGAAAGTCAAACCGGATACGTGAAAAGTGTGTCGCCATATGGTCGGAGCCTACCAATAGAGGTGACCGTGGTGCAATGGTAAAGAGAGATAGCCAAGACCATCCTCTGTCCCTTATAGTACGGAATGCTAAGGCCTCTTCATGTGTTGATGTGCACCGCCATGGTTATTCATGCAGGAACAGCACCTGCGGCGGCTTCGCCGCTGCAGCGGGAGTCTCTGGACACGCTGGCCCGGCGCTATGGTTTCGGCGCGCCCTTGAAGATGGGCATGGAGCGGGTCTTGCGCAGCCAGTATTCCACCGTCGTATTCACCGCCGGTAGCCGCAAGCTCCGCTTCAACGATACGCTGTTGTGCCTCAATGGTCCCGCCCTGAACAAGTCGGCAACTTGGACCATCACCCGGCATGACAGCCGGAACATGCTGGACCCGCTTCTGCGGCCATCGGCAACGGTCCGCGGCGACGACATTGCCACAATCGTACTCGATCCGGGTCATGGCGGATCCGACAGTGGCGCCATCGGGCACCGCAACGTCTATGAGAAGAAGGCCGTGCTCGACGTGGCCAAGCGCGCGCGTGACCTGTTGAAAGCCCAGGGGCTCTCGGTCAGGCTCACACGCGACCAGGACTACTTTATACCGCTCTCCAAGCGAACGAGCCTCGCCCATCGCTGGGGTGCCGACCTGTTTGTCAGCATCCACTTCAACGCCTCAGCCAACTCCAGCGTGTCGGGTATCGAAACCTATGTATGCTCGTCCCCGGGCTTTGCGTCCACAATGGGGGGCCGTGCCGATCCGCGCACCTACAAAGGGAATCACTTCGACAAGAAGAACACACTGCTGGGCTACTACCTGCACCGGGGGATGTTAAAGCAGGTCAAGACGACGGATCGCGGCATCAAGCATGCGCGCTTCGAGGTGTTGCGCACCGCCCCCTGCCCCGCCGTGTTGCTGGAGTGCGGTTTCATCACCAACAAGTCTGAAGCGGCGAAAGTGATCAGTCGCCAGCACCGTGCGGCCCTGGCGAAAGGTATCGCGAATGGCATCATGAGCTATATCGCGAAAACCGAGAGCCGCCCGTAGGCGACCACACCTGCCTCCTGTATCACAGTCACCTCTGCATAGCCAGTGCGTCATCCCGAGCGAAGTCGAGGGATCTCTGCCTCATGGGTAGGGCGGAGATGCCTCGGCTGCGCTCGGCATGACAGTCGCTTACGAGCCTTGGAAGTATGTTTGCGCGACAGAACACTAGGCCGAGGCGATAAGGTCACGGAAGCGCTGGAACAGGTAGTACGGATCGTGGGGACCCGGACACGCTTCGGGATGGTACTGTACCGAGAACATCGGGACCTCGCGATGCCGGATCCCCTCAACGGTCTGGTCGTTCAGGTTGATGTGTGTCACCTCAACCTTGTTCGAATCAAGACTCTCCGGGTCCACCGCGAAATTGTGGTTTTGCGACGTGATCTCGACCTTCTTCGTTGCAAGATCCATGACCGGGTGATTGCAGCCATGGTGCCCGAACTTCAGACGGTAGGTCGATCCGCCCGAGGCAATGCTCAGAATCTGGTGCCCCAGACAGATACCCATCATCGGCACCTCTCCCAGCAACGCCGAAGCCGCCTCAGCCGCATAGCCCACGGCGGACGGGTCGGCCGGTCCGTTGGAGAGAAACACGCCGTCAGGCTTAAGCGCCAGAACGGCATCGGCGCCGGTCGATGCCGGAACGACTGTCACGTCCATGCCACTCCGGCGGAGACTGCGCAGTATGTTCCATTTGACCCCAAAATCGAAGGCCACAATCTTCAGGTCGGCCCCCGGCAGCTCGTCAGCCATACCCCAACTGCAGGTGTGCTTCCCGTCCGGATCCCACGCATAGGACTCATCACAGGTCACACGTGCGGCATAGTCCTGGCCATCCAGCCCTTCCCAGGCCTTTGCTTTCGTCACGGCATCTGCCTCGCTGACCTCACCGGCTACCGCCAGGTAGCCTTTCTGAGTACCTTCGTCACGCAATCTCGAGGTCAATGCCCGCGTATCCAGACCCGCGATACCCGGGATCTCGCTGCGAATGAGCGCTTCCCTGAGCGACTCTTCACAGCGCCAGTTACTGGGCACATTCTCTTCATGCACGATGAAACCGTTGGCAAACAAACGGCGCGACTCCATGTCCGCGCTGTTGATGCCCGTATTGCCGATCTCGGGGTAGGTCATGGTAACGAACTGCCCGGCATAGGACGGGTCGCTCAGGATCTCCTGGTATCCGCTCATACCGGTATTGAAGACGACCTCCCCCACTCCGTCGCGCGCGGCACCGATGGAGTGCCCCCGCAAGATGGTACCGTCTTCAAGGGCAAGAAATGCGGCCCGTTCTCTACGGGCCCGCCAGTTATAGCGATCTGATTGAGTTGTCTGCTTCATGATCTCCCCGCCAGCGTAATGGTTGGCGCATGCCGATGATATTCCTGAAGACTGCATACCTGGATACGCGAGTCTGCCCGAACCGTCTGCAACCCGCTTATCGCTGCACGCAGCCCATCAAGGGTGGTGGTGATCGGGATACCCCGAATCACCGCGTGGGCCCGCATCTTGACTTCATCCATTCGCGGCCGCGGCCCCGATGAGCTCGTGTTGACAATCCATCCGAGCTGCTTGGCCTCAATCATGTCGAGGGCACTGGGACGTCCCTCCGATATTTTAAAGACGGCCCGACTCTCTATCCCGGCGTCCCGCAGGACCGTGCTGGTGCCACACGTGGCATAGAGCGTGTAACCCAGGTCCGTCAGCTCGGCCGCCAGGGGAACGATGCGTTCCTTGTCCGCATCCCGCACACTCACAAACACGTTTCCTGAGGTAGGCAGCGCGTTACCTGCTGCGACCTGGCTCTTAAGAAACGCCATGCCAAAGGTGGAATCAATTCCCATCACTTCGCCGGTCGACTTCATCTCCGGACTGAGCACCACGTCGATTCCCGGGAAGCGCACAAACGGAAAGACCGCTTCTTTGACCGAAATGTGACGCGGAACGATCTCCTCGGTGAACCCCATGTCCTTGAGCTTGTGCCCCGCCATGGCCAATGCGGCCAGCTTAGCCAGGGGCACACCGATCGCCTTGCTTACAAAAGGTACGGTCCGCGACGCCCGTGGGTTGACTTCCAGCACATACACGCACCCATCCTGGATCGCGTACTGAATATTCATCAGTCCACATACACCCAACTCCTTGGCAAACGCCTGGGTGTACTCGCGGATCTTGTCCTGCACCTCATCCGAGAGCGACTGCGCCGGGATCATGCAGGCGCTATCACCGGAATGGACGCCTGCAAACTCGACGTGCTCCATGATCGCACCGATCAGGGCTGTCTCGCCATCGGAGATGCAGTCAACATCCACTTCGACCGCATCCTCGAGATAGCGATCAATCAGGACGGGGCGCTGTTGCGACACCTCGACGGCCTCCGCCATATAGCGGCGCAACATCTCCATGTCGTAGACGATCACCATGGCGCGGCCGCCCAATACAAACGAAGGACGCATCAGCACCGGGAACCCGATTCGCTCGGCGATTGCCTGGGCCTCGTCCACACTCGTAGCCAACCCGTTCTCCGGCTGCCTCACGCCCAGCCGCTCGGCCAACTCCTGGAAGAACTTGCGATCCTCGGCCGCCTCAATACTGGCCGGCTTTGTGCCGATGATGTTGACCCCGTTGGCTTCGAGGTCCTTCGCCAGGTTGAGTGGGGTCTGGCCACCGAACTGAACGATCGCACCCCAACAGTCCTCGTTGCGGTAGATGTGCAACACATCTTCCAGAGTCAACGGCTCGAAGTAGAGCCGGTCACTTGTATCATAGTCGGTACTGACCGTCTCGGGATTGCTGTTGACCATGATGGTCTCGAACCCGGCATCGTGCAGGGCATAGGAGGCATGGACACAGCAGTAGTCGAATTCGATGCCTTGCCCGATCCGGTTGGGTCCACCACCAAGAATCATGATCTTCTTCTTGTCGGAAGCCCGGCTCTCGTTGACATCGCCATAAGTAGAATAGAAGTAAGGCGTATAGGCCGTAAACTCGGCGGCACAGGTATCCACCGAACCGTATACGGGCAGCAAATCCACGTCGGTCCGTGCCGCGCGCACCTCGTCTTCGCTACAGCCCAGCAGGAACCCGACCTGCTTGTCCGAATAGCCGAACTCCTTCACCTGGCGAAACAGGGGCAGATCACTCTTCAAGGCTTCAAGCGAGCCGGCGCCGGCGATTTCGTCCTCGTAAGCAGCCAGCTCCTCAATATGCCTTAGGAACCAGGGATCCATCGTCGTCAGCTCCTGCAAACGCTCCATGGTCCATCCCCGCCGGAAGGCCACGCGAACCGCAAAAATGCGGCCGGAGTTTGGCACGGTCAACTGCTTGATAAGGTCTTCATCACTCAGCTGCTCCAGACCAACATCCTTGCCATCGGCGCCCAGACCGGCCCGGCCGGTCTCCAGGCCGCGCAACGCCTTTTGGAGTGACTGCTTGAACGTCTTACCGATGCTCATGGTTTCGCCGACGGACTTCATCTGTGTCCCAAGCTTATCCCCGGCCGCCGCAAACTTCTCGAAGGCAAAACGGGGCACCTTGGTCACCACATAATCAATGGTCGGTTCGAAACAGGCCGGTGTCTCCTGGGTGATGTCGTTGCGAATCTCGTCAAGCGTGTACCCGACCGCCAGCTTGGCCGCGATCTTTGCAATCGGGAAACCCGTTGCCTTGGACGCCAGCGCGCTTGACCGTGACACGCGCGGATTCATCTCAATGACGACCATCCGACCGTCGGCCGGATTCAGGGCAAACTGCACGTTGGAACCACCCGTCTCGACACCGATCTCACGCATGACGGCGAGAGAGGCATCACGCATCATCTGGTACTCGCGGTCCGTCAGGGTCTGGATCGGTGCCACCGTGATGCTGTCGCCGGTATGCACCCCCATCGGGTCGAGGTTTTCAATAGAACAGACGATCACGCAGTTGTCTTTGACATCACGCATGACCTCCAGTTCGAACTCCTTCCAGCCTTGGATCGACTCTTCAATCAGCACTTCACTGGTGGGGCTGTAGAAAAGCCCACGCTCCACAATCTCATCGAACTCCGGCTGGTCGTACGCGATGCCGCCGCCCGTGCCGCCCATCGTGAACCCGGGCCGGATGACCATTGGAAAGCTCCCGATCTCATCACGTATGGCGTAGGCCTCTTCCATGTCGTGTGCTGAGCCGCTGCGGGGTAAATCCAGCCCAATCTTCTGCATGGCCTGCTTAAACAGATCACGGTCCTCAGCCTTGCGAATCACATCGGCACGCGCGCCGATCATCTCCACGCCATTGCGTTCCAGCACACCACGGCGCGACAGTTCCAGGGAAAGGTTCAGACCGGTCTGCCCTCCCAGGGTGGGCAGCAGGGCATCCGGACGTTCGCGGCGAATAATCTCAGCCAGCGTCTCAGGCTCGAGTGCCTCTATATAGGTGCGATCGGCAAACTCGGGATCCGTCATGATCGTGGCCGGATTGCTGTTGACCAGCACGACTTCGTAGCCCTCTTCACGCAGGGCCTTGCAGGCTTGCGCCCCGGAATAATCGAACTCACAGGCTTGGCCGATGATGATCGGGCCCGATCCGATGATCATGATCTTATGGATATCATCTCTACGCGGCATAACGTCCGTCCCTTGTAATCCTACTGCTTGTCTCCCAGAGCCGCCGCGACGAACCCGGCGAAGACCGGATGCGCCTTGAGCGGGGTTGACTGAAATTCAGGATGAAACTGGCAGGCCACAAACCATGGATGCGAGGGCAGTTCGACCATCTCCACCAGCCCCTCATCCGGCGAAAGTCCCGCGAGGACCAGCCCGTTCTCCACCAGCGGCTCCCGGTAGGCGTTGTTGACCTCGTAACGGTGGCGGTGGCGCTCGGAGATCTTATCCTCCTGGTAAAGGTCCCGTGCGCGGGTGCCTTCGCTCAAGACACAGGGGTAGGCACCCAGCCGCATGGTTCCGCCCATGTTCGTGATCTTCTTCTGCTCTTCCATGAGGTCGATCACCGGATGTTGCGCATCCGGCGCAAACTCCATGCTGTGTGCACCGTCCAAACCACACACATTGCGCGCAAACTCAATGACCGCGCACTGCATACCCAGGCAGATCCCGAAGAAGGGAATATTGCCCTCGCGTGCATACCGGATGGCGGCGATCTTGCCCTCAATACCGCGATCGCCAAAGCCGCCCGGCACCAGCACGCCTGCCACACCTTCAAGTGCCGCCGCCGCACCGCGTGCCTCGATCTCTTCCGACTCGACCATGCGCACGTTGACCCGAACGCTGTTGGCAATGCCGGCATGCGTCAGGGCCTCGTAAATGCTCTTGTATGAATCCTGCAGGCCTATGTACTTGCCCACCACCGCAATCTCGATCGCGCCGTTGTCCGGCTCAATGAAGCGCTGCACCATGGCTCGCCAGTCCGCAACATCCAGCCGGTTCACATGACACTTCAGCCTTTCCAGAACGTATACATCCAGGTCCTGCGCCGCCAGCTCGAGCGGCACCTCGTAGATGGTATTGGCGACATCCTTCTCTTCCACCACCAGGTTGAGCGGCACGTTGCAGAAGAGGGCCAGTTTCTCACGATGCTCCAGCTCAAGCGAATGTTCACAGCGGCAGACCAGGATGTCAGGAAAGATACCGATCGAGCGCAGGATGCCGACCGACTGCTGCGACGGCTTGGTCTTCAATTCACCGGCCGCGCGGATATACGGCACCAGTGTAATATGCATAAACATGGCATTGTCGTGCCCGATATCCTGCCGTACCTGCCGGATCGCTTCGAGGAAGGGCAGCGACTCAATATCGCCTACCGTGCCACCGATCTCCGTGATCACGATATCCGTCTCCTCCCCGTCCAGCGAGTAGATGGCGTCCTTAATCTCGTTCGTGATGTGCGGAATCACCTGAACGGTCTTGCCGAGGTAGCCGCCCTCACGTTCGCGCGAGATGACCGAGCTGTAAATGCGACCGGTCGTAAAGTTGCTGGACTGCGAACAGGGGACCCCCGTGAAACGCTCATAGTGGCCCAGATCGAGGTCCGTTTCCGCACCATCGTCGGTGACATACACCTCGCCATGCTGGAATGGGGACATGGTACCGGGGTCCACGTTGAGATAGGGATCGAGCTTCTGCAGTTTGACCCGGTAGCCACGCCGCTGAAGCAGCATCGCCACAGAGGCTGCTGTCAACCCCTTGCCCAGGGAAGAAACCACCCCGCCGGTCACGAAAATATGCTTTGTCATCTTCTCCATCCTCTCCTTACCGCTCGAATGGCAGCTCCGGATTCACGGATTCATGCCGATGCTTGTCGCCCAGGCCCTCGACGCTCAACGGGTAGTGGCCCGAGAAGCAGGCTTTACAGTAGTCCGACGCATTCTCGAAAGGCGAGAGCAACCCCTCCTCGCTCAGGTATCCCAACGAGTCGGCTCCGATGAACTCACGAATATCTTCAACGGTCCGCCCTCCGGCGATCAGTTCCTCGCGCGTGGGGAAGTCGATGCCATAGAAACAAGGATGTGCCACCGGCGGACACGATATCCTGACATGGACCTCTTTGGCACCCGCACTCCGTAGCCATGTCACACGGCGTTGTACGGTTGTGCCGCGCACAATGGAATCATCCACCACGACCACGCGCTTGCCCCTGACCACTTCCGGCAATACCGCCAGCTTCAGATCCACGCCGATAGCGCGCTGCTCAGCCTGGGGCATGATGAACGTGCGCCCGATGTAGTGGTTGCGTATGAAACCGAAATCGAAAGGAATGCCACTCGCACGCGAATAGCCGAGGGCCGCCGAGTTGCCGCTGTCCGGAACAGGAATCACGATATCGGCCTCGACCGGATGCTCTTTGGCGAGACAGGCACCGTACTGCATGCGTACGCCGTGCGCGTTGTTCCCGAAGACGACGCTGTCAGGCCGGGCGAAGTAGACCATTTCAAACACACAGTGCGCCTTGTGTTCCGGAGGATCGGCAAACATGGAACTGTGGAGCCCGGTCTCGTCGACAGTCACCAGCTCGCCCGGCTCGACGTCGCGGAGGTACTCGGCACCCGTCTGCGCCATGGCACATGTCTCGCTGGCAAACACGTAGCCATCACCCAGCTTACCGATCGAAAGCGGCCTGAAGCCATACGGGTCACGGGCGGCCATCACGCAGTCCTTCGTCATGATCAGGAATGCAAACGCGCCACGAAGCTCCGCCAGGGCCCTGGCCACGCGCTGGGGGCGCCGTCGGAACATCGGATCGGCCAGGATATGCACCAGCACCTCGCTGTCCGTACTGGTTTGGAAGATGGCGCCTGCATCCTGGTACATCCGGCGCAGCCTGTCCGCATTCGTCAGGTTGCCGTTGTGGGCCAATGCCCATATGCCATCCACACACTCGACCACCAGGGGCTGAACATTGTAGATGCGCGTCGACCCGGTTGTGGAGTAGCGGACATGACCGATGCCCCGATCCCACTCCTGTGGAATGACGGACTGATCTGCGAAGACCTCGCTGACAAGCCCCTGGCCTTTGTGCGAGCGAATGTGATTCCCATCGCTCACGACGATGCCGCAGCCTTCCTGGCCGCGATGCTGGAGCGAGAAAAGTCCGCGGTGAATCTGGCCTGCGGCCCGATCCACACCGAAGACACCGAAGATGCCACACTCCTCGCCAAAGCTATCAGGTTGTCGATACGCACTCTTCATCTGCATGGACCGCCTCGTCGTTTGTCGCTTACCGTCCGGTTCGCACGGCACGGTACAACACGACTTTTTGACAATCAAGAACTAAAGGATCGAAGAGGCATTTTTCGGGAGAAGTAGCCCGGCTTTGAGCGGATCGGAGCATGGCCAGAAGTGTGCCCCACACAGCTGTCCTGTCATGAAATCAGCTTCAAGATACCCAAGTCCTTGTCATTCCGAGCGAAGCGAGGAATCTCCTATCCATCTCGAAGCAGAGATCCCTCGACTTCGCTCGGGATGACACACCGGTCTATGGAAACACAGTTCTGAGACAGGCCACTAACCCAACATACGCACCAGGAGAAGCTCCATGACGACATCGTCAGGGGTCCGGCTGCTCACCAGCTCAGCATGGGCCTGCATGAGGGCCCGGCGGCAGGCTTCCAACTCCCGCATCTTGAACTTGGAGGCCTGTTCAGCCAGCAGCAGGAGACGATAGGGGTGCTCCTTGCGTGGGTCACGGGAAAGGTCCTCCGACAGAATCGCATCGACCTCCGGGGGCAGGTCGGCCCAGACCGCCTGTTTGCCCCGTCCACCGCCCTGGCTCCTGAGCCAACGCTTGTTAATGGCTTCACGCAGGAGTTGAAGTTGCGCGATGCGGTTCTCAAGACCACGGATCAGCATGAATGCGGGCTGGCGCTCAAACAGAAGCTGCTTCAAAACGCTCAGTGCGCGCGGCAGATCGCGCTTCCCGACCGCATCCGCCAGGTCCCAGCCTACTGCTTCCCGGGACGAACTCGTGATTGCCTCGATATCGGCCGGCGTCACTGTGTCGCGATCCCCTACATAGACCGCCAGTTTCTCGATTTCGGACACAATATGGCGCGAATCGAGTCCCACCCGCTCCAGGAAGAGCGTCACCACCGCACGCCCCACGTTCAGCTCCAGCCGCTTGAAATGCTCCGCCGCGAACGCCGCCGCATCCTGTTCCGCCATCTTGGCCTGCCGGGCCGCCGCAAACTCGTGCAGCTCACCACCCGCCTTGCACGCCTTGAAGAAGGCGCTGCGCTTATCTGCGCCCGCGGCCGATATTACGAGCGACTGTCCGGCCGGCAACCCCGCCTTGATCAAGTCCGTCAGTCGCGTCACGGCGGTCTTGGCCCCCTCGCTTTTGGCCACCTGCGCCGTCCCGACAAAGGTTACGCCGCGTAGCCATACCGCTTTCTCCGTGCTGAACAGACCCGAGGTCTGAAGCGCCTCCAGGCAGCGCCCCACCGCCGTGGCGACCTCATCCTGGTTGGCCGCATCCGCCTCAATCACCTCGCGCGCCATCATATCGTCCGGCGGCACCAGGTCATCCATAATCTCGGCCGCCTTGCTCGACACCCGAAACTCATCCTCACCAAACACCAGATAGAGCTTCTCTGCCATGAATTCACCATACGTTATCGGCTCCCAATCGGCAATCGACAATCAACAACGAGCCCCATACTATTCCCCTGTTATGAAGAACTGGGTATCCAAAGAGCGCGCCCGTAAGATTCGGACGCGAGAGAAACAGGCCGGCAAAACGGCTTCTGACCGTATTCCCATGCTGCAGCGGCCGATCTACGGATTTCTGCTGGCGGTGGCGCTGTGGCTGGTAACGGTTCTGCTGGTGCACATAGACCAGTTCTTCGATGGTGCCGTAGCCAAGGTCTCAGGGTTCAACATTATGGGCGACGCGGTCTTCCTTCTGGCCGGTATTTTCGCGGTGTCGCTTGCCCTGCAGATGGTGGTCCCAAGCAGAATGCGCAACAACGCGCGCGTACTGCTGCTGGTGCTGGTGGCGATCGTGGCCACGGCATCCGCACGCTTGACGCTCTATGGGGCACAGACGGCATTCCCGATTAAGCCTGAGATCATGGTCTTTCTCATGCCGGTCGTCCTGGCGCCCCTCATGGCCACGATTATGCTGGGCGGGATCACCGGCGCACTGCTCGGCTTCTGGACCAGTCTTGTCATGTCCATCATGCTGGATCACAGCTTTGCCGTACTCCTGACAGGTATTGTGGCAAGCGTTGTGGCCGCCCGAATCGCCGACCAGGTACGGACACGCGCCAAGGTTATCCGTGCCGGCGTTGTGGTCGGCCTGGCGGAAGTCACCTTGGTTCTGGCTGTGACAGCCATGAACTGGCGCGGCACCGACATTATGCTGGTCTTTGACCAGGCCGGAGCCTGTCTGCTGAGCGGCTTCCTCTCCGCCCTGATCGTGCTCCTGATTCTCCCCGCTTTCGAATCGACGTTCCAGATTACAACCGATCTGACGCTATTGGAGCTGACAGACCTGAGCCACCCCCTGCTGCAGCGCCTGGCCATGGAGGCTCCCGGCACCTATCACCACAGCCTGATTGTGGCCAACCTGGCCCAAGTGGCGTCCGATGAAATCGGCGCGAACTCCCTATTGACGCGCGTCTGTGCCTACTTTCACGATATCGGCAAGCTCACCAAGCCCGATTTCTTCGCCGAAAACCTGAATCAGAGGGGCAACCCGCACGATGATCTGCCCCCCAGCATGAGCACACTGGTCATCACGGCACACGTGAAAGAGGGGCTATCCCTTGCCATGATGCATAAACTCCCGGCCCCGGTGAAGGCGGTCATCACAGAACATCACGGCACGAGCCTGGTGTCCTGCTTCCACCATAAGGCCAAGTCCCAGAAGGAAAGCGAAGTTGTGGGCGGCAAAGAGCGTGTCGATGAAGGCGATTTCCGCTACCCGGGCCCGCGCCCGACGTTCAAGGAGTCCGCCATCATCTGTATGGCCGATTCCGTCGAAGCCGCATCACGCACGATCGAAAAGACCACCCCGGGCCACATTGAGCAACTCGTGAACACGATTGTAGACAAGAAGCTGGTTGATGGGCAGCTCGACGACAGTGATCTATCACTACGTGAGCTAACCCAGGTTAAGCGCTCCTTTGTCTTCACGCTCACCAACATGTTGCACGGGCGTGTGCCGTATCCTAAAGATGAAGATCATCAACAGTCAGAGTCGGTGGCAAGCGGACGAACCGAAGGTAAGAGCCCTGCTCGAGTATCTACTGGAACAGGCCGAGGGACTGGCGAAGGCTAGTCGACCCAGTGACCTCTCCGTTGTCCTCATGGATGACGCGGGAATCACGGGCATCAATGAGTCCCTGCTCGACCACGACGGCCCGACCGATGTCATCACGGTTCGCTACGAGGCGATCGCGGGAGAAGAGCAGCCCGGCGATGTCGCCGAGCTCTATGTGAACGCGGAGCGTGCCGTACAGCTCGCCCGGCGTGGTTGGCCGGCGGGGCGTGAGCTGGCGCTCTACCTGGCACATGGTTGCGATCACCTGACCGGTGAGGATGATGCCACACCGGACCAGAAGAGGCAGATGCGCCGGCGTGAAATGAAGTGGCTGCGGGACGCCGAGACAGCAGGACACAATTTGGAGGCCCTTCTGAGGCCGTGAACAGCGAGAGTAACGGAGTTTAGTCACTATGATCAGAGGTATCGCCAAGCGTATTCGCGCCAACATCCTGGTTGGGTTCTTCCTGACCGTACCGATCGTGGCAACCATTCTGATTTCTAATTTCCTTTTCGACCTGGCTACCGGCTGGCTGCCCCCGACGATCATGCCCGAAATGCGCTCCACCTGGTCGGGACAGCTCCTCCTGCAGATCATTACGCTGATCGCCGTCCTGACCGCCTTTGGTCTTGTGGGGCTGCTGACCCGCAACATCCTGGGTCGACACCTTCTGAGGTTCAGCGACACACTGCTGGCCCGTATTCCCGTTATAAAGGGCATCTATGTCTCCGTCCGCCAGATCAGCGAATCGCTCTTCACGCAGCGCAAGACCCTCTTCAAGGAGGTCGTCATGATCCAATACCCCCGCAAGGGCCTGCACTCCCTCGCCTTTGTTACGGCACGTGTACCGGACAGCATGGCGTCCGATATCACCAAAGGGGAGGAAGGCTCGGAGTGTGTCAGCGTCTTTATCCCCACGACGCCCAATCCCACGTCCGGCGTCCTTATCCTGCTACCGCGCTCCGAGACGATGGCGATCGATATGGATGTCGGTGAAGCGCTCACTTTTGTCATGTCCGCCGGTGCCGTATCACCGGGCGAGAAAGGCGCACCCGCCCCCACCCTGCTGGACAAGCTCGAAGCATGGCTCAGGCAGAGCGAAGAGCCCACGCATGCGACCGAACACATTGACGAAGGATCTCTTAAAGATGGCGACCGAACGGAAAGCTGAAGACCTGGTTCTCTCCCTGGTTGAGCAGGAGGACTGGGACCAGGTGGCTATCGCGATCGCGGAATGGCATCCCGCCGATATTGCCGACCTGATCGAGCGCTCCGACGACGATGTCCATCGCAGGCTTTTTGATCTCGTACCCGAGGAAATCAAGCCCGATGTGTTGGCCGAGCTCGAGCGTGAGGCTGAGACCGACCTGCTTGAGTCGATGACCAACTCGGAACTCTCCGACATCGTCGAAGACATGGCGCCAGATGATGCGGCCGATGTGCTGGGGGATCTACCCGAAGAGCGGACCGAAACCGTGCTTCAACTCATGGAGGCCGAGGAATCGGAAGACGTCCGAAAGCTGCTTGAATACGAAGAGGAGAGCGCTGGCGGCATCATGACAACCGATGTCGTCGTTATGCGCGAGCAGCAGACCGTGGACGAAGCCCTGCAGGCTATTGCCTACCTCGATACGAGCGAGCGCTTCCATTACGCGAACATCATCGACCGTGCCAACCGCCTGATCGGCTATATCGATGTCTGGGAGTTGCTGCGCGAGCGCAACCGCAGCCGCAAACTCGGCGAGCTGGCTCACCGCGACTTCAAGGCCGCCGTCGTCACGATGGACCAGGAAGAAGTGGCTCATCTCATGGGACGCTACGATCTCGCCGTGATTCCCGTCGTGGACGAGGCGGGCGTGCTGGTGGGGCGTATTACGGCCGACGATGTGATTGATGTTATTGAAGAAGAGGCGTCGGAAGACATCTTCAAGATGGCCGGATCAGACGATGCCGAGTTGGAAGACAGCTCAGTGTTGAAGAGCTGCATGGTTCGCCTGCCCTGGCTCTTCATGACACTCTTCGGCAGCGTGGTGACCAGCCTGATTCTGCGACATTTCCACGCCTACCTGTCCAGCCTCATTGTGCTGGCCGCTTTCGTTCCGACCGTACTCGCCATGGGCGGGAACACAGGCATTCAGTCATCCACCCTGGTGGTCCGCAGCCTTGCGCTGGGAACCGTGCGCCCTGGCACACTTTTCTCAGTCCTGGGCCGTGAGATACTGACAGGGGGCCTGATGGGGCTGATCTGCGGCACCATCATCGGTATTGTGGCACGCTTCATTGCCGGGCATCCCGGCGATCTCCCCTTTGCCGCCGGGTACGTGGGAGTCGTGGTGGGGCTGGCGCTGTTCTCTGCAATGACCTTTGCCGCCCTCTTTGGCGCGCTGGTGCCGCTGGTTTTGGACCGCTGCCGTATCGACCCCGCCATGGCAAGCGGCCCCTTCGTCACGATCACCAACGACATTTCCGCGCTGCTGATCTACTTCGGCGTTACGATCCTGATGCTATCGCAGATGGGGTAAGGAGAGAAGAGGATCAACGTGCTAGAGTACGTGTACGAGTACGGGACCGCCCATTCGTACTCTTGCACATACTCTTACACGCCAATCCTCCCTTTCGGGCAGCATCCCTGGAAAGGCCAGCCCAAGCGTATCGGACTGTCATCCCGAACGAAGTGAGGGATCTCAGCGATTACCGAAGGCAGAGATTCCTCGCTTCGCTCGGAATGACAAAGGGCTTGTGTAGGCAGAGACCGGCAGCCGACATGCTCCGAAAGAGGCGCTTGGCTACTACTCTTGGGGCAGCGGCTGGCCGTTCACGATAATCTCAGCGCCTGCACGCAGTGACTGCACGTACTCCTTGACCGCGGTCTGCTGCTTGCGCTGCTTCAGCATCTGCGTCACTTCTTCGGCGGTGGCCATTCCGGCTCCCTGCTTATCGATCACTTCGACGATGTGGTAGCCGAACTGCGTTTCGACTATCGGCCCCACGACATTCAGTTCTTGGCCAAAGGCTGCCTCCTCAAAAGGCTTGGCCATGCGTCCACGTGTGAAGAAGCCGAGATCGCCACCCTTCTGCTTGGAGGGACATGAACTGTGCGCTTTGGCCAGGGCTGCAAACTCCGCGCCATCGGCAATCTGCTGGCGAAGACCCTCTAGCTGCTCCAGTTTCGCCGCTTTGGACGCATCATCCTCGCCCTCCTCGGTCTTCAAGAGAATATGCCGTGCCCGGACCCGCTCAGGCCTTTGGAGGCGCGCCTTGTTCTCCACCATGAAGGCCGTCACTTCCTCATCTGAGATAGCCAGCTTCTCCTTGAGTGCGGACTCAAGCAGCTTATTGATCCTCAATCCGGCTGTTATCTCCCCGATCAGTCCGGCTTCTCCGCCCACCGAGGAGGCAACCATATCCTCGTAGGTCTTGCCCGGCGGCAGGTTTGTCTTAACCTTGGCCAACGCCTGCTGCACTTCGTCATCAGACGCCGTCACACCCAGCTTCTCCGCTTCCTGCACCAGTATCGTGCGTACCACAAATTGGTCAGTCACCATGAAAGCCATTCTATTGCGGCTCTCTTCAAGTTTCTCCTCGGGAATACGCCCCTTCATCGCGGCCATACGAACGTCTACTTCACGCTGCATTTCCGGGCGAGTCAGCACCACACCGTTGACCGAGGCCACGACCTCTGGTTCCGGCGTCTTCTTGCCACAGCCGCTTACGAGGCCGAGCCCCATTGCTGCCACCAACATCACGCGCACTGCAACCTTCATGATCTGCATCACATCTCTCCCTGCTTCCAGCCAAGCGTCGCGACGGCCACGTCACGACTTTCAGGCCGTCTTTCCAAGCAATAGGCCAGCATTGTACCTGTCACGGCCCGCAAAGCCAATAGCTGTTTCTGATTCAGAACCATGTTGCGCAGCAGCTCCGGAGAGGGTGCGCTTGACCAACGTCGCAAGACCGATTGCGTGTCAGGTCCTACAGCCACCACCTGCCTCGCCACCGGCTGCGGCAGGCAGTTGAGACAGAACGAGCCACCATGTGCGGCATCAAAGCCCGCCTTCTGTTGGGCCAGGTCTGCACCACAACTCACACAGCGCTCAAGGTGCGGTGCATAGCCCAGAACATGGAGCAGACGAAGTTCGAACCAGTTCAGCAGCACAGCAGGCTCCAGTCTGCGCTCACACAGCGCATCAAGGGCCTCACCGAGCAACGCATAGGTGCTTTCCTGTCCATCGTGTGTCGGCAGGGCCACCCCCAGCACCAGATCACAGATATAGGACGCCGCAACAAACGCCTGCCAATCGCTCCGCAGACCTGAGCGCATCTCCAGCGGCGAACACTCCTTGGCCACGTGCAGCCCATTCCTCGCCCGCTCATAGAAGAGCAGCTCACAGGTATAGCCCAGGTCATACTGTCCAAGAAAAGAGCTCTTAGGCCGCACAGCGCCCTTCACAACCGTAGACACACGCCCAGCGCTTTCCGTGAGCCAGGTCACGACATGCGAGGTACGCGAGTAAGGCGCAACGCGCAGGACTATGGCGTTTGTCTTGGTGATCATCTATTGCAGCATCCAGCGTCCGAGTCCATACACAGACGGCGCGCTCGGAGATCGCGCCCTACCTGCCCAACGGTGTATCCTCATCGACGGCAAGGTAGGGCCCGCTCTCCGAGCGGGCCGCGACACGTCAACAGGCTCGACCCTAACCCTCTACAAAAAAGCGACCCTGCCGGCAATACCAGCAGGGCCACTCATGTTCTCATCGTTTGGTCGGTTACTTCTTAAGGAAGTCCTTAACACTCGTACGCAGCTTCCCACGGAAGGTCACACCCAGCGACAGCAGCGCAAACGCCAGCACCGCATAGGTTCCGGGTTCCGGGTAGTGCATACGGTAATTATCAATACCATACTCCTGGTTGGCAACACCCTCGTACGTGAGCATGATGCCCATATCATCCACATTAAGGAGTGTAGTCTCAAGATCGGCCTCACCACCCAGAATGTTCACCCAGCCGGCATCGGCCATCGACACGCTGATGTCATTCCACCCGCCAGGGTTACTGAGTTGACTGTATATGTTGAGACGCCACAGGGACCCAGCCAAACTCTCAAAATAGAAATACAAGGCTGCAGGTAGGTCATCACCATCATTCGCATTCGCATAGAACTCGAATGTGATAAAGTCAACAGCGCCTACAGCGTTGCCACCGTCTGCACCAAAGTCGTAATTGGTGAGGTCGGTTCCCGTTCCGGTAGCCACATCCGTATCCGTGAAGATACGATCTGTCAGGCCCGCATCAGCCGCATCTGCATCGATTTGCAGGGCTGCCTGCCCATCAACGATCCCCGCGTCCAGGACAGTGCCTGCCGCGTCGTGTCCGCCATAAGCCGTGGCTGTCCAGCCCTCAGTTTCACTCCAGTCATCTTCGACGTAGGTGGCCGCCATACCTGCCCCCGCCATAAGGCAGAGCACGAGAGTAGTGGCCATCCATTTCATAGTGTATGTCGCTTTACGCATTTCCTAGCTCTCCTTATTACGGTATTACACAAACAACTTTATAATAGTAGGGACCAGCTGCAGGGTCAACGCTATCATCTTCCCATACACTTTCGCCTGCCTCGGTAACGGTTACCTGGGCCAGCGTCACCTGAACATCAGGCTCTTCACCAAATCCGGCAATCAAGTCAGCAGTACGATAGACATCATAAGTAGCGTAATCCTGAGCGGAAGCCCACTTGACCACTACGCCATCATCCGTCGTCCCGAGCACTTCAGCCTTGAAGATACTCGAGGCCTGCGTCTTGTCAGTACCGACCAGATCTTCCTCCAAGTCCGTCATGCCATCCTCGTCCGCATCGCCGGAGCCCTGATCGCCCACAGCGGCTGTCGTCGTTGCGCCATAGGGTCCAAAGAGTACTTTCCCAAGCGACGTTACCAGCATGAAGTTACGTATTTTGTAAGTCTGGGCAAGCGTGCCACTAGGCCTCAACAGGAGCCCAATAGTATTGACAGCATTCAAAGAGACATTAAACGCCTCATCCGTACCACCAACCTTACTCCAGGTCTGTTCAGTTCGGTTAAAGGCAACCGTCATTCGCTCCCACTCGCCTGCAGCAGCCGTGATATCGCGAGGCGCTACCCAGGGGTGGTACTCACCATCCGAGAAGAGCTGTACGATGAAGTCAAGGGGGTCTATCCCCTCTACGGACTGTATCTCAAACACAACCGCTGACACACCGTCCTGCGCATAGTCGCCCACAAATGCCGACAAACCGGCTTCCGCCTCAGCTACAGCAGTAGAACCGCCAACACCGCCGGGACGAGCCGCAAACGCGATCACAGTTGTCTCTCCATCCGCCGTGATTGTTGCGCCGTCGGTAGATGTCGTTGTCAGAGGCACGGCCGGCGTGTCAACATCTGCCGCCCCCGCCATGATGACGAAGCTCAGCCCGATTACTGCCAGTATTAAGCTTCTCAAACCATAAGATGTTCTCATGATATAATTCCCTTCCTTTAGATCTGTTTTTGCGGTTGAAGTCATTTACATGCCTATTGTGCAACCGTCCATACAGGACCGCCACTAGCAGCAGTGTTATAGTAGATAAACTCATCACCCGGACACACCATAAACGGCGTCGTCGCGTCGCCGTCATATGACCATGCCGACCCGTTCCAGAAGAACTGACGTCCAGGGGGCGAAAGCTCCTCGCGATAGAAGAAAATAATGTCTCCTTGAGTCGGAGCCGGACTGAAGTCGGCAGCCTCAAACACGGAGCCATTGACGAGATCCACGCACTCGGGATGACTGGCAGGTAGAGCCGACCCTGTATAACCTTTCCAGTTATCGTCATTGGCAGCCTTCATTGTCACTTCTACTGTTGCCACACCACCGGCTACGTCTGTATCGTCATAGGGATACATCGCCAGCGCATCAGAACCGGCGCCTCGCTCGATGAGCACCCCACGGGCAGATGTCAGCGTGGGTTCAGGATCTTCATTCGGCGATCCCGTACCCCACGATCCGCCGCCAAGCTCATACACACTATAAGCGGTGGAAAAGGGAACGTGAAGCTTGTCGCCGTCGCTCAATGCCAACGCCATGTCTCGACCCAAAGTCGTTCCCGTTTCACTGCCCTGTGAACCGGTCAGAATACTGTCCGTCGAATATATGTCGGGAGGCATCGTTGTGGTGCTCGTCTTACCCGCCTTGCGCACAAACACCCTGAGGTTATCAGAGTCGGCGTCGGGGGTTGCGTGTGATGGCGAGATGGCCACTACATCAACCAAACCGGCTGTCGTAGCGTTGTTGGTCATCGTCAGCTTTGTGAAGTTGTCTGCGCTGTGTCCTGTTCTGAACGGAAACGGTCCGCCAGTGGCTCGTTCCATCGTGGTTTGGAATGTACCGTTCGTGTTGAAGAAGACATCAAACGTGTCGCTGCCGAAGTCCATATGTACGGCAACGGCGATCCAAGAGTCTGTCGGGACGGTAGCTATGGCCGTCCATGCCGTTCCGGTATAGACCGTGAGTTCGCCGGCAGACGACACGTACATCGCTGTAGCATCGCTTGTTGGCGCGTCTGGCGCGGCTTCCCATGTGTCGGGTTTGATGTAGAGATGGCAGATGACGTTCGACGCCGTACCGCTGACTGTCAGCTCTGCATTGCCATTCTCAGCAATGGACAGTGCATTTGCGTCGGCCATTGAGCCGACACCGCCACTGCTGACAACAGAGGCCGACGACAGGGTGTAGTCTCCGGCAGCGCCATCACTTAGGTCCTCATAATGAGGCAATGTTACCCCGAAGGCTGTGCTCGCCGAAACGGCGAGAACGACCAGGAGTCCTGCCCACATCGCTACTCTAGGATGCGAGTGTAGATATAACATAACTGTAACCTCCAAACGATTTATTTGTATCAACCTGTTATGAATATCGCACAAAGCCGGGGATTGGTCAACAGAAAACGGCGCGTTTGGAACTTTTTTTGGCAGGGGTTCGCCTGCCATGCCTAAACCACTGACCAACAGGAGTTTAGACTATAGGGATTTTCCCTACGCCATCAGGATCTTCCGATCCCGGAACGGGGTGTCGTGCCCATACTTTGCTCTTCGGGCAGCACAGAGAAGCCGGGACCGTCGGCCTTGCCGTCGCGAAACTCGCCGATGTATTCCTGACCATCCTCGTATATATAGCGACCCCGCCCGTGTCGCTTGCCGCTACGGAACTCACCGACGTAGCGTGAGCCGTTGGCGAAGACATACGTGCCCTTGCCGTGTCGCTGGTCGTCGAGGAACTCGCCCTTGTAGATGTCGCCGTTGCGGAAGTAGAGCACACCGTAGCCCTGCTTCATGTCTTCTCTGAAGTTCCCCTCGTAGCGGTCGCCGTTGCGGAAGTAGTAGACCCCCCAGCCATCCAGCAGCCCCCCGCGCAACTGACCCTCATAGCGGTCGCCGCTCGGAAAGCGGACCACATGGATGTCGTTCATGCCTCCATCATCCTGGGCGGTACCATCAAGCTCGCGCTGAGCCGCTTCGGGATCCACGATCTCGCGGAGGCGATCAGCCACCTTGGGCGCAGCGGCCAACATCGGGGCGCCCTCCCCCGTCTCGGGACCTTCTGCATCCCCGGCCTCGCTGGAGGTTTCCTCTGTCACGCCGGGGACGGCCGGCTCAGAAACTGCGATGGCCGGAGCGGCCGCACCGGCCAGGGCGGCCGCGTACTTGCGGTCGAGTTCCTCCATCTGTTTCTGTCGAATCTCGAGCAGCGACTCGAGTCGCTTCAGCCGCGACTCCAGCGTGTCGATCGACTTGGCGCGACGATCACCGTTGGCGGATACCCATTTTCCGAAGCGCTCAAGGTTGGTTTTGAACATCCGGTTCTCAAGGACGCGCGAGGTCTCGGACTGCTCAACCGTTCCGAGGATCTCGTCGCTCCGGTTCTCGAGCCCTGACACACGATCAACCACACCTTCAACTTTCCTCGCCGCCCGGCTGGCTTCCTGCCGGACCGTCGACACGACTTCGGTGGTCTCCCGGGAGTTGCGTACCACGTAGATGCCTATAGAGATGAAAAGTGTAAGGACGACGAGGACGACGCACAGGAAGATGGTACTGGTCCAGACCACGAGCCGACGACTGCGCAGTCTCTCGGACTCCACGTAGCGCCGCACCACGTCCATGGCGACCACGGGGTCCATGCCGGCCGGCAGGTCGCCGTCGCGCGTAACCAGCGCCACATCGGGTCTGTCTCGATTGCTGCGTGAGTTATGCATGGCTCTCTAGAAATAGAACGTATAATACCAGTTGCCAATACTTGACGGTACGAAGGCCCTGTCATTCCGAGCGAAGTCGAGGAATCTCCGACCAATCGGTGATGCGGAGATCCCTCGGCAAGCTCGGGATGACAGTGCCTGTTTCGCTATGTATCGACAAGTTATGGCGCTTGATATAGAAGCTATTCTTCCTGGGCCTCCGGCTCCTCACCCTCGGACACCGCGCCCGTCGGGATCAGGATCTTTGAGACCACAACGGTTCCTTCCACCCGCCCATCCTCGGCGCCGGGTCCTATCATCACCTTCCGCACGCGCATCATACCGGGCGCTTCCCAGATGCGATGCAGGAAACTCAGAAGGCCTTCCATCGATGCTTCGAGCTTCCTGATCTCAATCACGTACTCGGTGTAGCCGGCCGATGGCTCAGGCGACCGATGTTCCATCGATACGAGGTCCACACCCGTCTCGCGGGCCAGGTCGTCGATTTCGCCCTTGATAACGTCGATCGCCTCCGAATCGGACATTTCGGATGCCAACATCCCTTCGATCCGAACGTATTCCGCCTCAGTCGGGCCCTTCGACCGCAGAACACCGCGATTGTAATCCAGTTCCTTAGAGTCCGAGGCAGTTTGGGCTTCAACGGCGCTCACCCGATCCGCCACCATACCCACGACCAGGCGATCGACCATGAGGACGAGCACGAATACGAGCGCCACTCCCAGTCCCCACCGCTCGCGCGCACCCAATCTGTCCAATTTCAGGAATGCCATAACTAGCGCTCTGCCTCAGAATTACGTTTGTGTAACTGGTATGTCATCCCGAGCGAAGTCGAGGGATCTCTGCCCCAACATGGATAGGAGATTCCTCGCTGCGCTCGGAATGACAAGGACTTACCTATTCTATTGAAACTGTTTGCCTGACAGGACACTACTTCTCCGTACCGGTATCGAACTTGCCCACGATCTGGAAGCGAAACCGTCCGCCTCTATCACGCGTGGTTCCGCCGCTCTCCTTAACATCCACAAGCAGGGGCGACTTTTCGAGGTTATTCACCAGCTCACGTACTTCACGCCGCGTGGGTCCGGCCCCGCGCAGCGTCACGAGCTGCTCTGCCATGTCAATATCGACCGCATCAAAATAGACATCCTCGGGAACGGCCCCATGCACGGCGCCGAGCAGTGCCACGGACGAGAAGCGCGCATCCTCCCGCGCACTCACGGCATTAATGACGGCCTGCATCTCGCCAACCCGTCGAACGGACGGAAGCGTCCGCTCGACCTCGGCGCGCACGACATCGGACTGGGCCTTCCTGACGACATACTTGGATATCCCATAGAACGAGCCACTGAACAGGGCCGCCACCAGGAGAACGCCCAACAGCGTAAGCCCCTTGGCCCGGGAAATCATGGCACGGACCCGCAGCGTGGCTGCGGGAAAGAGCTTGAGTGCAATGGCACCGGGGTCACGCGCCACACCCGCCATCGCCGTCAACGAGATGTCCTGCCCTATGACATCGTCAAGATCCACTCCCGCGGGGTCGTCCTGCAGGGCCTGGCCCGGACTGACGTTATCCACAGGCATCTGCAGCGCATCGCTCAGCGCTCCCGCAAGCGCCTCGGGAATCCTGGCGCATCCTGTGAGCAGAAGCCGCGAGACATCGAGATCGGGGCTCTCGGAGCGACAAATCTCCAGGGCCTGCTTCGCTTCAGACACCAGCTTGTCGCTCCAGCGCTCCTCGTCTTCGGCAAGCTGCTCCACCCCAACCAAAATGCTCCGCGTATACTGCAGCTCACCATCTTGCGCAACCACCAGGTCAGCATGCCCGGCGCAGACGTCCAAAACCGCTATGACCTGACCTTCTATAGTTTCGGGCCGTCCGGCGACCCACTGCGCCAACCCGTCCGAACCGATGGTCATGGTCTCAATGTTGATGCCGGCCGCGTCGGCCAACGTAAAGCACTCGCGAAGCGGCCCGCGCTGGATAACAACCAAAGCCACGCGGGCATACCCGTCGTGCGCCTTCAGAACGCGATAGTCAGCCACCACCTCGTCACGCGAATAGGGAACCTGCTTGCCGAACTGAAGGTCCACCATCCCGGCAATCTCGGCCAGGTCCATCGATGGCAGATCGAACATGCGCACGGTCACCATGTGACGCGGCAGGCAGCCCACGACATGGTGCAAATCAAAGCCTTGCCCTTCGACAGCATCCGTCAGGGCTTCTTCAAACGAACCTTCTGCGGGAGCCTGGCAGGAGTGGAACTTGGTCAGGGTCACACTACCGGAGCGCACGGCAAACTCGGCCAGTTTGACATGATCGGTCCCCAACTCGATAACGGTACGCTTGCCCTTAGAACTCATGCCAGTATTGCCTCTGCCCGCTGCTATCCACCACAAACTGTATCCGGGCCGCCTCGCCCCCTGTTGCCGTCTGACCCACCGCGGTGCCATAGAACGCCGTGGACCCCACGGTCAGGAAAGCAATACTCCCCAAGTCCGACGTCTGCGTTAGCGGTGCGCCCTCCCGCTCTGCCAGGATCTCCCCTATCCGCTCCTTGGCCTTTGGATAGGCATCGGCACAAGAAAGCAGCAACTCGGTCGACGCCGTGTTGGCGTTGATCCTGCCGCTGCCGTAAACCGTTATGTAGGGCTCAATCAGGGCGAAGACTCCGTCGTCCATTCCCTCCACCAACAGCAGTTCATGAACGGAATCCAACGGGGCTACCCCACCGCTATCGGGCTCACCATAACCGCGCGCCGCCCGAATTGTCAATAGATGTTGCTGTTTGGCCTCGCGGTACGCACGAAGGGCTTTGTAGAGCGCATCTGCCTGTGCGCCGCCCATGTGGCCGACCCGGATCATCACCTGTTCGAAGATCAACTCGTCGGCGCGGTTGAGGTCCAGGCGACTCTCCGCGCCAACCAGTCCCACGTGGGTCACCGTCCCTTCGGGGGTCTGCTGCGTATGGATGATCGAAAAAGCGCCGATGTCACCCACAACCTGGTCGGAGAACACGTCCGGATCAGCGTTCCAGGCGCCCTCGGTGCCGGCGTCCCACCGGTTCGTGTTGCACGCCACCCGCATCGCGGCATGGGTCACCCCCGCCCGGGCGAGGTGATACCCGCGCACATCCTGCCGCATGAACCCCGCCAGCGTCAGCGCCGCGGAAACATGCGCGCCGACGGCCAGGGCCAACGCGGCCAGAAAGAACAGCACCCACAGAGCCAGGATGAGGACACTGCCCGATCGTCGGCGCTGAAGATCCGCCTCCCATAACGAGCTTCTGCCTGCCAAACGGGACGCCACTGGCGGTAGGGCGTGGCGTCCCGCCGCGCCGTGTGCAAGAGAGGTGCATGCCTGAGTGAGACGTGCGCTTCGCGCTGGCCTCGCGCTACCCATGCTCCACGGCTTGCGCTCGGCGCGGCGGGGACGCCGCGCCCTACCCACCCCCGGCGGATCCTGGATTGGGTGATCGGGCATCAGGCTGTTCATCCTCCCCCTCCTGCCAGGGGTACGATGAACCACTGCGTCATGGACGTGTCGCCCACCGACAGCTCGGCTTCTACTACGGCGGGCAGGTTGGTTGGGTTTTCCCAGCTATCCGACCATCCGGTGGCGCTGCCTGCATCGTCCTCCGGTGCAGCGCCATAGCGCAGGGCAACCCTGTCCACGTCTGACACGAGTACCTCGACCACTTCGGGCGATTGCGCCTCCCCCCAGCCCAGCGGGGCGATGGCCCGACACCAGGCCTGCCGCTCATAGTCCAGGAAATAGCGGATTATGGCCAGCCGCGGGAGCGCGTCATCGCTCTCGCCTGCAACAGGCACCACGCCTACGCCGGTGAACCGAAGGCCGTCGGTGGTTCCTTCCAGCGGGGCGCTCTCGAAAGGCAAGACCTGTCCCATGTCCCTTCGCATGATCTGGAAACCCATCAAGGCGTCTGCTTCATGCTGGTTGAACCGGCGCGCGACATCCCAAACCCGGATTCCGCCTGCCAGGCAGGCTCCGACGGCACCAACCACCACGCCGAGGATAGCGGTGACGACCAGGAGCTCGATGAGGGTAAAGGCGTGCTGCCCACGGTTGGTTCTTGAGGGTCTGTTGCCCAAACCACCAGGGCTGCTCAAAGGAGATGCTTCGACAAGCTCAGCATGACAATGCCCCAGGAAACTCTGTAATTCCGGAGCTGTCATCCCGAGCGAAGTCGAGGGATCTCCTTTTAGGCAACACGCCGTCAAGGGCCGACCCCCGGATCTTCCTGGCTCTTAACTTGCACCCAGCTTGCCACCTCGGCTTCCCGACCCGTGACCTCGTGCTGCACCATGACCACCACTTCATGCTGGATAGTGGAGGAATTGGTACAGACCAGATCGCTATTCGCGCGCGTGTCAACGCGCCAGCGGTAGTCGGGATAGAGCGTTTCGAGGGCAGAGTCGTCGACGCCGATGGAGCCGCCACTGCGGACATCCAACTCGCCCTGAACCACGAGGGCATGGCTGAGGGCCGCCGAGCGCATGCTGTCACGCGATTCGGCCAGGGCGACCATGGAGGTCTGGAAAGCCTGTAGAATAAGGACAATGCCCGTGGAGAGAATGACCACGGTGACGAGGAGTTCGATAAGCGTAAAGCCCAACACGCCTTTCACATCGTTCCCCATCCGCCACTCCCCTTCTCCCCTTACCCTCAGCGAAGGCCTGTGTGGTCCGGTCTCTTTGCCTTCTTCCTCTACCCTAAGCGGAGGCCAGGGCGGTCCGGTCTCTTTGCCTTCTCCCTCTACCCTCAGCGAAGGCCTGTGTGGTCCGGTCTCTTTGCCTTCTTCCTCTACCCTAAGCGGAGGCCGGGGTGAGGGGGAATCGCTCCTTAGCGGTTCGGTACTCCGAACCGGTCGGGCGATACCCCCTCACCCCGGCCGGAGCGCCCCTTATTCGCCCCAGTTGGTGATATCGTCGTCGGCGCCCTGCTCATCGGGGCCGGTCGACCACAGATCGAACCCAAACGTGTTGTGAGAACCGGGGTATTTGTACTGGTACTTGCGTTTCCAGGGATCATTCGGCTTGTTCTCGAGATAGGGTTCTTTCCAGGTCTTGGACGTCGAGGGCTGCATAAGCACATCCAGATCCTTGGGATAGGTATCGTTGTGCAGCCGGTACATCTTCAAAGCAACGGTGATGTTGGCAATATCGCCCAGCGCGATCTTGCTCTTGGCATCATCGGAAGCCGGCAGCACGCGCGGCAACACCATGGTGGCCAGGGCGGCAATGATAATCACAACCACCATCAACTCGATCAGAGTAAATCCATCACGCCTCATTCCTCACCTCGCTTGCACTGTTTTTCCAGATTATGCCTGCACCCTAGTGTTCCCACCGACAGATTCGTGGAGAAAACAACCATATGATGTCATCCCGAGCTTGCCGAGGGATCTCCGCGACACTCAACAGGACGGAGATCCCTCGACTCCGCTCGGGATGACATCATGAAGATGCTTCCGTCGCTGTTCTGACAATCACACCTCTAGCTAACACCTGAACCCCACTGTATGTCACCTATAATCTGGTGCCCAATTCAAAGATCGGCAACAGCATGGCTGCCACGATGAACCCGACCAGCGCGCCCACGACCAGGATCAGGATCGGCTCGAGCAGCGAAATCGCCAACCGGCTCTGCCGCTCGACCTGGCGCTCGTAGAATACCGCCACCTCGTCCAGCGACTCATCCAAACGTCCAGCTTCCTCGCCCACGGCACACATGTTCGACACAAAGATGGGAAAGTTGCGCGCCCTCTTCAGACCTTCCGAAAACGGGATGCCCTGGCTGACCGTCTGCCGTCGCACTTCGTCGATCTCCTCGCGGAGCACATGGTTCGAGGCCGTTTGGGCACCGAGCAGCAAGACGCGGTCGATCGAGAGGCCCGACTGCAAGAGCAAGGCCAAGGTCCGGCTGAAACGCGCAATATCGGTCAGCAAGATGAACTTCCCGATAAGCGGCAGCTTGAGTTTCAGCCCGTCCACGTAGAGTCTGCCGCGCTCATGGGTTGCCATGCGACGGAACAGTGCCACCAGCAGCAACACCCCCAGAACCAGCCAGTACCAGTTGGTCTCACAGAAATTACTGATCCCCACGAGGATCCGCGTCGGTAGCGGCAACGACTCATACTCGTCGAACAGGCTCAATACGCGCGGCAGGAAGAATGTCAGCAGGATGAAGACCGTCAGGATGCCCACGGTCAGCGTCAGCAAGGGGTATGCCATGGCCGACTGTGCCCGACGGCGCGTCTCCTCCTCTTTATCCATCGCCTCGGCCAGACGGGTCAGCACCGTATCAAGCACGCCGCCCGACTCTCCAGAGCGCACCATACTCACATACAGCTCGGGAAAGTGCGCCTCGTGCCGCTGCAGAGCGTCGCTCAACATCTCGCCGTCGCGAATACTCCCTTCAATCCCACCCACGAGCTGCCTGAAGCGAGGATGGTCGGTCTGCTCCCGAATGGTCGAGAGGGCACGCAGAATGGGGACGCCCGAGCGGATCAGGCTGGCGAGTTGATAAGTAAATACGACCACATCCCGTCGCGTGATCCTGCGGGACCAGGGCCGCTTCAGTTCCGTTCCGCCCCCCTGCTTCTCTTCTATATGTATAGGAACAAGGCCACGACCGTTCAGGACATCGGCCGCTTCAGCGCGCGAAAAGGCCTCCACCACCCCTTCTTCGGTGCGATGCGGTCCCTGTTTGGCCTTATATATGAATAGCGGCATGGTTTCGGCGGTCGGGATCGGCTACATGCTCGTAACCCGCAGCACTTCCTCAACAGTTGTCACGCCCTGCGCCACCTTGGCCATACCGTCATCGGCCAGAGTGGGCATCTTGAGCGCGTCAGCGGCCTCGCGGATCTGGGCGGCCGAGGCACGCCCAAGGATCAGCGACTGGATCTCCGGCACGAGCGGGATGAACTCCGCAATGGCCACGCGCCCGCGATAGCCATGTCCGTTGCACTCCTTGCAGCCTTTCCCACGATAGAGTGTCTTGCCATCAGCCTCGTACGATTCCTTGCAGGAATGGCAGATCACGCGCACGAGGCGCTGGGCGATGAACACATGCACGGTCGACGTGATCAGGTAGGGATCCACCCCCATATCACCCAATCGCACCGCGCCCCCGGCGGCATCGTTCGTATGCAGGGTGCTGAGCACCAGGTGCCCGGTCATGGCGGTCTGGATTGCGATCTCCGCCGTCTCACAGTCGCGCACCTCTCCCACCATCATAACGTCCGGATCATGCCGCAGCATGCTGGGCAGAGCGCGTGAGAAAGTCAGACCGATCTTGGGGTTCATCTGTGTCTGCGTAATGCCGTGCAGCTCATACTCAACCGGATCTTCCAGGGTGATAATCTTGCGCGTCCGCGCATTCAGCCGGCTCAGACAGGCGTATAGCGTTGTGCTCTTGCCGCTGCCGGTGGGGCCCGTCACGAAAATGATTCCATGCGGACGCGCCACGTAGGATTCGAGCATCTCGCGGTGCCGGTCGGAATATCCGAGATCCCCCAGGTCAAACAGCATGGTAGCCGGCAGAATACGGATGACGACATCTTCGCCGTGTACCGAGGGCACAACCGAGACACGCAGGTCATACTCACTGCGCCCAATCTTGACCCGCGACCTGCCGTCCTGAGGCAGGCGCCGTTCCACGATATCGAGGTGCGACATTAACTTCACGCGACTGATAATGGCCGGGTAAAGATGCCGGATATTGCGCGGCACGCTCATATCGTAGAGGATGCCATCGATGCGGCGCCGGATGGAAATGCCGTCGCGATGCACCTCGAAATGGATGTCCGTGGCCCGATCGTCAATCGCATCGCGCATAAGCTGGTTGACCAGCCGAACCACCGACGCGTCTTCGGCCTGGCGCTCCAGGTCGTGCGACTCTTCCGGGCGCCGCATGGTTTCGCGCTCGGGGCTTTCTGCCAGGATACGTTCGACCGTTTCGGCGCCCACACCATAGTAGCGGTGCAAGGCGTCCATGATATCGGAACGGCAGGCCAGAACACGCTCCACGTGGCAGCCCAGATTGGTTTCGATGTCCTCTACCGCAGAGATATCGAACGGATCGGAAACCGCGACGGTCAGGCTGCGGCCGTCGTATTGAATCGGCATCACCGTGTAGTGGGAAACCAGCTTGGCCGAGACGGCGCGAACAGCGCGGGAGTCGATCGTCTCTTCGCCCAGCTGCACGAATCGCATGCGCTGCTGTTCCGCCACAACCGGCAGAAGGGCCTGTTCGCTGATGAAACCGCCACCGACCAGGGCTGCCACCAGCGACTCCCGGTTGGCCCGCGCCCGTTCCCGTGCACCTGCCAGCTGCTCAGCAGTCAGCAGATTCTTCTCGACCAAGACATCTTCGAAACCGGCCATAGGTCAGTTGCTCCACGGGGCTAGTGTCGTGTCACGCAAAACAGGTTCCCAAAAAACATAAGCCCTTGTCATTCCGAGCGAAGCGAGGAATCTCAGCCCATACGTTGTCGGAGATCCCTCGACTTCGCTCGGGATGACACACTAGCTCATCGAACGCAATTGTGAAATGCCACACTAGCTGATCGTCCCGATCATGTAGAAGTCGTCTTCGGGACGATCATCCATTCTGCCGTCGATGATCCGCTCGCAGTCATCCAGCGTCTCGCCAGTCTTGACATAGGCGCCCTTCTTGCCCACGTAGGATTCGGCCACAAACATCGGCTGCGTCATGAAATACTGCAGCTTGCGGGCCCGCTCGTAGAGCGTACGGTCGTTCTTGGACAGCTCATCCAGCCCGATCACCGCCACAATGCGCCGTAGCTCGTCATACTTCGTCAGAATCCGCAACAGCTCCTGGCTGACGTCAAAGTGACGCTGTCCCACGATGGTCGAATCGAGGTTTGAACAGGAGGAGACCAGCGGGTCAATCGCGGGGTAGAGCCCCAACTGCGTGCGCTCACGAGACAACACCATAATGGCGTCCAGGTAGCTGAAAATCGCCACAACGGCCGGGTCCGTCAAGTCGTCCGCAGGCACATAGACGGCTTCGAAGGCCGAGATCGATCCCTTGATTCGCTCATGCACATCGCCCACCTCCGAGCTCAGGGTCGGCTGGTATCCCGTTTCCGAGGGCGTACGGCCAAGCAGAGTTGAGATCTCGGCACCAGCCTGCACAAAGCGGTACACGTTATCGATGAAGAGCAAGACCTCCCGGCCCTGCTTCTGGAGATATTCGGCCAGCGTAATTCCCGACATAATGATATTGAAACGGGCGCCTGGCGGTTCATCCATCTGGCCGAACGCCATCATAATCTTATCCAGGATTCCCGCTTCCTCAAACTCGAAGTAGAGCTCATTGCCCTCGCGGATACGCTCGCCCACACCGGTGAACACACAGGCGCCTTCGTGTTCCTCCACGATGTTATGGATCAGCTCCATGATCAACACGGTCTTGCCGCAACCGGCACCACCAATGACACCCGTCTTACTTCCTCGAACCACAGGAAAGAGCAGATCGACCACCTTGATACCCGTTTCCACGATCTCGGCCTTGCCGCCGCCAAGGTCGCCCATATCCATAGCGACACGCGCGGAATCACGGTGAATCGGCGCGCGTTCCTTTGTCAGAATCGGCCCCTTGCCATCAATCGGATCACCCATCACGTTGATAATGCGCCCGAACAGCTCATCACCCACGGGGATCGTCAAGGTCTCGCCCTGCGCTACAGCCAAGGCATTGCGCTGCAGGTTCAACGTGGACGCCAACGACACGCAACGGGCAATGTTGCCTTCAAGATGCTCAGCAACCAGCAGCGTCACATCGCGCTTGTCGAATGTCTTGGTGTGAATCGTTTCGTGCAGATCCGGCATATCCTCGATCGCCACGAACTGTACATCGACCACCGGCCCCTGTACGGCGATTACCTTGCCTTCACGTTTTCCTCTGGTTTCCATAGCCATGATGTATCTCCCGGTTCACTTCCGGATCTATGCCGCCGACCGGCGTTTCTTCTTCTTGCCGCGCGACGCAAAACTCTCACGCATTCCTTTGTCAATCAACTCGTGTGCCGCCTTGAAACACTTGTGCTCCAGCTTGGCGCGTTCTTTCTCCAGTGTCTGGCCGCTGCCTTCAAGATGCATGGCACGCGCGGAGAATTCCGCCAGCTTGCTGTCTTCAAATACCTCGAATAGCTTGGATGTCACCCACACGCCTGAGAGGTACTCGAGCATGTCTGAAAGACTCGACTCAACGATAATCTTACGCGCATCGGCGACAAACTTGCGGTGTCCGATATGCTGCGTCACCTCGCTCTCAGCTTCCTCATCAAACAACTCGGCACAGGGCAACAGGTTGATGGTCTCAATGGTCTGGGCGCTGAACGACAGGGGGCGTGGGTAGACGATGATCACTTTTCCCATCCGCTGCTCAAGCACCTCTTTGACAATGTGGTCCTTCACGGCCATGGATTGCTCGTAGATCGTCTCCTGGTTGATCCCACCGAAGCCGGCAAAATCCACCTCGTTGTCCTCAAACGTGCCACACCCCTTATCGCCGACCACCACGTAGGCCACCTTGTCCACCCCATGCCGATCGGCTTCAGCCTGCGCGCGCCTGATAACGCCCTGGTTCAAGCCTCCCATAAAGCCGGAATCGGATGTCACCACCACGATACCCAGCACATCGGTCACCACGCGTACGAGCGGGTCATCCACCTCCACCAGGTCGACCACCCGGAAGAACTCGGAGAAGGCATCCATGAAACGGTCGAACCGCTCCTTCTCCTTCTCCATCACGTGATACTGGGCCGCCGCAATATTCTTGAGCGTCTCGATGAGCTGCACGAGTTCCGTGTTGAACTGCAGCTCCTTTCTCAACTCACTCAGTTGCATCGCCTACTCCCTAAAAGCCCAACTCTCCACCTAGCCTTCGCGGAGGCCCCACACCCCAGCGCACCCCACTCCCCTTCTAGCCCCAGCGGAGGCCCGGGTGGGGGCCTCGCAGGCCTTAGCGCGTGGTATTCCACGCGGTCCAGCCAAGAGGCCTCCACCCGGGCCGGAGCATCATCCTCGGGCTTGCTTCTTCACCTCGTCAACCGCTTCTTTCATACGGTTGCTGAGGCTGCCATCAATTTCCAGGCTGCCCAGTTTGAATGCCAGGCCCGCCACGAGGTCTTCCTGGATGTTCTCCTGCACCTTGATATCCGCCTCGAACTTCTCTTTCAGCAATGTCTCAAGCCGGACCTTCTGCGCATCGGCAATCGGGCGCGCGGCCGTAAAGTCCACGTCGCTGGCGTCCACGGTGATACTGGTCGAGTCAAGGTGATCCAAGGCTTCCAGAAGCTCGTCGGTGAACACAAGGTCGACGGCCTCGGCCATCTTCTCCGTGAAGACCAGTCCGAAGATCTCGCCGGCGTACTGCACCGCCTTCTCTTCCATGTCCTGGGCGATCTGCTGCCTGAACTTCTCTTCGTTGCGCTTGGCCTGCTCGACCATTCGATCGGCCTCGGTACGGGCCTCGCCGAGCACCTGGTCGCGGGCACGGGCCACTTCCTTGTCCGCTTGGGCACGGTGCTCTTCCAGCTCCTTCTCCGCCGCGATCTTCTGCTGCTGGAATACGCGCTCGTGCTCTTCGATCTGCTCGCGAATTCCCGATTCCTTCTTCCTGATCTCGGCCTCGACTTCGCGGACACTCTCGACGGCCTTGGCCGTATCACCGAGCAAGATACGCTTAATCAGCACGACGACAACAGCCAGGACCACGACATGGGTCAGGATAATCGGCAACAGTAGTTTCAACATCTCAGACATGGCTTTCTTCCCCCATCACACTTCCATCCCATTCTTCAGTCCTCAAACCCTTACCCTCGCCCAAACAGCTGGAACAACACCAGCAACGCTACAACAGCAATGGCCTCCGCAAAAACCAGGGAGATAATCATAGCCTGCAGGATCTTGGGCGCAGCCGACGGATTCCTGCCAAGCGCCCGAATACTTGCATAGCCAATCGCCGCGATCACTCCGGACGGCCCAATGATCGTCACGAACATCACGAGAAAGATAATGAAATTCTGCATAAGCGCCTATTCTTCCATCAAGATCATGCACTCATCACGATCGAATGTCACCATGCCCTGCTTGATCGGAATGGTCTCGCGTCCCCCATCCACAACTACTTCACCGGGGCGCAGCAGACTGACGATGGGCGCGTGGTGATCGAGCAATTCGAACTCGGCAACATCACCCGTCAGGCAGACACTCTCCGCCTCGCCCTCGTACACGACGTGCTTGGGATTGAGCATCACCAGTTTCATCGCCCCATGCCCCCTACTCCGCTCCACTGTCCAGCTGTTCCATGTGCGCCGTCAAAGCCGCCGCCAGCTGCTGTTCCAATTCGTCCGTCAACTCGGTGGCGTCGCCCAGGCTCTCGTATAGCCCGGTAAACCGTTCGCGCACAAATACCGGGAATTCCTTGTTGAACTTATGACGTTGAGGATCGGTCATCTTGTTCAGCACGCCCTTATACAAACCAAACAGCAGGAGAATCTGATCATTGATGGAGACCGGCTCATACTGCATCTGTACGAAAATCGATGCGATCGACTGGCCCCGATCCACAATCATCTGCGCTTCATCAGACAGGCCCGACTGGAGCCGGCTCAGCGCCAGCACTTCGTTGTACTGCGCGAAGTCCGCGCGCAGCCCGAGTGTCAGTTTTCGCATCAACGAGCTCTGCACACGTCCGCCAATGATCGACAGCGACGTTGTGATGTCGATGGCCGGACGAACGCCTTCGGCAAAGATCCCCGAGCTCAGGCAGATCTGCCCATCACACATCGAAGCCAGGTTCGACGGGATGAAGCCTGTCAGGTCGCCCTGCAGCGTTTCCGCAATGCCGAGGAAGGTCATGGACGCCCCGCCGTGCGCTTCGTTGAATCGGCCCGCGCGTTCCATCAATTGCGTCTGCACATAGAAGATATCGCCCGGATAGGCCTCGCGACCCGGCGGGCGCTCCAGAAGCAGCGAGAGCTGACGGTAGGCCCAGGCATGCTTGGTGAGATCATCGAACACGACCAGCACATCCCGACCCTTGAGTGCGAAATACTCCCCCATGGAGGCCGCCGCAAACGGCACCAGGTACTGCTCGCCAACCGGCGCGTTATCGGTGGCCACCATGACCACCGTATAGTCCATGGCGCCCCTCTCCTTGAGTACGGACATGATTTTGCTCAGGCCGGAGAGGGATTTCCCCACACAGCAGAAGATACAAACCACGTCACGCCCGAGCTGGTTGAGAATGGCATCCACGGCGATCACGGTTTTGCCCGTCATGCGGTCGCCGAGGATCAGCTGGCGCTGCCCTTTGGCCAGCGGGATCGCGATATCAATCATCTTCGTGCCGACGGGTATGAACTCTTCCACCGGTGCGCGCCACACGATGGGGGCGGAGTCGCGGAAGACCGCATACATCTCATCCGGCTCTACGTTGGGTCCCTGGTCACACGGCTCTCCGAGGGCCGTCACCATGCGACCGATAAAGCGATCGCCCACCGGAATCTTGAAGGGCTCGCTGGCACCGGTGACCTCTTTGCCCATGCGCAACCGGGTCTGGTCGCCCAATACCAGCACCAGGACATCCTCCTCATCATAGCCCATAATGATGCCGTTGACACCATTGCCAAGGTCAACAATCTGACCGTTGAGACAGGTGGGCAGACCGGTGATGCGGACAATGATCTCCTTGATGTCCTTGATGATGCCCTTCTCGTGGACCTTGATCTTAAAGAGCGGTAGCGCGGTACCGAGCGATCTGCTCATCGAACCCCTCCTTGATGTTGTCGGACATGTCCTGGTTCAGCCGCAGCTCTTCCAATAGCTCGGGGCAATTGAGATGAACGAGTTCAACCAGCCCTTTCAGCATGCCCTGCACCTGCTCGGGCGCGACATCCTCCAGGAAGCCCTGCTCCAGGGCATAAAGCACGACGACCTCGTCCTCCATGGGAATCGGGTTATTCTGTTCCTGCTTGAGGACCTCTTCCAGCACCTTGCCCTGCAACAGGCGTTTCTCCACATCCGCCGACATGCCGGCCTTGATACGCGTCAGCTTTTCCAGCTCCTTGTATCGCACGAACTCAAGCTGCAGCATACCGGTCAACTTCTTCACGGCGCGCCACTGCACCTTGCTGCCAATACGCGAAACAGAGAGGCCCATATCGATGGCCGGCTTGAATCCCTCGCCAAAGAGGTTGGTACTGAAGTAGATCTGCCCATCCGTCATCGAGACGATATTGGAGGGGATATATCCCGCCAGGTCGCCCTGCAGGGTTTCCACGATCGGAAGGTGGGTCATCGAGCCGCCACCGCGGTCGGGCTTCAGCTTGCCGGCACGCTCGACGAGTTGCGAATGAATATAGAAGATGTCACCGGGATAGGCATCGCGCCCCGGTGCCCGTTCCAGCAACAGCGAAATCTGGCGATAGGCCCAGGCATGCTTGGTGAAGTCATCGAAGACCACAAGCACATGCCCTGCCTTTTCGTACATGAAGTACTCGCCAAGACTGGTGGCCACATACGGCGCCAGGTACTGCTGCCCCATCGGGTCGGAGGCGGTGGCGGCCACACTGATCGTGTAGTCCCAGCAGTGAGCCTGGTCAAACACCTCATGCACACGATTGAGCGATGCTTCAGACTTCCCGATACAACAATAGATGCAGATCACGCCCTTGCCACGCTGATTCAGGATCGCATCCACCCCAATCGTCGTCTTGCCTGTCATACGATCGCCAATGATCAACATGCGCTGTCCACGCCCGACGGGCTTCATCATATCGATGATCTTCGTGCCCGTCTCCATCACATCACCCAGCGGAATACGCTCCAGTACGGAGGGCGCCTTCATGAAAATCGGGTACATCGCGGACTCGCGAATCGGCCCTTCGCCGTCGATCGGCAAGGCCAGGGCATTGACTCTACGACCGAGGAATTCATCGCCGACCGGCACCTTGAAGTCGTCGATGGGTGTGGAGACCTGGTCGCCCGGCTTGATCGGATGGCCGGCCTTAACCACGAGTACGAGTACGTAGTCCCCGTCGAACCCGACAATCACGCCCTCGGAATCGGAGCCGATCGTAACCAGCTGACCGTTCATGCAGTTCGTCAGCCCGGTCGCATGGACAACATCCTGCCGCACTTCTGCAACAACCCCATTCTCCTTCAACTTGATAAGGTCGAGCTTGAGTGCCATCTACTTACCCTTTCCCCCGTACCAGCGCAGGAAGAACAGCAGACTCATGATCGCAAGAAAACCGAGGATGATATAGATGATCAACCAGGTGGTTTTCATGCTGGGCGGCTTGGCCTTGAAGCCGTACTTCGTGTTCTTCGTCTGCGGCCGCAACGCGCTCTCAACGCGCAGTATCCGCTGCTCGATCCGATCCAACTGGTCGTTCTGACGCCGATAGAAAGCCACATATTGATCATTGAACGTCGTGGGCCCTTCCTCGGCTTCTATGGCGGCGAGTTCCGCCAGAAGCTCCTGAATGCCCTCTTCAACAGCCTGGAACGAACCGTCGGCCCCCACGCGCGTGAGCAGCGCCTCGCCCCGCTTGCGCAGGTCCGGGATGCGCAGCTCGGACACGTTCCACTTGTCACGCATCTTGACTTCAAACACACGCGTTTCACCCGGCGGAATTTCTACACTGTTCTTGAAGACGTAGCAGATCTCCGTGTCCGGACGGGTTGATACGTCCAGCTCACCCGCATCCAGAACGTCTGTCAGGTTGATCTCTTCCGGCAGATTCTTCTCGATCGGCACCCGGCGCGACTCCTTGGGAGAGGTGTTTCTGACCGAGATCTTGAGTACGGCAACCTTGTAGTCCCCTTCGATGACAATATCGCTGCCATCAGGAAGCGGGGCCTCTTTGACATCCCCCATCAGACTCCCAATGTCCTGGCCCGTTCCCAATACCAGATTTTCGAGGTAGCCCAGGTCTGTCCTGATGCGCTTGAGCGTCTCCAAGTTGGCCTCGTAGGCTCGGATATGCTGCATGGGCTTGATGCCCGGCCCGATATTGCTCTCGCCCTGCAGAGAGGAAACGGACGCCAGGTTCTTCTCTATCTCCGCCAGCAGACCGGCCGCGTTCTCGGCATAGTCCGACCCCGCCAGCTTGGCGACAAGCTGCTTGGCGTGCTCCTGGAGTGATGTGACATCATTGAGGTCGACCACCCAAATATCACGAATCTCAACATCGAACTCGCGAATCTCTTTGGCGCCCAGTTCCATCTCTCCAAAGACATAGTAGCGGTCGCTTTTGATGTCGTAACCAAGCTCCAATCCTACCGGCAGCGACACATCTTCCTTGCCGACACGAGGGGGGAGATTGGCCTTTATCTGTACGGTCTGAACCGTGTTGATGGGGTTGGCAGCCCGGATGCGCAGAACGACTTTGTCCGCAGACGCCACCCCGGCCAATAGCAGCGACAGCAGCACTGCAGAGAAACAGAGACGGCCCGGCAAAGGGCCGTCGCTCGGATGTTTGAATATTATCCTGCGCATAGTATGCATCGGATACTACGAAACCCAAGACGGGAGAACAAGGGGGAAGTGGGCTATTGCCAGTTAGAAAGGAATAGGACTAAGGGATTATCCAGACGGCCGGGTCCAGCCCCTTTTGCGTACTGAAGCGCCACTCGTTTGCCGCCCCTTTGAGGGCGACCTGGCCTGTCTCTACGGTGAGCGTCAGGCCAGTCCCGGGATCGCGGGCACGCAGCACATTGGCCACGAGCAGGGCCTTCTCGATTCCGTCGCCTGACCGGAAGTTCCACACCTCGTCAGGCTGCGCGAGGCGCACCGGACCGTCGTAAATCGATTCATCACCCATGTCATCCAGTACAGCCTTCAGCTCGGGATCCGACAGATCCTTCGTTGCCTCCACCGAAACAGGGCAACGCTGAACGGCGGCCACCAGGAACGGCTCCGGCTCGGTCCGGCTCAGGTCTCGCCAGGCATAGAAAGCCATGTCGGCCAGTACGTTCGCTGTGCGAATGGATTCCAGGCGCTCCCGGATCTCGTCGCGCGTCATATCAATCTCAAGGCCCAGGGGCTCCTGCCCCTTGATGAAGGTCTTGCGCTCAAGGTCAGGTAGCTGGGGCCGTATCCGACAGAACCGGACCAGACTCTCAATCGCAATCTCCGCATTCAGACAGTCACTGGCAAACTGCTCCTTCAGTCGACGGACATCCTCATCGCGCGAGATGTCAATGCGCTCCTGCTTCACAAATGCTTCGAGATCATTGAACACGATGCGACTCGGAAGGCGGCACTCGCAAAACTCCTCGCCCTCAATCTCGTCCATCAACTTGGCGCGCGTATTGTCCGTTACCCGGTAGGGGCTCCCGTGCTCGTAGGCGAAGATGCGCTCCATCGGGACGTGGTGATCTTGCCCATGCTGAGGCCAACGAATCTGGAAGCACTTCTGGATATCGCTTGTATGGCGCAAGAAGTTGCCCAGCACCTCGTCCGTCAGCTCCGTGCAGAGGAAGCCATTGAGACGCCCGGCAAAGCGCTCCGCCTGTTCGCGAGGCAGGCTGGCCTCCTCGTACATCGTGTGCAACACGCCGCTCTCGTGCGCCACAATGGTCACGCGCTCATTTTCAAGTGCGCGTCGCGCCTGGGCCGAAAGCGCCGTACCGTTGAACCACATCTTCTTGGTCACGAGCCGCCGGTTGTTGGTCAGGATGCCGTCATCCACATCCACGAAGTTCTGCGAATGCAGCGGCGTGGCCATCAGAAAGATATCCTGCAACGGGATTCGGGCCACAATGAACAGCGCGGCCGCATACAGCGTGGCCAGCGAGACGCACTCCCCCGCCCCGTTGGCATAGTTCGGCTTGAGGCGGAACGCGTCCATGGCCTCCACCGTTTCGGTCTTCCAATACGGGATCACGTCGCCGTCGTACTTGTCCAACCCGAAGTGGGTCCGAATATCGATATCGAAGTAGTACTTGTCGCCCTCGTAACCGAACAGCGCGTTCGACTGTGCCAGGGTCTCGGGGCTGATGAAGGACTCAAATCGCGCCAGCTCCTGGTCCCGGGTCGTCAGTCCCCACGTATCGAGGTCCAGGTTGAAGGCATAATGGTCCATGATGTACTGCTTCAACCGTGTGATGCGCCGATATGGCTTCATGCGCTCGATACCGTCGAACCAGGAATCCTCACGCCAGGCCCAGATGCGGGGCGACATTATGTTCGCCAGCACCAGGCTGTAGATCAGCTCTGGAAAGATGAACATCTCCATGTCGGACAACGTCACCGCCGCCGACCGGCGAGCTTCCTCACGCGTCAGACCCATCGTCACTCTCCGCGGGCTCAATCACGAAATCACCCCAAACTGCGCCAGGTACTCCACGCCGAAAAGCCGAGGGCAAACCATTTGCCAATGTCGAACGGCCGGAAGAGAATCAGAACCATGCGCGCCCACGCCGCTTTGGCAGGCTCAATTAGTCTGATGCTTCCCGGCTCGCGGAGGTCACGCCCAGCCGAAGGCGGTTCACGCAGATGGCTATCACGTGTCTGCCCGCTGAAGAGGCCCGTCACACTCTCGGCCCGAACCCATTCCTCGCCCATGCTGCTGTTCCACACCAGGTCCTCGCGCTGCAGCTGCCCGCTACCTGCCAGGCGCCCCAGCTCATCCCGGCTGACCGGTCCACGCGATTCGCCATCTTTAACGTAATACCACTCCATAAACACTCTCCCGCAAGAAGGATGAACGCACCCTATCCTACTCGGATACAATTCTCAACGACGTAAGATCATGAACTACCGGCGTTTCAATATCATCATGCTTATCGCCCTGCTCTCACTGGGGGCGGCCCTCGTGCTGGCGCCATGCATCCACGAGCATATCGGCGCGCTCTATCCCGGATGTGTCCTGGAAACACTCATGGGACGCAGCTGCCCGATGTGTGGACTGACCACGGGTCTGCGTGACCTCGTTACAGGCAGCATGCAGCGGAGCAGCCGTAACCCGCTCACTTACCCGGTGGCAGTGATCATTCTGCTTGAGATTGCCGGACGTGCCCTGCTCTGCAGGCGCGCGCTATCACCCGAATTCGTCCGTCGCGCGGCACGCTGGGATGGTCGCTTGCATACCGTTCTGCTGCTCGTCTACGTCGGGTACTGCGTCGTGTTCTTCACCAGGTAGGGCGAGGCGTCCCGCCGAGCCGGGCGCAAGCTCAGGCGCATGGGATGAGCATGTGCGAGACTTTTGCCAGACTCTAGTTCCGCAGCAGTGAAGGCGCCTTTGGCAGGGCTTTGGATGTGATGCGAACGGGACGCTGCGAGAGCAACGACAACTTGTTGGGCTGTGACTTAAGCGTAGAGACCATCATCTGGGCGCGATTCACCTGGTGCTTCACCGTAACCGTCCCGCCTGCTCCCAGCTCTATGGTCGGCCGCACCACACGAATCAACGAGCCAAGGTAGACCGGGGAGAATGTACGAGCGAAGGATTCATCGTGCACGCAGAGAAAGATGTGCTCTTCCTGCTTCCGTGTCCAGTAGCGCAACGAGTAGATTCGGCGCACACCCGGAGCGCGCGGGACCGATCCACTCGCGCTCGCCAGCTCGAGCCCCGGCACGACGTCGATCACCTTGAGCGGTGATCGCACTTCGATGCTCCCGCCCATCAGCAGCGCGCGGACGAAGTAGCGATCCGACTGGGTCATGTTATAGAGCATCGTGAGATCCACGTCCAAGGCACGGGCCTGCCCGGCCGGAACAACCAGCTCCTGCGGCCTGGCGCCCTGTCGGCGCACCGCCGAGCTCCCGCTATCATGTTCCACATTGAAACGCAACTGGGGGCCTGTCCCATTGGCCGCGTTAAGGGTAAGCGCTGCCAAGCCCTGGTTGACCACAGTCACACCCGCCATGAGCGGCTCGTGTGTCAGTACGGTTGTATTCTTTATCTCGAGCCGTATGTCCACCTGGGCGGGGGCAACGACCGCCGCACACACCAACGACATGGCGGCCAACCTGATAGTTCTATGTTGCATCATTACTCCAAAAAACGCGTTCTGCGGCATCCAATAGAAGATGCACGAGCACCTGGTGGGCCTCCTGGATACGCTCGGTCGCGTCGCCACGCACGATGATCTCGTGGTCGGCCTTGCCCGCCAAGGGACCGCCATCGCGTCCCAGCAGCGCAATCGTGATCAGCTTTGCCTCGCGGGCCGCTTCAATAGCCCGCGACAGGTTGCGCGCGCTTCCGCTCGTACTGAAGACCACAAGCACGTCGCCGGCCTTCCCCAGACCCTCAACCTGGCGACTGAAGATCTCGTCGAACCCGAAATCATTGCCGATGCAGGTGATCGCCGTCGAGTCAGCCGCCAGCGATACGGCCGGCAACGAACAACGGTTGTTGCGAAACCGGCCCACAAACTCCTCAGACATATGCAACGCATCGGCCGCACTGCCGCCATTACCTGCCGTCAACACCTTGCTGCCAGCCTTGAGCGCGGCCACAATCACCTCGCCCATCTCGCCGATGACATCGACAGACTCCACCAGCCCACCAATCATCGCCGCACTCGCCGCAATTCCGTCCCGAATCCAGCTCTTGTCTTCGCCCATCACCGCTCCCAACACAGACCAACCGATCTCCGTTCTCCGACTTCCGTTATGCCCGGGGCGGGACTCGAACCCGCACGATCTTGCGATCAGGGGATTTTAAGTCCCCTGTGTCTGCCAATTCCACCACCCAGGCACCATGGGTTTGTTCAATCCGGCACCATACTGGCAGATCGATGACCGAATGTAAATCCACGTGTGGAGCGCTTGACATGTGCACACAGAAGCGTACGATCAGAGTGAAGCGAGTGTCTCATGACTATGCCATGACTGTGGATAGCCACAAGGAACAGTTTCGCGATGCGCTCCTGAACATGAATCAGGATGCGGCGCGCGAACTATTGATGCAGACGGCCGGGGCCCTGTCGCCTGTTCAGCGACTGGAGCACCTGATCATTCCCGCCCTGCTCGACATCGGGGACGAATGGAGCTGTGGCAGTGTGGCGCTCTCGCAACTCTATATGAGCGGACGCATATGCGAGACTCTGCTGGACGAACTGATACCGGAACACGAGATCGTCCGTCGCGACCTTCCCACCACCGCCATGGTAGTCCTGAGCGACTACCACGTTCTTGGCAAACGCATCGTCTGTTCTGTTCTTCGTTCCAGCGGTGTGGATGTCCTGGACTACGGTACAGCCGAAGTCGACGAAGTCCTGGCGCGCATTGCAGAAGACCATGTCAAGATCCTCTTGGTCTCCACACTCATGCTTCACTCCGCACTGCAGGTCCTGGAGCTCGGCACCAAGCGCAACGAGGCCGGACTCGACTTCAAGATCGTGGTTGGCGGGGCACCATTCCGGATGGACGAAATGCTCTGGCATGAGATCGGCGCCGATGCCATGGGCTACAGCGCATCCGACGCTCTCGGGATTATTGAAGAACTGGCAGAGGGGATAGAATGACCGGCGACACGATGACACCCATGGAACGATTTCTGGCTACCGTGTCCCACAGAGAGCCGGACCGCGTGCCCCTATTCCTCTTTCCCACGCTGCATGGTGCTCGCGAACTGAACATGCCTCTGACCCAGTACTTCACACGCGCCGAGAATATTGTCGAAGGCCAACTCCGGATGAGAGAGAGGTTCAACCATGACTGCCTGACCGGGTTCTTCTATGCCGCCGCAGAGGTGGAAGCGTGGGGTGGCGAGGTGCTGCGCCGGGACGACGGACCGTTCAATTCCGGGCGCCCCGTCATACGTGATCCGAAACAGATCCTTGATCTCGTCCCCCCGCGGGCGCTCGACTGCCCCTGCCTGGAGGAGAGCATCAAGGCAACGGCCGCACTGGCGGAAAGAAGCGCGGGCGATGTTCCGATTCTGGGAGTCGCCATATCGCCTTTCTCGTTGCCGGTCATGCAGATGGGCTTCGGTCCCTACCTCGAACTGATGCACCATCACCCGGGTCTTTTTGAAGCGCTCATGGCCGTCAACGAGGAGTTCTGCGTTGGCTGGGCCAATGCACAGATCGAGGCCGGCGCAACCGCCGTTGTGTACTTCGATCCTGTCTCATCCACCACCATCATTCCGCGCAATCTCTACCTGTCAACTGGACTCGAAGTGGCCAAACGAACGATTCCAAGAATCAAAGGCCCAACCGGCACACACTTTGCTTCAGGCCACTGCCTCTCGATTATCCCGGACATTATCAGAACCGGCACCGGCGTGATCGGCGTCAGCGCGGAGGAAGACCTCACACAGATCAAAAAGGCGTGCGCTGGCAAGTTGACCATTGTCGGAAACCTGAACGGAATTGAGATGCGCCGATGGACCCGGGAGGACGCCGAGAATGCCGTCAAGACAGCCATCGCCAAGGCGGGTCGCGGCGGCGGGTTCATCCTGGCTGATAATCACGGCGAGATCCCGTGGCAGGTCTCAGAGGAGACGCTGCAGGCGATATCGCATGCGGTTGACCAGTGGGGCCGCTATCCCTTGAACTGGATCGATTCCAATGCCTGACACGCTCTGCCTCCTTGTCTGCGCCATCACCCGCCCCGAAATGGATGCCGTTCTCGCGGAGGCGGGATGGGATGACGTGGTCGCGCGTTCGTTCCCCGCCTGTTGCGGAGTACCCGCCCTGGGCGCAGAGAAGATCGAGGCCCTGACGGCGGACATCAATGATCTCACCCGAACCGAGGTCCTGGGGAGTAGCTGCCTCTGCAAACTCAATCCAGGCCGGCACAACAGCGTGCACATCCGCCGACTGACGCAGTGCTTCGAACTGTTCGCACCGACCGATCTTGTGACGAAACACCTTGAAGCCGGTGCCTATCTGCTCACCCCGGGCTGGTTGCGCGACTGGCAATCGCATTTTACCGAGTGGGGATTCGACCGTACACAAGCCCGTTCGTTCTTCAAGCAGTTCGCGTCACAGCTCGTCCTGCTCGACACCGGAATCGACGCCGATGCGAGTGAACACCTGCGGGCGTTCGCTTCTTTTGTAAGTCGCCCGCACACGGTCGAGCATGTCGGTCTGCAAACACTTCGTGCCCTGTTGAGCGCGATCGTTGCGGGCTGGCACACCGGTCGGCCTTGTGGCACTGTACCTGAACTATGCACGAGCAAAACCCAACGCCCAACCCGATCGACCTGGTCTCAACCTGGCTGACGGATGCTGACGATCACCCCCTACATGGTGGCGTGACACTGGCGACCGTCGGACCCGACGGTCGACCCTCCGCTCGCATCGTACTCCTGCGCGGGCATGACGAGCGCGGGTTCGTCTTCTACACCAACTATCGAAGTCGGAAGGCGGAGGAACTGCAAACGAACCCCCAGGCCGCTATGGTCCTCTGGTGGCGGGACCTTAAACAACAAGTTCGCATTGAAGGTCGAGTCAACAAGGTGTCGCGCGAGGAATCGGAGGTATACTTTGCCTCACGCCCACGCGGCCACCAGCTCGGTGCATGGGTCTCCAAGCAGAGCCGCGTGATCCCTGATCGCGCCGTGCTCAATGATGGCCTCACCGAGACGAGACGACGGTTCGAGAACAGGGACATCCCCTGCCCTCCCCACTGGGGCGGGTACCGTCTCTCACCCGATATGATTGAGTTCTGGGAAGAAGGCGAACACCGACTGCATGACCGATTGCGCTATCGGCGCCAGGATGGCGAGTGGAGAATCGAACGACTGGCGCCATGACAACAGTGCATCGGCTCGCCCAGAGGGCCCGCCTATCATTGGCCAGGCAGGGCCCGCTCTCCGAGCGGACCGCCTTCGATAGCGAGAACGCATGAGAAGACGCATGCCAAGGGAGTTCTACGGAAGACCCACTCTGGATGTTGCGCCGGAGCTGCTGGGAAAGGTGCTGGTGCACCGTGTCGGGGATATCGAGATGGCAGGCCGCGTCATAGAAGTCGAGGCCTATCTCGGACCGGAAGATCTCGCGTCCCATGCCGCACGCAAGACTTCCAAACGTGCCCGCATCATGTTCGGCCCGCCCGGAATGGTCTACATCTACCTCATATACGGGATGCACCACTGCCTCAACTTCGTGACCGAGAAGGACGGCACCGCCGGGGCGGTACTGGTGAGGGCCGTTGAGCCGATCGCGGAAATCGAGCACATGCGCCTCAACCGAGCCCCCACTGTTTCGGACCACAACCTGGCCAATGGACCCGGCAAGCTCTGCCAGGCCATGGCAATCGACCTCACGCACAACAGAACCGACGCCTGCAGCGACACCATCTGGCTTGAAGACCGCGGTGGCGTGACAGGCCCCATTCGTCAGACCCCACGCATTGGGGTTGACTACGCAGGGCAATGGGCGGAGAAACTGTGGCGGTTTACGATTGATGAAGAAGGAGAACAAGAATGACCGAGATATCGCCGAAACGGGTGTTGATGGGAAAGCTGGTGCACGGGAGCGATCTGATCGAATCGCTCAACGAGATCTGCCGCAGTGAAAGCGTTACCTTGGGACGCGTCGAAGCTCTGGGCACAGTGCAAAAGGCGCGGCTTGGCTACTACAACCAAAAGTCCCATGCCTACGAGTTCCACGACTTCGACCAAGCCATGGAGATCGCTTCACTGAGCGGTAACGTATCGCTCAAGGATGGAGAGGCCTTCGTCCATGCTCATGTCACGCTCACCGATCGGCAAGGCAAGGCCATCGGCGGCCATCTCGCCCCCGGGGCGATCATTTTCGCCTGCGAATACGTCATCCACGCCTTCGACGGCCCGGCCCACGAACGCGGATTCGATGCCACCACAGGGCTTCCACTCTGGAAGGACTGATGCGCACGTTCATTGCCATTGAGATCGATAGCAGCGTTCGCGCACAGCTTGCTGCATTTCAGAGGAGACTGCGCGCAACCGGCGCCCAGGTACGCTGGACGCGCCCCGAGACCATGCATCTCACGCTCGCCTTCCTTGGCGAAGTGCCCGATCCTGGATTGGAGATTGTTCGCGCCGCGATGGAACTGAGCGTAGAAGACTCTCACGCCCTTCACTTAGAGGTCGAAGGCATCGGCACGTTCGGATCGTCGCGCTCTCGACGCATCGTATGGGCCGACCTGCGCGGCGATGTGGCGGGCCTGCAAGCGCTCCAGTCGCGTCTGGCAGAGGCCCTTCTTGCAGCTGGATTCGAGACCGAAGATCGCCCCTTCTCCCCCCACATCACGCTCGGTCGGATTCACGGCAGACGCAACATGGACGCCATGATGAAGCGTATCGACAACGCCAAAGATCATACCTTCGGCTCCATCGAAGCCACCGCCATCACCCTCTTCAAGAGCGAACTCCGCCCTGCAGGCGCCCTGCACACGCCCATCTACCACGCCCACCTGTAAACCATCCCCACCCGAACCACAGCAAGAGAAGAAGCGTGTCATATTTCGCCACGATCGTGGCGAAATATGACACGCTCTTTGTGTAAGCCGATTGCTATTAGGTCTTAATGCATTCTCACCATTGCGATCCCATCCCGGATTCCAGGAGGAGCGAGCCGTTCTCTACCGTCAGGTGAAGGGCTTTGCCCTCCCCTGTCTCGCCGCCAATGATCTTGCGGGAGATCGGGGTTTCCACTTCGCGTTGGATGAAGCGCTTGAGTGGGCGCGCTCCGTAGACGGGGTCGAAGCCCTGCTCGGCGATGAAACGTTCGGCCTCCTCTGTCACTTCGAGCGTCAGCCCCTGGGTCTCGAGACGGCTGCGCAGTTCGTTCAGGAGCAGATCCACGATGCGGGTGATCTCGTCGAGAGTGAGCGGCTTGAAGAGCACGGTCTCATCGACGCGGTTCAGGAACTCGGGGCGGAACCGTGCGCGCAGCTCATCCATCACCTGGCGGCGGGCGCCTTCCGAGATGTGACCAGCCTTGTCGATTCCCTCCAGCAACAGGGGTGAACCGATATTGCTGGTCATGATCACGATCGTATTCTTGAAGCTTACCGTGCGCCCGTGCGAGTCGGTCAAACGTCCGTCGTCGAGAATCTGCAGAAGGATGTTGAACACATCCGGATGCGCCTTCTCGATCTCGTCGAGCAGGATCACACTATAGGGCCTGCGTCGCACCGCTTCCGTGAGCTGCCCGCCTTCTTCAAATCCGATATAACCCGGAGGGGCACCGACCAGGCGCGACACGGTATGTTTCTCCATGTACTCGGACATATCTATACGCACCAAATTCTGCTCATCGTCAAATAGATATTCTGCCAGTGCACGAGCGAGCTCAGTCTTACCCACACCTGTCGGACCTAGGAAGATGAAGCTTCCAATCGGGCGTTTCGGGTCACTTAGGCCTGCTCTTGCCCTTCGGACTGCGTCCGACACGGAGGTGACTGCTGCCTCCTGACCCATGACACGTTGGTGGATTCTTGTCTCCATTCTAAGCAGTTTTTCTGCTTCTCCTTCCATCAGCCTATCGACAGGGATCCCTGTCCAGATGGCAACTAGGGAGGCGATTTGCTCAACATCTACCGAGATATCATCTGTTGTGTCTTTCGATATGGTAGTTTTT